>DATKQM010000016.1:0-2658 GCA_035532735.1 Acidimicrobiales bacterium | reverse complement strand
GGACTTCGTGCGGGCCGCGGTGACCGCCGGTCGCACCGACAACGGCGTCTTCGGGGCCAGGATCATGTGGGGGACGATGGATCACATGACGGCCCGGCTCCGACGGGCCCTCGGTGACGCCGGAGCGTCGGACCTCGAGCTTCTGTACCGTTGCTTCGGCCGGACGCGCTTTCTGAGTCTGCGCCGAGCGGACACTCTCGCCCAGGCGGTGTCGTGGACGCGGGCCGAGCAGACCAACCGCTGGCAGGACGAGGAGCCGGTGCCGCCCACCCGAGAGCCGCACTTCGACGTCGAGGCGATCGAGCGCTCCGTCACGACGATCGAGGAGCACGAATCGGCCTGGCGACAGTGGTTCGCCATGTGTGAGGTCCGGCCCTTCGAGGTTCTCTACGAAGACCTGATCGCCGACATGACCGGTGTGGTCGGTGCCATCTTTCAGTTCCTCGGCCTCAGGCTGCCGACCGATCGGCCGATCACCCCCGGTCACCGGCGCCAGGCCGACGGCATCAACGACGATTGGATCAGGCGTTACCGCGCCTTGCGCGAGTGACATCACACTCGATGCATCCGGACACTCCCCGGGTGCTGGCCACGTTGACGGGGCCCTTTCGAGCGAGCTTCCCGCTCCGGACGTCGCCGATGTGGTCCTTGTCGTCGATGACGACGGTGCACGCCTGGAGGTGGACGATCCATCGGGATCACCCACTGCAACGAGGAATCGCGCCACCAGGCTGCTCGCTCTTTGGGGTCGACACTCGTCACTCGGGACCATCAGCTGGTGTGACGACGACGAGCTGTCGAGATGCTCGGCCGCATTTCTCTGGAGCAGTCTTGACTGAGTCGGAACCGATCGTCGCAGGTCGCGGCTGATCCCGCCTCTCCGTTATCCGGGAGGAGCGAAGAATTCGAGAGCGATGTTGTCCGGGTCACGGAAGGACAAGCCCGAGCCGTAGGGCGCATCGACGATCCCGCCGTGAGCGACACCGAGCGTGTTCAGGTGGCTCTCCCACTCCTCGAGCTCAGAACGGCTGGCGCAGGCGAAGGCCAGGTGGTCCAAGCCGGGGCGGCGCTCGTCGAAGGCCTCTGCGCTCTTCAAGTCCGGGAAGCCGTGAATTCCGACGAGGGTGCCCCCCATGAGCCAGACGACGTGGTGGAAAGGACCGGTGTCTTCGTCAATGACCGGATCGGAGCCGAACAGCCGCTGGTACCAGGGGCGGCTGCGACCGAGGTCGCTCACCGTCAGCGCCACGTGCGTAATCGCCGGAAACTCGGGCATCACGGTCTCCTTCTCATGAGATGCCCCGGAGAATAGCCCGATCGAGCCTGCTGGTCCCGAGGGGCGTTCACCGGACCCAGCCGAGGTCGGGGGACCGAATCAGGTCGTGGCGACAGATGGCGGCGCGGTCGTGATCGGAATCACAGTCCCGTAGGTGCGAGCTTGTGCAGTCGCTGTGGTGTGTCGACAATTGGCGTGGCGAAACTTGGTCCTGGTGCGTTGAGCTCCCCGGCCAAGGGAGCCATCGTTAAACCCGGTTGAAGCCGCGGAGCAGCGCTCATAGAGCGCTGTCGAGGATATTCAACGCACGGTGCTTATTCCGCGGTTGGCGGCGAGGGGAGTCCCCGTGTACAAAGCGATTGTCGTTAGCACCGACGGGTCAGACCGTGCGGAAGTCGCCGTCAAAGACGCTTTTGCGCTGGCAAAGATGACTGGGGCCAAGGTTCATGCCGTTCATGCAGTTCATAGCGCGGCCACGACGGGCTTCTCTGACGTACCCGGCACCGCGCAGTCAACCAGCGCCAGCCTGCGCGACCACGCTGACCATGTGGGCGCGAAGCTGCTTGCCGCCGCCGAACGCGAGGGAGTATCCGCCGAGGTGCACAATCCCGAGGGCGACCCGGCTGATGCGCTCATCAGCATCGCCGATGCGGTGGACGCCGACATCATCGTGGTTGGAAACCGGGGTATGGCAGGGATGAAGAGCTTTGTGATCGGGAGCGTTCCCAACAAGGTGTCACATCAGTGCCCGTGCAGCCTGCTCATCGTGAACACGGACCGCACCTGACCCCTTGGGGCCGCGGCTTTAGGACTGATCCAGGTCCTCATCGATGCCGGAGCTTTCACGGCGGCGACTATGTGAGCGCAGGCGGTGACGGCAGCGCACAGAAATGCCCGGTCCCGGTGATCGCAGCCGGGGTGGTGATCACCGACCCGGTAGCACCCTGATTCGCTACCGGTCGGTCGAGCAGGATCGGGAAGCCGATTACCTATGTGAATCCCGACCGAGCGAGGTCCGCTCAGGAGCCGGCGACCTCGATGCGGACCTGGGCCCGCAGTAACGCCGCTTGCGCCTCGGCCAACTCGCGGGAAGCGACCGGATCGTCCTCCCCGGCACCGGCCGACCGGGTCGTGGCCTCGGCGACGCCGTGCTGGGCTGTCTCAAAGGCTCGCCGGGCGCGTTCGATGTCGATGTCCGCCGCCATCTCGGCCACCGGCGCCAGCACCGAGACGCCATCGCCCTTCACGTAGACGAATCCTCCGTGGACGGCCACCCGTTCCTCGGAACCGTCCTCGTGCTGGAAACGGACGAGGCCGGGAACGATGGCGCCGATGAGCGGGGTGTGTCCGGCCAGGAAGGTGGCGTCACCGACGTCCGTGCG
>DATKQM010000015.1:0-18917 GCA_035532735.1 Acidimicrobiales bacterium | reverse complement strand
GTGGGCGCTGAGGGACTCGAACCCCCGACCTGCTGGTTGTAAGCCAGCTGCTCTACCAGCTGAGCTAAGCGCCCGTCCCGGGCCAATCGTACCGCGCTCATCGAACCTTCCAATCGGATCGCCCGTGCGGGCGAAGAGGTTCGAAAGGACGCGCGTCTCACGCGTTGATGTCACTATTGCGACGCCGTACTCGACCGTCGGAGGGAGCTTTGATGTTTAGCGAGATCGTTGTGGGAACTGACGGCTCGGACACCGCGACGGGGGCCGTAGCGCTTGCGGTCGACCTCGCCCAGCGTTGCGCAGCGAGCCTCCATTTGGTCTCGGCATATAGGGACCCAGCCACATCGGTTGCCGTGGCCCATACCGGCGTTGTTGCCGTACCCGACCCCGGCTTCACTGCTTTCGAGGTGCGAAGCGCATGCGAAGAGCTGCTGACCGAGGTGTCCAAGCGGGTAGCGCCCATCCCGGTGACGACACACGCCGTTCCTGGCGCTCCCGCCGACGTGTTGATCAACGTGGCGGAATCGGTCGACGCCGACCTCATCGTGGTGGGATCCAGAGGCATGAAAGGCGCCCGGCGGCTTATTGGGTCGGTTCCCAACAGTGTGGCGCATCGCTCACCGTGCCACGTGATGATCGCCAAGACGACCTGAGAGGTCATCCAGGAGTCGCTCCCCCTGACAGATCACCCTCCCCGAAGAGCCAGCGCGTGGGTGAACCGGTGAAGTCAGATTCGTCAAGACTGAAGACCCGGCGCGGCTCGAGCCGGAAGCACGCATTCTCGGCGAAAAAGGCGACCGCGATATCTGCGCTGTACTTGGAGTTCACCCATGTCGTAAACCGCTCGATGTCGTGATCGTCCCCCACACGCTGCACCACTCCTTCCACGACCACGGGCTGCAGGGGGTTGTCCGTCGAGATCACCGCCCGCGGATCTGCCGAGATGTTTCTCGCCTTTCGCGCCTGGGGACTGGAGCTGAACCAAGCGGCGTGGTGCTCCCACACTCCCCACACGGGCATGACGTGGGGAGCGCCGTCCGGGTGCACCGTCGCTAACCAGTAATCGTGGGATCGCACGAGGCGCTCCTCGGCCCACGTCCAGGGCAACAGGCCTCGCCCCTCGTCAGGGCCGGCGATGCCGTAGCCGGGCATGTGCGGGCGACTCGCCTTGGGGTCTGTCATGGGAAACACCCTCCTTGGCGCCGTATGGATTCAAGCGTTCACCATATGGCGGCGTTGTCATGATGGTGGCGTTGTCATGCTCCGACTCGCCGAGGACGGCGCGTCGGAACGGCGCCGGGGTCGATCCACGCGAGACTCGGGTCCGTGGGGGTCGAATTCGGAAAGACGGCAAAGGACTACGCCGCGCACCGGGCCGGGTTTCCGACAGAGCTCTTCGTCCGACTGGCGACGATGGGCATCGGCCGCTCGGGACAACGCCTCCTTGACCTCGGCACCGGCACGGGCACCCTGGCCCGTGGGTTCGCAAGGCGAGGGGCCTCGGTGGTGGGGATCGACCCCTCCGAGCCCCTTCTTCTCGAAGCTCGTAGGCTCGCGGCGAGCGAGGGCGTCCACGTCGACTTTGGCGTGGGCCGGGCCGAGGACATCGATTCGCCCGACGATGCCTTCGACGTCGTCACCGCCGGTCAGTGTTGGCACTGGTTCGATCGTCCGGCTGCTGCTGCCGAGTGTCTCCGGGTCCTGGTACCCGACGGTGCCCTGGTCATCTGTCATTTCGACTGGCTCCCCTTGCCGGGAAACGTCGTGGCCGCCACCGAGGTACTCATCCTCGAGCACAATCCCGAGTGGCCTCTCGCCGGCGGGTTGGGCATGTACCCGCTGTGGACCCTCGACGTGGCCGAAGTGGGGTTCACAGGGCTCGAGACGTTCTCCTTCGACGTGGACGTCTCCTACAGCCACGAGGCGTGGCGCGGGCGCATTCGCGCCAGTGCCGGGGTGGCCGCCTCCCTTCCTCCCGACGCCGTCGCCAACTTCGACGCCGAGCTCGCCGCTCTTCTCCGGGAGGACTTCCCGGGCGAACCGCTGGCGATACCCCACCGCGTCTGGGCGCTCGTGGCCCGGGCACCGGTCTCCGGGACTTAGTGGTCGAGTTCACCGTTCGGGGCTGTTGCCCAGGTGCCAACCTCCGCAGATGTCGCAGGCATAGACAGCCAGGTCGACGCCGAGGTCGAGACGGCTGCTGAAGGCGGCACGATTCGCATCCTGCTCGGACGCGAAGCGGGTCTTGGGCTGGCCGTCGGCCCGGTAGTGGGGCAAGCGGACCGGGCGCGGCGAACCTTGGCGGCGGATCCGGCGTCGACTGGCCATCACGACGGGGCAGGCGAAGTACCCGACGTGGCGGCCTTGTGGAGCTCTTCGAGGAGACTCGTCGTTGCCGCCGCCACGACCGCCCGACGGGCGCTGTGGTCCCGGGTCACGAGCTCGCGACCTTGGAGCTCACCGATGACCGCCCCGGCTTCCTGGCAGACAAGCATCGCCCCCAAGTAGTCCCACGGCGCCAGCGCGGCGTGGGTCCCGACCACAAAGGCGTCGAGGGTGCCGTCGGCCACCGCACAGAGCTCCAGCGCCGCCGCGCCGAAAGCCCGAAACTGAGCCCACCCGAGGTGGCGGTTGGGCATCCCCGAGATCGCCACGATGCCCTCACGCAGCGCTCCACATCCCGAGGGGGCGATCCGAGTCGTCCCGCGCCACGCCCCTCCCCCGCGTACGGCGTGATACCGGGACCCGTTGGCGAGGTTGGCGACGACCGCCACGCGGGGCCCGTCGTCGTCGAGCACGGCGATGCTCGACGCGTACCACGGGATTCCCCGGGACGCGTTCGTGGACCCGTCCACGGGATCGATGACCGCCACCAGTGGCGAGTCCGGGCGGTGGACGCCGCTCTCCTCGGAGACCACCCCGATCCCCGCCTCCCCGAGAACCTCGAGGACGGCTCGGTCCGCGAGCAGGTCGATGGCGTACTGCCCGGGCCGCTCGCCGCGCGGCCGCCAGTCCTCGACAGGTGCAAGAGCCACCGGCACGGCGTCGACCGCCCGGTGGCACAGCGCCAGGAGCTGGTCGTCGTCCACCTCGGGGACCCTACCGGCACCCGGTCACCCCGACGGGACGCCGCGGCAGAGCCGGTAGGCTCTGGTCACTGTGGCCGTCATCGACGTCGCGGGCTATGTCGCCGACCTGAAGGACCACTCGGACCACCACGGCTTCCACGTGCATGACGAGCGCCATTTCGTCGAGACATACTCGTTGCGCCAGACCTGGGAGGTGGACCTGCACCCCGAAGAGGGATGCGGTGGGCCCCTCGACCTCCACCTGGCCCTCGAGGTCGACCCCCGGACGTTGTTGTCGTTCGAGGACGCCGTCGTGGACCTCCCCGAGGACGCCGAGCCCCCCGACGAGTACCACTTCCCCCTGACCTTCACCTGGGGGCTCCCCCCGCTCCCCCATGGACCGGACCTCCTGCGATTGGCCATCGACCTGGCCGGGGTGGGCGGGATCGACCTCCCTCTCGAGGTGTCGGCCATCGACTCCTTCGCCTCGGCGACCGACGCGCCCGAGCGACGGTTGTCGATCGTGGCCCGCTACCCGGTCTCTCTGGCCCGGGTCCTCGGCGGCGAGGAGCTCTTGTGTGAGGTCTTCGACCGCTGCCTGGCGGTCAGCCGGTACCTGCTCGACGCCGCCCCGGGTTGGCTCGACGGATGATCTGTCGCCGCTCCACGCGGCGGGGCTTACGTCGCAGGGACCGGAATGGACTACTCCGCGCCGGGCGCGCCTGGTTGGCGCTGTGCACGATGGCGGTGCTCGGGCTCGGCCTGGCCGACTGCGCCAGTCACAACGGGACCGAACTGGCCCGCCAGGCCTGCCGGCACGTCGAGCGGTCCATCACCTTGTACAAAGCCTCCCTGCACGCCCCCACCCCGCAGAAGGCGGCGGCTCAGCAGTCCCAAGCTGTGACCGAGCTCCGTGAAGCCCTCCCCATCGCCTCGATCGCAGCAGGCGAGGCCGGGCAGTACCAGGCCCTGATGGCCACCCTGGCCGAGAGCGAACACCTGCCCGAGTCCCTGCTCGTCCACGCACTGGGTGAGCAGTGCGCGGCGGCGGACTCCGACACCGGCCTGACCCCGACGCCACCGCCCACCGCTGGGACACCGGCCACGCGCCCACCCCCTACCGGGCTCTGACCCCAACGTGGCCGACGAGTCCCCCGAAGATGGGGGTCACCGCCCCCCAAGGCTGACGCACAGCACCGGGGACGCGGTGCCGGGGATGCCGCACCCTGGACGCGGCACCGGGGCCCGAAGGCCCCAGCACACGAACACCGTTCAGATGTCTCGATCAGCAGTCCAGATCAGAATTCCCGATGATCACACCAGGCGGGTGACGCCCGGTGGGCTGGCTCAGACCGAGGGGCTGAAGCCCGCCGGCAGGTTGATGGACTTCTTCTCGAGGAACAACTCGAGGCCGTCAGGCCCGAACTCACGGCCCATGCCCGAGTCCTTGTAGCCGCCGAACGGCGTCGAGAAGTCGATGGGGATGGGGCTGTTGAGCATGTAGGTCCCGGTCCGGACACCCCGGGCCATCTTGAGGCCGCGCTCGGGGTCGTTCGTCCACACCGACCCACACAGTCCGTAGCTCGAGTCGTTGGCGATGGACATGGCCTCGGCATCGCCGTCGTAGGGGATGACCGCCAGCACCGGGCCGAAGATCTCCTCCTGGGCGATGCGCATCGAGTTGTCGACGTTCACGAAGACGGTGGGCTCGACGAACCAGCCTTTGTCCATCCCCGCCGGACGGCCGCCGCCCAGAGCCACCTTGGCGCCTTCTTCCTGGCCGAGCTTGATGTAGCCCTCGACCCGGTCGCGCTGGCGCTCGGCGACGAGGGGGCCCACTTCGACGGTGGGGTCGAGCGGGTCGCCGACCTTCATGGCCGACACCGACTCGACCAGGGCGTCGACGACCTCCTGGTAACGGTCGCGCGGGGCCAGGATCCGAGTCTGGGCGATACAGGCCTCACCGTTGTTCATGAGGGCGTTGGGGAGCAGCATGGGCAGGGCCTCGGCGAGGTTGACGTCGTCGAGGAGCACAGCCGCCGACTTCCCACCGAGCTCGAGGCTGAAGCGCTTGAGCTGCTCGCCACAGATGCCACCGATCTTCTTGCCTGCCACGGTCGAACCGGTGAACGAGACCTTGTTGACCCCGGGGTGACGGACCAGGTGCTCACCGACCTCGCGGCCGGCGGGAAGCACACTGAGGACGCCCTTGGGTAGGCCGACGGACTCGAATACCTCGGCCAGGCGGAAGGCGTCGAGCGGCGTCTCGGGCGCGGGCTTGAACACGACCGTGCACCCCGCCACGAGGGCGGGGGCGAGCTTCGCCGCGGCGATGAACATCGGCACGTTCCAGGGGCTGATCGCCCCCACCACGCCGACAGGCTCCTTGGCCACAAGCACTTCGCCCATCAGTCCCTGGCGGACCTCGTCGAACTGGAAGGTCGAAGCCAGCCCGGCGTAGTAGTCGAGGATCATCGTGGGTGCGAAGACCTGCGCCATGGTGCCCCACGCCACGGGAGATCCCATCTCCATGGTGATGAGCTCGGCGAAGCCCTGCATGTCAGCCTGAATGGCTTGGGACACCTTGGTGAGGATCTCGGCCCGCTCGACCGGGGTCATGCGCGGCCAGGGGCCGTTGTCGAACGCGTCGCGCGCCAGGGCCACCGCCTTGTCGACATCCGCCGTGGTGGAGTCGGGAACTCGGCCGACGACTTCCTCGGTCGTCGGGTTGATCACGTCGATGGTGCCGGTCCCCGCGGGGGTCACCCATTCACCACCGATGAACAGCCGGTCGTAGGCCTTCACGTCCCCTCCTCAAAGTGACACCTGTTTCCCCGATGCTATCCACCCGCCCCGGGGTCCGACAGCCGGACCTCCTCGGACCGCCCCTGGTCCTGGGCTCCTCGGGGCCGGTCCCGGGGCAGATCTCAGCGGCGGCGTCAGATCCTCAGTGCGGCGTCGGGCCGCTCACCGGGGGCGTCGCCACCGACGCTGATCGGGGGGCGATCACCGGGGGTGCCGAGCCGATGGCGGAGAAGACCAGGTCCACCTGGAGGCGTTGGTTGGTGACCATGGCGGTGATCGTCTCACGGGTGAGCGTCCCCCCGCGCACCACGGCGGTCAGGTGTGGGGAGGACAATCGAGAGGGGTCGACACCGAGGGCCGTGGTCAGGAGCGTGTCCAGGTCCCTGGGCAAGAACGAGTAGCGGTCTCCCTGGCGGGTGACGTGGGTGGCGTCGATCGCCCCTTGCAACGGGGCTGTGATCGTGGCGACGGCTCGGGCGCCGAGACCGGCGCTCGGAGGCAGCTCGATCCACGACGACCCGGACTTCCGGAAGCGCCGGTCACCGATGAGGATCACCGAGGCGGTGGCCCCGTTCGGCTCCACCTCGGTCTCCTGCACCGACGCAGGGGCCTGGTACAGGACCAGGAACACCACACTGCCGACCGTTTGGCCGTTGCCCGGCGACTGCGCCGTCGAGTGGAGCAGGCTGACCGAGTTGGTGTCTTTGAGAGCGAAGCTCGACGCCGACATCGTGGCGCGAGCCGCGTCGTGGAGTTGCTGTTCGACGAAGGGCGGGGCGCTCCACAACGACAGTGCGATACCACCGAGGAGGAGCAGCGCCAACGCCCCGGTGAGGACGAAGGGCAACGCCCGCGGGGAGCTGTCCATGAGCCCGAGCGTCGCGTTCAGCTCGCGGGGGGTGCCTTGGGCACCGCCTCGTCGCGCAGACGGCCCGCCAACCACACCAAGCTGTCGGTGCCTGCCATGGCGTCGGGCCACCCCACCATGACCGCTTCCACGCCATCGCGAGTGGGGATCCACCCCACCACCGCCACGGTCACGGCATCGACGGGGAGCGTCCCTTGAAATGCGTCTCCGAAGGGGTCCTCGCTGATGCGCGCCGCGGGCTCCCGCATGACGTAGAGCTCACCGGTGTCGGCGACCCACGACACCTCGTGACGGACACCGTCACGGTCGTGCCATTCGGTGCCGAGTTCGATCTCCTCGGAACGACGTCGACGCTCGTCGGCCTCGTAGAACTCTTCGATGTTCATGACCCTCCCATCGGTGTCACAGCACGTGTCGTCGCCGGTGGTCAGTTCGACTCCGCAACGACACGTTCGCGCGTGGGGCCGGGAGGGATCGAACCTCCGACCCAGGAATTATGAGTTCCCTGCTCTGACCACTGAGCTACGGCCCCGTCTCTGTCCGACAGCACTCTGGAAGGCGCTGGTGCGCATCTTGCTCCGGGGGAGAGACTCGAACTCTCAACCTAGCGGTTAACAGCCGCTTGCTCTGCCAGTTGAGCTACCCCGGAATGGCTCCACATGGTCGGGCGCCGGTTGGGGGAACGATAGCAGCGACGTTTCTCAGACCTCGTCGAGGAAATCGCGCAATGGTTGGGCCGCATTGGGGTGGCGGAGCTTGGCGAGCGTCTTCGCCTCGATCTGACGGATCCGTTCGCGGGTGACACCGAAGGCCTTGCCGACCTCTTCGAGGGTCCGCACCCGACCGTCCTCCAAGCCGAAGCGCAGCTCCATCACTTCGCGCTCGCGCTTGGGCAACGTAGCCAACGCGTCTCGAACCGCCTCGTGGAGCATCGAGCGGGTGGCGGCATCGTCGGGCACTTCGGCGCCTTGGTCTTCGATGAGATCCGACAGGCTGAAGTCCTCTTCGTCACCCATGGGCTGCTCGAGCGACACCGTGTCCTGATTGATCCGCTGGATCTCGCGCACCCGCTCGATCGGGAACTCCACTCGACCGGCGATCTCTTCAACGGTGGGCTCGCGGCCGAGCTCTTGGAGGAGTTGGCGCTGGACGCGGACCACCTTGTTGATGGTCTCGACCATGTGGACGGGGATGCGGATGGTGCGACCCTGATCCGCGAGCGCCCGGGTGATGGCTTGGCGGATCCACCACGTGGCGTAGGTCGAGAACTTGAAGCCTTTGGTGTAGTCGAACTTCTCGACGGCCCGCATCAAGCCTAGGTTGCCTTCCTGGATGAGGTCGAGGAAGGCCAGGCCCCGGTTCCGGTACCGCTTGGCGATCGAGACCACCAGTCGGAGGTTCGCCTCGATGAGCGCCTCTTTGGCCTGCTGTCCCTTCCGGACCTTCATCCGCAGTCGGGTGCGCTCCTCGGAAGGGATCTTCCGGGACCCCGCCGCCGCCTCGCGCAGGGCGAGCTCGTCAGCGGCCTCGGTCCCGGCCTCGATCCGCTTGGCCAGCTCCACCTCGAGCTCACCGGTGAGCAAGGGGACCTTGCCGATCTCCTTCAGATACGTGTGGACGGGGTCGGCGGCGGTGCCCCCACCATGATCGGGAGAGGTGTACGAGGCGATCCGACCGCGTCCGGGGCGCGGCGTCTGACGGTCCATGACCTCGTCGACGGGCTCGCGCTTGAAGGCGCGCCGCTTCAGCCGCTGGAGGGGGCCGTCGTCGCCGGTGTCATCCACGTCAGAGGGGTCGACGATGGGCACGACGGTGAGGTTGGACGGGAGTCCCTCGACGACTTCTTCGGCCACGACTTCTGCGACCGCTTCGGCCACCGCTTCTTCGAGCACGACCGGCGCGGCGCCGTTGCCCGTCTGCTCGACGTACTCGATGCCTTCTTCGCGGACGCGCGCCACCACGTCTTCGATGACGTCGTGTGTGAGCTCCACCGCTTGGAGCACGAGGATGAGATCGTCCTGGGTGAGGTACCCGCGCCGACGACCGACCGAGAGCAACGTCTCGAAGCCTTCGACCGCCACACCTTCGGGAGGTGGACGGAGCGATCCGGCCGGCTGGTGAACCTCACTCATTCGTGTCGTCCCTTCCGACGAGCCAGGCTAGCAACCGGTCCGCGGCTGCGAGGCACCGATCGGAGTCGTCAAGTTCATCGAGGTCATGGCGTACTCGCGCGATGACGGGCGCGACCGTGCCCACCGTGTTCGGAGACAGGCGGACCTGGGCTTCGGCGACGGCGAGGGCCCGGCGCGAGGCGTTGCGCACGAGAGTCACCACCACGTCATCGGCATCGGTGACCGGTTCCTCAACTGCGAGACGCCTGAGGAGGCTCGCCACCCGAGGATCGTGGTCCTCGGCAGTCTCGACGGCGTGGTGGAGGTCGTCTGACCCGGTGAGGGCCTCGAAGGCCGCACGCTGCAACTCGTCGGGAAATAGAACAGCCTCCAACCGGTCTGAGACCCGCTCGGGCCGGTGGACGGCCAGGCGCAGCGCTTCGAGGCCCGGTCGGGAGATGTCGGCACCGCCCCGTCGAGGAGCCGGGGACGAGGACCGCCCCTCGGAGGCGCCTCGTCTCGACCCGTCGGCCTCTCCACGTCGGGGTCGCGAGCCGTTGGTCTCCCCTGGTGCGGTCCGGGCCCGGTCCGCCACTCGGCCCGCCAGCGCCCGCAGGGCATCGGGTTCGAGTCGGCAACGATCTGCGACGAGCATGAGGTACTGGTCGCGCACGAGCTCGTTGGGATGCTCGGCGATCACGGCCAGCGCCGCTTCCGCGGCTTTGGCCCGCCCCTCGGCCGAACGCAGATCGGCGGCCTGGAGCACCCGGTCCACCCGGAAGGCGAGGAAGGGTTGGGCCTGGGCGATGGCGGCGCGCAGGGCCTCGGGATTGGTGCGAGCCAGGTCGGCCGGGTCCGCGCCCGGTGGCAGGGCGGCCACGGCCACGTCGACCTCGTGATGACGTTCCCATTCGTAGACCCGTCCCGCACCCTCTTGGCCCGCCGCGTCGGCGTCGTAGGCGAGTACGACGCGCCGGGCGAAGTTCCGCAGGAGCCGGAAGTGCTCCTCACCGAGGGCGGTGCCGCACGTGGCCACCGCACGCGGCATCCCGGCCACGAAGAAGGCGATGACATCGGTGTACCCCTCACACACGATGACCTCGCCGTTCTCGATCACATCATGCTTGGCCCAATTGAGCCCGTACAGGGTGCGGCGCTTGGAGTAGATCGGGCCGTCTTGTGAGTTCTTGTACTTGGGCCCTACCGGTCCCGTCGTCGCACCCGGGTCGCCGACGGGCGCGGGCAGGATGCGCCCTCCCAGGGCGATGGGTTTGCCCGACGTGTCGAAGATGGGGAAGACGACGCGTGCTCGGAACGCATCTTGGGCACGGCCTCGTCGGTTGACGAATCCGAGGCCGGAATCGGCGAGGACCTTGTCCGAGACCTTCAGGTGCTTGGCCAGGACATCCCAATCATCGGGAGCCCATCCCAGACGGAATTTCCGGACGATCTCCCCGTCATAGCCGCGCGACCGGAGGTAGTCGCGCGCCGGCCCCGCGTCCGACGCCGACAGGAGTCGCTCGTGATAGAAGTCGACGGCCTTCTCCATGGCGTCGTGCAGCGGGGCCCGTCGTTGACGATCGGCGGTGGCGGTGGGGTCCTCGGTGATGGTGATGCCGCTACGTTCGGCCAGGCGTCGGACGGCTTCGACGAAATCGACGTGGTCGATCTCGCGGACGAATGTGATGGCGTCGCCCGATTGTTGGCACCCGAAGCAGTGGAAGACGCCCATCTCGGCATTGACACTGAACGACGGCGTCTTCTCCTGGTGGAAGGGGCACAAGCCCACCCAGCGCGTGCCCTGCTTCTTGAGCGCGGCGTGTTCACTGATGAGCGCCACGATGTCTGTGGCGGCCCGCACACGGACGACGTCCTCGTCAAGGATGGCCACGACCGGACGGTACCGCGCCGTCGTATCGTCGGGAACCAGATCTGGAACCGGGTCCGCTACCTGGCCCTGGATCGCACCGTTCGCCTCGAGGGCGCCACCCGTTTCCCTGTCGTCGGCCGCTTGGCGGCCCGGGCCGGCGCGCGCTTCTCGGCAGCTGCCGTGCGGGCGCCAGCTTTTCGAGCACCAGCTTTTCGAGCACCAGCTTTGCGGGCCGGCGCTCGCTTCTTGGCGGCAACAGTCCTTCCGGTGCCGGTCTTTCTAGCAACGGTCTTGCGGGCGACAGCCTTTCGCACGGGTCCGCGCTTCTTCGTCGACGCGGCGCGGTTCTTCGATGCGGCCGCTTTACGGGCCGGGGCGCGTTTGGTGGGCTGGCGGCCTGGCGCTCGCTTCTTCGTCGCCGAGGGGCGCCGGGCCTCGCTGTTGAGCACCACCTGGGCGGCCGAAAGCCGGGCGATGGGGACCCGGAAGGGCGAACAACTCACGTAGTCACAACCCGCCTCGGCGAACACGGTGATCGACTCGGGATCCCCCCCGTGCTCGCCGCACACGCCGATCTTGAGCGAGGGCCTCGTGGCACGACCCCGGCTGACACCGAGGCGCACGAGCTCACCCACGCCGTCCGCGTCCACGGTCTCGAAGGGATTGTGCTTGAGCAGTCCCTTCTCCAGATAGGCGGACATCATCCGCCCCTCGACATCGTCGCGGCTGAAGCCGAAGGTCATCTGGGTCAGGTCGTTGGTCCCAAAGGAGAAGAAGTCCGCCTCTTCTGCGATCTCGCCGGCGCGCAACGCAGCCCGCGGCGTCTCGATCATCGTGCCGATGAGGACCTCGAGTCGACGGCGCGTCGAACGCCCCGATCCGGCCAGGGCCGTGGTGACCGCCTCCTCCACCCAGCTTCTCGCCAGCGCCAGCTCCTCGCGGGTCACCGTGAGCGGGATCATGATCTCGATCACCGGCTTGCCGCCGTCGGCCACACGCTGGACCGCCGCCTCCATCAGCGCGCGCACCTGCATCGAATAGAGCCCCGGCTTGATGACGCCCAACCGCACCCCTCGTGTGCCCAACATGGGGTTGTACTCGTGCCACTGTTTGGCTGCTTCGAAGAGCGCCTGCTCCTCGGCGTCGAGCCCGACTGTCGCCTCTTTGATAGCGAGCTCACCGGTGTCGGGGAGGAATTCGTGCAGGGGTGGGTCGAGGAGTCGCACCGTCACGGGCAGCCCGTCCATCACCTCGAGGATCTCGATGAAGTCGGCGCGCTGGGCGACCCGCAGCTCCTCGAGCGCGGCGTCCTCGGCGGCGGCGTCCTCGGCGAGGATCATGCGGCGCACGATGGGGAGGCGGTCCTCGGCGAGGAACATGTGCTCTGTCCGACACAATCCGATGCCCTCGGCCCCCATCCGCCGGCCGTTGGCGGCGTCAGGCCCGTTGTCGGCATTGGCCCGCACCTTGAGACGGCCCTTGCGAATTGCGTCGGCCCAACCGAGGAGTGTCTCGAACTCGGCCGACGCCTTGGCTTCGGCCAGCTCCACCTGACCGAGGACGACCTCACCCGCGGCGCCGTCGAGAGAGATCCAGTCGCCCTCGTGCACGACGGTGGAACCGACGGTGAACGACCGCCCCGCGATGCGGACCTTCTCCGCCCCCACCACGGCGGGCTTGCCCCAGCCCCGCGCCACCACGGCGGCGTGCGAGACGAGGCCGCCCCGGGCCGTGAGGATGCCCTCGGAGGCGAGCATGCCGTGGACGTCCTCGGGCGATGTCTCGGTGCGGACCAGGATGACCCGTTCGCCCCGTTCTGCCGCGGCGGCGGCATCATCGGCGCTCAGATAGACCCGTCCCACCGCCGCGCCCGGCGACGCGCCCAGACCCTTGGTGAGCACGGCCTGGCCGGTGCCGGCGAATTGAGGATGGAGCACCTGGTCGAGGTGCTCGGCGGTCACCCGCTGCACCGCCTCGGCGCGCGTGAGCCGAATACCGGGGTCCGTCGTCATCTCCACCGCCATCCGCAACGCGGCGCGGCCGGTCCGCTTGCCGACGCGGGTCTGCAGCATCCAGAGCTTGCCCTGCTCGATGGTGAACTCGGTGTCGCACATGTCCCGGTAGTGGCGCTCGAGGCGGACGAAGATGGCGAGGAGCTCAGCGTGGATCTTCGGGAACTTGTCCTTCAAGGCGGAGAGCGGCTCGGTGTTTCGGATCCCGGCCACGACGTCTTCGCCCTGGGCGTTGACGAGGAAGTCCCCGTACTCCCCCTTCGCACCCGTGGCAGGGTCGCGAGTGAAGCCCACGCCGGTCCCCGACCGCTCGTCGCGATTGCCGAACACCATGGCTTGGACGTTCACCGCCGTCCCCAGATCATGCGCGATGCCCTCGTGGTCCCGATAGGCGATGGCGCGCGGCCCGTTCCAGGATCCGAACACGGCTTCGATGGCACCACGCAGCTGCGCGTCGGGATCTTGGGGGAAGTCCGCGCCGGTGTGGTCGCGGACGATCTGCTTGTAGGCGAAGACGAGCGCCTGGAGCTGCGACACCGGGACATCAGCGTCGGTGGCGGCCCCCGAACGTTCCCTGGCCTCGTCGAGGAGAGTGTCGAAGGGCTCGCCGGGGAGGTCGAGCACGATCCGTCCGTACATCGACACGAACCGCCGGTAGGAGTCGTAGGCGAAACGCTCGTCGTCGGTCTGCTTGGCCAGACCCTGGACGGACTGGTCGTTGAGCCCGAGGTTGAGGACGGTGTCCATCATGCCGGGCATGGAGAATTTGGCACCCGACCGGACGCTCACGAGCAGCGGGTCGACGCTGTCGCCGAGGTGCTTGCCCATTTTCCTCTCGAGCCGTGTCCGGGCCCGCTTGACCTCGGCCGACAGCCCCTCGGGCCATCCCCCGTCCATGTAGGCCCGACACGCGTCGGTGCTGATGGTGAAGCCGTGAGGGACCGGTAGGCGGAGCACCGACGTCATCTCGGCCAGGTTGGCCCCCTTACCGCCAAGGAGGTCCTTCAGCTCCATGGGCGGCCGGCGATGCGAATGGTCGAAGTCGTAGACGAACGGCATGGGGACTCCTGGCCGTGCCGCGCCCGGCACGTCTGGCGGTTCAGGGACCCCCCGAGACTACCGGCCCGTTGCGGGGGCCCTCAGCGGCGCAGACGCCCGGCGATGTCCTCGGCGACGCGGTCGATCGGGACCCGCACCTGCTCGGTCGTGTCGCGGTCTCGCACGGTGACCGCGCCGTCCTCGAGAGAGTCGAAGTCGACGGTGACGCAGTACGGCGTGCCCACCTCGTCCTGACGGCGATACCGCCGGCCGATGGACTGGGTGGTGTCGAAGTCACACACCGCCACTGGTTGGAGGAGCCCGAGGACCTCACGGGCCATTGGCATGAGCTCGTCCTTCTTCGACAGCGGCAGCACGGCCACCTGGTACGGCGCCAACCGGGAGTCGAGGTGGAGCACCGTCCGGGTCTCGCCGCCGATCTCGTCCTCGTCATAGGCCGAGAGCAAGAAGGCCATCATGGTCCGGGTGGCACCCGCGGCGGGCTCGATGACATACGGCACGTACCGCTCACCGGTGGACTGCTCGAAGTACTCGAGCTTCTCACCGGAGTGCGCGGCATGGGCCTTGAGGTCGAAGTCGGTTCGGTTGGCGATGCCCTCGAGCTCGTCCCATCCCCACGGGAAAAGGAACTCCACATCGGCGGTGGCGGTCGAGTAGTGCGAGAGCTCGTCGGCCTCGTGGTGACGGAGCCGCAGCTTCGACGCGGGGATCCCGAGGTCGAGATACCACCGCATCCGCTCGTCGAGCCAGTAGTGGAACCACTTGTCGGCCTCGTCGGGGGGGACGAAGTACTCCATCTCCATCTGCTCGAACTCGCGGGTCCGGAACACGAAGTTCTGCGGGGTGATCTCGTTTCGGAAGGACTTGCCGACCTGGGCGATCCCGAACGGCGGCTTCTTGCGCGTGGTGGTCACGACGTTCAAGAAGTTGACGAACATCCCCTGGGCGGTCTCGGGGCGCAGGTAGGCGACCGTGGCGTCTTCCTCGACGGGGCCGGCGAAGGTCTTGAACATGAGGTTGAAGGCCCGGGGCTCGGTGAGGTCGGCTGACCCACAGTTGGGGCAGATCCCCTCGATCTTGTCGGCACGCCACCGCTCGTGACAGTTCCGGCAGTCGACGAGCGGGTCGGTGAAGTTGTCGAGGTGGCCCGAGGCCTCCCAGATCTTCGGCGTCGACAGGATCGCCGCGTCGATCCCCACCACGTCGTCGCGCAGCTGCACCATGGACCGCCACCAGGCGTCCTTGACGTTGCGCAGCATAAGGACGCCGAGGGGCCCGTAGTCGTAGGTGGACCGGAACCCCCCGTAGATCTCGGCCGAAGGGAAGATGAATCCCCGCCGCTTGGACAGGTTGACGATCCGTTCCACCAGGTCGGGGTGGCCATCGGACGAGGCGACATCGGGCGCGCCGTCGTCCCCGGTCTGCTCGGTCATGGGTCGAGGATATCGGCCACACCCGACCGCCCCGTTCTCAGGGGACCGCCGGGGACCCGGTCCGAAGCCGCAGGGTCACCTCGTTGGCGAGCAACCGTCCCCGTGCCGTGAGCACGGCCCGGTCGCCCCGGCGCTCGACGAGCTCGTCGAGATCGGGGTCGTCGGGCACCACCGATGCAGGCACTCCCACCGACGTCCTCAGCGCCAGCGCGAGGCCTTCGAACGTCAGCTGTTCGTCGGTGAGCACCTCGTCGGCCGCGGTCGTGGTCCGCCCGGCGCGCACCGCCTCGATGTAGCGCTCCGGGGTGTGGATGTTCCACCACCGGCGCCGGCCACGATGCGAATGGGCCGCGCACCCGATACCCCGGTAGTCGCCCTGGGCCCAGTACAAGGCGTTGTGGCGACACTCCTGGCCCGGCACGGCCCAGTTCGACACCTCGTACCACCGGTACCCCGCCGCCGACAACGCGGCGTCGAGGCGCGCGTACCGACCGGCGGTGACGTCGTCGTCGGGATGGCGGGCCGGATCCCCCGCCAGAGCGGTGCCGGGCTCGACGGTCAGGGCGTACGCACTCACGTGCCCGGGTCGGGGCTCGAGGTCGAGGACGGCCTCGAGGGTGGTCTCCACATCCCCATCGGTCTCGGCCGCCGCCCCCAGGATGAGGTCCACGCTGACCGAACCGAAGCCCGCCTCGCCGGCTTGAGCAACCGCCCGCGCCGACTGGGTGGTGCCGTGGCGCCGACCCAGGCTCTCGAGGACGTGCGGCACCATGGACTGGACACCGAAGGACACCCGGGTGACCCCGGCCTGTCGCCAACGGGCGAACCGAGATGCCGAGGCGTCCTCGGGGTTGCACTCGACGGTGACCTCGGCGTCGCCGGTCACGGGCACCGCTTCGAGGACCCGGGCCAACAATTCGGCGGGGAGCCGTGACGGGGTGCCTCCGCCGACATAGACACTCGTCGCCGCGGCGAGGTCCTCGTCGACCACGGCCCTTTCGAGCTCGGCCACACACGCGTCGGCGTAGGCGGCCATGAGCCCGTCGCGATCGGTCCACGTGGCGAAGGCGCAGTAATCACAGCGCGACGCGCAGAACGGCACGTGGACGTAGACCCCGAAAGGCTGGTCCACGTCCGCCGCCGTCCCCGCTACGCCGTCGGGCTCGAACGCACGCTGCGCAGGCGCCGGTCCAGGTGGGCCTCCATGGCTTCGGTGGCGAGATCGGTCACCTCACCGGCGAGCGGGCCGTCGGGCTCGGCCAACGCCGAGGCGAGGCCGCCACCGAGGATCCGCCGTACCAGTTCCAGTGCATCGGGCGAGATGGACCGACCCCGCCGGCACGACCGGCACAGCACACCACCTTCGATGATGTCGAAGGCCACGAGCCCGTCGCGCTCGCCGCACGACACGCACTGGTCGACGACAGGTGACGATCCTTCGAGGGCCAGGACCTTCAAGCAGAAGGCGGGCACCAGCAGCGGGGCGTCGTGGGCGTCGAGGGCGCGCAGTGCTCCCACCACCATGTCGTAGAGCCGGGGATTGGCGTGACGCTCCTGGGAGAGCTGGTCGGTGACCTCGAGCACGGTGTAGGCCTTGGACATGCGGCCGAGGTCCTCGCGCACGGCCCGGAAGGTGTCGGTCACCTCGGCCTGGTTGACGATGTCGAGCTCCCGGCCCTGCCAGCACAGCAGCGTGACGTGACTGAGCGGTTCGAGACGGGCACCGAACTTCGACTTGGTCCGCCGGACCCCCTTGGCGACGGCCCGCACCTTGCCATGGGCCTTCGTGATCAAGGTGACGATCCGATCGGCTTCTCCCAGCCGGATGGTCCGCAGCACCACACCCTCGTCGCGATAGAGGCTCACCGCCCCGCGTCCTCGGCCTCGCCCGCCCCGCCCGACCCCGCGTCGGTGACGCCGGTGTCCGTGACGTCTGTGGCTGAGTCTTGGGTCGGATAGGGGGAACGGTTCGGTGTGTGACGCCCCCCCACGGCGTTGCCGAGGCCGATCATGAGGACGACGGCCCCGGCCGTGATGATCACGGCGGTAGCGGCGGTCACCCCGGCGATGGCGAGCACCACCAACCCACCGAACAACGCGACGCCGAGGATGACAGCCGCGATCCTCATGTCTTGACCCGACCGAACCGTCGCTCGCGGCCCTGGTACTCGGTGACGGCCTCGAAGAGCTGCTCCCGACGGAAGTCGGGCCACAAGACGTCGGTGAACACCAGCTCCGAATAGGCCAGCTGCCACAACAAGAAGTTCGAGATCCGGTACTCGCCCGACGTCCGGATGACGAGGTCGGGGTCGGGCTGATCGGGGTAGTAGAGATGCGACCGGATGGCCCGCTCGTCGATCTTGTTGGCGACCACGCCTTCGGCCACCAGGGCCCGCACCGCGTCCACGATCTCGGCCCGACCGCCGTAGTTGAACGCCATGGTGAGCGTCATCCGCCGGTTGTCTTTCGTGAGCGCGATCGACTCGTCCATCCGTCGCAGGACCCGGCGCGGGACGCGCCAGTCCCGGCGGCCCGCGAAGAGGATCTGGACGCCCTTGTCGTGCAACTCGTCGCGCCGACGCATGAGGAGTGACTCGTTGAACCCCATGAGGTACCGGACCTCGTCGGCCGGACGCCGCCAGTTCTCGGTCGAGAAGGCGAACATCGTCAGCCACCGGATCCCGAGGTCGAGAGCCCCGTTGACGGTGTCGAGGAGCGCCTCTTCCCCCGCGGCGTGGCCCTCGGTCCGGGGGAGGCCTCGTTGGCTCGCCCACCGACCGTTGCCGTCCATCACACACGCCACGTGGGCGGGGATGTCGGAGGGGTCGATGCCCTCCGGCACTCGTCCGTTGAGAGGCAACACCACGCACCGAACCTACTTGCTGGCGCTCGAGGCTCCGCAGCCGGGGCACCGGGGACCCGGTGGGCGAGGTCGGCGCCCACCGGGTCCGTTGCTCCCGCTCCTGCTCCCGCTCCTGCTCCTGCTCCCGCTCCTGCTCCTGCTCCTGCTCCTGCACATGAGCCCGGACGCGACAACGCGGGGCAGCCGATGGCTGCCCCGCGTTGGCTTCGGCTCTGTTAGAGCTTGCGGACCTTGGTGGCCTGCGGGCCCTTCTGGCCCTGGGTCTGCTCGAATTCCACGCGCTCGCCTTCGATGAGCTCGCGGTAGCCGGTGCCATCGATTGCCGAGAAGTGGACGAAGACGTCGGGCGAACCGTCGTCAGGCGTGACGAACCCGTACCCCTTCGTTGCGTTGAACCACTTCACCGTGCCCTCGGCCATTGCCGTACCTCGCTTCTCCACGCACGAACACTTGCGGGAGACACGAACGTCAACCGACAACGACGAACGGCCTGCGTGATCCACCGAACGCTCGAAAGATGGTAGCAGCCGACCCCCCGCCGGCGTCGAGTATCCCAGCGGCCCCGGCAACCGACCGGCAGTGGCTCGCGACAGACAATTGCTCGAGGAAATGATCGAGGGGCGCCCTTGCGGACGCCCCTCGATCGAGTTGTAGCTGGAAAGGCACCGAGGCCCCGTACCTCGTCGGGTGGGACGACTTCCCGACCGGGGTGCTCAGCGGGTAACTGGCTGGAATTCGCCAGGTGGTCCAGCGAGCCGCCTCAGCGGCCAGCCACCTCCAGGGTCCCTAGTTGATATCCACTCAGTTGGACCACCTCCTTTCTCTGGT
>DATKQM010000014.1:0-167235 GCA_035532735.1 Acidimicrobiales bacterium | reverse complement strand
GGACAAGATCGAGCGCTCACCGAGCGGCAAGCCCGACTACCAGTGGGCCAACGTCATCGTCACGTCGCAGTCACCGGTCGGTTGACCGCGCCGCTTCGGCGCGAACCGTTGCGGTTCTGACCGTGCCTGTCACGCTCGCCGATCTCGTCGCCCCCGGTCACGCCGCGGTGCTCACGATGGAGATCCAGCGCGGCGTGGTTGGCGACCTTTCGAGCTTCCCCGAGCTCGCCGCGGCCGCGGCCGAGACCGGCCTCGTCGCCAACACGGCTCGTCTGCTCGGCGCGGCGCGCGCGGCCGGGGTCCCGGTGGTCCACTGCACCGCGGGGTTCCGTCGCGATCGACGCGGTTCGCCCGCCAACGCGCCGCTCATCGCGGCCATGCTGCGCCGGCCCGAGCATCTGGTGGACGGCACCGCCGCGGTCGAGCTCGTCCCCGAGCTCGGGGCCGAGCCCACCGATCTGGTGTCGCATCGTTCGCACGGCGTGTCACCGTTCACCGGCACGACCCTCGATCCCACCCTGCGGGCGCTCGGGGTCTCGACCGTGGTGGCTACGGGGGTGTCACTGAACCTCGGCATCATCGGGCTCGCCATCGAAGCCGTGAACCTCGGGTACCGGGTGGTCGTGGCCAGCGACGCGGTGTGCGGCGTCCCTCGCGAATACGCCGACGAGTTGACGCGCCACACCCTCTCGTTGGTGGCGAAGTTGGCGACGACCGGAGAGGTCGCCCACGCCTTCTCTTGATCGCGTGCGTGGTGCGACGTTGTCTTGATCGCGTGCATCGATGTGGCGCGGTGCTGATCCCGATCTCCGCACGCGTGGCGTGCGACGCGTCTGATGGCGTGCACTCTCGGCGCCGTCGAGACGGCGCTGCGCTCGAGCCGGTCGCCCGTCGTGCGGTGCGCCGGGACCGCCGCCGCAGTGCCGACCCCGGGGGGGCCGAGGGTGACACAGCAGCGGCGACCCGACCAAGCGCCGGCACCAACGAGGACCCGCCTCAGGCGACGACACTTGAGCCCCCCGCACTGACGCACAGGTGACCGGGGATGAGGCTAGTTCGTCTGTCGCCGCGACATCCGGAACATTGGGGGCTCCGCGAGTGGCGCCCGATAATGTCTCGCCCCGTGTTCAGCCGGTCTGCACGCGTGTTCGTCGAGGACGCACTGAACCCGCTCCACCCGGCGCTGAAGTTGCTGGTGCGCAGGGCGTTGTACCGGACCGGGACGGACGTGACCGACGCCGCGGCCCGGCGGCCGTGCCTGGTTCTCGCTCCGCACCCTGATGACGAGACGCTCGGTGTCGGAGCGACCATCATGCGTAAGGTCGACGCCGGCACTCCGGTGCATCTGGTGGTCGCCACCGACGGGAGCAAGTCCCCACAGGGCGATCCGGCAGAGGTGACCGCGCTACGCAGCGCGGAGCTACGGGCCGCGTGCGGCGAGCTCGGTCTGTCAGAGGACGACGTGACACGGCTCCCCTTCGTCGACGCCGAGCTCGTGGGAAACGAAGAGGCGCTCGTCGACGCCATCGCCGAGGTCGTCTCGGCGCTGCGTCCGGCCGACGTGATCGTCACCGGTGAGGACGACCCCCATGAGGATCACGCCCTGCTCGGCGCGGCGACGCGTCGGGCCCTGGCCGGGACGGGGGTCAGGATGCTCACCTACCCCATCTGGCAGTTCGACCGGCCCGCCCGCCTCGTCCGGTACCTGCGCCGTGGCCGGCGACCCGAGCTGGTGCGCACCGACGGCTACCGGGAGCGCAAGCGATTGGCCGTGGCCGCCTACCCGTCACAGATGGCGGCCCACAACGACGACCCCGAAGGGCTCCGGCCCAATTTTCTCCCGAACTTCGACGGTCCCTACGAGATGTTCTTCCCGGTCGACCTCACCAGGAAGGCCAAAGACTGAGCCGACGGGCTCAGGCGCCGACCTGCTCGATGCGCTGGCGCGTGGTGCTGTGGATCGGGTCCTTGTCGAACTGGGGCAAGACGTGCTTGCCGAAGGTGTCGACGGCCTCTTCGCACAGCTCGATGGGCATGGACGACGACAACATGCCGAAGCTCAACTGGTCTGCGCCGGTGTCGGCGAAGCGTTGGATCGAGCGTGCCACCTCGTCGGGGTCGCCCACGGCGATGAGGCCGCTCTCGACGTTCTTGTTGATCTGGTCGGGCGTGGACGGCGGCAGGAGGTTGGGCCACTCCGGAAGACCGGGAGGACGGGGGAAGGTGTCGAGATAGCGGAACACCAGGGAAAGATGGACGTGGGAGTCGATGTTCTCGAACACCTGGCGGGCCCGGCCGCCGTCTTCGAGACACAGCATCTGGGTGGTGATCATGACGTTGTTGTTGACGTATCCACCGACGGGCTCGGCGTTTTGGATCTCCTTCTTGTACTTCTCGATCAGCGGTGCGAACCCTTCGGGCTTGCCGAAGGCGAAGCAGAGCACACCGAGGCCTTGGCGGGCGGCGAGCTCGAAGGTGGCCGGGCTGCCCGCCGCCACCCACAGGGGCGGGTGCGGGTTGGTGTAGGGCTTGGGGAGCACGTTGCGAGTGGGCATGGAGAAGAACTTGCCGTCGTAGGAGTAGTCCTCCTCTTTCCACATCCGGACGATCTGGGGGAGCGTCTCCGCCACCATCTCGCGGGTGAGCTCTTGGTCCTCGATGCCGAAGCCCTTCTGCTCGGTCGTGGACGATCCCCGACCGGTGCCGAACTCGAAGCGACCCTCCGAGAGGTGGTCGAGCATGGCCACACGCTCGGCCACCCGGGCCGGGTGGTTGGCCGGCGGGGTGAGGTTGAAGATGCCCGAACCCAGGTGGATGTTCGACGTCTGGGCCGCGGCGAAGGCCATGAAGGACTCGTTGGCCGACAGGTGGGAGTAGTCGGTGAGGAAGTGGTGCTCGGAGGACCAGGAGTACTTGAAGCCCGCCCGGTCGGCGGCCCGGATGTAGGCGAGCTCGTCCATGATGCGGTCGTGCTCGGCCGAGGCGCCGTGGGCCTCGCGGTACTGGGGCAGGAGGCTCACGGCGTTGAAAATCCCGAACTCCATAGCGAAACGCTCCTCTCGCTCGGTTCGGAACGTACCATCTTGCTATCGAAAATGCAACGTGTTCCAATAATGGGAGAGGGCCGGTGACACCCGGCCACAGGGGCCCTGACCAGGGTCTCGTGACCTGAGCGCTCGACCGAGGACGGCCCCCACCATGGACACCATCGCCGAATTGCTCCTCGCTCGGGCCGGTGACGGTCGGCCCGGGATGGCGGTCGGGGACGAGCGCTGGTCCTGGGACGAGATCGTGTCCGGAGCGGGGGCTCGAGCTGCGCTCCTGACCGAGCGACGGGCCGGGGGCCCCTTCCACGTCGCCACCCTCCTCGACAACGTCCCCGAGCACGTCCTGTGGCTGGGCGGGGCGGCCTTGGTGGGGGCGGTCGTCGTCGGGGGGAACTCCACCCATCGAGGAGAGGACCTGGCCCGCGACCTGGCCCACACCGAGTGCCAGCTCCTGGTCACCGACCGGGCCCATCTTCCCCTCGTGGACGGGCTCGACCTCGGGCTCGGGATCGGCACCGTGGGCGCGACGAGCCCCCGGGTCCTCGTCATCGACGACGACAGCTACCGCGCCGAGCTGGCCACCTACACCGGGGCACCGCTCCCCGACCCCTCGGCCTTCGGCGTCGACGAAGACAGCCTCGGCCATCTGATCTTCACCTCGGGCACGTCGGGCGCACCCAAGGCGTGCCGTTGCACCCAGGGACGCCTGGCGCGCATCGGGATCATCGTGGCCCAGATGTTCTCGCTCACCGCAGAGGATGTCTGTTACGTGTCGATGCCCCTGTTCCACTCCAACGCGCTCATGGCCGGCCTCTCCCCCACCGTCGCGGCAGGAGCGACGATCGCGCTCCCCTCCGGGGGCCGGTTCTCGGCATCGGGCTTCTTGGCCGATGTCCGTCACCACGGCGTCACCTACTTCAACTACGTGGGCAAGCCCCTGTCGTACATCCTGGCCACGCCCGAGCAACCCGACGACGGCGAGAACACCTTGGTCCGGGTGTTCGGGAACGAAGGCGCCGAAGCCGACATCGTCGCATTCGGCGAACGTTTCGGGTGCCTGGTCGTCGACAGCTACGGGTCCACCGAGGGCGGTGCCACGGTGCAACGGACACCCGACACGCCCAGGGGGGCGCTCGGACGGGCCCCGGAAGGGACGATGGTCGTCGACCCCGAGACCGGTCAGGAGTGTCCGGTGGCGCGCTTCGACGCCGACGGCGTGATCGTCAACTCCGAGGAGGCCGTCGGCGAGCTCGTCTCTATGAGCGGAGCCAGCGGGTTCGAGGGTTACTGGCACAACGACGAGGCGGAGGTGGCTCGGCTTCGCAACGGGTGGTACTGGACCGGGGACCTCGCCTATCGCGACGAGGCGGGCTTCTTCTACTTCGCTGGGCGATCCGACGACTGGTTGCGCGTCGACGGGGAGAACTTTGCGGCCGCCCCGGTGGCGCGCATCATGGAGCGCCATCCCGACGTGGTGTTGGCCGCGGTGTACGCCGTGCCCGACCCCGATGTGGGCGATCAGGTGATGACGGCGATACAGCTCCGACCCGGAGCCGTGTTCGAGCCGGGGGAATTCGCGACGTTCCTCGAGACCCAGAGCGACCTGGGGACGAAGTGGGCGCCGCGCTTTGTCCGGGTCTGTCGTGAGCTCCCCATCACCGCCACCTCCAAGGTGCTCGTGCGGACACTGCGAGTGCAGCGGTGGAACAGCTCGGACCCGGTGTGGTGGCGACCCGGCCGTGACGCCGAAGCGGGCTACCGGCCGCTCGAGAATGCGGATGTCGACGCGCTCGAGGAAGCGGTCGCCCGACGCTGAATGTTCAGGCCGTTGGGCTCAGGCCGCCGCTTCGGCCGCGACGGCCGCCACGAGCTCGTAGGACCGGACGCGGTGGCGGTAGTCATGGATCATGGCCGTGATCATCAGTTCGTCGGCCTGGGTCTCGCGTCTGAGGGTCTCGAGCCCGAGGTGGACGGTCTCGGGGTCTCCGACGATCTGCCCTCGGGTCCTCGAGTCGAGCATGAGCCGCTCCGACGGGGAGTAGTCGTGACCGGCCGCCTCTTGGGGGCTCGGAAGCCGTCCCGGTCGCCCCGAGCGCAACCGGACGAAGGCCAACCTCGAGGGCCCCGCCAAGAACTGGGCCTCTTCGTCAGTGTCGGCACAGATGACCGAGACGGCCACCATGGCCCGGGGCTTGGACAAAGTAGGCGAGGGGCGAAAGCTCGATCGGTAGAGCTCCAGCGCAGGCAAGGTGTTCCCGGCGCTGAAGTGATGGGCGAATGAGAACGGGAGGCCCAGCAGCCCCGCCAGCTGGGCGCTGAACCCGCTCGACCCGAGCAACCAGAGCTCGGGTTGGTCTCCGTACCCGGGGACAGCGGTGATGGCACGAAACGGGTGGGTGTCGGGAAACCCGCCGGTGAAAAAGGCCCGGAGCTCGCCGAGTTGTTGGGGGAAGTCGTCCGCGTTGAGTGCCTCGGACGAGCGGCGTAAGGCCAGGGCGGTCACCTGATCGGTGCCCGGCGCCCGTCCGATGCCGAGGTCGATCCGTCCCGGATACAGCGCTTCGAGCGTGCCGAACTGTTCGGCCACGAGGAGCGGGGCGTGATTCGGCAGCATGATCCCTCCCGAACCAACTCGGATCGAGGTCGTGGCCGCCGCCACGGCGCCGATCAGGACCGCCGTCGCCGAGCTGGCGATGCCCGGCATGTTGTGATGCTCGGCGACCCAGAAGCGACGGTAACCGAGGGCTTCCACCGCTCGGGCGAGCTCGATGGACTCCTCGAGGGCACGACCGATGCCGGACCCTTCGGTCACCACGGCCAGGTCGAGAACCGACAGCGCCATGGGTGGTCGCACCGCACCGCTGCTCTTCACCGTCGATGCACCCATCGTTGGGCACAACCTGCAGGTGGCCGCGCATATTCCGGTGAGGTGCGCACCAGGCTCACGGCCAAGAGAACTGTGTCGCTCAGGTGTCCCTCGTCATCATGCGCCACGCGCCCAGGACGGTCCACACCACCAGCCAGGCGATGACGACGCACACCGCCACCGTTGTCGTCTCGGGCACCAGCAGTGATGTGCCTCGTCCCCCGTCCGGGCCTCCGCCGCCGCCGAACACGAAACCCAGGCCGGACGGTTCGAGATGGGCCACGGCCAGGCCGACCACCCCACGCTGGAGATTGATCAGATGGGCGATGTGGGCCCGCGACAGGATCGGTGTGAGGACGATCTCGAGGACGATCATCAAGATCACCGCCACGGTGCGCTGTCCCAACAGCGACCCGAGCCCGAGGCCGACCATGAACCCCACGATGGCCTCGAGCTCGATCCACAACCCGGTTTTGATCATCAACGAAGTCGACGGGTACAAGAAGGTCTTGGAGTAGGCCGAGTAATCACGCCCAGCGATCAGGCGGGCCACGTCCTTTACCTGGGCCTGTGAGGGTTGCACGGGGACCGCGGACCCAGAGGGGCCCTTCACGATCACCCCCCCCGGACCGGGGCCGCCGTTGGGGCCGTTGCCGCACGGGATGCTGTTGAGCACCGCACCGACCTGAGTCGACGGTGCGCCGTTGAAGTTGAAGTTGAAGTCGCAGATGACTTGGTCCGCGTGGTCGGCCGCCCAGCTCTCGAGGCCGGCTTGCGACAGACCGGTGGGGACGTACGCGCCTTGGAAGTTGAGCCGGGTGGGGGCGGCGAACACACACACCGCGCACACCACTGTGAAACCGATGGCGACCAAGGGGACGATGATGGCCAACCCGGCGGGGATGCGGGCCAGGTAGATCGCCAATCGGCTTCGTCCGGTCACCACCAGGTGCCGGAACATCCCTTCGGTGAGGTCGATGGATCCCGCCGTGGCGCCCAGGGTGGCGGCCACGATAAACCCGAAGACGTACAACACCCCCGCCACGAGGCCCGTGAAGACGTCATATCCACCCGCAGGTCCGTAAGAGTGCGGCGCAAAGGCATGCAGCAGCAGCCTGATGACGAGAAAGACGGTCGGGATGCCGATGGTGACGAGCATGAGCGCGGCCATGAGCCCCCGGCGTTTGCGCAGCTCCATGCACCTCGTGGCGATCATGGACCCTGTGGGAATCCACGAGCCCCGGTGGTCGCGCCTCGCCCCCCGGGGGGCGGTCACCGGCGCTGGGGCGGTGTCGCTGACCATCGTCATTCCGTTGCCCCCAGTCGGCTGGTGACCTGTAAGAACCAGGCCTCGAGCGAGGCTTGGATCTCTTGGAGCCGGTACACCGAGATGCCGCTTTGCACGAGCACCCGGTTGATCTCGGCGATGGCGTCGCGCCCGGTACCGGCGGGCATGGTGATGCCCAGTCCGAGGGTCCCCACCTCGATGCCGGCCCCGAGGGTGGTGGCCTCGAGCAGGGCCCGGGCCCTATCGGGCTCGGAGCACTCGACCTGCACCGCCATCGAGGCGCCAGCCAGCAACTCGGAGATGGGCCCCTGTCTGATGATCTGGCCCCGGTCCACGATGGCCACAGCGTCACAGGTCCGCTCCACCTCGTCGAGGAGGTGCGACGACAGGACCACGGTGCGGCCCTCGGCCACGAGCGAGAGGATCATGTCGCGCATCTCGTGCATGCCGGCGGGATCGAGCCCGTTCATAGGCTCGTCCAGGATGAGCAGCTGGGGGTCCCCGAGGAGACAGGCCGCCACACCCAGGCGTTGGCGCATGCCCATGGAGTACTTGCTCACCCGGTCATCGGCGCGATGGAGGATCCCCACGCGTTCCATGGCCGGCCCGATGCGGTCTCTCGCCGCGGGTTCGCGCGCCGCGGCCAGGAGCTGGAGGTTCTGACGTCCGGTCAGATGGCCATGAAAGCGCGGCTCGTCGACGATGGCTCCCACCCGGGCCAAGGCCTTGGCACGCTGCGAGGGCACGGGGTAGCCGAGCAGCGACATGGTGCCCGCATCGGCGTGGGTCAGTCCCAACAGCACCCGGATGAGCGTGGTCTTGCCCGCTCCGTTGGGGCCGAGATAGCCGAAGGCGCAACCCCGAGGGATGAGGAGCTCGACGCCGTTCACAGCGACGTTCTCCCCGAAGCGCTTGGTCAGCCCGTGGGTCTCCACGGCCCATGGGCTACCGGCGCCCCGCACCGGCGATGTGTCGGGAAGCGTCATGGCGCTCATCGGATGCCTCCGGCGTTGTCCATCAATTGCGTCGCAGCTGTCACCGCGTCCGCTCAACCCTCACGGTGCAATCTCGGGCCGTTGGTCATGTCGACGACAAAAGACCCGATGTCCTCGCCCATCGGATGCGCTGCACGGGGAGGACGGCATTTGGCTCCGCGTCGGAATCGCACGACAGTACCCCCGCGACCGGGCGAATTGGCGGCACCGGGGATCTCGGGTGCGATGGGCATCGGTCCATGGTGTGCGATGCACCCACATCCCACAATCAGGGATGACCCTCACGTGTCCCCGACTCGGCTGCGAGAACCCCCGACCCTGTTCCAGGCCCCGCACACCCTTGGCCTCGGGCGGCGGCACCGAACGTGGCGCTAGCTCCGAGGGCCGAAAAACTCGAGGGCGATGTTGTCGGGGTCACCGAAAGACAGACCCGACCCGTACGCCACATCGACGATGCCACCCGTTCTTGACACCGAGGTCGTTCTTGACACCGAGGTCGTTCAGACGGGCTTCCCAAGAAGCCAGCTCGGCGCGATTGGCCCAGGCGAAGGCCAGGTGGTCGAGCCCGCGTCGATACTCGTGAAGGGATCGGTGCTCGACGGGTTCGGGAACCGGTGGAGGCCGACGAGGGTGCCTCCCCCGAGGAGCCAGACAACATGGCGGCACGGACCGATGTCCTGCTCGATCACCGGCTTTGAGCCGAAGAGCGCTTCGGGCCAGGGAACACTTTGGTCGAATTGCTGACCGTCAAGGCGACATGGTGACCGCGGGGCGTTCGGACATGGCGTGTCGGCGCTTGCTGGGCACCGGGGTCAGGTCCCGAAGACGAAGTCCTCGATGAGCGCGGCCAGCTCGAGGGGTCTGTCCCCTTGGATGCTGTGGCCGGCCTCTTCGACGTGGACGACCCGGGCCGAGGGCAGGCGCCGGCGTAGCTCGGCCTCGTCCTCGTCACCGAGGACGGAGTCGGGCCGCATGCCCCGGACCAAGAGAACGGGAACGGTGATCGACACCACCGACTCCCACAATCCTTCGAACAATGCATCACTGGCGTCTTCAGCGGTGACGCCGTCGGCGTCACCGGCATCCGGGCCTGAGGCCATCGGTTGTCCCGCGAGGCGATGCCGAGCCCACCGCCACACCCAGGTCCCGTCGGACTGCTGTTCGGCGTTGTGGAGGATGCCGCGGCGAAGCGACGAGGGGGACCGGGTCGGGTTGAATTGCACGGTCCACTCCAACAGTTCGTCGAAGCTGGCGAAGGTCGGAGGGCCGTTGACGAAGTCGACGATGTGCTTCGATCGCGCTCCTTTGAGTCCGGGGAGGACGTCGACGAGGATGACGGCGCGGACGAGCTCGGGTGCCTGGGCGGCCAACGCGATCGTCGTGAGCCCCCCAAGAGACATGCCGATCACCGCTTTGGCGGCGGGCGCAAGCCGGCGGATGGCGGCGGCGGCATCGTCGGCGTTTCCGTCCGCGCTCAGATGGCCTTGGGGACGCTTCCCGGGTCCGTCGGAATGGCCGTGTCCCGGCAGATCGATGGCGACCAGGGGGCGATGAAGAGCAAGGGCGACGGTGTCCCACGTGTGAGCATTCTGTGCACCCCCGTGCAAGAACACCAACTCGGGCTCGTCGTCACCCCAGACGAGGGCACTCAGCTTGCGACCCGGCGCCACCTCGACACCGACGCGCCGGACGACCGGAGGTCCTTCGTAGGCGAGGCCGTGCTCCTCGGCATTCTCGTGGAACAACCCGAATTCGTCGTAGTCGATGCGGTCGGTCACCGGAGTCTTTCTACCGCCACTCCCGGGCTTCGACAACGGTCGGGGGGAGACGGCGCGTCAGCGGCGGTCGACCCCGAGGACCAGCCCGCTCGTGGGGACACCGGTACCGGCGGTGACGACGACGTGCTCGGTCCCCTGGACCTGGTTCACCGCAGAGCCCCGTACCTGGCGGACCCCTTCGGCGATGCCGTTCATCCCGTGGATGTAGGCCTCACCCAACTGGCCACCGTGGGTATTGGTGGGCAGCTTCCCACCGGGGCCGATGTGGCCGTCGCGCAGGAACTCCTTGGCCTCGCCCCAGTCGCAGAAGCCGAGCTCCTCGAGCTGGTAGAGGACGAAGGGCGTGAAGTGGTCGTAGAGGACCGCGCACTGCATGTCGTCGGGGCCCAGACCCGAGGTCTCCCACAACTGGCGGGCCACCACGCCCATCTCGGGAAGACGGGTCATGTCGTCGCGGTAGTACGACGTCATCATGTCCTGCTGGGATCCCGAGCCCTGGGCCGCCCCCTCGATGACAGCCGGCGGTCGGGCACCATCCCGGGCACGCTCGAGGCTCGTCACGACGATGGCCTGGCCCCCGTCGGACTCCTGACAGCAGTCGAGGAGGCGCAGCGGCTCCACGATCCAGCGCGACGCCTGGTGGTCCTCCAAGGTGACGGGCTTGCCGTAGAACCAGGCCGCAGGGTTGGTCGCCGCGAAGGCGCGGTCGGCGACAGCCACGCGGCCGAAATCCTCGGTGGTGGCACCGGTGGCGTAGAGATAGCGCTGGGCGAACATCGCCACCCACGACGCCGGGGTGAGCAGGCCCTGGGGCGCGTACCACGAGAAGTGGGCGTTCTCGGCGTTGGCGACGGGGGCCCGGCCTTGGACGCCGGTCCCGAATCGGTTGCCCGAACGTTCGTTGAAGGCCCGGTAACACACCACGACATCCGCCACGCCGGCGGCGACCGCCATGGCGGCCTGGTGGACGGTGGCACAGGCCGCACCGCCGCCGTAGTGGATCCGGCTGAAGAAGGTGAGGTCTCCCATGCCGAGGGTCCGGGCCACCTCGATCTCGGGGTTGGTGTCCGCCGCGAAGGTAACGAGGCCGTCCACCTCGGACGGCGCGATGCCGGCGTCGTCGAGTGCGCTGCGGACCGCCTCGGTGGCGAGACGGAGCTCGCTGCGGCCCGAGTCCTTCGAGAATTCCGTGGCGCCGATGCCACTGATGGCAGTGGTACCCGCGAAGCTGTGACGACGGGGGGACCTCGCGCTCACGACACCGACCTCATGGAGTGCCCACACCGTCACGGGGGACCGAGAGCCGCACCGTCCCGGTCACGTGGTCACCCAGGCCGTTCGCGCCTCGCACCGTCACCTCCACCACACCCCGGCCGTCGCTGCGCTGCGGCGGGACCTCGGTGGCGGTGACCGTTCCCATGAGCGTCATGGCGTCACCGGGATAGTTGGGTGCACCCAGGCGGATCGACACCGACTCGGTGCGCGCGCCGGGGCCGGCCCAGTCGGTGACGAAGCGCCCCACGAACCCGTTGGTGGTGAGGATGTTCATGAAGATATCGGGTGACCCCCGCTCGACCGCCAATCCCGGGTCGTGGTGGACGTCCTGGTAGTCGCGCGAGGCGATGGCCGTGGCCACGATCAGGGTCCGGGTCAGCGGGATGGTCAGTTCGGGCAACGTGTCGCCCACGCTGATCTCCTCGAAGCGCAGCGTATCGGCGCGCACCGGGCTCACGGTCCCTCCATCCCGACGGCCGACGACGCCGTGCGCAGTCGGGTGGCCAGCAACGAACCCAGACGGGCCAGCTCCGCACTCGGGCCCTGGAGCATGAGCTCGATCTGCTTTCCCCATAGGAAATAGCGGTGGATCGGGTACGAGATGTCGGCCCCGAGGCCGCCGTGGAGGTGCTGGGTGGCGTGGACGACACGCTGGCCGGCCTCCGATGCCCACCAGTGGGCGACCGCTACCGCTTCGGTGGCGGCCAAGCCTTCGTCGATGCGCCAGGCCGCCTGCCACGTCGTGACACGGATGGCCTCGGTGTCGATGTAGGCATCGGCGGCGCGCAGCATGGTGCCCTGGAACGAGGACAGGGGACGACCGAATTGATGTCGTTGGTTGAGGTAGGCCGCGGCGCGACGGACGGCCTCCTCGGTCACGCCCAACTGGATGGCGCACAGCCCGGTACGGGCCCGGTCGAGCATCCACGCCACCGCACCATCGCCGTCCTCGGGACCGGCCAGGACGTCGGAGTCCGAGACCGCCGTCCCGTCCATGTACAGGTGGGGGTGGACCTGGTGATCCGTGGTCGTCGCCCGCTCGATGGTGGCACCGGCGCCGGCGGGGTCGACGAGGGCCACGATGACCCCATTGGCAGGTGAGCCGTTGACAGCTGCGGGGACCAGGACGCGGGTGGCGAGATGGGCCTGGGGAACAGCGAAGCCGGTTCCGTGCAGGCGCCACCCCTCACCGTCGCGCTCGGCGCGCACCGTGGGATGCTGGCGCGTGCTGGCGGCCACCTCGTTGAGCGCGGCGGAAAGGCGGATCTCACCTGCCACCACCGGCGGGAGCCAGCGGGCTTGTTGCGCGGCGGTCCCGAAGTGCGCCACCGGCAAGGCCCCGAGGACGACCGTGGCCCACAACGGCACCGGCGCCACGGCACGGCCCTGTTGTTCGAGGACGAGACAGAGCTCGGTGAGACCCAGGCCCGAACCCCCGTGTTGCTCGGGGACCGCCAGGCCGAGAAGATTGGCCTTGGCGAGTTCTGCCCACAAGGTCTCGTCGAAGCGGTCGGGACCGGCCTCGATCTCCGCCACTCGCTCGACGGTCGCCATGCCCTGGAAGATCGATGCGGCCGCCTCCGCCACCGCCAGCTGCTCTTCGGTGAAGTCGAAGTCCATCAGGCCTCTTTGGTGAGAGCGCCGGCACCCACGGGTTCGGCCGGTCGAAACATGGGGATGGTGAGCTCGTCGTCGACCGCCACCATCTCGGCCACCACAGGCATGCCGATGTGGACGGCGGCGGGATCGACACCGATCAGGTCCCCTACCAGTCGCGTCCCTTCCTCGAGCTCGACTACGGCGATCGGCAGGGGGTAGTCGAACGAGGGGACTTGGGGATGATGGACGACGACGAAGCTGAAGACCGTCCCACGCCCGGTCGAGGTGACCGTGTCCCATTCGAAGGATCCGCACGACGCGCAAGCCGGGCGCGGCGGATGCCGGAGGACACCGCACTGCGCACAACGCTGGATCAGCAGCGTCCCGTGCCGGGCTCCCTCGAAGAAGAAGGCGATGTCGTGGGTGATAGCCGGACGAGGACGAACTGGGGCGTCTTTGGGCCGCGAGAATTGGGGTCGGAAGCGCAGGATGCGGAACCGCATGGTGGCCACGCGCTCACCATGCTGGTCGGTGAATTCGAGGCGGGTCGTGACGAAGTGGCCGTCGCCCAACCCGGTGTGCTTCTCGGGGGACACCGAGTCGATGACCGAGGTCACCGTGAGCCGGTCCCCGAGGACGATGGGCCGGGCGTAGTCCTGGTCGCAGTTCGTAGCCACCACGGAGGTGAATCCCGCTGCGTTCATGAGATCGAAGAGCTGTTCTTGGGCCGAAGCCTCGCCCGACGCGTCGCGCGGCGCCTTCCAGGTACCGTCGGGTTGAGAGAGAAAGCCGCGCATGATCCAGGCCTGGAGCATGGTGGGTGGCGCCACGACGCCGGGGAACCCGTTGGCGCGCGCCGCCTCGTCGTCGACGTAGACGGGGTTCTCGTCGCCCATGGCGTCGGTCCAGTGCCGGATCATCGCCTGGTTGACCTCGTCGCGGGCTTCGGACGGCGGGCCGCTCGGTCTGCCCTCGAAGGCGCGCAACTGGGCCAGCAGCGCGTCGGCGTCGGTTGTCGCGTCGGTACGGTCAGGTGCCATCGGGCTCACCGCGCGGCCCGGGTCATGCCGAGCCCTGCCATGGCGACGATCTCGCGTTGGATCTCGTTCACGCCACCCCCGAAGGTGTTGATCTGGGCGTGCCGGGCGGTGCGCTCGAGTCGGCCCGCCAAGATGGCGCCGGGTGAGTCCGGCGACAGGTAGCCCGCCGCACCGACGATCCCGAGCAGGCGGCGGTAGATGTCGATGCTCCGCTCGACGCCGAACACCTTCACGGTCGAGGAGTCCGCCGGGGTCATGGTGTCGGCCGAGAGGGCCGCCGCCATACGCCAGTTGAGGAGGTACATCGCCTCGAGCTCGGCCCGGCACCGAGCCAGGTCGGCCTGTACCCAACCGAGGTCGAGCACGGTGGGGCCGTCTGGTGTGGTGGTGGCCGCCGCCCACGCCGCCACCTCCTCGTAGAGCTGGGAGGCGAATCCGCTCCATGCCGCCAGTCCCACGCGTTCGTGGTTGAGCTGGGTGGTGATCATCCGCCAGCCCTCGTTCTCTGCGCCGACCAGTTGCTCGACCGGTACGCGGACATCGGAGTAGTAGGTGGCGGTGGTCCTCGCACCCGCCACCGTCACGATCGGACTCCACGAGAAGCCGGGCGACTCGGTGGACATGGCCAGGATGGAGATGCCCTTGTGCTTGGCGGCATCGGGATTGGTGCGCACTGCCAACCAGATGTAGTCGGCCATATCCGCGCCACTCGTGAAGACCTTGGCGCCGTTCACGACGTACTCGTCACCGTCGCGCACGGCCCGGGTCTGCAGCGACGCCAGGTCCGTGCCCGCTTCGGGCTCGGTGTAGCCGATGGCAAAATTGACCTCTCCGGCCAGGATGGCGGGGAGGAAGAACGACTTCTGCTCCTCGGTGCCGAACCGCATGATGGTCGGGCCCACGGTGTTCACGGTCACGAAGGGGAACGGGGCGCTGGCCCGACGGGTCTCGTCGAAGAAGATGAATTGGTCGGTGGCGGGGCGACCCTGGCCGCCGAATTCCTTGGGCCATCCGATGCCGAGCCAGCCGTCCTTGCCGATGCGGCCGACGACCTGGCGCCACAACTCGCCGCCCTCGCCCACTTCCCCGATGCCCTGGCGGACCTCGTCGGTGAGCAATGCGGCGTAGTAGGCGCGGAGTTCCTGGCGCAGGGCCAGCTGCTCGGGGGTTTCCTCCAGGAACATGGCGCCGTCCTACCACCGGTCCGAGCCGGATCGCCCGGTCCCGGCCATCGTTGTGGCTCGTTGCTGTGGAACTCGTTCTAGTTTGGCACGGTACCAGCCGCGCTGCGGGGCAGGACAATTGCCCTTTCCCGAGCCCGTCGGACCCCGCCGGCCCCGTTGGCCGGTGCCGGGACGGGGGCGTATCATGACTGGAACACGTTCTGAAAACGTGGCCGGCCCTTCGGCGGGCGGGGCTCGGCGGCCACGACGGCCCGGGCACCTCGGGCCGGGACGTCGACGACGCACCGAGGAGGGACCGGCCATGGAGCTCAACGAGATCGATCTCACCGACTCGCAGAATTTCGTCTCCGCCGTCCCCCACGAGTGGTTCGCGGAGCTGCGGCGCCAAGCCCCGGTGTACTGGCACGAGGAGACCGACGGTCCGGGCTTCTGGGCTGTCACCAAGTACGACGACTGCGTCAACGTCAACCGGGACTACGAACACTTTTCCTCGGCGAAGCGGGCCACGTTCTTGTGGGAGATGCCCGACGAGCAACTCGACCAGCTGCGGCTCATGATGCTCAACATGGACCCGCCGCTGCACACGCGCTACCGGCGTCTGGTCAACAAGGGCTTCACGCCACGCATGGTGAACCAGCTCGAGCTGAAGATCCACGAGACGGCCGACACCATCATTGACGCCGTCATCGAGAAGGGTCAGGCCGACTTCGTCACCGACATCTCCGCCGAGCTCCCCCTACAGGTGATCGCCGATCTCCTCGGAGTGCCCCAAGCGGACCGCCACAACATGTTCGACTGGTCGAACCGGATGATCGGCCAGGAGGACCCCGAGTTCCAGACCACTGCCAACGGCGAGGAGTACGCCAACGAGGCCGCCATGGAGCTCTACGCGTATGCGGCCGAGCTGTATGCCAAGAAGAAGGCCAACCCCACAGAGGACCTCATGAGCGTCCTCTCGAGCGTCGAGGTCGACGGCGACAAGCTCTCAGAGCTCGAGCTCGAGTTGTTCTTCCTCCTGCTCACCGTGGCCGGCAACGAGACGACCCGGAACCTCATGTCGGGTGCGATGCACACCTTCTTCCAGAACCCCGACCAGTGGGAGCGCCTCGTCGCCGATCGGTCGCTGCTGGGCAGTGCCACCGAGGAGATGCTCCGCTACGTCACGCCGGTCATGAACTTCCGACGCCAGAGCACCGGACCGGTCGAGATCGGCGGCCAGCACATCGAGGAGGACCAGAAGGTCGTCTTCTTCCACATCTCGGCCAACCGGGACGAGGACGTCTTCGAGGACCCCGACAAATTCGACATCGGCCGGATCCCCAACCCCCACATGGCCTTCGGTGGCGGCGGTCCCCACTTCTGCCTCGGTGCGAACCTGGCCCGGATGGAGATCCGGGTCATGTTCGAGCACCTGCTCGACCGCTTGCCCGACATGCGCCTCGACGGCGAGGCTCAGAGGCTCCAGTCGGCGTTCATCAACGGGGTGAAGCATCTCCCCATCGCCTTCAGCCCCGGCGCCACGGTCGGACGCTGACGAGCAGGTCGCTCGACACATCGGGCGGCCCGAGAGGTTGGTTTCGTGCGATTCCATCAAGCGGTGACGTTCTTGCCCACCCTGCATGCCCTCGAGCTGGCCAAGGCCGCAGACACCCAGGGATACGACGGCATGTACGTGTCGGACCACATGTTCTTCCCCCGTGATCGCCAATCCCGGTACACGTACTCGACGCGCGAGGACGGCGCTCCGGGGTTCGGGGACCACTGGGACCCCGACACCCACTGGCCCGACCCGTGGTGCCTCATCTCGGCCATGGCGGCGGTGACCGAACGCCTCGAGTTCACGACCGGGGTCTATATCGCGCCGGCGCGTGATCTCGTGACGGTGGCCAAGCAGGTCGGCACCGCCGCGGTGGTGTCGGAGGGTCGCGTCGCGCTGGGCGTCGGCGTCGGGTGGTGCGAAGAGGAATTCGTCGCCACCGGGCAGGACTTCCACACCCGGGGCAAGCGCCTCGACGACATGATCCCGGCCCTCCGGGCCCTGTGGGCCGGCGGTTGGGTCGAGTACCACGGGCCCCACTACGACGTCCCGGCCATGCGGATGGAGCCTTCGCCTCCGAGCCCCATCCCCATCATCGGCGGCGGCCACTCCGCGCCGGCCCTACGACGGGCGGCCACCTTGTGCGACGGGTGGGTTGCCGCGGGCGCCTACAAGCCCGATCAGGCCCGGACCTATCTCGACGAGCTCGCCGAGCAGCGGCGGCGGGCGGGACGGGAGAACGAGCCGTTCTCGATCTACCTGTCGTTGTGGGCCAGGCCCGACGCGGACCTGTACCGGAGCTTCGAAGAGGACTACGGCGTCACCGACACCCTGTGCGCGCCGGCCATGGTGGCGAAGGTCGACCCGTCGGATCCCCCCGAGGTGCAATTACAGGCCAGACTGGACGCCTCGGCTCGGTTCGCCGACGAGATCCTGGCCAAGATGCGATGACGTTCGACATTCGATGACGCTGTACCCGAGGATGGGCTCGGGACATGTCCCCGACGCCAACAGGAGGGCCCCATGGCGAGCCTGAAGCTCGGTCTGCAACTGGGATATTGGAGTTCGGGCCCCCCGCCAAACGCCCCCGAGCTCGTGGCCGAAGCCGAGCGGCTGGGCTTCGACTCGGTGTGGACGGCCGAGGCCTATGGCTCGGACGCCCTGACCCCGCTGGCGTGGTGGGGCTCGAGTACCACCCAGGTACGGCTCGGTACCGCCCTGTGCCAACTGTCGGCTCGGACCCCCACGGCCATGGCCATGGCGGCGCTCACCCTCGACCATCTGTGCGGTGGACGACTCGTCCTCGGCCTGGGCGTGTCGGGACCACAAGTCGTCGAAGGCTGGTACGGCCAGCCCTTCCCGAAGCCATTGGCCCGTACCCGTGAGTACGTCTCGATCGTCCGGAAGGTGTTGGCCCGCGAAGCACCGGTCACCAACAGTGGGCCGCACTATCCGCTGCCGTATCCGGGTGGGACAGGACTGGGCAAGCCCTTGAAGGCGATCGTCCACCCGCTGCGCAACGACATCCCGATCGTCCTCGGTGCCGAGGGCCCGAAGAACGTGGCTCTGGCGGCGGAGATCGCGGACGGCTGGTTCCCGATCTTCTTCTCCCCCGCCCACATGGGTGAGTTCTCGACGTCACTCGAGGAGGGATTCGCCCGGCCCGGAGCCCGCCACAGCGCCGCGGACTTCGAGGTGATCGCCTTCTGTCCGGTCGTGGTCGACGACGACGTCGAACGGGCTGCGGATCTGTATCGCCCCATGCTGGCGCTGTACATCGGCGGGATGGGGGCCAAGGAGATGAACTTCCACTTCGACGTCTTCGTGCGGATGGGCTTCGAGGCCGAAGCCCACAAGATCCAAGAGCTCTACCTCGACGGCCACAAGGACGACGCCGCTGCGGCGGTTCCGACCTCGATGGTGGAGAAGATCGCCCTCATCGGGCCCCGTCAGAAGATCCGCGACGAGCTGGCGGCGTGGCAGGAGTCGATTGCCACCACCTTGCTCGTGGCGGGCAGTCCCGACACCTTACGGATGATGGCGGAGTTCCTCCTGTAGCGGTGTTTCCCCGGTAGACCCTCAGGGAGCGAAGGCGGAGCGCGCCGCTTTCACTCCGACACCGGCGCGCTCCATGAACCCGTAGGTGCCGTGCTCCTGGAGCTCCCGGGCGCCTTCGACCGCGGCACCGAGAGCGGCGAAACACAGCGCGCCACCGACCGAGATCCGGGCCACGCCCGCGCCGGCGAGCTCGGAGACCCTCGGGCCTCCGGGGCGGGCCAGCACGTTCACCGGTCGATTCACGCTCGACACTACCTGCGCGATGTCGTCGAGACTGATGAGGCCGGGCGCGTACAGGACGTCGGCGCCGGCGCGTTCATAGGCCAGGAGCCGGGTGATGGTGTCGTCGAGATCGGGGTGGCCGTGGAGGTAGTTCTCGGCCCGCCCGGTGAGCACCAGGCCGAGACCGGTCTGATGCGCTACCTCCGCGGCGGCGGCCACTCGCTCCTCGGCGAGGGAGAAGTCGTAGATGGGGTCGTCGGGCCGACCGGTGAAGTCTTCGATCGAGCAACCCGCCAGGCCGCCCTCGAGAGCGAGCCGCACCGTCTCGGCCACCTTGTCGGGACTGTCCCCGAACCCGTTCTCGAGGTCGGCGGAGACTGGCAGATCCGTGGCGTCGACGATCGCCAGCGCGTGGCCCATGACGTCGTCGCGGTCCAGTGCGCCGTCCAGGCGGCCCTGGGTCGCGGCAGAGCCGCTGCTCGTGGTGGCGAGGGCCTCGAAGCCGAGCCAGGCGAAGAGTCGAGCCGATCCCGCGTCCCAGGGATTGGGAAGAAGCAGTGGCGAGGGACCTGCGTGCAGCGCGAGGAAGTCGTGGGCCTTGGTCATCTGTGCATTCAACCCGATCGGCACAGGGTCAGGCCCAGCCGAGCTCCTCGAGTCGAGGGTCGTCGATGCCGAAATGGTGTGCCACCTCGTGGATGACGGTCTTGCGGATCTGGGCCACGAGCTCCTCCTCGCTCTGCGCGTGCGCGGAGATCGTCTCTTGATAGAGCGTGATCTGGTCGGGCATCACCCCGCCGTAGCTCAGCGGGCTCCGTCGGGTCAGGGGGATGCCCTGGTAGAGCCCGAACAGGTTCCGGCCTTCGGCGTGATCCTCGACGATCACCGCCACGTTCTCCATGGCTGTGGCGAATTGGGGAGGGAGCCCGGCCAGAGCGTCTCCGACGAGCTCGTCGAACCGCTCGGGGGACACGCTCGTCACGAAGGAATTGTACCGGCCGCCCCACGGATCCGATCCGTGCCGTTGCAGAGCCCGGCGGGAAAGGACTCGGCGCGGGCCGGCCATGGAGTGATCGCGAGCGCAGGTGCTCGCTACGGATCGAGGCCGAGCACAGGCACCGGCACGTCGCTGTTGTTAGCGGTGCCGTCCCCCAGGTCACCGTCGAATCCCGAACCCCAACAGTCTGTCGCCCCCGATTCGAGGATGGCGCAGAAGCTCTGCCCGTCACCGACAAGGTACGTGGCCGATATCCCGGTTGAGACGGGGACGGCACTACAAGGCGAGGATTGGGAGAATTCGGAGCAGAGTTCAGGTCCGGTCATCGTGCCATCACCGAGCTCGCCCTCTGTGTTGTCTCCCCAGCAGTCGACTGGGCCCGACGTGAGGATGGCACAGTACCCGGAGTATGCAGCGGCCAAACTGGTCGCAGAAATTCCTGTTGCCACCGGCCTCGTGCTGCACGGCGTCGAATCCGCACAGGTGTCCGGCCCACTGCTCGAGCCGTCGCCCAGCTCGCCGAAGCCGCTCGCGCCCCAGCAGTCGACCGCGCCCGAGGTCAGGACCGCACAAGAGCTGTTGCCGTTGGTCACCACGCTCGTGCCCGAGATGCCTGTCGGCACCGGCCTCGTGCTGCACGGCGTCGAATCCGAACAGGTGTCCGGCCCGCTGGTCGAGCCGTCGCCCAGCTCCCCGCGGGCGTTGTCCCCCCAGCAGTCGACGGCCCCGGAGGTGAGGACCGCGCAGTAATTCTCCGCCCCGCCCACCAGGCTGGTGGCGGAGATGCCGGTCGACACCGGCCTCGTGCTGCACGGCAAGCTATTGGTGCCCGAGTAGCCGCCGCAGGTGTCGGGGCCAGTGGTCGAGCCGTCGCCGACCTCGCCGGCGGTGTTGTCCCCCCAGCAGTCGACTATCCCCGAGGTGAGGATGGCGCAGTACCCGGCGTTGACGGCGGCCAGGCTGGTGGCATGGATGCCGGTCGAGACCGGGGTGGTGCTGCACGAACTGTCGCCGCATCGCTCTGGACCATTGCTGCTCACACCGTGGCCCAACTCACCGAAGGAGTTGTCTCCCCAGCAGTCGACCATCTGCGAGGTGAGGATGGCGCAGTACCCTCCTGTTCCAGCGGACGCCAGGATGGTGGCCGAGATGCCGAGCGGCACCGGACTCGTACTGCACGGCGTGTCATAGGTGCAGCGGTCTGGGCCGCCGGTCGTCCCGATGCCGAGCTCCCCGCTGCCGTTCGACCCCCAGCAGTCGACCATCCCCGAAGTGAGGATCGCGCACCACCCTCCTCCGTCGCCCGCCAGGCTGGTGGCCGAGATCCCCACCGGCACCGGCATCTTGCTGCATGCGTTGTTGCAACTGTCGGGGCCGGCGCTCGTCCCATCGGCCAGCTCACCGTTGGAGTTCGTTCCCCAGCACACGACCCCGCCCGAGGTGACGATGGCGCAGTAATCTCCCAGTCCTTCGCTCACCACACTCGTAGCCGATCCATAAACCGGCGGTGGATCTTCGAGGGTGATCGTGCCGGTGAGCGTCACCTTTCTGAGTCCTCTCGTGACCTTGCACAGGGCGCTCGGGCCTCGTGAGAACGAGAATGCGAGTTCGGCGAGACCCGCGAAGGACCCGCGCGCGTTGCCGGCGCTCACGGCACTCGGGACGAACGTCGCGGAAGCCTTGCCGAGGTGCCCTCTCCACGAGACCTTCAGGGTGGCGGATGCGCCCGTGGTCCGCAGTTTGCCACCGGGACAACTGACGGGACTGGACGAGAAGGATCCTTCGGCCCTTCCCGTCGTGATGTGGACCGAGGGATCGCTGGCGGTGCATCTCGACAATCGGGTCCGTACCTTGGAGGGACGACTCCCCCCACCCGAAGACGTCAGCGGCGGGGATAGCGCGATTCTCACCGAGAACGAGCAGGTGATCGAACCTGGCGCAGGTCCCGAGAAGTGGCGTTGCCTCGGGACCGCTGAGGCGGGGGTCACCGCCACTAACTGTCCGGCGACTGCGAGCAGTACAGCTATTGCTGGCGCCCAAGCACGTCGAGTCGAGATCACCTTCGTTGGAGCAGCAGGCCGCTCGCTCATAACGGACCACCTTCCCGTTCGTCCCCGAGCACCAGGCAGACACTGGTCTTGCCCAAGCCGCGGTGACACCCCGTGCCGCGGATGCTAGTCGCGGCTCCATCGACTCACCACTGATCTCGGCTGACGAACGCCGGGGAGGGATCCGCCCCGTAGGTTCAGCCAGTCGGGAACCGCTATCGGGTAGCAGGTCGGTTGGCTGGACTGCTCTGGACTGCCAGGTCCAAGGGGGCTCGCCACCGGACTCCTCGGGCTGCCACCCAGGCGGGATCACCCTGACTCGTAGGGCCGACGCAGTCGGCATGGCGCACTTAGTTGCCGTCGTCATAGCCGGTCTCATCACCCTCAGCTTCGTCGAAGTCCATCGGGCGTACGGCGCAGTGCAGCCACCGCGACCGAACAACGCACCGGACCGGCAGACGTTCTGGCACGACGCACGGCACGCCCATTCGTAGGTCGGCAAGACGGCCCTACTCTGCCGGGTCCGGGATGGTCTGGCAGGGTCCTCCCTCCACCTTGGGACAGTTCGAGATCACCCGGACCCGGATGTGCCTCCGACGGCGCCGTCGAACGGGCTCGCTCCGGCTGCGATTCAACGGGATCATCCGGGATCAGTGGGCGTTGCGATGATGTGGGGCGTGGCCCCGGAAGAGGGTCGGTCCGTCGGGTGCGTGAGGAGATCGCCCAATGCACGACGAAATCGAGCCAAGCGTCTTCTCAAGCGTCCCTGGTCGCCATTCTCCACGCGCCCAAGACCGTCCACACCACCAGCCAGGCCGCGATCACTGCGACCGCGATGGCAGTCGACTCCCGCAGCAAGTACGACGAGTCCCGAAGTCCACCGGGTCCGTTCACGATCTCGTAATTGATACCGATTCCGGCCGGTTCGAGATGGGTCACAGCCAGTTCGATGACCAGGGGTCGTTGAAGGTAGATCAGGTGGAGACCCTTGGCCGACAATAGGAACGGTCTGAAGATGATCTCGTAGACGATCATCAGGACGATCGGAACCATTCGCTGTCCCATGAGAGTGGCGAACCCGAGACCGAAGACGCACGCGATGATCACCTCGAGCTCGAGCCACAGTCCTGCCCTGATCATCAGGCCATAGGGGGGCGAGTTGTAGGTCACGGCGTAGGTCGGATAGTTCTGCTCGGCCTGTCGCTCGGCCGGCGCCCTGGACAGCGGGGTGTTCGGCTCAGGTTCGTTCTCCGGGCATGGCCCGTTGTAGGGGAAGTCGCAGATGATCAGATTCGGATGATCGGCGGCCCAGGTTTCGTATCCGTGGAGGGAGAGGCCGAGGGGCACGGTGGTGCCCTGGAAGTCGAAGCGGGACGGCGCGGAGAAGACGCAGACCACGCAGATGATGGAGAATGCGACGGCCACCATGGGGGTGATGATGGCCAAGGCGGCCGGGATGCGGGCCAGGTAGAGCGCCACTCTCGAGCGCCCGGTCAACACCTGCTGCGTGAACATCCCGTCGGCGAGGTCGGAGCAACCTGCAGTCGCTCCCAAGGTCATGGCGGCGATGAACCCGAAGATGTAGAGCACGCCGGCGATGAGGGAGGTGAACACGTCGAACCCACCAGCCGGCCCATACGACTGCGGCACGAAGGCGTGCAGCAACAGCTTGATGACGAGGAAGAGCGTCGGGAGCCCAATCGTCAATGCGATCAGGGTGATCATGAGTCCTCGACGGCTGCGCAGCTCCATGAATCTGGTTGCGATCATGGCGCGGTTGGGGATCCATGATCCCCGGCCGTCATGTGCACCATCAACTTCGGCCGGGCCCGCTGTACCGACGTCGGGCGCGGTCACCACTCCGAGTCTCCTGACCTCTTGGCCACCTTGCGGGATGACGGCCGACCCCTTGAGTCCGAGTTCGACGACGTGTCAGCGGGCACGTCACCAGGCTTCCACAGGGGTGCCCGATCCTGCGCTTTCTCTATGAAGAGCCGCATCGAAGAGTCTCCGTCCCAAACGAGGGTCACAGACTCTTCGCTCTGGGTGTCACCCTTTAGCGCAGCGGGTGGAAGCTCGGTCACTCGATCGGGACGAGTTGCGAAGTGCTCGGCCAGGCAAAGTCGGCTGCTCGACAGTCTCAGGTAGCAGAGCCGTTGTAACAGCGGGTTCTTGCGGAGGAGGCATCGAGCGTTCTGATGCTCATGCGCTGACGCTCGAAGTCGGCGGGACTGGCCGACTGCTGTTGCAAACCGCCTGCCCAGTCGACAAACGTCGGATTCCCCGCCAGGCTCGGGATGAACCATTCAACGAAGAACTGAGGATCCCTGCCCCAGGTTTCGACGAGGTGGGAGAACTTGGTCAGGAGAACGGTCAGGGTCTCTTCGGGCATCGGCCATACTCCGTGATTACCGATCACCGAGCTCCAGATCCGCTTGGGACCTCGAGCGGGCGACGGCCACGAGAAGCGTCCCGTCATGCCCCCTCGCAACTCTGGGCGCCGATCCTTCAACCGCGGATACGATTCCGCCTGAGGTCTAATTGCGTGGCCTTATGCATCACAGTCGCCAAGATGAGGGTAAGGGGCTCGATATCTCGATGATGGATGACGACCTAACCGGGATGGTGGGCCGGGTCTCGGTTCCGATACCGACCGATGGTTCGGGTGAGATCATCTTGAGTATTCGGGGCGGCTCCGAAGCGTTCACGGCCTATACGCAAGGCAACGAAGCTCTGACCAAGAATGCGCATGCTGTCGTGGTCGAACAGACTGGACCTCGAACGGTCTTGGTCACTGCCTCTGGGTACTGACCTTCTCATCAATGAAAGGTCCAACACAATGTTCTTCTATCGGATCCCTGAGCCCAACCAGGCGCTCGTCATTTCCGGAGCCAAAGGAGGTGCCGAGGGCGGCCAGTTCCGGATCGTCACCGGTCACGGCACCTTCGTCGCTCCGTGGCGGTCGAGAGCGCGCATCTTATCTCTGGACCTCTATGAGGCAGGGCTTGAGGAGAACTGTGTGACCGGCCAGGGAATACCACTTACCGTCCAGGCGGTCGCAGTCTTCAAGGTCGCTGATGATTTTCAGTCGATTGCCAACGCTGCCAGGCGGTTCCTTGACCAGCAGGACCAAATGGAGTCCCTCGTGGGCCAAATCCTGGCTGGCCATCTGCGCTCGATTGTCGGCAGTCTCACGGTAGAGAAGATCATCACGGACCGCAACAGCCTGGCGCAAGAGGTCAAGTCGGCGTCCTCTGACGAGATGGAGAAACTCGGACTTGTCGTCGACGCCTTTCAAATCCAAGAGGTGGGCGACCCTTCGGGATATATCAAGAACCTCGCCGCACCGCACATCGCTGAAGTTGAGAAAAACGCACGAATCGCTCAAGCCCAGGCCGACCAAGCCGCTACTGAGCGAGAGCAAGAGGCTAACGCTCAGAAAGCAGGTTTCACCCGCGATTCGGAGATCAAACAGGCCGGCGCCCGAGCCGAGGTCCAAGCCGCTCAGGCAGAGGCCGATCAATCCGGGCCGCTCGCGCAGGCGAAGGCCGCACAGAAGGTGACCGAGGAACAGGCGGCTCTCGCGGCGAAGCAGGCCGAGAAGCGCGAAGCGGAGCTAGTAGCTGAAGTCCAGAAACCAGCCGATGCCGAGGCCTACAAGACCGTCAAGCTGGCCCAAGCGCAACGCGACGCTTTGCGAGCTCAGGCCGAAGGGCTGACCGGGGGCAACCTTGAGCGAATCGTCGCTTCCAAGATGGTCGAAATGATGCCAGCGATCGTGGCGTCGCTGGCCCAAGGCCTGAATGGCGCCAACCTGAGTGTTGTGAATGGCGCTGAAGGTGTCGGACAGGTTGTGACGGGGTTGGTGGCATCCGGGCGGTCGATTTACGACGCGCTCCTGTCCGCTGTCCCCGGAGCAGCCCCCCTCCCACAGTCAGCTGAAATGACTCAATCGGAGAGCGGCGAACCGATTCCCGCTTCCGAGCTGCCAGCGGGTACTCCGCCGGAGCACGACGGCGGCTCGCGGGGTACGACGCTCCGCAGCGGAGCTTGAACCCTATTGCAGTTCCGGGCCGGCAACCACGAGAAGGCTCGAAACAGCGACGCGGTGATATCGAGCGGGTCGGCAACTGCCATCTCGCATGCCTGCCCGTGCGAAACACGGCACGTCCCGATCGGGGTCGATAAATCCTGGGCTCTGAGTGTGTTATTCGCCCCTCCGGTCACGTTGATTCGTGCAAAACGAGGTTTCAAGAGCCGTCCAGCTCGGCGCGGAGCGTCGTGTCGGACGGAGCGGGCCGTCATGACGTAGTCCACGCCCCCGGGGCACATGTGAGTTGGGCCGGGCCCTCGAGATGGCCCGAGGTCGTTGATTGACCACAGACCGCGCTTTGATGAGGACCAGCAAGCAATCGTGCAGCGATCAGACGTATGGTCGATGCCGTGGCCATTGCCGGTCGATTCTCTCGCAAGTTGCGCGACCAGGAGCACGTATCCCTGCCAATTCCGGCGGGTCCGGTCTCCAACGGCGAGTTCGTGCCTGCCGCATCGAACGCCCGTGCCAGAGCAACAGATGCGCTGATCAGATCGGTGGTCGACGACGCGGCGCGGCGCCTGGGCGTAGACCGCCGCCGGTTCTTGCAGGGCGCCGGAGCCATTGCCGCGTCTCTTGCTGCGTTCGAGCTGTCCGGATGCTCGGGGGCAGTGTCCTCGACTGGAACCTCGAAGACTCCGCGTGGCAGCCAGGGCGGTACCTTCAACACACCTTCACCCCTCGACACCGCCGCCTGCGAGCAGGCGCTGGCCAGCAACGCTGAGTTCATCGTCGACGCGCACACCCATCACGTCATTCCGAACGGTCCCTGGGCTAACAACGCACCCGAGACGGTCGGTCTCATTCTCGGGATGCTGCCGGCCGGATGCACCGACAACCCACGTCTTGATTGTGTGGACCGAGCGACCTACCTCCATGACATGTTCTTGGCTAGCGACACCACCGTGGCCGTCTTGACCGACGTCCCCAACTCGGGGCCGTCCAATGCCCCCATCCCCTTTCCTGAGGCGATCAACACCGAGCAGATCCTGGCCGGACTCGATCATGGCGGCGCTAGTCGCCTGCTGGTGGAAAACGTCATCGCCCCGAACGTCGGGCCGCTCGGTGCCACGCTCGACGAGATGTCTGCCGCAGCGCACACGGGCCAGGTCGCGGCGTTCAAGGTGTACACGGCCTGGAGCCCGTCGGCACAGGGTTATTCGTTAGAGGACCCGGCTATTGGGCTCCCCACCGTCCAACAAGCTCACGACCTCGGCGTCAAGGTCTTCGTGGCCCACAAGGGGCTCCCCCTCATGAACTTCGACCCCGCCTTCAACCATCCCGACGACGTGGTGGCCGTGTCACGACAGTTTCCGGACATGGACTTCGTCATCTACCACGCGGCATGGGACCCATCTCACGTCGAAGGCCCCTACGATCCTGCTGCGACCATAGGGATAGACACTTTGCTCGCCGCGTTGGACCGCCACGGCGTCCCTCCCAATGACAATGTGTGGGTCGACTTGGCCACGATGTGGCGCCAGCTTCTCACCCAACCCGACCAGGCAGCTCATGCTCTCGGCAAGTTGCTCAAGCGCGTCGGCGGCCAGCGGGTGATGTGGGGAACAGACGCCATCTGGTATGGCAGCCCGCAGCCGCAGATCATGGCCATGCGTGCTTTCCAGATCACCGCCGAATATCAGGACCGCTTCGGCTATCCAGCCCTGACCGACGAGATCAAGGCATCCATCTTCGGCACGAACGCGGCGGCACTGTTCGGCATCGACACCACGGCGACACGCTGTGCCCCTGCGACGGATCCGCTGACCTCGAGGGTTTCGGAAACCGCCCAGCTCCGCTCCGACGGAGCCCTTCCTTCTGCATGGACCCCGCATGGTCCGACGACACGCCGTCAAGTCCTGAGGTGGCTCGCCTCATCAACAATGCCGTGGTCGCCTTCGTAGTCGAGCACGCCCCGGCGCGAGTGTCGAGACCACGGGCACCTGCTCGGGTGAGAGGCCGGCCATGATCTGCGAGTACTCGTCGTAGGTGGGCTGGCGGCCGATCTCGGAGGTGAAGGCACGACCATCTTGTCGGCCAACCTGCACCGATTGGCGGGCGGATCGATGATCCCGAACAACTGGGTGTTTGACGTGCCGGTACTGCCCCCGGCAGGTTGTCGAACGACCGGTTCTCAGACACGATCACGACCACGTGATCGAGAGCACGGTCTTTGTTCGGACCCGGCATCGCTAGCCCGACGTATCGAGCTGGCGATCGCCAGGGGTGGCGTTGAGTGCGTCTGCGGTCGAGGGGTCGGTCACTCCGAGCAGCTTGGCCATGCGGACATGATGCTCATCGAGCTTCTCATCGATGTGTTGGCCTGCTCGAGAAATAGAACCCTCTGCTTCTCGAGGTTCTGGGCACTGCGGATCTCGCCGCCGATCCAACCTCCGATGAAGGCGATCGGGAGCCAGATGAACGAGGCAAAGACATTGGGCCAAAGATGACGACATGGACCACCAGGATCCCGACGAGGACCAATACCTTCCGAATGTGCTTCACGGCACCGCCTGCCACGGGGCACGGCCCGACGATAAGGCCACGATGGCGTCGATCCGAGGCACCCTCGGAACGACCGGCATCACCCCCGAGCCGGCGCATGGGACCATCGTCAGTCGACGACGGTCGGACTCGCCGCCATCGCGTGCCGGGTCCTATTCTGACCCGCGCCATGAGCTCGACCTTCCAGACAATGGAGAATTCCGGGACGCCGTTCCACCGCTCGCTCGGGCTGCGTTGGACGATGCCCACCGACCGCACCGAGGACGTCGCCGTCGAGATGGACGTGGGGGAGGAGTTCTGCGGCCCGGCCGGCTCGCTCGAAGGCGGCATCGTCTCCACCCTGATCGACGTGGCGGCGGGATCGGCTGCCGCCTTCTCCTACGGCCGGTTGGTGGCGACGCAGCACTTGGCGATCAGCTTTCTCTCCCCGGGTCGGAAAGGCCCGGTCCGCGCCACCGCGCAGATGCTGCGCCAGGGCAAGACCGACATGGTCTGCGAAGTACGGGTCGTCGACCTCGGCATGGACAGCCGTCTCATGGCAGTCGGCCTCGTGACGCTTCGGGCCCTCGCCGATCGCGCCGCCAGCGAGGCACCGGGCCTCACCGGGGAGGCGTTCGTCGAAGGACTCTCGGCCGAGACCCGGGCCCGGGCCCTGTCCACGCGCCATGCCATGGCGGCGAAGTTCGGAGTCGAGGCCGACGCGGTGCGGATCGTTCCCTTCGACTTCGGACCGGACGGAACGAGACCTCTGGTCATCTTGGGATCGGGCAACGGACTGAAGATGGGGAGCTGGGACGACATCGCCGAGGAGCGCCGCCAGGGAAGCCTCGCCATCGACATCGACGGCGTCACCGTCGACACCGGCGAGGCCATGACCTGGGCCGCGTACCAAGCTCTCGTCCGCGAGGCCAAGGCGAGCGGGATGGCGACGCTCCCCGACAGCGCAGAGGTGGCCGCGCAGGGCGACCAGCCTTGGACGTGCACCTTGTTGACCGGAGAAGCCACGAGCGACGGGCGGGCTCCGTTCGCGTTCGTCAACGAAGGCCGGCCCGGTCGTAGCTGGGGTGGCACCGACTATCTGGGTGGACTGCGATTCCGCCCCGCCGTCGTGATCGAATAGCGCAGGCCATCGGCACTCCTTGTCGCCGTGACGGGTCGAGATCTGGGCCGAGGGACAGTCCGAAATACGCCCGATAGGGTGACCCCGGTCGTTGCGAACATCGAGGTGGCCGGATGAGTTGGATGATCTACGGCGCGTACGGGTACACGGGACGCCTGGTGGCGGCGTTGGCGGCCGAGCGCGGTGAGCTCCCCATCCTGGCCGGCCGCGACGAACGCCGCCTGCGGACACTGGGCGAGCGCTTCGAGCTCGAGTACCGGACCGTCAATCTGTCGGACCCCGCCGAGCTGCGCGCCGCGCTCAAAGGCATCGAGGTGGTGGCTCACTGTGCAGGCCCGTTCTCGTCGACGTCGGCGCCGATGGTGGACGCGTGTCTGGCCACGTCGACGCACTACCTCGACATCACCGGGGAGATCGACGTCTTCGAATCCGTGCTGGCCCGAGACGACGAGGCCCGGCACGCGGGGGTGGTCCTGCTCCCCGGGGCCGGGTTCGATGTCGTGCCCTCGGACTGCCTGGCAGCACTGTTGGCGCGCGCGCTGCCAGGGGCACAACGCCTCGAGCTCGCCCTCCGGGGCACGGGCGGTGTCAGCCCGGGCACGGCCAAGACGGCGATGGAGTCATTGGGCACGACGGCCCGAGCACGCGTGGGCGGCGTCATCGGCCCCGTCCCGTCGGACCGTCGGCGGCGTCAGGTCGAGTTCGCCGACGGGAAGACCACCGCGCACGCCATCGCCTGGGGCGACGTCTCGACGGCGTTTCGCTCCACGGGCATCGGGGACATCGTGGTCTACGCGGCCATGCCACCGGCGATCGCACCGGTCATGGCACTGGCCCAGGTGGCCGGGCCAGCCACGCGCAGCCGGTTGGTCCAGAGCCTCTTGAAGCGTACCGTCGGCCGACTGCCGGGCCCGTCCGCGGAGACGCGGGCCAAGACCCAGGGCCAGCTGTGGGGTCAGGTCACCGACGCGTCGGGCACGTCGGTGTCAGGAACCATCACCACGCTCGACCCCTACGACCTCACCGCCGACTCGGTGGTCCGGATCGCGCAGCGCCTCGGCACCGGGACCGTCCCGCCTGGTGCCTACACGCCGTCCCAGGCGCTCGGCGCCGATTTCGTCCGTGATCTCGACGGCGCCAGGGTGAGCACCATCGCGTAGTGCTGCTCGGCGCTGGGTAGAGCGGCGCTTTGGCGCTGCGGTGCGGCGGGTCAGGCGGGCTCAGAAGCCAGGACGTCGCCCAACCGGAGCAGGCTGGTGGTCGCACCCCCGAGGGTCAGCGCCAGATGCTTGGTCAGCAGGTAGTACCGGTGCAGGGGATAGTCACGGTCGACGCCCATGCCACCGTGGAGGTGTTGGGCGGCGTGGACGACGCGCTGGCCACCCTCGTCGGCCCAGTACTTGGCGACCGCCACCTCGCTGGTGGCGGGCAGGCCCTCGGCGAGTCGCCAGGCCGCCTGCCACGCCGTGAGCCGGACGGCCTCGGCGTCGATGTAGGCGTCAGCGGCGCGCTGGCCCACGGCCTGGAACGTGGCGATGGGCTTTCCGAATTGCTCACGGGTCGTCGTGTACTGCGCGGTGAGCTTGACCGCGGCGTCACAGGCACCGGCCACGGACAGACACAGCGCCGCCTCGGCGTGCTCGAGCAACCACCGCAACGCATCGACGCCGGCTGGCCCCGTCACGAGGACGTCACCGGGACCGACCACGACTCCCGACAATTCGATCTCGGCCTCGATCTGCCGGCTGGTGGCCTCTTGGCCCTGGCGCGAGACACCCGACGCCGAGGGGTCGACGACGAAGAGCCCGATGCCGTCGTCGGTACGAGCCGACACCACCAATACCTGGGCGATCATCCCGGCGGGGACGAAGGACTTGGTGCCGTCGAGCCGCCATCCGTCGCCTTGGCGGGTGGCGGTGGTGTGGGGGGTGAACGGGTCGCCACGTTGCTCCACCAGCGCGGCGGTGAGCACGAGGTCGCCGGCCACCATGGGCGCCACCCAACGACGCTGCTGGTCTTCAGTGCCGAAATGGACGATCGGCCCGGCACCGAGCACGGCGCTGGCGACGTAGGGAACCGCCGCGGCCACCCGGCCCGTCTCCTCGGCCACGATGCCCGCCGCGACGAACCCCAGACCGGACCCACCCACAGATTCAGGAAGCCAGATGCCGAGGAGCCCGGCTGCAGCGAGCTCGGACCAGAGCTTGGCGTCGAAGCGGTCGTCGGTCGCCTCGACCTCCTTGAGGCGCTCGGGTGTGGCGAGATCGGAGAAGATGCGGGCCGCCAGCTCCCTGACGGCCTCCTGCTCCTCGGTGAAGGAGAAGTCCACGTCGTCTCTACTTTCTAGCGAAGTGACCGCGGCATGCCGAGGCCGAAGATGGCGATCAGGTCGCGCTGGATCTCGTTGGTCCCACCGCCGAAGGTCAAGATGACCAGACCCCGGGTGTAGGCCTCGAGCCGTCCGCGCAGGACCTCCTCGGGCGAACCCCGAACCAGGTAGCCGGACTGGCCCACCACTTCGGACAAGGTCCGGAGGGCCTCCATGTAGAACTCGGTGCCGAAGACCTTGATCGACGAGGCGTCGGCCACGTCGAGATGTCCCTGGGTCCCGTGCCAAGCCACCTTCCAGTTGATGAGCCGGAGGAACTCGAGCTTGGCGTGCACCCGGGCCAGGGCAATGCGCACCCACTCCTGGTCGACGACCCGCCGGCCGTCGGCGAGTTTGGTGTCTTGCGCCCACTTCCGGACGTCACCCAGGGCCCGTTCGATGATCCCCGGAGAGCACAGCGTGACGCGCTCGTGGTTCAACTGGTTGGTGATCAGGCTCCACCCGTTGTTGAGCCCACCGACGACGTTGGAGAGCGGGACCCTGACGTCCTCCCAGAAGGTGTAGTTGATGTTGTGGTCCCCGAGCAGAGACATGGGCACCACCCGCACCCCGGGCGTGTTCATGGGGACGATGACCATGGAGATGCCCTTGTGCTTGGAGGCGTCGGGGTCCGTCCGGACGGCCAACCAGCAGTAGTCGGCATCGCCGGCTAGCGAGGTGAAGATCTTGGTCCCGTTGATGACGAGCTCTTCGCCGTCGACCACCCCGCGGGTCTGCAGCGCGGCGAGGTCGGTCCCGGCCTGAGGCTCGGAGTAGCCGATGCAGAAATGGATCTCGCCGGCGAGGATCTTGGGCAGGAAGAACGCCTTCTGGTCGTCGGTGCCGAAGTTCATGATGGTGGGGCCCACCGTGTTGATGGTGAGCATCGGCACCGGGGCGCCACTGCGCATCGACTCGTCGAAGAAGATGAACTGCTCGATGGCAGAACGGCCCTGGCCCCCGTACTGCTTGGGCCAGCCGATCCCGAGCCACCCGTCGCTCGCCATCTGCTTCGTGATCCGCCGGACGGTGGGACCGATCCCGTGGCTCTGGGACAGCTCCGCCTCGACCTCGGGAGTAAGGAGGTTGGCGTAGTAGTCGCGCAACTCCTGGCGCAGAGCCTGCTGTTCCTCGGTGTAGCCGATCTCCATGCCCGCCCTGCCCTTCTTCTGGGTCGAACTTGGAACAGGTTACAGTTCGGCCCCCGAACCGGGCCAGCTGCCGGGCCTATCCTCGCCCCGGTGATCGACGGTCCCATCGTGGTCGAGCTGGTGAATGCCCAGGTGGTGCGCCCCCTGCGCCGAGCCGTGCTGCGACCAGATCAACCGCCGGAAGACTCTGTGTACCCGGCCGACGACGACCCCCGCGCCGCGCACGCCGCGGTCCGAGGCTCCGAGGGAAGATCCGACGAGGTCGTGGCGGTGGGGACCGTCCTTCCCGACGCCCCGCCATGGGACCCGACACGGGCCGACGGCTGGCGGATCCGGGGCATGGCCACGCGCCACCCGGCGCGCCGACGCGGCGTCGGAGCCGCCGTGCTCGACGCGCTGCTCTCCCACGTGGCGGTCCAGGGAGGTGGCGTCGTGTGGTGCAACGCGCGCGTCCCGGCCCAGGGCCTCTACGCGCGCGCCGGATTCGTGACTCGGGGAGGGGTCTTCGACATCGCCGGGATCGGCCCCCACGTCCAGATGTGGCGGACAATCCCCTCGGCATCGTGACCCCGAAAATGCCGCCGCTTGGGTCGTCTGGGGCCGCGTGTGCCAACCTAGGGACTTCCCCGAGGACGCATCCAAGGAGCCAGCGCAATGCCCGACGCCGTCATCGTCGCCACCGGAAGAACGCCCATCGGTCGTGCCAACAAGGGCTCCCTGGTGAGCTGCCGCCCCGACGACCTGGCCGCGCTGGTCATCAACGAAGTCCTGGCCAAGGTGCCCCAACTCGACCCCGCCCTGGTCGAAGACGTGATGCTCGGCTGCGGCCAGCCTGCGGGCGAGGCGGGATTCAACGTGGCCCGGGTGGCCGCCATCCTGGCCGGCGTCGACGTGCCGGGAGTGACGGTGAACCGGTACTGCTCGTCGTCGCTCCAGACCATCCGCATGGCCGCCCACGCCATCAAGGCCGGCGAGGGCGACGTCTTCCTGGCCGGCGGCGTGGAGACCGTGAGCCGGTTCCAGTTCGGAGCGTCGGACGTCGGGCCCCACAACGCGGCCTTCGCCGACGCCGAGGCCCGCACCGCGGCCCGGAACCCCGCCGTCACCGACCCGTGGTCGCCGCCCACGGGGTTGAGCGACGTCTACATCGCCATGGGCCAGACCGCCGAGAACGTCGCCGAGTACGAGAAGGTGACGCGCCAAGAGATGGACGAGTTCGCGGCCCGCAGCCAGCAGCGGGCCGTCGAGTCCCAGAAGAACGGGTTCTTCGAGCGCGAGATCATCCCCGTGACCCTCGAGGACGGCACCGTGGTCACCAAGGACGACGGGCCCCGTGACGGCACCACGGTCGAAGGTCTCGCCGCGCTCAAGCCGGTGTTCCGCGAGGGTGGCACCATCACCGCCGGCAACGCCTGTCCCTTGAACGACGGGGCGGCGGCGGTCATCGTCATGTCAGACACCAGGGCCAGCCAATTGGGCATCACGCCGCTGGCCCGGATCGTCTCGAGCGGCGTGTCGGCCCTCGACCCCGAGATCATGGGCCTCGGACCCATCGAGGCCTGTCGCCAGGCGCTCAGGCGCGCCGGCAAGACGATCGACGACATCGACCTCGTCGAGATCAACGAGGCCTTCGCGGCCCAGGTCATCCCGTCGGCCAAGCACCTCGGCATCGACTGGGACAAGCTCAACGTGAAGGGTGGCTCGATCGCACTGGGCCACCCCTTCGGCATGACCGGGGCCCGCATCATGACCACCCTGCTCAACGCCCTCGACGACGACGACAAGACCTGGGGTCTCGAGTCGATGTGCGTCGGCGGGGGCCAGGGCATGGCCATGGTCGTCGAGCGCCTGTCGTAGTCACGGCCCGTTCAGAGAGACGGGGACGTCCGGGGCCGGAGGGACCACAGTGGCCGACGCCATCTACGACGTGGGTTCGATGTGGGAGCTGGTGCAAGCCAGAGCCGACGCGTCCCCGGATCGTCTCATGTTGATCGACGAGACGGGTCGCAGCATCACCTTCGGCGATTTCCGACATCGCTGCGAGGTCGTGGCGGCCGGGCTCCACGCCATGGGCGTGGGCCCCTCGACTCCGGTGTCCTGGCAACTGCCCACCCGGATCGAGACCATCGTCCTCTCGATGGCACTGGCCCGGCTGGGCGTGGTCCAGAACCCCATCATCCACATCTACCGCGAGCGCGAGGTGGCCTTCGCCCTGGCCCAGACCGGCGCCGAGTTCTTCTTCGTCCCCGGAGTCTGGAAGGAATTCGACTTCGGGGCCATGGCCGAGAAGATCGGCGCGGGGCTCGACCGGCCTCCGACCATCGTCGTGGCCTACGACTCGCTCCCCGAGGGGGACCCGGCCACTTTGCCCCCTCCCCCGCCGCCGGGGGATGACCAGGTCCGGTGGATCTACTACACCTCGGGCACGACCTCTGACCCCAAGGGCGTCCGCCACACCGACACGACACTTGTCACCGGCGGGCGCGGCCTCGCCATGGCCGTCGAGCTCACCGACCAGGACGTGGGGTCGATCGCCTTCCCCTTCGCGCACATCGCCGGCCCTGACTACCTCGTCATGGTTCTCGCCATCGGCTTCTCGACGGTGCTCTTGGAAGCCTTCGCCCCCGCGCTCGCCGTCGAGGTCTTCTCACGGCACGGCGTCACCATGGCCGGCGGCAGCACCGCCTTCTACATGGCCTATCTCAATGAACAACGCAAGCAGCCGGGGAAGAAGGTCATCCCGTCCCTGCGGATCCTGTCCGGTGGTGGTGCGCCCATGCCGCCCGAGATCTTCTACGAGGTGGGCCGCGAGATCGGTGTGACCGTCGCCCACGGCTACGGGATGACCGAGATCCCCATGATCTGTATGGGCTCGCCCTCGGACACCGACGACCAGCTCGCCAACACCGTGGGCAAGCCCGTCTTCGGCGCCGACATCCGGATCGTGACCCTCGACGAGGTCGAGGCCCCCACCGGCGTCGACGGTGAAGTCCGGGTGCGCGGGGCCATGGTCTGCAAGGGATACACCGATCCCGTCCTCAGCGCCGAGTCCTTCGACGCCGAGGGCTACTTCCGGACCGGTGACGTCGGGCACTTCCGGCCCGACGGCCACGTGGTCCTCACGGGACGGCTCAAGGACATCATCATCCGCAAGGGCGAGAACATCTCGGCCAAGGAGATCGAAGACCTCCTCTACACCCATCCCAAGGTGGGTGACGTAGCCGTGGTCGGCCTGGCCGATCGCGAACGCGGTGAGCGGGTCTGCGCGGTGGTCGAGACCGCCCCCGACGCCCAGTCGCTCACGTTCGACGAGATGGTCGAGCACCTCCGGGCCGCAGGCCTCATGAAGCAGAAGATCCCCGAACAGCTCGAGGTGGTCGACGAGCTCCCCCGCAACAAGACCCTCAACAAGGTCCTCAAGTACAAGCTGCGCGAGGAGCTGGCGAGCAAGCCCTTCCCGAGCTGATCAGCTCTGCGAATACCTACGACTTCGACGGGCCCGCCGTGCGCGCCGCTCGCTGGGCCCTTCGGATGGAGGTGCCGAGCATGGCGATCACGAGGACCGGTGTGGCGCCGACGGTGAGGACCCGGGCCGCCCCGTTGTGCGCCAGCAGCGCCACCACGGCGATCACCACCACGGCACCGATGAGGAGCTCGGGAGTGTCCCCGACGAGGAACTCCCACCAGAACCGCCCGAATGCCGACACGTAGCGTCGCACCGGGCTCACCGACGACTCCTCATCCACCGGTCGGGGGTCAGGCAACTTCGACTCCGGCTCGACGCTCTCGTCCGACGGCCGCGATCGTCACCCAGGTCACCGCGCCGTAGACAGCCACGAGCACGGGAAGGGCGAGCTCGGATCCGGGCCAACGCACCCCGACACCCTCGCCCGCCCAGAAGGACCCGAAGCTCACCAGCATGATGCCGACCGCCATCTTCAAGGCGTTCTCGGGAACACCGGCCAACTGTCGCGACACGATGGTCCCGACGATTCCCACGACGACCACGGCGGCACCCGCCGCCGCGGCGGCCAGTCCCAACCGGTGATCTGCCACCCCCAGGGTGAGGACGATCACGACCACCTCGAGGCCTTCGAGGAACACGCCCTTGAACGCCACGGCGAAGGCCGTGCCGTCGCGCCCGTTGGTGGGCCGATCCTGGACTGACAGCTCCGCCACCTGCTCGGTGAAGATGGCATCCTCGTCGTGCTTGGCCTTCAACCCCACGGCCCGCAGTACGGCCTTGCGTAACCACTGCATGCCGAACACGAGCAGCAGTCCGCCGACGGCGACTCTGAGCCCGCTCAACGGGACGTAGTGGACGAGCGCGGGGCCGACGGCAACCACGAGGGCGGCCAGTGTGGCGAATGCGGCGGCGACCCCTTCGAGCGCGGACCGCCAACCCCTCGTGACGCCGACGGCAACGACGATGGTCAGGGCCTCGACCATCTCGACGGTGCTGGCGAGGAAGACCGAGGCCAGCAGCACGAACGTGGCGCTGTGCACGTCAGCCTCGCCGAAGGTGCCCGGGCCATCCCGAGAGCCGCGTCCTCATCACCTCAAGCGTAGGCGCCCCGTAGCTGCCCTGGCTCTCCAATCACAGGGGGGCCAACCCGGCGACTCGACCTCCGCGACCTCATCACCGGCCGCCAAGGCGAGCTCTGCGCCGAAGAAGTCGACCACCGCGTCGAAGGAGACAGCAGCGAAGGGATCGACGCCAACGACGAAGCCGGTAGCCGACGGTGCTCCCACGATTCTTCCGACCTCGACAACCAAAGAGACGACGAACGGCGGGTGCGTAAGGGTAGGAATGGCGCCCGGGCCGAAGGAACCGCCGGTGATTCTCAGGGGATCGGGACCGGCGATGATCCGGAGGTCGGGGTGCGACGTATACGGTTCGACGCACCGGAGCGACAGCCGAAGGGAGACTCCGTGCACCGAAACCGGGGTCTGGCCGCGACCAGGACGTATTGACGTCCCGACGGCGATGATGCTTCTCTCGGGTGCGCCCGGGCCTCTCCACCCAAGCCTCTCGGGCCGCCTTTCCCCGGCACAAAGCCGGGGCGGGAAGATATCGCCAACCGACTGGACCCGGCCACGATTGCTACGGTCGTCACCGGCGACGACGCTCTCGCACCCTTCACCGGTGCGGCCAGCCTCGCGCTGGACCGACCGCCCGGCACAGGGGGTACTCGTGGGCACGTGGGATCGCGCCGAGCTGCAACGGGCGCACGACAACTACCTGGCCGTGGCCAACGAGTCCGGTCGGAGCGGCGACTGGAAGCCGTGGGCCGAGCTCTTCACCGAGGACGCCGAGTACATCGAGCATCTCTTCGGTCGCTTCGTCGGGCGTGAGCAGATCCTCGAATGGATCTCCACGACCATGACCCAGTGGCCGAACAACGAGATGACCATGTTCCCCCACGATTGGTGCGTCTGCGACGAGGAACGGGGCTGGTGGATCTGTCAGATCGAGAACCGCTTCAACGACCCCGGTGACGGCGGCGTCTACCAGTCGGCGAATATCACGATCCTCAAGTACGCGGGCGACATGCGCTTCTCGTCCGAGGAAGACGTCTACAACCCTGCCAACTTCGCACCGGCCATGAAGGACTGGATGGCGGCGAAGAAGGCGCAGGCCGGCGAGACCGCCTGACCTTGTTCGGAGCAGGTTGGTGACCAGCGCCGAACCAGGCGGGTCGGGACGTGGGTCTGATCGGGCCGGCACGTCGTTTCTCCGCACGCCCGACGACCGCTTTGCCCACCTCGGCGAGTACCCGTTCGAGCCGAACTACGCGTCGGTGCAGGCCAAGGGTGTCGACACCCTTCACATGCACTACGTCGACTCCGGGCCTCGAGATGCTCCGGTGGTGCTCCTGCTCCACGGGCAGCCGACGTGGTCATATCTGTACCGCAAGGTCATCCCGGTCCTGACCCGACGCGGCCTGCGAGCCATCGCACCTGACAACATCGGGTTCGGCCGGTCCGACAAGCCCACCGAGCGAACCGACTACACCTACCGCCGCCACGTCGAATGGATGACGAGCTTCGTCGACGAGCTCGACTTGTCTGAGGTGACGTTGGTCGTCCAGGACTGGGGCGGGCCCATCGGGCTCGGCACCCTCGCCGCACGGCCCGAGCGGTTTGCCCGGGTGGTGGCGTCGAACACCATCGTGCACACCTCGGACCCTGCGCTCGCGGGGAAGCTGACGTGGGCCAACCACGCTGATGGCGACACCGAGGTGGTCCTCGAGCAGTCCCTCGTCGACTACGTCCTGTACTGCCAGCGGGCCCCGGAGCTGCTGCCGAGCAACTTCTTGTACTCGTCGGCGGGGCCGCTTCCTCCTGAGGTGATCGCCGCCTACGACGCCCCGTATCCCGACCCGTCGTTCACAGCCGGTCTGCGCCAGATGACCAGTCTGATCCCGCTGACCCCCAACGACCCGGGCGCGGTCATCGGCCGCGCCACGATGCAGGCACTCCGTAGTTGGGAGCGGCCCTTTCTCACCGCCTTCTCCGACGGTGACCCCGCCACCAGGGGATGGGAGACGGTGTTCCAGGACCAAGTCCCCGGAGCAGCGGGTCGAGTGCATCGCACCATCAGAGGCGCCGGGCACTTCGTCCAGGAGGAGCGAGGCGAAGAGCTCGCTCAGATCATCGGCGACTTCATCGAGACGCCCACTCCCGAAACGTGATCGTCACCCGGCCAGGAAGTCGATGGTCTCGGGCATGGCGCGACGGTCCTGGACGAAGAAGGCGTGGCCTCCTTCATAGACATGCAGTGTCGCACCGGCGACAACACTCACGATGGCCTCGCTGTTGGCCACCGGGGCGATCCCGTCGGCTCCCCGCTGGGCCATGGCGTCAGCGAGCATGCGGTCCCCGCGGTGTGACGACAACCACTCCTCGGTGAATCGTGGGTCGAGCAGCTGCCTCGAGATCTCGGCCCGCCGCGGCGGTACCAACCCGACCAGTTCGTCCAGGGGGTACGACGCCCCTCCCTCTCCCCCCGGCGAGGTGCACACCAACGCCAGACGCTCGACACGTTCGGGGGCGGTCACGGCCAGCTCCTGGGCCACCATGCCCCCGAAGCTCACCCCCACGACGCGACACATCGACCAACCCACGGCGCCGAGGAGCCCGAGCGCATCCGAGGCGTACTGCGCCAATGTGTAGGGACCCACAGGGATGGAGCTGCGACCCAGGCCAGGGTGGTCGTGGGCGACCACCTCCAGACGACCCGCCACCATGTCGATGAGCGGAGCGACGGTGGCGAGGGTCGATCCCGACCCGTTCAGGAACAGCAACGGGGGCCCGTGACCGGTCCGCTCGTAGTAGAGGTCGATCCCGTTGACGTGCGCTGATGGCATGAGCGAGGTGGGACCGACCAGGACCGACGACGCCGTGCAACCCGCGCTGCAACCCGCCCGGGATCAGTCAGGCGTCGCGCCACGTTTCGGAGCTGTCGCCGAATCCCCGCTGGCGGAGCTCGTTCTCCCGGCGCTCCAGTTGGGCCTGCATCATCCGCAGCCGCGCCAGCTCCTCGCGCTCGCGGACCACGGGGTGGAGGTGGTCCAGCGACGACATCTCGAACTCACGCTCTCCGACACTCTCAGGGCGCGGCCGGAGCTGGTCGAAAGAGACGCGTTGGGCCGGGAGACGGGGCCGCCCGAAGCACAACCACAAGATCGACCCGAGATCGGGCAGCAACAAGACGATGACGAACCAGGCGATCTTGGGGAGGTTCCGAACCAGCGCGTCGTGGGTGGTGATGACGTCATAGAGGCAGTAGATCCATATAAAGACGAGTGCAATCCCGATGACGCCAGCGACGATGTCCGGCATGGCCTGTCCTCCTCGATGCCCGGTGCTCGGGGCCCTGCGACGGGCCTACCGTAGCGTGAGGCGGGACCGGTCGCCCTGGGCGCTCGACCCGAGGGTCAGGTGCGCTCCTGGGTGCCGACCACACCGTCGGCGGCGACCAACGCGCTCAGGCGTTCGAGGGTCCGCTCCATGTCCCGGCGCGTCTTGCCCGACCAGATGTCCCCGAGCTTCAACAGGACACGCTGGTGATCGGCGGTGATGTCCCAGCTCTCTCTGACCAGGGTTCCCCCCTCGACAGGCGTGAGCTCGTAGCGCCAGGTCCGGCCGGCCACCACCTTGCCCATGAATCCCTCGGGACCGGTCTTCCAAGCGAGGCGTCGGTTCTCCTCGAACTCCACGACCTTGTTCACCGTCGAGTACGAGACGAGGAGCTTCATCCCCATCCCGAAAGTCATCCCCAGGGCCAAGCGTTGGGGAGCCGCCTCGTTCGCACCTCGGAGCATTCCCGAGCCATCGATCAGGTGGTGGCGACTCACATCGGCCAGGACGTCGAAGACCACCTCGGGGGTGGCGGGGACGACCCGCTCGACCGTGAGGACATACCCTTTCATCGCCACCTCACCACTCCTTCGTCGCCGTGTCGGCCGCGGCCGGTCTCATCATCGTCGGTCACGAGGCTCAGTGCTCGATCTCGACGGGGGTGCCCGGGACCACCTGCTGGGCCAACGTCGTAATGGCGCTGTTGGGCAGTCGAACACAACCGTGACTGGCGTAGGACCCGATGACCCAGGGTTCGTTCGTCCCGTGGATCCCCACCTGGCCGGGGCCCCCGTCGAAGCTGTAGTAGGTGTTCGAGAACGCCGAGGTCCCCATGGCATAGGGCCCATAGACGTTGCCGGGGTCGGTGAGCTTCACCATGTAGGCCACGAAGAACGAGCCGGTGGGAGTGGGCGAGCTCGGGGCACCCGGTGCCACCTCGGACGAGAACACGGGTGTGTTGTTCCGGTAGAGCGTCAGCTTGCGGGCCGAGAGGCTGACGACGATGTGGTCGTCGACGAACGACACGGTGAGATCCGCGCTCGGTATCCACCTCGTGGTCTCGTTGGGTCGTATCGGGATGTAGGCCTGGACCCAGCCCGGCTGGTACCCGGTGACGAGCAGCGTCACCGTCGCGCCCAGGTAGTTCGGGTTGGCCAGTGTGCCCACGGGCTTGGCCGCACCCGGCGACGCGTACAGAGGAATGGTGCGGACCGTGGCGGTGGCGATCACCGAGGGATCGTTGATGTTGGACGGAGCGCTGTTGATGAGCGGGGCCACGGCGGGAACGACGTAGCTCCTCCACGTGCTGGGCTTCGGTCCGCTCGGGGCGCCCACGTCGATCGCCGCGCTGGTCGAGGGCGCCGCGGGGATGATCACCGGCGGCGGGGCCTCGGGGATGATCACAGGAGCCAGATCGTGGTGGACCCCCGCTTTGGTGGCGACTCGATGCGAGGACGACGATTTCACCGGGCTCTGAGCTCCGGCCAGGCCCAAGGCGACGGCGGCACCCCCGGTGGCGATCGACGCCACCGCGATCACCAGGAAAAGGGAGCTCGATCCGCCGTTGGGTCGCCTCCGCCTGGGCCTGGGGGCTCGAGCCGGTGGTGGAGACGGGATCAACCACACCTGCTCGGCGCTCCGCTCGGCTGGCCTGGGGCGGAATCGCATCACCACGGAGCGTACCGAAGTCCGGTCTTCTAGCGCCCTCGGGCGACGATGCAGACGCCCCGTTACGACGAGCGGTCAGGACCGGTCGCCCGGTACCCGCCCCCAGGCCGAGATCATGGGGGGCTGAGCGAGGTCGAGGCGCCCCGTCGCCACGGCGGCGAGATGGGACTCGATCTCCTCGTCCGTGGCGATGCCATCGTCGACGAGCTGGTCGCGAATCACCGCCACGGTGGTGGCCTCGAGGACCCCACACGCCGGCAACGCCACGGGGAAATACGCATCGGCGGCCACGTCCAGGAGCCCGGCTGTCCGCAGGAGCCGCGGCAGCTTCCGGCCGTAGGCGAGGTCCACGCCACGCTGCGCCATGAGGGCCCGGAACCCGGTCCGGATCCTGTTGGCCAGTTCCTCTTCCGGGCGCTTCGGATCGAGACAGCTCAACGGCTGGAGTGCGGGGTCGGCGTCCTCCACGAGAAGCCAACCACCCGGGGAGAGAGACCGGACCATCGATCGCAACGCCGCGTCGCGATCGGTGACATGGACGAGCACCAACCGGGCGTGGACGAGGTCGAAGGTCTCCCCCGGCGGATCGTCACGGGCGATGTCGTGGCGTCGCACCTCGACGCCGGAGTCCGCGCCGCCACGGGTCCACGACACGTCGATGTCGGTGGCGAGCACCCTCCCCTCCGAACCGACCCGCCCGGCGAGCCACCGCGGCACCGACGGGCCGCCCGCGCCCACCTCCCAACAACGCCATCCCCCGGTGATGCCGAGCGCGTCGATGTGTGGGAACGTGACCGGGTCGAAGACTGCAGCCAACGCGTCGAGTCGTGCGCCGGCTGCAGCCTTCCGGTTGTCGAGTAGATACCCGTCGTCACTCATGGCCCGATGTCTCCTCGGTGTCTCGTGACACCTCGTAGAAGAGCTCGGCCGAACGCTTCACGATGCCACCCAACTGTCGGTCCCAGCCGCCGCGCTCGACGGCGGCCACCGACGAGTCCCCGTGGCGGTAGTCCTCGAGTGCCTCGAGGCTCGAGAATCCCTGTTCCCAGATGTGGGTCCACCGGGGCGGACCCATGAGGGGCGTGACACCGTCGAACCAGGCCGAGCCCATGGAGTTGGCGGCCACGATCGACACGGCCATACCACCGACGTCGGTCGGGGCTTCTTCGAGGGTTTCGGCCAGCCGGGCCACATCGGTCTCGGTGGATCGGTTGTCGAGGTGCAAGAGCACGAGCCTCCGCACCCCCGAGCTCATCCGGTACGAGGGGGTGTCACAGCGGTAGCCGTAGAGCCCAGCTCCCAACGGGCCGTCGATGACGATCCTCTCCGGCGCATCGGGCAACAAGTACCGGTCGATGACCGCGGCGTGATACGGATGCACCATGTAGCGCCGATACGCCTCAGGCGAGGCGTAGCCGTGCTCCCAGACGAGCTGGACGGGCGCGTCGGAGAGGTTCGTCCCCACGGCGGAGTCGAGGACCTCGGGGATGAACCGCCCACACCGACGACACGCCTCTTCGAGCCCGACCACGGCGTCGGCGGGCGCGTCGGGACGAAGGGCATAGACCTCGAAACGCCGGAGCATCACGGTTGCGACGGCGTCGTCAGAGTGAAGAACCGGCGTGTCCCTCGCACCCGCAGCGACGCCACCGTGGCCCCGTACTGGTGGTACCGGGGATCGAGCACCAGGTTCTTGCGGATCTCGTCCCACTGCACATGGTCGTCGAAGGACCACCGCACCTCGATGCACACGGCCTCGCCGATGGCGTCGCACGTCGTCGCACACGACACGAACGACGCCCCAGCGTCGCCCATCACCGCCATCCCCGGGGTTCCGATGACCTCGAGGTAGTCCTCGACGCGCTCGGGCTCGACCTCGACGGTGTCGACGAGATGCACCGTCTCAGTCCTCGTCTCCGAGGACCCAGGCCAGCCCGCCCTGGAGGTGGCGCAGATAGGCGGGGGTCTCCCAGGCCCCGGGGAAATGCCCGAGCGAGGTGTAGAAGACCCGCCCGGCTCCTTCTCTGAAGCACCAGGCCAAGGGAAAGCCGACCGACGGCCGTCGCGCTCCGGCCACGGCCATGTCGAGCTGGCCCTCGGCCACCCGGAGCAGCACCCGGGCATCGGGTCGGAGGTCCCGAAACAGATAGACCTCGTCGCGCCAAGGCCAGACAGCCTCGAGGTGACGCGTGCTCGGGTGCTCGACGTCGACCTCGATGTCGAAGGTCTCGGTCCAGGGGTGGCCGTCGAAGCGCGCCCCGATGAGCGCCCCGTACTCCTCCCACGACATGCAGGCGTCGGTGGCGGCGTGCACGCCCAGGATGCCGAGGCGACCCGACCGCACCCCGTCGGTGATCGCCGCACGCTGCGCGTCGTTCCACGGGGTCTCCCCGATCGTGAACAACGCCAGCACGCCCCCGCCCGACAGTGCCACCGGATCGAGCGCGGGGACGTCGTCGACGCGCACCGCCTCGAGCGAGGCCAGCCCGGCCAGCTCCGTGAGCGCCACCCCGGCCTGGGGCAGCACGCCGTGGACACCGGCCGGCCCGTCCCGGTACGGAGACACGTCGGTGACGATGAACATCGGCGGCGGGCTCACCGTCGTGGATGGTAGCGACCCGGCACCGGAGCCCGTCGCGCTACGCGGTGATGCCTCCGTCGACGGCCAGGACCGCGCCGGTGGTGTACGCGGACTCCTCCGACGCCAGGAAGGCGATGGCGGCCGCGATCTGATCGGGGGTGCAGAAGCCCATCCGGCTCGTGATCCGGTAGATGTGCTTCATGTCGCCTCCCTCGGGAAGCTGGAAGCTGCCGAGGAGCGGCGTGTCGACTCCCCCCGGCGCCACCGCGTTGATCCGCACGCCTCTCCCGGCGTACTCGATGGCCAGGGCCTTGGTGAACATGATCACGCCACCCTTCGAGGCCGCGTAGGCGGCGCTGTAGGCAGATCCCATGAGGCCTGCGGTGGACGCGATGTTGACGATGCTCCCGCCCGGGGGCTCGAGCATGTAGGCGAGCGCGGCCTTGGTCATGAGGAACGTGCCGGTCAGGTTCACCGCCAGGATCCGGTTCCATTTCTCCAGGGGCATCTCGGCGGTGTGGGCGAAGGTCCCGATGCCCGCCACGTTGCACAAGACGTCGGGACGGCCCAGGGCCGAGGCGACCTCGGTCACGGTGTCGTGGACGACGGTCTCGTCGGTGACGTCACAGCGGTAGGCGACAGCCTTGCCCCCCAGGATGCTGAGGGCCTCGACGGTCTCGTCGAGGTTGTCGGGCACGACATCGAGACAGGCCACCGACGCTCCCTCCACCGCCAGGCGGATGGCCGTGGCCCGGCCGATGCCCGAGCCGGCACCGGTGACGATGGCGGTCTTGCCCTCGAAACGTCGGGCCGGTGGAGTGACCACGGCGGGATCCGGGCTCACGAGTTCCCCCTCTTGTCGGTCTGGCTCTGGGTCGTGGTTCCACCTTGGTCAGCCCAGAGCATGTCGGTATAGGTGTCGGTGCCGGGAATGGTCGGGATGAACGGGAGGGCGGCCACGACACGACCCTTCCCGGAGTCCTCGAGGGCGAGCCGATGGGCGGTGATGACGCTGTCCCACGCCTCTTGGGGTGCGGTGTCGAGGAACCACAGGGTCAGTTGCCGCCGGTCGTCGGACTCCGACCGCGGGACGTCGCCGGGCGCGTCGATGAGCAGCGGCAGCGGGTCGGCGCCGATCACGAGTCGGGCTGCGGTCCCCGGCAGCAAGGCGGGAAGGTGCTCGTCACGGATCCACTGCTCGTACGCCGCGGGGTCGAGGCCCTCGGCCCGGTCGGTGAACACGGCCACGAGCCCGGCCGACGGATGGTCCAGGGCGAGCTCGGCGGGCAGGCCGTCGGCTTCTCGCGACCGCTCCCAGGCGTACCGGTACAGCAGGGTGTGGATGTGGTCGCGCTCGTTGAACATCCGGCCCGCCTTGTGCAGGGCCTTCACCTGGTCGACCGCCCATCGGTTCCAGATGTCGTGGTACCCGTCGAGCACCCAGTACACCGACAAGAAGCTGCCCCGGTCGGGCTCACCGGTGACGGCGGAGGAATCGGGGTCGCGCAGCGCCTTGAGCTCGGCGGTGGCCACGAACCGCTTACCGGCGAACTGGTAGGGGCCGATCATGCAGCCGGAATAGAAGTGGTCCCTCTCGTACCACCGGTTGTAGGCCACCTCGTGGCCACGCCGGGGCTCCACCAGCGTCACGAGCATCGACCCCAACTTGATCGGCTCGGCACCGGCGATGATGGGGTGTTGGCGCGGGGGGCGCTCCCCGGCGGGCTTGGCCGGGGCGTCGCTCGTCGCCCCGGAGTCCTTGGTCTCGGTCATGTCCTCACTCGCTCCTTCATTTGCCGTGTCTCGATCTCGACGGCGCGCGCCGCCAACGCTCGTTTGTCGACCTTCGCCATCGAGGTCACCGGGAGCTCCACCTCGAGGTGGAGTCGGTCCGGGGCCTTGTAGTCGGCCACCCTCGCCCGGCAGGCGGCCCGGAGGTCGTCGAGCGTCGGTGGCGCGGAGTCCTCGGCGGGGACGACGAAGGCGACGCCGATCTCCCCCAGGATGCGGTCGGGAGCCCCCACCACCGCCACCTGGGCCACACCGGGCACCTCACCCAGCACCGCCTCGACCTCGGCCGGGTACACGTTGTAGCCACCCCGGATGTACATCTCCGACACCCGGCCCGCCAGCCTCAGGTTCCCGTCGTCACCGAGCCAACCGAGGTCGCCGGTGGTGACCCACCCCTCGCCGTCCAGGACGGCGGCGGTGGCGACGAGGTCGACCATCGCGCCCGACGCCAGGTCGCCCACATAGCCACGCAGCACCGCGCCGGAGCGCAACCGCACCCGGCCCACCTCACCGTCGGACACCATCGTCCCGTCGTCGTCCACGACTTCGAGCTCGACCCCGGGCACGGGCCGGCCCACCGTCGTGGCCACCACGTCGTCGTCGTCCTCGGGACGAGTCCCGGTCCCGAGTGACGACTCGGTCGAGGTGTACCGCACCACCACCGGACACCCGAGTCGCTCCCGCATGGCCCGGACCAGCTCGGCCGGTACCCGTGAAGCGCCGGTACCGGCGATCCGCAGATTCGACAGATCCGCTCCGTCGAGATCGGCGTGGGCCAACATCAGGGCCCACTGGGTGGGCACTCCCTGTCCGACGGTCACCCGCTCACTGCTGAGCAACTCGATAGCCGACGCGGCTGTCCAGGGCTGGGGGGTGATCACCGTGGTGACGCCGTGCCCGATCTCGTCCCAGGCGCGGGTCATGTAGCCCACGTGGGCGAAGGGCAGCGGCGACAACCGACGGTCGCCGGGGTGCGAGAGGACGTCGGTGCCCGCCGCGACGGCTCGCAGGTTGGCGTGGTCGAACACCGCACCCTTGGGGACACCGGTCGACCCGCTGGTCCACACGATGGTGACCGGGTCATGAGCGTCGCCCGTGCCCGGGGCGGGCCGGTCGTGCTCCCACGCCGCCGCCAGCGCACGACGCGACACCACCGTGCCCGAACCGGGCGGGACGTCGTCCTCGGCCACGACGTCGGTGTCGAGGACGGTCACGACGGGGTGGACACGGGCGGTGATCGACGCCTGTTCGGCCGCGCCCATCCGGAGGTTCACGCCCGTCGTGACGGCGCCGATCCGGGCCGCGGCCTGGTAGCAGACGGCGTAGTCGATCGACGAGGGCAGGAGCAGACAGACGACGTCGCCCTTGGTCACCCCCAACGAGGCAAACAGTCCCGCCACCGCCTCGGCGGCGTTCTCCCACCCCGCGAAACTGAGCCGCCTCCGCCCGTCGGCTCCGTCGGGAACGAGCCCGCTCGAACCGGGCCCGGCCATCTCTACATAGGCCTCGACCTCGGCGTTCGCGTCGGCGGCGGCCCGAAGGACATCGGTGATGGTGATGTGCTCCCCCCGGATCTGACGCACCGTCATAGAGCCGCTGATGGTAACAGGGGACCATCGCCCATCCCCATTGCATCCACCGACTCGCCGTCACCGACCCTGGTGCCGTCACCGACACGGCCGTCGGTGCCGCGGCTCTTCCCTCGAGAGGCGACCCGGAGACGATGTGGACATGATGGGGGCGTGCACAGGACCGAGATACGCGCCCTTCAGGGGAACGAGCACCGCGCCGCGGCGGCGGTGACGGCACGAGCCCTGGCGGACTCCCCCACCACCGTCGCCATCTACGGCGACGACCCCCTCGACGGGTTGGCCGGGCTCCACGGGGAGCTCGGGCCGTTCTTCGGGCTGCTCCCGTCGCCGCAATGGGCGGCCTTCGCCGGCGACTGTGTCGTGGCAGCCGCGGGCGTCGCCCCCCCGGGAGGCTGCATCGGCGCTTTCGTGGGGCCCGAAGCATCCGCGCTCGTGGCGGCACCCACGCCCGCCCTCGGCGAGCGCGCCCGGGCCCATGTCTTTTGGGCCCACTGGGCCCAGGCCGACCTGGCCGAGGAGCACTTCCATCTCGGTCCGGTCGGGGTCGAGCCCGGGTTCCAGGGTCGGGGCATCGGCGGCGACCTCATGCGGGCGGTGTGCGCCTGGCTCGACGAAGGAGCGCGTCGGGCCTGGCTCGAGACCGACAAGCAGCGCAACGTCCGGTTCTACACGGGCCTCGGATTCGAGGTCGCCGACAAGGCCCCGATCCTCGGTGTCGAGACCTGGTACATGCGACGCCAGGCGCGCCGGTGAAAGGCGTCCGGGTCCATCTCGTCGACGGGACCTACGAATTGTTCCGCCACTTCTACGGCGCCCCACCGAGGGAGAGCTCCGAGGGGGGCGAGGTCGGCGCGGTGCGCGGCGTGGTCCGGTCGGTCCTGTCGATGATCGCCGCCCGGGCGACCCACGTCGGCGTGGCCACCGATCACGTCGTGGAGTCGTTTCGCAACGACCTCTGGCCCGGCTACAAGACCGGCGAAGGCGTCGACGACGCCCTCATGGCCCAGTTCCCCCTCCTCGAAGCCGCCCTTCTGGCCATGGGCGTGGTGGTCTGGCCCATGGTCGAGCTCGAAGCCGACGACGCGCTGGCCTCGGCCGCAGCGGTGGCGTCTGACGACCGGAGTGTCGAGCAGGTTCTCGTCTGCACACCCGACAAAGACCTCGCCCAGTGCGTCCGGGGTCGGCGCGTGGTCCAGCTCGATCGCCGCAAGGACGTCATCACCGACGAAGAGGCGGTCCGGGACCGCTACGGCATCGGGCCCTCGTCGATCCCCGACTGGCTGGCCCTCGTCGGTGACAGCGCGGACGGGTTCCCGGGGATCGCGGGTTGGGGCAAGCAGTCGGCGTCGAGGGTCCTCGGGCGCTACGAGCACCTCGAGGCCATCCCGCCCTCGGTGTCGGACTGGGACCCGGCGCTGCGAGGGGCCGTCCGCAGCGCCCCCAAGTTGGCCGACCGGCTGGCCTCGGAGATGGACGACGCTTTGCTGTTCCGCGACCTGGCGACCCTGCGCATCGATCCCTCCCTGCTGGGCTCGGTCGACGACCTGGCCTGGAAAGGCCCCACACCGGACTTCGAGGACATCGCCCGCTTCCTGCGCGACCCGGCCCTGGCCGAGCGCGCCGCCGCACTGGGGGTCCGACCATGACGCCACCGACGACAGACGAGACGACCCTGCGGTTCCCACCCGGGTTCATCTGGGGAACCGCCACCTCGTCCCATCAGATCGAGGGCGCCAACACCAACAACGACTGGTGGCGCTGGGAGCACAACCCCGCCTCGGGATGCGCGGCATCGAGCGGCGACGCCTGTGACTCGTTGCACCATTGGGAGGAGGACGTCAACCTCGTCGCCGACCTCGGCTTCGGCGCGTACCGCTTCTCACTGGAATGGAGCCGGATCGAGCCCGCCGAAGGTGAGTTCTCGCGCGCCGCTCTCGACCACTACCGGCGCATCTGCGCGGCCTGCCTCGAGCGCGGCGTCTCACCGGTGGTCACCTTCCACCACTTCACGACGCCCCTCTGGTTGGCCGACCGCGGCGGCTGGGAGGCTCCCGACGCACCGGAGCGCTTCGCCCGCTACGTGGAGCGCACCGTGGCCCACATCGGCGACCTCATCGGCTGGGCCTGCACATTCAACGAGCCCAATGTGGTGGCCGTCCTCGGCTACACCGTCGGGCTCTACCCCCCCGGACTGAAGGACGAATTCGTCCGTCATTTCGCCGTCAACGATGCCCTGGTCCGGGCCCATCGCCTGGCCGTGGACGCCCTTCGCTCGGGACCGGGATCGTTCCCCGTCGGCATCACCTTGTCCATGGAGGAGCTCGTGGCGGGCGAGGGCGGACAGGGCACGAGGGACGCGGCCGAGCAGATCCTCGAGAACACCTTCCTCGACGCCACCGCCGGCGACGACTTCATCGGGGTCCAGTGCTACGAGCGCACCGTCCTCGGCCCCACGGGCCCGCTCGAGCCGCCGCCGGGAACACGGCTCACCCAGATGGGCTACGAGTACTGGCCCCAGGTGGTCGAGTACACCGTCCGCCGGGCCGCCGCCTACACCGGTCTCCCGGTGGTCGTGACCGAGAACGGGCTCGCCACCGAACACGACCCCGAGCGCATCGAGTTCATCACCGAAGCGCTCGAAAGCCTCCATCGCTGCATCACGGACGGCATCGACGTCCGGGGATATTTCGTCTGGAGCCTGCTCGACAACTTCGAGTGGCACCTCGGATTCGGCCCCAAGCTCGGCATCTGTGCGGTGGACCCCGTGACCTTCGAACGGCGTCCGAAGCCCAGCGCGCACTGGTTCGGCGCTGTGGCCAAGGCCAACGCCCTGCGGCTGTCGCCCGCCTGAGGTCGCGCTCAGATCGACCTAGTGTTGATGCCGTGAAAGGTGACCGGGTCGAAGTCGTCGTCGACGTCGGAGACGGCGTCCAGCGCTTCGACATCGGTGCCACCCGAGCGGGACGGCGTGTCGAGATCACGAATTCACGCGGGTCGGTGGAAGTCACCGAGGTGACCAGGTCGGGTCGTGCTGTGCGCACGGCCCGCTTCATGGCCGCCCGGGTGGTGGCGGTGGTCGAGCACCCCGCCGAGGACGCCGACCGCTGAGCGGACCCGCCTGGGAGTCGGTCCGGGGGGTACTCCTGGACCTCGATGACACGCTCATCGAGGAAGAACCCTTCGCGCGGGCCCAGCTCCGCGCCACCGCCGATCTGATCCCGGGGGTCGACGCGCTGTCCTGGGACGACGTCGTGATCGAGTCGGCTCGATCCCTGTGGAGGACGTCTGCCTACTACCCCGAATTCCTCGCCCTCGGCTTCGCGTCGTGGGAGGGCCTCTGGGCCACCTTCGATGGGGTCCACCCCCGTCTCGAGGGATTGACGGACTGGGCGCCGACGTACCGCCGCGCCGCGTGGCGAACAGCACTCGATGTCGTCGATCACGACCGCGGGCCCGACTCCCCCGCCGACGGGCGCGGCGATGACCTCGTCGACAAGCTCGTCGAGCGCTACATCGAGGGACAACGATCGGGACATCCGGTGCTCCCCGGCGCCGTCGAGCTCGTGGCGCGACTGGCCCAGGCCATGCCGGTGGCGCTCGTGACGAACGGGCCCCCCGACATCCAGCGGCTCAAGATCGACCAGGCCGAGATCGGTGCGTATCTCTCCGCCGTGGTGATCTCGGGCGAGACGGGGATCGGCAAGCCGGACCCGGCCGCCTTCGGTCGCGCCCTCGAGCTCCTCGACGCCTCGCCCGAGCACGCCGTGATGATCGGTGACAGCTGGGAGCGCGACGTCGTGGGAGCGTTGGGTGCGGGAATGCGCGCCGTCTGGATCAGCCACGGTCGGACGCCTCGGTTCTCCGACTCCCGGGTGTCGGTGGCGCAGGGGCCGCACGATGTCGGACTGCCGTGATCGCCACCACGCTCGGAAACACCGGGCTGGCTGTCACGCGCATCGGCCTGGGTCTCGCCGCACTGGGGCGACCGGCCTACATCACCTTGGGGCGCGACGACGATCTCGGGCCCGAGCGCGACTCGGCCACCATGCAACAGCGCTGTCACGACATCCTCGACCTCGCCTACCGGGCCGGGGTCCGCTACGTGGACGCGGCTCGGTCCTACGGACGGGCCGAGGAGTTCCTGGCGTCGTGGCTGGCGTCGCGCCCCATCGCTCCTGACGCCATCACCGTCGGATCGAAATGGGGATACCGCTACGTCGGGGACTGGGACATGGCCGCCGCGGTCCACGAGATCAAGGACCACTCCCTGGCCATGTTCCGCGACCAGCTGGCCCAGAGCACTGCACTGCTCGGTCCTCATCTCGACCTCTACCAGGTCCATTCGGCGACGCTCGAGAGCGGCGTCCTCGACGATCGCGCCGTGCTCCACGCCCTGGCCGAGTTGGTCGACAACGGCGTCACCGTCGGGTTGACCGTGAGCGGACCGCGCCAGGCCGACGTGGTCCGTCACGCCCTCGAGCTGGGCGTGGAGGCTGCGAACCCCTTCTCGACGGTGCAGGCCACCTGGAACGTGCTCGAACCGTCGGTCGGCCCCGCACTCGTCGAGGCCCGGGCCCGGGGGTGGGGGGTCCTCGTCAAAGAAGCCTTGGCCAACGGCCGGCTCACGGGCTGGGGCCACGATCGTCGCACGAGCGCGTTGGAGGATGTCGCCGCGCGCCATGGGGCCTCGGTGGACCAGGTGGCCATCGCCGCCGCGCTGGGCCAACCCTGGGCCGATGTCGTCCTGAGTGGTCCGGTGACCGCCGCCCAGCTCGAGTCGAACCTGACCGCACTCGAGCTCACGCTGTCCGACGAGGACTGGGAACGCCTCGCATCGGTCGTCGAGGATCCCACCGATTACTGGGACCGCCGCAGCGCGCTGCCCTGGAGCTGAACGTGCCGTCGAGGTTCGGCCCCGGTTGATGCGGGGTCGGGTGATGCTCTGGGCTCAGATGTTGATGCGCAGGCTCAACTCGTCGAGTCGCCGGCCCATGGCGTCAGGGGTCATCCCGAAGAGGCACGCGATGGCCCGGACGTCGCTCGATCGGATGGTGATGAGCTGTCCGTTGAAGTCCTGACGCTGCACCTGGATCATGCTCACGAACCGCCGGATCAGGTCACGTTCCGGACCGCTCACGTCGCGTAGTCGCGTGAGGTCGATCGTCACGGTGTCGCTGTTCTGCCAGGGCTGGGCGGCCGGACGTTCGGGCGGCGTCGATCCGGGAGACCCCGGTGCCTCGGCGTCCTTCGACATCCACCACCGGGTGGCGTCACTCTCGTTCGGGAGGAGCTGGTCGACACTGACGCTGTAGAGCTTGGCCAGGCGTTGCAGTCTCGACACCGAGACCGCCCGCTCACCTCGCTCGTAGGCGCCGAGCACCGACGCCTTGAACTCCTGGGACGAGGTGGCTTCGACGGCCTGGAGCGACAGGCCCAGTTGGTTGCGGACGACGCGCAGTCGGGCTCCGACGGCACGGATATAGGACTGGGCAGCCTGCGAGTATTCCTCGTCGGCGGATGTCGCCGTCTCGTCAGCCATCACCCGTGGTCCCCGCTCTCGGCAACGACGAGCCCCCAATCTGCTCCGGCCGTCCCGTTCGCTACGCATCCTACGAAGTGACGGCTCGTGTGGACGGGATACCCGTCGACCAGGGCCGAGGCGCCTCGAGAACCGCCGTGCAGCCACTCTGCGTGAATCTCGAACCGGGATTTCGGAGGCACTCGATTGCGACTTCGCCCAGGCGCGCTCACCGATCCAGCCTTCCAACACGTCGCGTTGGTCGAGATCGAGAAGCGACGGGGCGAACCCGTCGGTGCCGTAACAGGCGTGACACAGGCCGGCCCGTTGCAACTCTTCGGTCGCCCCCCAGCTCTCGAGGAGACTCGCGACCCGGTCGAGATGGTCCAGCAGGGTGCCTCCCGGATGCTCGATGCGGTCGGCGCCTCGTGCCGCGAGCTGGTCGTGCACATCGACCGGGTCGGGCGGGTCGGGCAGGTCGTGCCGGCGCATGATGCCTCCTCGGTCGCCGCAGGTGTCGACGCCGTTGTCCAGGACCATCTCAGCGTTTCGGGGTGTCAAGAGACCCTCCGTCGCCGAGGCCCCAGCGGGGCGAGTGCGGGCGTTGTCGTACAGTGGGCAAGGTCGGAGATCACCGCGGTCGGGACCACCCGACCACCCTCTTGCACCGGAGGGCACCACGCCTTGCACCGGAGGGCACCACGCCATGAGCAGCTTCCCGTATCACGACCGCTTCGAGATCAACCGTCGGCTCCCCGACGCGGGGCGGAGCCATCAGGAGATCCTCGGTGAGCTCGAGGTGATGGCGAAGGAAGAGGACGCGTTCTGGGAGACCGGGAAGTGCTCGGGGACGATGTACTGCGGCGACCACGACCACTATCACTTCCTCAACAACGCCTTCGGGTTGTTCGCGCACGTCAACTCGCTACAGCGCGACATGTGCCCGAGCTCCACCAAGTTCGAAGCCGAGGTCATCGCCATGACACTCGACCTTCTCCACGCCGAGGCGGTGACGGGCTCGACACCGGCAGGCCTCGTGACCACCGGGGGCACGGGGAGCATCGCCCACGCCATGCTGGCCTATCGGGAGCAGGCCAATCAGGAGCGCGGCGTGACCCGACCCAACGTCATCAAGCCCGAGACCGCCCACCCGGCCTTCGACAAGGCGTGCCATCTCTTCGGCATCGAGTTGCGCCGGGCGCCGGTCGACCCCCAGTCCACGCTCGTCGACGTCGACTGGGTCGACAAGAACATCGACGACCAGACCGTCGCCATCATCGGCTCGGCCTGCAACTACGGCTACGGAACCGTCGATCCCATCGAACAGCTCTCCGATGTGGCGCTGCGCCACGGCGTAGGGCTCCACGTCGACAGTTGCCTGGGCGGGTTCATCCTCCCCTTCGGCCAGGAGCTCGGGTACGACATCCCGGTCTTCGACTACCGCGTGCCCGGGGTCACCTCCATGTCCGCCGACACCCACAAGTACGGCTACGCGTTGAAGGGCACGTCGGTGCTGACCTTCCGCGACCAGACCCTGCGCAACTCCCAGTACTTCTTCCTGACCGACTGGAGCGGCGGGAAGTACTGCTCTCCGGGCATGGAGGGATCGCGCTCGGGCGGGCTGCTCGCCGCCACGTGGGCGTCGATGGTGCACCTCGGTCGGGAGGGATATCGCAACCACGCCCGACGGATCTTCGAGACCGCCGAAGCCATGCAGGGCGCGGTCCGCTCGCATCCCGAGCTCAAGCTCCGTGGCAAGCCGACGTTCCTGTTCAGCTTCACCTCTGATGTCTTCGACGTCTACCACGTCAATGACTTCATGCGACTGCGGGGGTGGCGGCTCAACGGCCAGCAGTACCCGAACGCGCTCCACATGGCGGTGACCCGACCTCAGACCCAGGCCGGTGTGGCCGAGGCCTTCGCCGTCGACCTCGCCGACGCCGTGGTGTACGCGCAGGAGCACAAGGACGAGGCGCCCAAATCCGGTGCCATCTACGGCGGCGTCGTGGGCGGGATGACCGACGAGGCCGACAGCTTCATCAAGGCGGTCATGGCCGACATGATGGACGGGTACCAACAGGTCCCCGGGGAGGAGTGACCCTGGCGCGCCACGAGCGGTTCGTCCTCGCCGTCGACCTGGGGACAGGCGGACCGAAGATCGGCCTCGTGTCGCTCACCGGCTCGGTGGCGTGGAGCGACCATGTGACACTCACCACCCGTTTGTTCGGCGCCGGTGGTTCGGTCCAAGACGCTGAGGAGTGGTGGAGCGTGATCGCGGATGCCTCTCGGCGGGCGATGGCGAGCGGCGTGGTCCGGCCTGACCAGGTCGTGGCGGTGTCGTGCACCGGGCAATGGGCAAGCACGGTCCCCGTCGACGAGGACGGGCGACCCGTCGGTGACTGTGTGATGTGGATGGACAGCCGTGGGGGCCCCCATACCCGTCGTGCCGTGGGAGGGCCCGTGTCGGGATACGCCCCTCTGACGTTGTGGCGGTGGGTGCGACACAGCGGCGGCGCGCCTTCGACGTCGGGTTCCGACCCCATCGGGCACATGCTCTACCTTGAACACGACGAGCCGGCCACAGCGCAAAGAGCCAGGTGGTACCTGGAGCCGGTCGACTACCTGTCGATGCGGTTCACGGGCATCGCCGCGGCCTCCCCCGCCTCGATGACTGCCGCGTGGCTGACCGACAACCGAAAGCCCGACCGTCTCGTCTATGACCGCGACCTCGTTCGACGCGCCGGGGTGCCCGCCGAGAAGCTCCCGCCCCTGGTGCCCACGGGCTCGGTGGTGGGCGAGGTGCGTGGCGAGGTGGCTGACGAGCTCGGCCTCCCCCAGGGCGTCCGAGTGGTAACGGGGACCCCGGATCTCCACTCCGCGGCGGTCGGCTCGGGAGCGGTCCTCGACTACCAGACCCACCTCGTGATCAGCACCACGTCGTGGATCAGTTGTCCGGTGCCGATGAAGAAGACCGACGCCGTGCATCAGATCGCATCGGTGCCCGGACTCAGTCCGGGTCGATATCTGATCGCCGACAACCACGACACCGGCGGCCTGTGCCTGGAGTGGTTGCGAGACAACGTGATCGGGCCCGGTGACGGCCTCTTCGACCCACCGCCGGGCACTGCGCCCAGCTTCGATGCCCTGACCACGTTGGCGGGGTCGGTGCCGGCGGGCAGTGGGGACGTCGTCTTCACCCCGTGGTTGGCCGGGGAGCGGTCTCCGGTCGACGACCGCAAGGCCCGGGCCGGCTTTCACAACATGTCGCTCGCCACCACGCGGGCGCACCTGGTCCGGGCTGTGCTCGAAGGCGTGGCCTTCAACAGTCGGTGGCTCCATGATGCGGTGGAGCGATTCGCCAAGCGCCGACTCGATCCCCTGCGCGTGATCGGAGGCGGTGCCAGCTCGGACCTGTGGTGCCAGATTCATGCCGATGTCATGGGACGAACCATCGAACGCGTCGCCGCGCCCTTGCACGCCAACCTGCGCGGTGCGGCGCTGTTCGCGGCTTTGGCCCTGGGGGAGGTGGACCTCGAGGAAATCGACGGGCTCGTCTCCATCGATGCCCGGTACGAGCCTGATGGCGCCAACACGGCCACCTATGACCGCCTCTTCAACGAGTTCCCCAAGCTCTACCGCTCGCAGAAGCCGATGTTTGCCCGCCTCAACCGGCCCCGGATCTCGGCCGAACCATCCCGGCCATACTGATCCGATGACAGCGCGGGCGCGTCCTCCCGGACGATCGGGGGTCGCACCCGGACTGGTCGTGCTCGTGAGCGCGGTGGTCCTCGTCGACACGGTGTTCTTCACCGCGCTGACCCCGCTGCTCCCCCATTACGTCCACAATCTCGGCCTCTCCAAAGGCCAAGCCGGCATCCTGGTGGCGTCGTACCCTATTGGGACTCTCCTCGGCGCGGTCCCCGGCGGTGTTCTCGCCAGCCGTCTCGGCGTCCGACCGGCGGTGCTGATCGGATTGGCCGCCATGAGTGGGGCGAGCCTCGTCTTCGGGTATGCGCACTCGCTGGCACTCCTCGACATGGCCCGATTCGTCCAGGGCGTCGCCGGTGCCTGCACTTGGGCGGGCGGGCTCGCCTGGCTGGCGGCGGCGGCCACCGCGGAGCGACGGGGTGCCGCGCTCGGCACGGCATTCGCTGCCGCGGTCGGTGGCGCCCTTCTCGGCCCGGTCATCGGCGCCGTGGCCAGCCACGTGGGAACCGGGCCGGCCTTCGCAGCAGCCACGGTGGCCGGCGGCACGCTCATGGTGGCGAGCCTTCTCGTCCCCAAACCAGTCGTCGCCACGCGCCAGACCCTGCGCAGCGCGTTGCCGGCGATCTCCGAGCCCGCTATCTCCGTGGGGCTGTGGTTGACGTTCGTGGCCGGGCTCGCCCTCGGCGTCGTCGACGTGCTCGCCCCGCTACGGCTCAACCGGCTCGGTGCCGACGCACTCGTCATTGCCGGCGTGTTCCTGGGTTCGGCCGCGGTCGAAGTCGTCCTGGCGCCCTTGGTCGGCCGCCTGGCGGACCGACGGGGTCGCATGGTCCCGGTGCGCCTGTCGCTCATGGCGGCCATCGCCGTGGCCGTGCTCGCACCGTGGCTCCGCCCCCTCCCCGTCCTCGCCGTCCTCCTCGTGATCGGGCTGCCCGCCTTCGGGACATTGTTCGTGCCCGCGGCCACGATGATCGGCGACGGCGCGGAACGTCGGGAGCTGCATCACGGCCTGGCCTACGGCATGGGGAACCTGGCCTGGGCATCGGGCCAGGGCGTGGCGGCGGCGGCCAGCGGGGCGCTCGCCCAGGCGACGGCCGACGCTGTCCCCTACCTCCTTCTAGCGGCAACAATGGCGATCACGGCAGTGGTCTTGCGGCGACGAGACATCGGAGGAGTCCTGTGAAGTTCGCGCCGGGTGAGGCCATCCTCCACCTCTCGATGCCGGTGCGCGACCTGGAGGAGTCCCGGCACTTCTACGTGGACGTGCTCGGCTGCGAGCCGGGTCGGGTCATGGAACGGGCCATCGACGTCTTCTTCTTCGGTGCCCAGCTCACCCTGCACGAGCGGCCCGCCGAGGTGCTCGCCCCCGAGCATCAAGGGGTCCGGCACTTCGGGGTGACGCTCACGGACCAAGCGTGGCGCGCACTGGTCGACCGCCTCCGTGCCGATGGCACCGTGTTCCTCCGGCCGCCCGCCACCGACCACGCCGGCACCCCCCGCGAGCAGCACAAAGCCATGGTGGCCGACCCCAGCGGCAACGCCATCGAGCTCAAGACCTACGCCCACCCCGACGACGCACTCAGGGACTGAGCCGCCCACACGGGTTGATCGGAATCTCTTCTGGCTCTCTGGCGTTTCAGGGAGTTGAGCGAACGATGGCCAGGAGGAGACCGTGGCAGGGGTAAACGATTTCAACACGAATCTCATCGAGGAGTTCCATGCCAACAGCGGCAAGCTCGGTGGGCCCTTCGAAGGCGCCCAGGTGCTCCTGCTTCACCACAAAGGCGCCAAGACCGGCGCCGAACGGGTCAATCCCGTCGCATACCGGAAGGTGGGCGACTCGTTGGTCGTCTTCGCGTCGAAGGGGGGAGCGCCCACCAACCCCGACTGGTACTACAACCTGCGCGCCCATCCCTATACCACCGTCGAGGTGGGGACCGAGACCATCCCCGTCGTGGCCCGCGTCGCCGACGACGCGGAGCGGGGGCCCATCTGGGAAGACCAGAAGCGTGACAGTCCGGCCTTTGCCGAATACGAAACAAAGACGTCGCGCCAGATCCCTGTCGTCATCCTCGACCGCGCCAAATGAAGCGCGAGGTACGTGGGGACACCGTGGTCTACGGGGTGCACGAGGTACGCGGGGGCTGAGAGGGCCGCGAGACTCGTGGATCAGTTGAACAATCGCTTTCCGCAGACCTTCACCGTCACCGACCGTGTCGGGGGTCCGCGTGACCGCAGCGCCCACACGCTGAATTGACGCTCCCGAGCCGACGCACGAAGATCACGACTCGAGAAGCCCGTTCGGCACCGATACCGCGGCGCCGGAATTGCAAATCGCTTTGGGGGGACACGTGAAACTCGCCCGTACCGCTGGATCACTACTCGTGGCCGCGCTGGTCGTGGGGACTGTGGCATTCACTGGCGCAGGGACCGCATTTGCCGACGGCAACGGTGGATCGTTCCACGGGGACCACCATCACAACGGTCCCGCCACACTGTTCGTGTCACCCTCAGGCCAGACGGGGAACCCCGACGAGTCGTGCAACTCCGCTGGATATTCGACAATCGGCGCGGCGGTCAGTGCGGCGAGCCCGTGGTCCACGATCGAGGTGTGCGGAGGCACCTATCACGAGCAGGTGGTGATCAGCCAACCGTTGTCGATCGAAGGTCGGAACAACGCCACCATCGACGAGACCGGCGTCACCCCGACCTTCTCGGTGCCCATGCCTCCCGGCCCCGACATCACCATCTTCGCCGCTGTGATCATCATCAGCTCCAACGTCGAGGTCGAGAACCTCACCGTCACGGGCGCCATGGGCGAGGGAATCATCGCGGCCGGGCTCGGCGCCCCTATCGCCCATGTTGACATCAACCACGACCGGGTCGTGAACAACGACCTCGGTGGAGGTGTCCCAGCGGTCTCGACCTACTTCCAGTGCGCCGCCAATGGTCAGATCCCCGGTGACTGCGGTGAGGGGATCCACTTGATCGGAGGCGTGGGCTGGTCAGTCGTGAGTGACAACTTTGTGAGCGGCAACTCCGGAGGGATCCTCCTCTCCGACGACCTCGGTCCCACCCACGACAATCTGATCGAGGGCAACACGGTCACGAAGAACCTCTCCGACTGCGGGATCACTGTTCCGAGCCACAACGGCAACGCCCTTGACGCCAACGGCAAGCCGCAGCCGTCGGTCGCCGGCGTCTACAACAACGTCATCGAGGACAACCGGATCACCGCCAACGGCACGGCTGGCGAGGGCGCCGGCGTCCTGTTCGCCAACGCCGGACCGGGGACGGCGTCCTACAACAACTGGGTCATCGACAACTACATCGCCGGCAACGAGCTCTCCGGGGTAACGATGCACGCCCACACCCTCGGGCCCGGGCAGTTCGAGGACCTGAACGGGAACAACGTCGTAGGCAACTGGATCGGCAAGAACAACACCGGGGGCGACCCCCTCGACTCGAGTCCCCCACCCGCACCCCCGGGTGTCACCGACATGGCGACGACCGGCGTGCTGGTGTTCTCGGGGGGCACGACCGTGAGCTTGCGGATCGCCCACAACCACATCTTCGACAACCAGGTCGGGATCTGGCTGAGCTCACCGGTGACGGCGCACGGGCTGGACGACAATTCGTTCCATGACGTGACCACGTCGGTCTCGGCCAACAACTAGGGCGACCCGGTCAGGACCTCCCAAGAGCTAGCCAACCCGAAGCAGCGGTACTTGGGGCTCGCCGCGCCCCAAGTACCGCACGGTTGCCGCCCGCGTTGACGGCCAACGGAAAACCCCGAATTTCTCCGGCGCGCGTCCTAGGCTCGGCGAGATGCCGGAGGCGCTGTGGGTCGGGGGGTCGACATCGGTCATCGACCTCGTTGATCGGTCCCGCCAAGGGCCTTCAACCAACGGCCACACCGCCAAGCACCACAACGGCGTTCCATTGTGGGAGCCCCGAGCCAACGGGATCGGGAAAGTGCTCGGTGACGCGCCATTGTGGGAGCAGCCACCTCTTGTCAACGGCCACGCCAAGTCCCACAACGGTGCACCGTTGTGGGAGCCCCGGCCTCCCTTGAGAGACACCACGGTGATCGACGTGGACCGGGTCGTGTGCCTCGACGGGGTCCCCTTGTGGGAGCTGCGGATCGACGATCAGGTCGACAATCGGGACGGCGATCGGACCGGGGGTCTGGCCTCGCACCTCGAGAGTGTCGGGCTCCCCACGCCTGATGAGGTCGAGGCGCCCGGCTCGACGACTTCTGGTGGCCTGTCCCTGGCGTCGGTGGGACGCCTGGCGGTGCGGACCTATCTCGGCGCCCGGAGCGCGGCCGGAGACCCCCGGCTGACCGGCGTGTTGCGCGCCGCCCCCAGCGTGGCGTCGTTCATCGCCCGGAGCAGGGTCCGGAGTGCGGGGGCCGCCCACGACGACACCGTCGTGCCGGTCCGGGCCACACCGGGGTTGGCCCTGCAGGCCTATCTCGACGAGGTGCTCGTGGCGGTCCTACGGCACCCCGAGCTTCTACCCAAGGCGAGTGATTGCGCCTCGGCGGCGGCCGACATCCAACGACTGCGCGACGTGTTCGACCGAGAAGGGTGGCTGGAGCGCCCCGCCACCTACCACCGTGACCCGCCACCGCCGCACGACCTCGAGGCCTGGAGCGAGCACCGGGCCGGGTTGGGCTTTGAGCACGTGGCGTTCTCGAGCGGGTGGGAGCCCAGTCCTCTGGAGCCGGGATGGGCGAGATGGATGGCGCATGAGGCCAACCAGACCGTGCACGCCTCGGTGTCGCGGGTCCCGGGCCGACACCACCGGTCCTGGTTGGTGTGCGCGCACGGCCTCGGGATGGGCAACAACCCGGCCATGGACCTGCGGGCCTTCCGGGCCTCACAACTGGCCCGGCGGGGCATCAACGTCGTGGTCCCGGTGCTCCCCTTGCACGGACCACGCGCCTCGGGTCGGGGACGGGGTGAAGACCTCATGACCATCGACATGGTCGACTCCATGCACGGTGTCGCCCAAGCCGCCTGGGACGTCCGCCGGATCATCCGCTGGTTACGCGAAGAACAAGGTGCCGAGCAGGTGGGAGTGATCGGGTATTCCCTCGGGGGGCTCGTGGCCTCCATCGTGGCCTCGCTCGAGGACGACCTCGCCTGTGTAATCGCCGGCATCCCGGTGGTCGACCTGCCCCATCTGGTGCGTCGCCACAGCCCACCCGACATCGCCAGGCTGGCCGACACCAGTGGTGTGCTCGGACCCAGCGCGGACGAGGTCCACCGGGTGGTCTCACCTTTGGCCATGGACTGCAAGGTCCCCTTCGAGCGCCGGTTCATCTTCGCCGGCCTCGCCGATCGGATGTCGACCTTTGGCCACGCCCGGCGGCTCTGGCTGCACTGGGACCGACCCGCGTTCGAGACCTATGCAGGCGGGCACGTGGGTTTCTTCTGGTCCCCCGCCGTCAAGCGCTTCGTCGACGAAGCACTGCGGCGGGCGTATACCAACGCCGCCGCCGCATAGCGGGTGCCTCGAAGCGGTGGCGGCGGCGGCGGTGTCAGCCGGCTGTGACGCTGTGACGCCGGGCCCGACACCGGCTTTCACCTGATGAAGCCCGGCAGGTACATTCAGGCCTCCTGATCGTCGGGGTTCCCCGCGATCACGAACAAGGGGGACTCGATGGCGAAGAGCGCGCGCACGGGCAAGCTCGGACTCGGCGTTCTCGGCGCCGGGAACATCGCCGACATGAACGTGGCCGGATACCTCGAGCACCCCGATTGCGAGGTCCGGGTGGTATGTGACGTCGACGGCGCCCTCGCCGCCGAGGCCGCCAAACGGTGGGGGGTGCCCCGGTCGTGCACCGACGTCGACGAGCTCCTCGCCGACGACGACATCGACGCCGTCGAGATTCTGACCCCCACGCACCTGCACTACGCGCACATCAAGGCGGCCCTGGAAGCCGGGAAGCACGTCTCGGTGCAAAAGCCCATCACGAACTCCGTCGACGAAGCCCTGGAGCTCGGGCACCTCGCCGACGCGGCGGGGCTCACCCTGCGGGTCAGCGAGTGCTTCGTGCATTACCCGCCCCTCGAGACGGCCCGAAAGCTCATCGGGGAGGGGGCCATCGGTCGCCCCATCGGCGTGCGCATCAAGACCGTCGTCGGCCAGACCGACTCACCCTTCCAGGCGGCACTTCGCCCCGAGGGCTACGGCTGGCGCCTCGACAAGCGGAGCCCAGGTGGCCACCTCTTCGACGACAACGTCCACAAGTACGCCATGGCACTGTGGCTCGTCGACCCCGACATCATCTCGGTCCAGGCCGTAGTGCGTCGACGAGACATCTTCTTCGAGCCCTGCGCGGTGATCTTCGAATACGACGACCCCGAACTGCTCGGCACCATGGAGGTCCAGTATGCACGCGACATGTGGATGCGTTCTGGCTACTTCGGCGCCGACGAGTTCTTCGAGGTGCAGGGGGAAGAGGGGTTCGTGTGGGTGACCCGGGCCACCGGCGAGATGCTCGATCTCCCCCCGGTGGTCCTTTACCAGGGGAAGGACAACAACCGGACCCTGACGGAGTTCGACCAGATCGACGCCGATTGGGGGACGGGGTTCCGGCGCTCCTCGGCTCACTTCGTCGAGGCCCTCCGGGCCGGGACTCCGGCCGCGATGTCCGCAGCCGAGGCGGCCAAGGTGCTGCAGCTGTGCTTCGCCGTCTACCAGGCTTCGGACACTCGCCAGCCCGTGGATCCCCGGACCATCACGGGATCGGTGACCCCGGCCGGCTGGGCCGAGTGGTAGTAGCCGACCCACCCGACCTCGACCAGACGCCGGACTACACCTGCTCCAGTCGCACGATAGGGAGTTCCCTTTGCACCGTGCGGATGTAGCCGCGCCACTGCTTGTTGTATGACGCCGCTCTCGGGAGCATTCCAGCACGCTCGTCGCCGGCAAGGGCGCGTGCCCGCACCGGGACCGAGCGTCCAGCGACATGCACGGTCGCATTGGCGTCGGTGGTCAGGTTCATCCACCACGCCGGAGGACGCTCGCCGCCGTAGTTGGACGCGATCACCACGAAGCCGTCACCGTCGGGCATGTACAGGAGCACTACGCTGCGAGAGAGTCCCGAGTGACGACCTCGTGTCTCGAGGACGAGGAACCGAAGGCGTGGCCCCGACCATGACGGACGTCCCCTGGTGCGGACCAGCAAGCGCGTGTGCCTCTTTGCAAAAGCACGGAAGAACCGAACCTGCAACGTGTCGGATGTCGGGGCAGAAGGCACGGCCGCCACGCTAGCGGGCGACTCCCCGCCCCAACCTCAGCGACTCCGACTCCGTAGCAACTCCGCCTCAGCAACTTCGCCTCAGCAACTTCGCCTCAGCAACAACCCCTCATCGGCAGAGGGCCAACATGGTTCGCATGCCGCTCTCGATCCCTCGACCGAGAACGTCGAGGTCCTCGGTCGTGTCCCAGTCCCCGGTGATCCCGAAGGTCACCTGGCCGTCGTAGGAGAAAATGGCCAAGCCGATGCGGACCTGGCCTGCCAGAGGCACGTAGGGGTACGCGGTCACCATGCGCCGGCCCGCCACGTAGAGGGGCAGTTGGGGCCCGGGCACGTTGGTCGTCACGGTGTTGACATTGCGCTGGGCGACGCGACTGGCGAGTCGCATCCCGAGGGCCAACAGCATGGGCGGTGCGAATCCCGACAGCGAGGTCAGGGCCTCGCCTGCGACGGCTTCTTTGGACTCTTTGAGGCCGGTCATCTGGAGCGTGATGGCCCGGAGGCGCTCGGCGGGGTCGTCGATGCCGACGGGGAGGGCGGCGAACATGGCCGAGACCTTGTTCTGCAAGGTGCCGTCCCCCACCGCCATGGCACCTGGGCTCCGGGGCCGGACCGACACCGGGACGAGGGTGCGGACCACCCGCTCGACGGACTCGCCCCGGGAGCGGAGCAATTCGCGAAAGCCGTTCGTGATCGAAGCCAAGACGACGTCGTTGAAGGCACCACCGAGGCCCTTGCGGACGCGCTTGATATCGTCCACCGTCGTCGCCGCCCACGCGTAGCGGCGGTGAGGGCCGAGGGGGCCGTTGAGGCTCGAGATCGGAGTAGGACGGATCAGGCCGGCCATCGACGACAGGCCCCGGGCCACCTCGGCGGCCCGGGACAGCGCGTGGCGAGGCACGCGGGTGCTCGCCCGCACCGCTCGGAGTTGCTCGTAAGGACTCCGGGCCAAGTCGCTGGCGGCTCCGAGTACCAAGCTGGCACCACTGGGTGCGGGCCGAGGTACCCAATCGTCGTCCAAGGGGGGCGACGGCTGCGGCGTGGTATCCATGATCACGGCCAGGAGATCTGTCCCCGAGACTCCGTCGACCAGCGCGTGGTGGGTCTTCGACAGTAGGGCCCAACGACCCCCACCGAGTCCCTCGACCATCCAGATCTCCCACAGGGGTTTGGAGCGGTCGAGTTGCTGGGCCATGACGCGTCCCACGAGCGCCCGGAGCTCGGGCTCACCTCCCGGAGCGGGGAGCGCGGTGTGGCGGAGGTGGTAGTCGATGTTGAAATGCTGGTCGTCGACCCAGACCGGCCGACCCATGTCGAGGGGCACGAACCGGACCACCTGGCGGTAGCGGGGAACGAGCGGGAGTTTGCCCTTGACCATGTTGACAACATCGCTGTAGCGCGGCGCGGGCCCCTCGAAGATCCCGATGGCGGCGATGTGCATATGGCTGACGTCGTCCTCGACATGCAGGAATGACGCATCGAGTGGGCTCAACCGGTCGAAGCTCACGGTCCACCTTCTTTCTCGTGCCGTCGGGAGCAGCATAGGACCAACTCCATGGTGACCCGAGGGTCACTTGCGGGCCCGACCGGGGCGGGCTCAGTGGGGCTGGCTGCGAGCCCGGGTGGCAGCGCCCTCAGATGACGTGGAAGCGAAGGAGCTCGAAGGACCACTCGGCCACGACCGCGGCGATCAGGATCAGACGCAGGAGTTTCATGCGGGGAGGGCCCAGTCGCAGCGCGACGACGATTGCCGCCGCGATGAGAAGCAGGCCGAGTGGAGCGGCCGCCAAGCCCGCTCGGAGGTGGCCTCCGAAGGTGTCACGGACCGATGTCGTCACCCCGCAGAAGGGACAGGGCACCCCCGTCACCGATCGCATCGGACAGGGCAGCCCGACGCCCGCCGGCAGGTGGGCCAGGAGTAACCCTCCCGCCAGGAAGATCGCCGCCGGTTTCCGAAGCCTCCCGACGTCGACCTCGTACGTGGTGTGCGCGATCACGCCCCCGGCGGCATCAGCGTGAACTTCTGGGGTGGGACGCGGATGACCACGGTGCTCATGATCTTGTCGCTCAGGGTCTGGCGGTTCTTGTCCCACAAGGGGAAAAGCCATCCCACGTAGCAGATGATGCTGTCCACCAGATGGGCTATGGCGCGGACGATGCCCAGGCCCGCCCCGATGGGCTGGCCCGTGGTCTGGCCGATGCACTTGAGGCCGATCGTCCGCATCCCCGGCGACTGGCCGTTCTGCCCAACTTGGACGGCGAGGAAGATGGCGACGGCGATGCCGGCGAGATCGGCCAAGTAGATGGCGCCTGAACCGATGACCGCACCGATGATGGCGAACGGGATGATCACGACGATGGTGACAGCCCAGTCGATCAACAGCCCCAGCGCGCGCGGTCCCCAATCAGCAAGCACACCCTGGGGCGAGTAGGCACCTTCGGGCGGGACGTAGCCCCCGCCGGGGGGATAGGCACCGGGCGGGGGGTACCCACCGGGCGGGGGTGGCGGATAACCACCGGGAGGAGGATAACCACCGGGAGGAGGATAACCACCGGGTTGAGGGAAGTTGCCACCGGGGGGCGGGTACCCACCGGGCGGGGGTGGCGGGTACCCACCGGGCGGGGGTGGCGGATATCCGCTCTCCATACTCATCGCGCCGGGGCTGATTGCGCCGGGGCTGATTGCGCCGGGGGGCTGGTAACTGGCGGGAGGGGCCGGGCTCCCGAACGGGGGTGGGCTCGACGGGGTTCCGAAGTCGCCGGCCGAGGACGCCGCCGGCGTGGCCGATACTGCTCTTCCGCACCCCCTGCACGCGGTGTCCTCGGGCTGAAGTTGGCTTCCGCACTGCGAGCAGTAGTTCATGGCGCTCCTCAGCTTGAAGGTGCGAAGCGACAATAACCCACCCTCGTCGAATCCTGGGGGAAACGCCCGACGGTCATCGCGCTCCACATTCAGCCAGGTCACGACCCAGTGCGGTCCTTTGCAGTGGCAACGGATTTCGTTCTGCATGGTCGCACCACGGCACGGACGCGCCGCGGAAAACGGCGATTGACGCCCACGATTCCACGGTTGATGGCGGTCGCCTCCATCGCCGGATGTGGTGCGACGACGGCACAAGACCACGATGCCCATGGCGCCAGCGCCACAACAACAACAACGCCGGCGACAACAACGACAACAACGTCGGCGGCGGCGATCACCAGTTTCCTGCGACGAAATCCGTCCAGAGTTAGAGGGTGAGGACCCCACGGGCCAGTTTGCCGGCGTGCATGTCCTCCACGATCTCGCGAAATCCCTCGAGGGGCCGGGTCTCGGTCACGAGCTCGTCGAGCATGAGCTTGCCCGAGAGATAGAGCTCCACCATCAAGGGGATGTCATGGTGAGGGCGAGAGGCGCCGTAGCGGCATCCGATGAGACCCCTGTCGACATAGGCGAGGTTGTTGATGTCCACGGTGACCTCGCTGCCGCGCGGGGGGACGCCGATGGCGACGGCGGTGCCGCCCCAGTCGAGCGAGTCGATGGCGTTGCGGAGCACGGCGGGGTGACCCACGCAGTCGAACGCCCACGTCACGCCGCCGGGGCCCAGAGCGCGGGCCATCGACTTCGGTCCGTGGGGGACGATCTTCTTGATCTCCTCGACGGCGTCGGCCTTCGAGGCGTCGACGAAGTGGGTGGCCCCGAACTGCATGGCCAGGTCCTCTTTCGAGGCCATGGTGTCGACGGCCACGATGCGACTGGCCGCCGAGAGTCGCAGCGCCTGGATGACGTTCAGGCCCACCCCCCCGACGCCGAAGACCGCCGAGGTCTCGCCGGGGGCGACCTTGGCCCGGTTGAGGACCGAGCCCACACCGGTGAGGACACCACAGCCGATGAGACAGGCCGAGGTGAAGGGGACGTCCTTGGAGATGGGGACGGCCTGGACCTCTTGGATGATGGTGTACTCGGCGAAGACCGACGCCGCCGCGAAGTTCGAGGCGGGCTCGCCGTTGTAGGTGAAGGGGGTCGAGACGTTTCCGAGACTGCGGATGCACATGGTGGGATGTCCGGTGTTGCAGGCCCGACAGGTCCCGCAACTGGCCAGGGTGGCCACGACGACGTGGTCCCCGGGCTTGACCGATCGGACCGAGGACCCGATGGACTCGACGATGCCTGCACCTTCGTGGCCGAGGACCGACGGGGCCTTCCAGGGGATGGTGCCGTCGAGGACCGAGAGGTCCGAGTGACAGACCCCCGCCGCCACGATCTTCACCTTCACCTCGGTGGGGCCGGGATCGGCGACAGCGAGCTTGTCGGTGACCTCGGCGTCCTCACCGGTGTAGACGATCCCTCGCATCAGGCTCCCTTCACGGGTCGTTGCGCGAAGAGCTCGCGCAGCTCGGTCTTCAGTACCTTGCCACTGGCGTTGGTGGGCAGGGCGTCGATCACCTCGACGTGGCGGGGCACCTTGTAATTGGCCATCTGGTCCCGGGACCAGGCCACGAGCTCCTCGGGAAGCGGGCCGGGGTCGGTGCCGGGGCGCAGGACCACGAAGGCACAACCCACCTCGCCCATGCGGTCGTCGGGCACCCCGATCACCGCCGCCTGGGCCACGCCGGGATGCCGGAGCAGCGCGCCTTCGATCTCAGCCGGATAGGCGTTGAAGCCGCCCACGATGAACATGTCCTTCTTGCGGTCGGTGATGCGGACGTTGCCGGCGTCGTCCATGACCCCGATGTCGCCGGTGTGGAGCCAACCCTGCGCGTCGATGGCCTCGGAGGTGGCGTCGGGGTCCTCGAAGTACCCGGTCACCACGGTGTAGCCGCGGACCACGATCTCGCCCGGCTCGCCGCGCGCCAGCTCGAGGCTCTTCTCGTCGACGACGCGGACCTCGAGGCCCGGGATGGCGCGCCCCGAGGTCTCGGCGATGGTCTCGGGGTCGTCGCCCTGGCGACACATCGTCACCGTGCCCGTGGACTCGGTGAGCCCGTAGGCGGTGAGGACGGTCGAGAAGGTGAGCTCCGAGCGCATGCGCTTGATGAGCTCCACCGGGACCGCGGCCGCGCCGGTCACGGCCAGGCGGAGGCTCGAGAGGTCGTAGTCGGCACGTCGGGGATGGTCGAGGATCGACTGGTAGAGGGTGGGCGGGCCGGGGAGGACGGTGATGTGTTGGGCGGCCACGGTGGCGAGGACCTTGTCCACGTCGAAGACGGGCTCGGGCACGATGGTCGCACCCTGGATGAGACAGGCGATGATGCCCGCCTTGTACCCGAAGGTGTGGAAGAAGGGGTTCACCACGAGGTAGCGGTCGGACTCGGCCAGGCCCACGATCGAGGCCCACGTGGCGAAGGTGCGAAGGGTCTGGGCGTGGGTCGTCATCGCCCCCTTGGGACGGCCCGTGGTCCCCGAGGTGAAGATGACGTCGGAGAGGTCCTCGCCGGTGACCGAGGTCCAGCGGGCTCGTTCCGCGCTCACATCGATGGGGGCACCGACGACACCCTCGTCACACTCCACCACACCTTGAGCGCCGGCCAGGAATTCGCGCCAGCCGAAGATGGGGACCTCGTCGGTGGTGGTCACTTCGCTCGTGGTGCCATCGTCGTCACGGAGCAGGACGATGCGTTCGAGGTGGGGGACGTCCTCGTCCTCGAGCATGTCGGGGTAGTCGATGCCGAGGAAGCCCCGCACCGTGAAGAGCGCCTTGGCGCGCGACCGGGTGAGGACATAGGCGGCTTCGGGCCCCTTGAAGCGGGTGTTCAGTGGGACGAGGGCGGCGCCCGCACCCACGAGGCCAAGGGCGGCCACGACCCACTCGGCCATGTTCGGGGCCCAGATGGCCACGCGATCGCCGGGGTGGATACCGGCCGCCATGGCTGCGCCGGTCACCCGGAGGGCGTCGTGTTCGAGTTGGGAAAAAGTCAGGCGGACGTCGCCGTCGACGACGGCCTCGGCGTCACCGAAACGGAGCGCGGCGTCGGCCACCAGGCCCGGGATCGATCCCCACCGGAGGTCGCCCCGGGGATCCTCGGGCGTGTCTCGCAGGGCGCCCGGCGCGATGTGGTCTCCCGACCCTGCCCTCTGGAGACCCCGTGGATCTGACACGGCGTCAGGCTACCGAAACCGGACCGCCCACTCCTCCGGCACCATGATCGCGGCACGGGGTCCCGAACCACGGTCACGGTGCGATAATGGCCCAGGGACATTGTGGGGGGAGTGCTGGAGTGGGTCGAGGGGGCAATTGCGATGGCGCGCCGGCGGCGCGACCTTGTGATGGCGCGCCGGCGGCGCGACCCGATGAACCGTCGGTCTGCAGCAGGCCGGCGCTGATGCGCCGACCGGCTTGGCGCCTGATGGCCTTGGGGTTGGCCGCGGCGGTGCTCGCCGCCTCGTGCTCGACCTCGACACCGACCTCGGCCGCCAAACATCCGAAGGCGCATCACGCTTCGGCTCCCCCGTCGACCACCACCACGATCTCGAAGTCGACGGTGACCAAGGGGGTCGACGGCAACGGGTCGTCGATCACCGGCGACACCGGAGCCGGCACCAACACCGGCCAGGGCCTCGCCCTCCCCGGCACGTCGGACACTTCGGGAGGGACCTCGACCACCGTCGCCGGGGGTACCCCCACGACGACCATGGCGGGCTTCGGTCCCAACAGCGCGACAACCACGGGTCCCGCCCCCGGGTCGACCACCTCGCCGACGGTGATCCGGGTCACGAAGACCGGACGGGTCATCTACCACCACCTGGCTCCGAGCATCGCCAGGTTCAGGCCGCCGTCGAGCCCCGTCGGCGCCATCGTCGTCATCGTCGGCAAGCGCCTGGCGCATGCGACTTCGGTGTCGTTCGACGGCCTCCGGGCCACGATCACCTTCAATAGCTCGACGAGAATCAAGGCCGTGGTGCCGATCGGGGCCACCACCGGGCCCATCAGCGTCGTCACCGCCGGCGGGTCTGTGACCGTGTCGGGGTTCGTCGTCGACTAGTTCCTTCGTCACCGACCTTCGGGTGCGCCGACCCCGCAGAGACAGCGCCCGCAGAGGCAATCAGTCGTCGTCCCATTCGGCCGGACGTTGCTTCCGGGCTCGGTAGGCCTCGGGATCTTCGTGGATGAGGTGCCACCAGGCGAGGATGGCGAGCACGGCGAATCCAGGCCACTCCGCGGAGTAGACCCAACTGAGACCGTTTCCTGTGAGAGCTCTCGTCACCTGCCACCACCCTGCGGTCAGGCATGCCGCGGCGAGCATGAAGAACTCGAAATGGAGCAGGAACGCCCTGCGCGAGAACCAGCGCTTCCGCACGACACGAGCGTAGACGCCGTCGGGCGGGCGAGTGCTGGGACGAGGCACCTGAGCCTCTGTCTGGTTGGAGCGGGACCCCTCTTCAGTGCCCGGAACATTGCCCTGACCGCACTTCCTCGACAAGGTGGCGTTCGACGATCTGACCGAGTTCCTCGACATCTGACGGTCTCCACCGGCGGGCAGGTTGGTTCGTGCGGGGCCCTGCGCACCCCCGGCGATCCAGCGGTTGTCGCGATAAGTCACCGAGCCAGAAAAGGCCAGGTAGATGGGGCCAAAAACTCCGTTCTTGATCGTGGCACGGGCGATCGTCGAGGGCTAGCATCACGGGCGTGCTGAACCGATGGGGGATCGGAGAGCTCCACCTCGATCGGCCCCAGACCCATGTCCCGGCGAGAGTCCAGAGCTACATCGCGCTGACGAAGCCACGGATCATCGAGCTCCTGCTCATCACGACGGTTCCGACCATGTTTGTGGCGGCCCGTCACGTGCCTTCGCTCCGCCTCATGGTGATCACGGTCGTCGGCGGTGCATTGGCGGCGGGTGGGGCCAACGCCTTGAACATGGTCTACGACCGGGACATCGATGCCCTGATGGAGAGAACGAAGAACCGACCCCTGGTCACCGGTGCGATCACCCCATGGGCGGCAACCATCTTCGCGACGACCCTCGAGATTTCGGCATTCGCTCTGCTGTGGTCGTTGGTGAACCCGATTTCGGCCGTGCTGGCGGTGTCGGCCACCGCCTTCTATCTGGGCGTCTACACCATGTGGCTCAAACGGTCTTCTCCGCAGAACATCGTCATCGGTGGCGCCGCCGGAGCCGTACCCGTCCTCGTCGGATGGAGTGCGGTAACCGGACACTTGGGCCTCGCCCCCTTCGTGATGTTCGGGATCATCTTCTTGTGGACGCCGCCGCATTTCTGGGCTCTCGCGGTCCGGTACCGAGATGACTACGCAAACGCCCAGGTGCCGATGCTCCCCTCGATCGCCGACCTTCGGACGGTCACGCGCCGGATCACCGGCTACGTCGTGGCCGTGTGGGTCGTGTCGCTGGTCTTGGCGCCGGTGGCCCATCTCAACATCGGCTACGCGGCCGTCGCCTTCGTGGCGGGTGGCGCGTTCTTTGTCTCCGCGGTGGCCCTGATGCGGAACCCGACACCCCGTCGGGCCATGAAGCTCTTCGGCTTCTCGATCACGTATTTGACCGCATTGTTCGTGGCCATGGGCATCGATGCCATCGTCCGGGTTCACTGACATCGTGAGCCGGGACGACACCGGCCCCGCCGTGTCCACCGAAGAGGACGACCGACAGCCGGACCCGCCCCAGCTCAGCGAGGCAGAACGCGCCGCTGCCTTCCGGCGGTCCGAACCCAAGGTCCCTCCGAAGTTCGCTCTGATCGTCGTGGCCGTCCTCGTGGGGCTGGGCGTCGGCGGCACACTTCTCGAGCACCTGCTCTCGAGCGTCGGCCTCAACCCTGGTGCCACCACCGCCGGCCAGACCACGGCGACGACGTCCGCGCCGGGTCTCATCGCTCCCCCGGGCTCGGCCCCGTCGGCGCCGGAAATGGGGGCTCCCCTGCCCCAATTCATGGGGATCAGCCCACGCTCGGCCAGCGCCCCGAACTTCTCGCTCGAGGATCAGGCCGGGCACCTCACGTCGCTCGCCGATGAGCGCGGCCACGCCGTGGTCCTCACCTTCTTCGACGGACCCTGTCAGGACATCTGCCCCGTGGTGTCGGCGGAGGTTGTCCAAGCGGCAGACGACCTGGGGTCGGCCGCGAGTCGAGTCGTCTTCCTGACCGTGAACACCGACCCCCTCGCGCTCTCGAGTGCGCCGGCGTCCACGGCTGCAGTCCGAACCGGCCTCGGGAGCCTGGCGACGTGGCACTTCCTCACGTCGAACCTCACCACGCTGAACGCCGTGTGGCGGGCATACGGGGTGTCGGTCAACGTCTCACGAACGTCAGGGATCGTCGCCCACAACGACGTCATGTACTTCGTCGATCCGTCGGGCCGGCTCCGCTACGAAGCCACGCCCTTCGCCAACGAAAACCCGACCGGAGGGTTCAGCCTGCCTCCGGCGAGTATCGCCCGGTGGGGCCAGGGCATCGCCACCTACGCCCGTCAGTCGCTCGGGGAGACTCCGTGAGCGGGGTGTCGGGACCCATCACGACAGATCGTCGCGTCCCCCCCGCTCCCGAGCCCGGCGGCGGCGGCGCGAGCCCGTGGTACAAGCGGCGAGCCTTTCTCGTCGCCGCCGGCGTCATCGTGGTGGTCGGAGCCGCGGTCGTGAGCGATCTCCCCACTCCGACCTCCCCCGCCTCCGATGCCATGGCCGAGAACGCCGTCATCAAGCAGATCAACTTCGACGTGGCCCCCTGTCTCTTCTCCGTGCGCGAGGCCCTGACGCTCTACGGGGATGAGACGTCGGGCACGCTGAACTCGGGTCACCGGGCCCAGATCCCGTCGCTGCTTCGCGATGACCAGACGGCCTGCTCCTACACCAACGACAACATCTTCCAGCTCTCCGACATCGCCGGCCCCGGTTCGGCGGCGGGGAAGGAGGTCGACCAGGCGGTCAACACCGTCACGGTGTGGGCCACCTCTGACGCCCTGGCGGCCATCGAAGCCATCCAGGCCCTCACCTCTCGGCCCGGCGACCGGAAGGCCCGGAACCAGCTCCACGGCGACGAGCGCCTCCTCACCGAGGACCGGAACAAGGCCACCGCCGAGATCGACGCCGCCGGCCACATCCTGGGCACGAGGCTGGCCACGCTGGATGTCTCGACCGAGTCACTTCCCGTCGTCTCGGGCCCCACCACCTCGTCGTAGAGGCCCGGACCGAGAGTCAGGTGAGGCGACGGCCCCGGTCGGGGCGGTCGTCGACCGGGAGCTCTGGGGCCACGCGCCGTTGGTCTCGAACCAACCGGTAGAGCGCATCGTCGGGATCCTCATCGCTGCGGAGCCACAGGACGAGGTTCGAGAAGATGACGGGGATGAAGACGCACAACGACATGAGCCACAGCATGCCCGTCGTCAGCGCCTGGTCCGCCGAGACACTCAAGTCGCGGCCCGGCACATGGGCATAGGAGCGGTAGACCGATGCATGGGACAGGCCCACCAGGTAGGCGGTGACCCAGATCGTCCACATGGCGACGGCGGCGAGGGCGATGCGCTTGGGTCGGGCCAGGCGGGGCGAGAAGGGCGGTGACTCGACCAGCTCGATCCAGAGCCCGACGCCTGCCGGCACCAGAGAGGCGGCTTCGAGGAGAGCCAGCCAGCCGTGACGGGCCAGCGCGTCGACGCTGACCGGGATGCGCCACATCACCACCAGGACCACGTCCAGGCCGAGATAGGCGAAGCTCCGGGCCAACTCGGGATGGCGGCGGCGGGCCGCCGCCATCCGGTCGGCGACCGCGGGCCCCTCGAGGACGACCACCCCTTCGCGGTCGGCGAAACCGGTGGTTCGGGCCGCGACGCCCAGGAGGCGCCACGGAGCCCCCAGGACCACCAGGGCCGGCACGGCCATGGTGAGCAGGGCGAACTGGAGCGCCTCGAGGACCTCGACCCGGCGGGCCAGGGTGGAGAGCGGCGGAACGAGGGCTCCCACGAGAACGAGGAGACCCAGGACCGCCAACGCCGGGCGGGCTTCGAGAGATCGGGCCCGGGTCTTCGGGTCGTTCTGATGGTGCGACGGTGCACGGGGCCGCTCGTCAGCGGCCCACCCGGTCACCGGTTCGGGCGACGCTGGAAGAATCCCCACAGACACACCACGGCGAGCGTCCCCACGGGTATGGCGAATGTGAGCGCCTGAGCCCCGACGAGGCTGGCAGTCCCGAGCATCACTCACCACCTTTCGTGTCCGGCTTTCTTGTCCGGACACCGCCCCGCCCTCCGGGGCCAGGCCGGTCAGATCACGTCGATCAGATCACGTAGAACAGTAGCCAGAAGAGGAGCTCGACAAGGGCGAGACAACCCCAGAAGTACGAGCAGGCCTCGAGATTGGCCCGGAACAAGCGGGCCACCGGCAGTGTGGAGGTGAGCGCACCACCGTCTTCGGTGATCGCCCGCCGCAGCCGTAACCAGCGGGCCAGCATTGTCTCGAGCCAGTAGACGCCCACCAGGAGCAGGGCGATGTTCATGCCGGCCCAGGCCACGAAGCACGAGGCGTAGCCGCTCGATCCGGGGAAGAACGGGAGCTCGGTGAGCTGCCACACCTGCAGCCCGGCAGCCACGAGCCCGCCCAGGACCGTTGTCCAACCCGCCACCTCCCAGTCGAGGGTTTCGCCCCGACGGAGCCGCATGGTCCCGTAGGCGCTCAACACCGCGCCGGCGACGGCCACGGCGAAGACGGCCGCGCCCACCCCCGTGGGTGCGGTGATCTTGTGGGGCCGCCACAGGTCGTCGCTGTTGGTCGAGCGGAGGTAGAAGTAGGCGAAGGCGAGCGAGGCGAAGAAGAACGCCGTGATGCCGATGACGAGACGTCCACCGGTCCATATGGCGCCCTCCGCCGAGCGCATCTCGTACTCGATCTCCTCCGGTGTCTCGCGAAAGCCGGGAGGCTCCTGAGCCAGAGGATCTCTGTCTGTGGTGACGGGTTCGGTGGTCATGCGATCGGTGGCCTCGGGTCGGCGGATCCCTCTTCTCCGGTCACGCCATGTTCTCCCACCGCAGCCGGAGCATCGGCGCGGACGGCTCCGGCCAGTGCCAGGGTCTTCGGGCCGAGGTCGGCGACGGCCTGAGAATCACCCCGACCGTAGTGATAGGGATCGGCCAGGACGACGGGGATCCGGGCGAAGTTGTAGGAGGGCACCGGGTTCGCCGTCTGCCACTCGAGACCCAGGGAGTTCCACGGGTTGGCCGGAGCCGGCTTGGGGTCGATGAAGATCGACCACACGAAGTTGGCGACGAAGATCACGAACGACGATCCGAGCAGGAAGGCGCTCACCGAGGCGAAGTCGTTCAACACCTGAAGGTTCTGCGCGTACTCGAATACCCGACGAGGTTGGCCCAACAGCCCGACGAGGAACAAGGGGAAGAAGGTCAGGTTGAAGAAGATGAACATGGTCCAGAAGTGCCACTTGCCCAGGCGTTTGTTCAAGGTCCTCCCCGTCATCTTCGGGAGCCAGTAGTAGAGGCCACCGAAGAATGCGAAGACGAGCCCACCCATGATCGTGTAATGGAAGTGGGCCAGGACGAAGAAGCTCCCGTGGACCGTCACATCGACGGGGACGTCTGAAAGGAAGACGCCCGAGATGCCGCCGATCAGGAAATTGAAGAACATCCCCAGGGCGAAGAGCATCGGCACCTCGTACCGGATCTTCGACTTCCACAGGGTCCCCATGCCAACGAGGAAGATGAACCCCGTGGGGATGGAGATGAGCTCGGTGGTGAGCATGAACAAGGGCCGCATGTCGGGGTTGATCCCGCTCTGGAAGAGGTGGTGCTGCCACACGAAGAACGACAGCAGTGCGACACCGATCATCCCCGCCGCCGCGATCCGATAGCCGAAGGGCGGCTTGCGGGTGAACACGGGCAGGATCTCGGCGACGATCCCGAAGCCCGGCAAGGCCATGATGTAGACCTCGGGGTGGCCGAAGAACCAGAAGAGGTTCTCCCACAGAAACGAGCTCCCACCGTGCTCGTTGACATAGAGCGCAGTCTGGGCCGTCCGGTCGAGCACGCCGAACAGCCCGGCGGCCACGAGCGTCGGGGTGGCCAGGGTCAAGAGCGCCGCGGTGGCCAGGATGGACCAGACAAAGATGGGGATCCGGCTCCAGGTCATCCCCGGGGCGCGGTAGTTGATGATGGTGGCGAGGAGGTTGAATCCCGCGCAGATCATGCCGATCCCGATCACGGCGAATCCGACGAGATAGGAGTCCATCCCCGCCGACGCCTGGGTCTGCAGCGGCGCGTACCCCGTCCACCCCGTGGGGAAGCCACCCAGCGGCAGGGCCGTCAAAATCACGAGGTAGCCGGCGGCGAACATCCACAGCGAGAACGCCTCGACACGCGGGAACGCCATGCGACGGGACCCGATCATCAGAGGGACCAGCCAGTTTCCGAGCGGACCGATGATGATCGACGACGCCATCATCATCATGATCGTCCCGTGCTCACTGACCACGGAGATATAGGTGCCGGGACCGAAGATGTGACTTGTCGGGGTCAACAGCTCCGTCCGGATGGCCATCGCCAGGAGGCCACCGGTGAAGAGGAACAGGAGGACCACGATCGTGTATTGCAGGCCGATGACCTTGTGGTCGAGCGCAGGGCCGAAGTAGCGGGTCCAGCTCTTCGACATGGCGGGGGGCAGGGGCTCCCGGCCCACGATCTTGGCCAGCGGGTAGTTGAGCATCCCGGCCCCGGCAAGCCATCCCACCACTCCGATCGAGAGCCCGAGAACGGTGGCCACGTCGTTCTGACCGTTGCCTTGGACGTTGATGTAGCCACTGGCGATCAGGTTGCCGACCCAGTGACCAAAGGCGTATCCGCCCACCGCTCCGACGAGGGCGCGGCCCAGGTGGGGCCCGAACAACCCAAAGCGACGGCGCCGGACCGAGGCGCCCGGGGGCGCGGCGTCTCCCGAATGCTCGGACCTGATCCCCGCACGCATGTCCAGTGCCATGCCCTCAGTCGTCCTTCCTACTTGCTCGGACTCGTGGCCCCGTACTGCTGGACCTTGCTGTACGGGTCGACGTTGTCGGGGTAGTAGCCACCGTCGGCACCGTTGGCGTCAGGGACGTAGGTGTAGGAGAACGGTGGCAGGAGCTTGGTGTTCGCCGCGTTCTGGCGTTCGGTCGATTGGGCCCAGGCGAAGAACTGCGCCTTGGTGAGCACCCGACCGAAGTCGTACATGGCTCCGTGCCAGAGGCCGCACAGCTCCGAGCAGCGGACCGTGAACGCGCCCAGCTGGTTGGCCGTGGTGTAGGCAACGTTGTCCGACGAGGGGTTGGCATCGGCCTTGACCCCGAGTTGATAGGCCCAGAAGGAGTGGATGACGTCGAGCGAGGTCACGTGGAAGGCGACGGGGGTGTCCACGGGGATCATCAGCTGCCGGGTCTCGAACCCCCCGAACGCCGGGTAGCGGTAGGTGAACTCCCACTGCTGGCCGATGACCTGAATGGACAGGACGTCATGCGACGCAGGTGTCCAGATCGGGCTCTGGCCTTCACCACCACCGGCGCCGGCCGGCACGACGAGCTCGACCGTGCCGTAGACGAAGACGCCCAGCACGATGACGGTGGTGGTGGCGATCCATCCGACCTGGATCCCGAAGTGGCCGCGGGCCTTGGGTCCGCCTTCAGGTTCTTCCTCACCGCTCCGTGATCCTCGCCAGACGATCAGGGCATAGGCCATGTAGACCCACACGGCCAGCATGACGGGGAGCGCAATCATGAAGAGGACGATGAAGTCGGTCTGTTGGCCGCTGGCCGACGTCGACATCGCCCCGGGGGGGACATGCGGACCGACGGCGAAGTAGAAGACGACGTCGCAGACGACGGCGAGGACCGCCCAGATGACCACCAGGCGACGAAAGTGGTGCGTCTCGTCGGGTTGACTCATGCCACCACCTTGAGGAACCCGTCCATGTACCCCACGGTTTGCATGGGACCACCGTTCCCGTAGAGATAGGCGAGGCCGCAGGGGACGAAGCACTGCCACGGGTACTGGCCCGGACCCGGCGTCACGAAGGAGAACTTGATCACGTTGTGGTCATAGCTCGTGCTGCACGGCGCCACACTGCAGGGGTTCTTGGCGTTGGCCGAGATGCCGACCAAGGGGACGCTGATGCCGAGCGTCGGGATCGTGAAGGTGTGGCCCACCCCGTTGGTGTCGTTCGAGTTGATCACCGATTCGGGTTTGCCGTTGTACGTGGCCACGGTTCCGGCCGTCCCGATGATCTGGCCGAGTTGTTGGTTCCGAAGCGGTGACCCGCTGTCGTACTGGTCGAGCGTGACGTTGATCCGCGTGTGGGCCGGGAGGTCCCACAAGGTGGTGTGGACCCACTGTCCGCCCGGAGTCTCGGTCATGTACGACACCCACGTCGGATGGGGACCGAAGCCGATGGAGCCAACGGTTTGCACCCTCAGGTCGACGGGCGCTCCCGCCATATGACCTGTCGTGAAGTCGACCGTGGGAGGAGACGAGCGTAGGAAGGCCATGACAGTGAAGACCACGAGGCCCACCGCCACGCCCAACAGCACGCCGAGGATGGCCAGCCGGCCCCCGCGTCTCACGCTCAGACTCTTCGTGCCCCGGAAGATACGGATGCGCCGACACTCATTGGAGCCCCCTCGGCCCGTTGTCCGCTCGACCCAGCCCCAGTGCACTCCATGTCAGTGGGTCCAGGACGCCTCGGCGCAGAGGCTAGGTCCGACATCGTCCCCCGTCAACGATCTTCCGCGTGGACCAAGGGAGCGTCGGAGGAGCGGCGGACCACCCGCTCGAGGACGTTGGAAAACCCACCCTCCGCCACGATGGCGCGCCGAATGACCACGATCAGCGCGGGAACCGCCCAGAAGTCGCCGCACACCCACAAGATGGCCGCCCCGATCTGCTGATCGGCGAACGGGGACAGCGAGACCCCGGGGATGTGGGCATAGACCGAATACCACGACGAGCTCGTCAAGATGCTCAGCGACATGGCGAGCACGAACATCACGATGTCGGTGCTGATGATGGCTCCCCCCTGCCAGACAAGCGAGGCCCGGGGCTTCAGCGGGTGCGACGGGATGATCTGGAGCCAGAAGAGGACGCCGGTGACGAGAAATGTCCCGTGCATGAGCCAGATGTGGACCGACTGGTTGTTCTCGGCGAGGTCGAAGGGTGCCGGGAAGTGCCACAGGACCATGGTGGCGTTGAAAGCTCCCAGTGCCGTCCAGGGGTTCATGGCGAGCCGACCGGCCGACCGCAGCGGACGAGCCCAGGAGCCCAACAGCAGGGCGCGCCCGAGCCGGCGGCGAAGCCCCACCGGGAAGGCGAAGAGCAGGGGAATCCACGGGGCGCCCGCCACGAGCAGGATGGGGATGTAGAAGGAGATGAGGATGTGCTCGATCATGTGGACGAAGAAATAGTCATCGGACCAGTAGTCGATGGGCGACTCCACCGCCACCAATAGGCAAGCCAGCGCGCTGTAGAACATCAGCGAGCGCCACCGCCGTGTCCTCGTGCGCCGGGGATCCGAGCGGGCCCGCAACCGGGCCAGTCCCACTTCGTGGGCGGCCACCACGGCCACGACCACGACGAGGAAGGGGTCGAACGCCCAGTGGCCGGTCAGGTAGGACATGGCCCGGTCTTCATGGCCGGCACGGGCCCGGTTGGACAGCTGGTCACGACGAGGAACCGAACTGGATCGGCACGGTCACGGTGGCAATCTTGCTCCACGTACCTGCCGCCGGGTCGAGCCGCCAGTCGATGAGCCTCGTGGTAGCCACGGCCAATGCATCGACGACGCCCCCAGTCGTGACTGCGACCGTCACCGTGCCCGAGGGCGGAGACGGCAGTGACTGCCAACCACCACCGGGGCCCGTCCCGGCTTCTAGCTCCAAGGACCCGTTCGACCGGGAGACGAGGACGACGAACCCGCCCCCCGGTTCCACGCCCGTCGAGGCGACCCGGTCACCGACGCGTATCGGGAGTGCCACCGATCGGGCCCAAGCCCCACCGTCGGTACCGGCCGTGCCGGCCGCGCCGGCCAGGGCGACGATGCTCGTCCGGGATTTGCTGCGAAGGGCTACGAGGCCATGCATCACGCCGTTCACGTCGACCAGTCGGAGCACCTTCGTCGCGGCCGGCGCCGAAGGGCTCGAGAGGCGAGGTCCCACCAGGTGCCACGTGCCGCCGGCTTTCCCGAAGATTCCCACCAGTCCCGATGCAGAACAGCTCGTCCCCACCTCGACACCACCGGTGGCGTCGAGAGCAACGGCGGTCAGGTCGCCGACACCACATGACCGACCCACCGCCGACGAAGCGATCGCATTTCTGTTGACGAGGGTCGACCAATGCGAGGTATTGCCCGTGCTCGTGAGCACCTCACCTCCTCGGTCACGGACGAGGGCGACCAATCCCCCGCTCAACCCCCCACTCGACGAGACGGCCAAGGCGTCGGGTACCGCAGCCAACCCGGCGGGAAGTAGTCCGGGCACCCACGTCCTTCCCTGGTCCGTGCTCGAGGCGAGGGGTGAGAAGTCGAGATCCTGGCTCGGCTCGAATCCTGCCAGGGACATCGTGGCCTGGTGTCCGTTCGTGCTGGTGCTGGTGTTGGTGCTGACGACAAGGCCACCGTTGTCGGCGACGCCGGTCGGTGTCGAGAGTGCCCAACGCGACGTTACGGTCGAGCGGAAGAAGAGCTGCCAGAAGGTGTTGATCCGATCATTCAGCCGGCCCATGGGAACGACGGCCTCTACGGCGGACCCCGTGGCGAAGGTGGCGTCGAGCGGGACCTCGATCGAGAACACCGAGTCGGCGGGGATCACGCCAGCGTCCGTGTTGGGGCTCGAGCAGGCCGCCAGCACGAACGCCGAGGCCACGAACGCGGCCGCGCCACCGATGAGCGGGGTGCGGGCCTCGATCCTCCTCACGTGTGGATCACACGCTCGAGCGCTTCAGCCAGGTACTCCGAGAAAGACGACGAGGCCGAGGATGACCCGTCGCCCGGGTTGGCACTGAGCACTTCGCGGGTATGGCCACGGGCATCGATGAGATAGGCGAGATCACTGTGGGCGACCATCGCACCTGCCGGCAAGACGTCTGCCTCGATGCCGTATTTCCCCCAGACATGCTCGAGTGCCGAGACCGATCCAGTGAGGAACAGCCAATTGGTCATGTGTTCGAGGCCCTCTTGACGGTCAAAGGCGTTGGTCAACGCCGTGGTCCGGTAGATGGGGTTGGCAACCACAGCCACGAACACGACTCGGCTCGAGTCGGCTCCGAGCAACGAGTTGGTACCGCGAAACTCCTGGGCGATGAGTGGGCAGTCCGACGTGCAGACGGGGTCGAGGAAGGTCAAGGCCACCGTCCGGCCCCGGAGGCTCGCCAACGACACGGTCCGACCTGTTTGGTCGACGAGTTGGAACGCGGGCGCAGGAAGGTTGACGATGTTGGGCGTGCCGTCCACGGCGACGGCCAAGATGGGGTCGGCATTCGGGTTGACCGACGCAGCTGCCATGGGCACCGCACCGACGAGCACGACGGCCACGGCTGCCACCGCAGCCAGGACGCGGGCCAGGTAGCCGGGAGCGACACGATCCCACCATGGCGTCGTCTCGACCACGCCCACGGCGTCAGAGTCGACGGGAGCGCCATCAGTTGCAGATGGAACAACAATCGGAAGCGGCGCCGGAACTTTCACGACGGCCAGGTAGCCGGAGACGAAGATGAGCGCCATCGGCACCATGCTGTTGGGATCGGTGCCGACCCCTCCGAAGAAACCGAAGTCCTGGACCAAGACCCAATCCGCCAGGCACAACGCCACCGCCGCGGACATCGCCGACCGAACCACCCGCCGGTTGGCGGTGCTGAGAGCTATCCCGATGGCCGCCAACATGATCACGACGAAGAGGTTGACGCCCCACCCGTGTGACGCATCGAATCGCCCGAACCCCCGGACGGCCGAGGCCAAAGGGCCGGGTTGGGGGGTCTGGGCCATGTCGCGGACCATGGCCGTGAGCGTTCCCGTGCTCGTGCCCCGCACCGAGCCCTGCCAGGAACCCCGCCCCGGCCAAGCCTGCAATACGGCCATGCCTATGAGGAACAGACCCGCGCCCCGCAGGATCAGGCGGCCCAACCTCGGGCTCGACCAGGCCCGATCGGGAAGGGCCACGAGAGCGCCGGCCATGCAATAGAAAAGGACAGCGCCGGGTGTCCCGAAGAGCCAGGATGCGCCCGAGCCGAAGATCCCCCCGAACGCCTCGCCGAACACCCAGACGACGAGCCCCCACCCCACTGCCGCCACGCCCGCCAGCCGTGACCACCACCCTCGAGGAGCGAGGAGCAGGAGAGCCCCGATACCGAGTTGGAGCCACACCGCGGAGGCGGCGGCTTGGACGGGATGGTCGGTCCAGACCTTGACGCTGATATGCACGACGTGCTGGACCCATCCCGGCGACGTGCTCGCCGACGGTTGCAACACACTCGGCGGCAGGCCCAAGGGCATCGCTGATTGGAGCTGCAGCAGAGCGTCGAGAATCCAGAGCAGTCCGAACCCGATCCGAAGCACCCGACGAGCGACGGGCTCAGCCCCGATCGTCACCAGGTTCTTTCCGCCTGGAAACGAGCCTGCCGCGACCAAACGGCGGTATTGGGTGGTCCGGAGGATGTTCCAGAGCACCGAAAGGAAGACCAAGACCAGACCGATCAGGAGCATCTGGTGGAGAAGCGCGGCGTGGAACGTCGACACGACGACGGGGTTCTTCGTCTGAAGGAACGTTCCCATCCCCGGCATTAGGTGCTCCCCATGACCGCCGGCATCGGCGCGGATTCCTTGCCCTGCCCGCATCATTGCAGAGGCTGGCACGGGCGACGGTTCGGGTCACCTCGGATCAGTGATGCCCAACGTTGAAGTCATTTCGAACAGAGACAGCGGGGTCGTGTCACCGCCGGTGCGTCGTTGTCCCTGTTCAGGAGCCGGGATCGCTACTGGGGAGCAGCATCCCCAGAGCGCCGGAGACGCTCAGGGGTGCTGGCTCGAGACCGAGACGATCTCGCCGCTCATGTACGACGAGTAGTCACTGGCCAGGAAGACCATGACGTTGGCGACCTCCCAGGTCTCCGCGGAGCGTCCGAAGAGCTCGGCTCGGCGGAGGCGTTCCAATTCGTCGTCGGGGAAGACCCGGTTCAAGAAGGGATGGAGGGCCAGGCTGGGCGCCAGGGCGTTCACCCTGACGCCGTGGACCGCCCCCTCGACCGCGGCGCAACGGGTGAGGGCCATGACACCCGCCTTGGCCGCCGCGTAATGGGACTGATCGGCTTGGGCCCGCCATCCGAGGACCGAGGAGTTGTTGACGATGACACCACTCCCCTGTCCGTACATGTGGCGGAGCTCGGCTCGCATGCACCGGAAGGTGCCGGTGAGGGTGATGTCGAGGACCGTCGACCACTGGTCGTCGGTCATGTCCACGATGGGAGCGTTGCCGCCCAGGCCGGCATTGTTGATGGCCACGTCGATGCGGCCGTGCTCGGCCATGGCCGTGTCATAGAGATGTTGGACCTGTGCTTCAACGGTGACGTTGCAGGGCACCGCCAGGGGTCGGGTCCCAGACACCTCAGCCAGGGCGTCGGCTGCGTCTCCAAGACGGCGTTCGTGCGCGTCGGAGATGACTACCGTCGCACCCTCTTCGACACAACGCTTCGCCGTCGAGAAGCCGATGCCCGTGCCCGCGGCGGCGGTGACGACCACGACCTTGCCCGTGAGAAGGGCGTGGGGCGCAGGAGGTTGGGGTGGAGCGGGGGTCACGGGGACGGGTCTCCCTTCGCGGCGGCGACCTTGGGCTCGGGCGGGAGCCCGAGGACGCGCTCGCCGATGATGTTGCGTTGGATCTCGTTGGACCCGCCGTAGATGGTGTCGGCGCGGCTGAAGAGGAAGATGCGCTGGAGGTCAGAGAGCTCGTAGGGCAGAAACTCGGCCACTTCTGATCGCATGCCGAGGACGTCCATGGCGAGCTCACCGAGGTCGCGATGCCATGTAGCCCAGAACAGTTTGGAGATCGATGCCTGGGGTGGGGCTACGGGGCCGTCCACGCCGGTGAGGGAACGCAAGGTGTTGAGCCGGAGGATGTAGAGCCGGATCCAGATCTCCGCCAGTCGTTGGCGAAGCACCTTGTTGGTGGTGCTCCCGTTTTTGCGGGCGAGCTCGAGGAGATGGTCGAGCTCCTTGCGAAATCCCACGATGTCACCGAGGAGTCCGACGCCTCGCTCGAAGGCGAGCGTGGCGAGCGCCACTCGCCAGCCGTCGTTGACCTCGCCCACGACGAGATCGGCGTCGGTGCGGGCTCGGTCGAAGAAGACCTCGTTGAACTCGGAGGTCCCCGTGATCTGCCGGATGGGTCGGACCTCGACGCCGGGTTGGTCCATGGGGACGAGGAGGTAGGAGAGCCCCCGATGCCGCTGCGCCTCGAGATCGGTGCGGCAGAGGACAAAGCACCAATTGGCCCACTGGGCGTAGGAGGTCCAGACCTTCTGGCCGGTGATCACCCACTCGTCGTCCTCGAGGACCGCCTTGGTCTGGACGTTGGCGAGGTCGGAGCCGGCGTCGGGCTCGGAGTAGCCCTGGCACCACAGCTCGACACCCCAGCGGATGGGATTCAGGAATCTGTTCTTCTGGTCGTCGGTGCCGTAGGCGATGAGCGTGGGGCCGAGGAGCCCCTCGCCCATGACGTTCACTCGGGCAGGGGCGTCGGCCCGGACGTACTCCTCGTTCCAGATGACTTGCTGGGACATCGGGGCGCCCCGGCCGCCGTACTCGAGGGGCCAACCCACACAAGTCCAGCCGTCTTCCCCGAGCTTGCGCTCCCAGGCAGTGCGGATGCCTCGACCCTCGTGTTGTAGCCCGGCCCGTCCTTGGCCCCGGGCTTCGGCGAATTCACCGGTGAGGTTGGCCTCGAGCCAGTGGCGAGCCTCGGCTCGGAAGGCGGCGTCTTCGGGGCTGTCGTGGAGGTCCATGGGTGGGTTGCGATGAAAGCTCCCTGGCAGGGGGCGTTTCTGGGCTGACGATAGCAAAGCGTTTCTGAACCACTCCGAAGGAACCGCACCCTCCACCGACCTGCTCGACCACCTCATCGCTCGGCGCCCGGAATCCCGGGTGAAGTTCGTGGAACAGTTGTCCCCTGGTCGGCGTTACCTGGTCATGGGATTACTCCAGAAGGTTTTCACCAGACCAGTACGACTCCCCAAGGAGCGACAAGTGGCACCTGAGATCGTGAAGTCAGAGGACGAGTGGAAGGCCGAGCTCCCGCCGGACCGCTACCACGTGTTGCGTGAGAAGGGCACCGAGCCGGCATGGACCGGAGCGCTGCTCGACGTCCATGACCCGGGGCTCTTCCGATGTGCGGCATGTGGCGCCGAGCTGTTTCGTTCGGATGACAAGTTCGACTCCGGATCGGGTTGGCCGAGCTTCACCAAGGCCGGGGCCGACGGCGTCATCGTCGAACACGATGACAGTTCCTTCGGCATGCGCCGGACCGAGGTCACCTGTGCGCGCTGTGGCAGCCACCTGGGCCATGTCTTTCCCGACGGGCCCGCCCCCACCGGTGAGCGGTTCTGCATCAACTCGCTGTCGCTCGAGTTCGAGCCCGGCACAAATCAGTAGCGGAGGGTGCCGGGGAGCTCCACGGACTGAGGAGCAGCTGAGACCCAGCTTGCGAATGTGATCTGGGCGGACAAAGTGGAAGGTCTTGACTCCGACAAGCAAAAGCAGCCAACCCGACAATCCTTGAGGGCTACTTTTTTCGGCGACGTTGTTACGAATGCGCCGATCCTTCATGAAGACGACTTCCCCCCTTCTGCCTACCTCTTCAAGCCACACAGGATCTTCAATTGTAGGGCTCTCGTGCGAAACGCACGTGATCGTTGGCAGCGCTCGTCGACGGGCAGAACGGGCACCGTCATGGCTTGGAGGTCACGGGTCTGCTGTCTCAGAACCCAAGCCGCTATCCGCTTACCGCCGGTGCCCTAACCCGAGACGAGGCGGGCCTCGATTAGTTCGAAAAGAGCAGCAAGGCGTCCGGCTTCGGCGGCCCGACCTGTACGCAGAAGAGCACGCTCGGCTTCCGCACACGCCTCACAGGCCTCAAAGGCCTCTCGCTTCGTGAGAACAACCGCCGTCGCAAAACTCACCCGTTCTCCTTTAAACACCAGCAGGGCATTCATTCCTGGATCTCCAAGACCTCATCGAGCTCAACGAACAGTTATGACCGCCGCGGTATAAACCGACCCACCGGACTCGCGATGGCAGAGGCCACCGCGAGTCCGGATCGAGTCGGTTAGGCGTCGATTCCAATGACCTCAGCTTGATCAGCCAGGTCGGAGTTTCCGGCTGAGCCCACCTGGTCGGGACCGCGACGCTCGGTCCGAGAGATCTCCGCAGTTGCGAACCGGAGCGACGGACCAACTTCTTCGGCCGAGACTTCCACCCGACTTCGCCGCTCGCCATTTTCATTCTCCCAGCTGCTTTGCTCCAAACGTCCCGTCACGATGACCCGGCTTCCTTTCACTAGGCTCAACGCGACATTCTCAGCGAGATCCCGCCAACAGACGACGTCAAAGAACGATGTCGCCTCTTCCCACTCATCCGACCCCCGGGGTTGCCACCGGCGATTGACGGCCAGGCCGAACGTCGCGTGAGCTTGGCCGTCCCTCGTGTAACGGATCTCTGGATCTCGGGTCAGATTGCCTGACAGCGTCGTCGCATTGCTCATCGGTCTGCTCTCCTCGTCTGTCGCTCACCATCCGGCGGCAAGCGGCATCGTCGAGCAACGACCTTGCGCGATACTTTGCTGATGACCTTTCCAAGCCTCCCGCAAAGGGGATTCTGACATTTCCCGTCAAAGCCGAGCCCACTGGCAGCCGGGTGTTGGGGATTTAGCGGCTGCGAGTGGCGAACGGACGCCGAGAGAGCTTGCGATAAAGTGCAATCGTCTCTGGATGTACAGCGTCGAAAGGTTCGATGTCATCGGCGACTAGGTGGACGAGTTCCGCCATAACGGATTCAACTCCGGCGGGATTTCCGGCCGCATCGGCTGCACGGAGCAAGACTCGGTAGAGACGTTCGTCGTATGGACTGACTCGCAGGCCCTGTCGCGCTGCCCATTCTGCTCCCGGGGCATCGAACACCTCGAGGCAGTGCCGCGCATATCGACATGTGAGATCCACAATGCCTGCCTCGACAGTCGCCTGAATCCCCTCCAAGACAACCCAATCGGGTGAACGAAGATCGTCGAATGGCCGTCCGACTACAAGCTTTATCGCCTCCCGCCATGCATCGGGCCCGGGTGACCTTGACAGGTCAACGAACACGTCCCAATCGGTCTGCACACCGGGACCAAGTGCTAACCGACCCCGTGAGCGCGGCAAATGGTCTTCACCGGACGCGGAAGTTCCTAATGATCGACGAGCAGCAGACGCAGTGGAATGAAGACTCGCTGGGGCCATTGTCTTCTCGGGCCAAAGGGCTGTTGCCCACTGCTCGTTGCTAACCCCACCCGGGTGAACAGCGAGGTACACGATGAGCTCTAGAGCCCACGCGCGAGTAAATTGTCGAGCAGCGCCGATGATCTCCACGGGACCAAGAACTCGTACCAAGATCTTTGGGTCACTCGGTTGAGATGACCCGTGACCGGCGGAGCCGTGGTTGCGTGCAACATCAAACGACACGCCCGTCGTTCCAAGTGGAAGTGCCCCCCTCTCGGGGATACGAAGTGTCAGGCTCCCGTATGGCTCCTCATCGGGCGAGACTCCAGCTGTCTGAGATGCGATAGCAACCAGGTCACTGACTCTCTCCACGAGGCCCTGTGGTACGGGTTGAAGCAAGAGCGACGATTTCGGTAGTCCAACCCCATCAACAGACACGCGGCCTTCACCTGTTCTGGCGCGCCACCGAGCCGAGAGGATGTCACGACCGCAGATCACAACCACCCCAAAAGAGCCGTTTCCAGCGACGTCGATGAGTTCCTCTAACGCGCCCGACTCGTCCGCAGAGGCGTCGGAAGAGCAGATCACAACGCAGAGGTCCCACGAGTCCCCGCCCTCCCGCCAACGATTCTCGCTGTTCGTGGCGCGATCGATCGTCGCCAACAGGGCAGCGCGTTCCTGCACTCTTCGCTTCATCTTCGCGCTGACTGCACTCAACGAGCTGGCGTGACTGACCCGCTCCAACCCGCGATCTGCGTCCCCAAAGCCGACGAGGACAAGGTCGATCTGATCTGCCCATTGTGCAGTCGCGAGCTCGACGGCGACGGCACGAACCAATAGATCAGCGTCTGGCCCCGACACGGCCACGGAGCCCGCGATTTCGATGTTAATCATCTGGATTCCCTGGGAATCGCGTCCTAGCGTGACGAGTGAAGGTATGGGCGCGTCGATCCCGACGATGTCTGGGTTCCTCCGCAACTCGTCAAGAAGCTGTCCACTTTTTCGTAAGATCCAGCTCTTGTCGCCAGATCCAGTTTCGAAGGGCGGCGGCGGAAGCGAATCCGTTTGCAGGATTACTTCGACGACGTCGTCACGAAGCAGAACTGCAGAGACCATCGGAGTCTCCAGGTTCCCCCGGCGCACATTTGCCGAAAGAAGGCGAAGGCTCAGATCGACCCAATCAGCTGCTCCCGGGTCTGCCCCGAACCGCAAGCCTCTCTCGAGCTCGACCAAATCACTCTCCGGAAGCGCGATCCGAAGTCCCTCGGGCCGAAGACGCTGTTGGGCTCGGCGCATGCGGTCCAACAACGCCACGATCCCAGCTCCAAGAAGGCCATATCCGATAGGGAGAATGGGGAGATGAGGGCCGGATGGCCCGCGGCCCGCCTCCGGATGCGAGGTGGCCGCTGAGTGGGATCCAACCGTTCCGACCGAACGACAATCGTTCGCTGAGAGCGCCTCGACGGAACATCGCTTCGTGGTAGCCGCGGCTTTAGCGGGTTCCGGCAGCCCAGTGATATCCCCGATGACCGGCGGGTCAGACGTCGTCGAGACAATCAAGGACGAGGTCCCTCCGCGCGCCACCCCGGCCTGGGCATTTCCCAACATCGGGATGACAAATACCCAGCCGGGTCGTATCCAATGGTCATTTGTAAGAGATTCGCCATCAGGCTGTGCCCTGCCATAGTTGGCAGCAGCAAGCTGTCGCCAAGCTAAAGGTGACTTGAGTTCTGATTTGGCGATCGACCAGAGGGTGTCTCCAGGTTTCACCACGTAGGTCCGATCAGCAGGCTCCGGTTCGACCGAAGACGCAACGGTGAGACGCTCATCAGCCACTCCGGCGGAGCCCATGGGGGTCAGAGTCCGGGCGACCGTCTTCGTTTCCTCATTCCGAATGTGTCCGTGAACGTCCAGAGTGGAAACGGATGTCACCTGGAGTCGGAGGGAAGACAGCTGTCGATGAGGGATTCCGAACGCCAGAGAAGCGCCGATCAGGCACTTTGCCAGCCACTGGACGTGCCGACTCCCCGGCAACCTTCCAGGAGCTCGACCTCGGACCCGCCCGACAATCTCAACGACAACACAGACAGCGAACCATCCCCACGTCAACCAGGCAATGAGCCACAGGAGATTCAACGTGGCTCCGTCACTGACGCGAGTCTCTAGCGCGTCTCGTACCTGCGTCGGGTGTACCACCAGATCGCGGATCTCCAGCAGAGGCGGGGTCGCGTGCGTCTCCAGGAGAAGCAGGGGGATACCACCCACAAGTCCAGCACACCCCAACAACACCAACATTCGAATGGCCAAATGCGAACGGTGGGCGGTGCGTCCCGGACCAATCGTCACACTCATCGATCCTCTCTCGTCACTCCGTGTACGTTCGTAGCGCTGGCGGACGCGGATATCCCGATCCCTTGAACACCGACGATCCCCAGAACGACGGTCGGCTCCGATGACTCGATTTGGACCTTCACCGTGTCACCTGTAACCGTGACGGACCCGGCCGTCCCGACGGCTCGCAAATACGCAGCCGCAACTCGAGCCGCCGCGGTCGGATCGACTGCGATGATTCCCGACCGAATGGCTTGTACCGAGATCTGCGTCGCACCCAGGCGAGCTGCCTGTTCGGCCTCGCCCGTCACGGCACTCTGGGCGGCTACCGCGCGGCCACCGTCGATGACGAGCCCCACGAGCGCGAAGAGGGCAAGGACCAGCACGGCAAGGAAGACCGTGAGAGATCCTTCATCCGGACGGAGCTCGAGATTGTGACCGCCCATGGGCTCCCTCCCTGGCCGCAGCCGCTCCCTCACGGCTGAATTGTGCGGTATTGGTCGATCGCCGCTTCTTGGATCGCCACAATCCTGGTTGCCCCAGGAAGCCCAGGGACAAGGAGGTCGGCAAACTTGACACTGCACGACACCGACACCTTGACGATTGCGCCGGGGATAAAGGAACCTGAATCGACGGTCACAATCGGGTCTGTGCAAGAGTGATTCGACTCAAGCACCGGCAGGGCGGCTGCGGTCGCAGCCTGCTGCGCCTGGCCGGCCGAGCCGGCAACAGCTGCTGCTCCTGCAGCCGCCCTAGCCCCACCTACAACCTGTTCCCTCGCCAGCGAATACCTACCAAACGCGACCGTGACAAGCAGGAAGAGCGCGATGACGGGAGTCAGGAGAACGAGCTCGACGGTGATACTTCCCCTGGCGCTTTCGGCTCGACGCCATTGGCCCATGGGTTCACCCGTCGACACGAAATTCCTGCCTGGTGCCAACACGAACAGCAGATACCGGGAGATGAAACCCCGGGACAATCGATTCCGCCAGGCCGGTCACGCGAATCTGGACTTCATCGTCAGGCATGAGCGACGCTTGAACGGCAGAATTGGTCACGACATGGTTTGCCGTGTTCGTTAACGCCGACTGCGCCTCTGCGATCCCTGCAGCCAAGGAACCACCCTCAACGCAAGCCGCTTGATCCCCTCGAGTTGCAGCGGCCTGAACGAGAGTGGACGCGTGAGCCCAAAGGCTCATTTGTATCGACAAGAGGATCACCAACATCGCAGCAGGGATGGCGATCGCCGCCTCCACGACCGATCCGTCCTCGTCAATCGAGAGCCTTCGCCGGGCCCTCGGTCCGGGGTGCCTCAATTGAGGTTGATTGTGTTGGCCTTGTTGGTCACTTTTGCAACGATGATTGCGCCCACCGTAATGGCAAGGGCGGCAAAGATCGCCGTAAGGATCACCTTCTCCACGACACTTCCCTCCTCTCCCCGATTCGCTAGCGCCCACCGCGAAGTGGCGAATATCCAGAGCGTTCTGATCTGTACAGCCAACATGGACTTCTCCTTTCATCTCAATGACTCCAATCGCACAGCATTGGTATCTCCGCGCTCGCTCGATCAGAACCCGGAGGCGATCCGGGTAAATGCGGGATATCCGATGAAGATCAGAAAGCCCACAAGAAGAAATGCACCGGGGATGAACAATCTCTCGGTAAGAGCGTTTGCCTCGGCTTCGGTGTTGGCAAGCTCATGACGCCGGATGGACGCTGCGCGCGCCGCCAGCGTGGCTCGGACCTTGGCACCCTCCAGCCCGGCCAATCCGGCCGTTGCTGCCAATTCGCCCAACTCCTCGATATCAAGGGTTTCCCCCAGGCGCGCCAATGCCGCCCACGGTGGCTCGCCTGTGTCACGGGACAACGACAGTGCTGAGACCATCTGGCGAGATACGACATTCCGTCCGAGTTGAGCCGCGGCGAGGAGAGCGCTCTCTATGCCCATGCCACCGGCGAGACCTAACACCACCAAGTCCAGAAAGGAGCAGATCACCCTTCTGGCATGTCGCCGACCCCGTTTGGCTTGCGCATTGAGTTCAGCGATCGGAAGAACCGCTCCACCGATGACAAGCAGCATCCCCACAGTGACAGGAACAAGAATGGGCACACGCAATCCAGCGGTGAAGAGGAGCGCCCACACAGCAGCAGGAATCAGGCAACCAATCGCCGCGTAGACGAGACAGCGGGCAAGGAGCTCCTCGAGCGTCGAGTTCGAGAGGGCAAGGCACACCCTTACTTCGCGTTCGAAATACTTCCTCCTTCTCACCTCGTTCGCGGCGATCGTGGCAAACCGGTGGTCAAGACGTTTTGATGTTCCTCGGCTCGCGCGGTGTTCGTTTCCGTTGCCACTTGAGGGCTCCGCTGCGAGCCCGGACAAGACATCGTGCAGGGTCGTTTGCCGACTTTGGACACCCGCGACGACACCCATAAGTCCAACTCCAACGCCGAAACCCAACAGGACGACAAGGGTCATTCGGCACGACCCGATTCCAACAAGGGCATCTCGGACATGGGACGGACCAATCGAACCATCAGAACCAACCCAGCCGTGTAGAACAGTCCTACGACACCCAAGACCAGCTGGCCCACCCCAGTGCCGAACGGGCTGAGGTATGAATGCGCAATGACAGCCAACGTGCATGCAAAACCCATCGAGAAGATCACGATGGTACGTACGCTGCTTCTGGCCGACGCACGGCTTGCGTCAACCCGTAAGTGCATCGATACGTCATCTCGAATCGCATCCGTCAATGCACTGAGCACTTCCACAAGTCTCTGTGCCCGTGACGTCGCCGCCAGCAGGAGCGCACAAACCAGGAACTCCGCGGCGGGATTGTCTACTTCAAGTGCGAAGGAACGAAGGGCGGATTCCAAAGACACACCGTTCGTCAACCGAGTGGCCAGAGCCCTGGCCTCCGGCCGAATCGGGAGCGGTGCCGTGGGGGCTGTAACCACGATCGCCTGGGCAAGGCCAGCCGATGCCGCCAGAGAATCTCTGATCAACTCGGTCCAGGTGGCCACGGCTTCGGTGCGCTTGGATGCATCTCCGGGAAGGACTTTGCGGAGGCTGTTGGGCAACGTGGCCGCGGCCAGACCTCCGAAAGCGCCGGCAACTGGCCAGCGGGTGATGAAAACGCAAAGAAGGCCGAAGGCAGTCGGAGCAGCAAGCTTCCGGATCAGACGCGGCATGTCAGCGCCCCGATCTGGTGAGGCGGTCCCGAGTTGGCCGCCATGGAGGTGATCCCCTCGATTCCAGAGAGGTCGGCGCCGGCCCACAATGGTCAGACCAAGGATTCCCGTACCCAACCCGGCCCCGAGGACGGCAACGGCCAAGGTCACCACAACACTGCCTCGGGACTCCGGAGAGACGGCTCGAATCCACAATCGACGAGTTCTTCGAGGGTGGATGAGCGCAACGGCGCGACCTGATCTGACCGACCCTCCCCGTCGGATCGAAAGACTTCATTTGAGATCACTTGGAGTCCTTCCGACCCCACGACCTCATGCACGGAAGAGACGAAGCGGCGCCTCTTTACCGCCTTGAATGTCGTTCTCTTCGTCCCAGCATCGACAAGGAAGTCGTCGCGGTCGGAGCCATACAGATACCGCACATCGGGTGATGCTCTTTCCAGATCGACAACCTCAACGAAGACCGTGAAGTGCACCGAGCCTGCGATCAGGAGGTTGGTGGACTCAAGGGGAAGACGCTCCGGCGCCTGCACGGCATACGAAGCAAGTCGCCGGAAGATCCCGAGCGAAGAGTCCGCGTGGATCGTACACATCGACCCTGATCGACCTTGGCTCATTGCGTTGAGCATGGGCAGGATCTCGTCGCCGAGCACCTCGCCGACAATCACTCGGTCCGCGTTCATCCGAAGAGCCCTCCGGACAAGCCGAGACATGGAGATCGCACCCTCCCCCTCGGCGTTGGCCGGACGGGCCTCAAGGGCCACGAGATCAGGGTGTCGGTCGGGGATCGAGTCGAGACCCAACTCAAAGGCTTGTTCGATCGTGACAACCCTCTCTCGCGGCGGTATCGCCGAGGCGAGTGCCCGTATCAGGGTCGTCTTCCCCGAGTTCATGGCCCCGCCCACGACGATGTTTTTCCGGGCACGAACTGCGGCCGCCAGAAAGCTGGAAAGAGTCGCATCGAGACCACCCATCTCGACCAGATCATCGAGAGTCAGGTCGACGAAACGGTGACGACGGATCGAGACGACGGGTCGTTGGACGACCGACATCAGCGCCGAGAGGCGGCTGCCATCGGGGAGGCGCAAGTCCAACTCGGGATGCGAGACGTCGAATCGTCGCTCTGACAAACCAAATCGTGCGGCGGCTGACCTCAGTATTTCCGCAAGCTCAGCATCTGAATCAGCTGCGGGTTCGACGCTGGCCTTGGTTCCGTCTGCGTACGTGACCCAGACACAATCGCACCCGTTGACGTCGATATTTTCAATGCTTTGATCGTCGATCAGTGTTTGCAGGCGCCCAAGCCCAAACAACGCGTCGAGAACAGCACGTGCCACGAGCCTCTCGTCAGCCAAATCCAGAGGGGTGCTCCCCCGCTCGACGGACTCGGCTGCATACTGCTTCAACCTCGACAGAGTCAGCTGTCGAGCCAGCTCACGACGATCTTCCAATGCCAATTCGTAGCCGGAAGCATCCGAGAGATCGTCGGCAACTTCGCCACGAAGTCTCGCCACCAAAGAAGTCTGATCGGTTGTTCTCATCAGACGTCCGCTCCCAGCTCCCCTGATGTCGCCAAACCCAAAGTGCGAATCGTCGATGCTGAGCGCCTAGGTAGACCGCCAACATCGTCAGGTCTGTTGACCACGGAGCCGGACACGGAGTCCTGGTGGCCGACCGTGGGCTCACACAAGAGCTGATCGGCGAGGTTCCTTGCGGAAGTAACCAGATCGCTCCTGGCAAATCGCCGAGGTCGTCCGGGACGGCCACACGCCACCGACGCCGACTTCTCGTCGTGAGGGATGGCTCCCAGGAGCCTGGCGCGAAAGACCTGTTCCATCTCAGAAGCCGTGAATTGGATAGGCCCCATGACAACAAAGGAAGTCGCACCCCTGGTGAGACTCCGGAGGATGTCAAGGGTCCATGAGGCATGTGCCAATGCAGCAGCATCTGGGCGCGTGACCATGATCACGTGGTCCGCTTCCTTGAAGATCTCCTGCTGGCCGAGTGAACCGGAAAGGACGCGCCCACAGTCGATCAAGACGTCGATCTCATGAGGAAACATGCCTGTCCCGACTGAAGCCACCTCCCGATCCAGGCTGCCGGCAGCCTCGGGTGTCACAGGGCCAACCAACACTTCGAGGCCTCCGGGGAGCGACTGAAGGTGGTGGTCGAACGTCGCATCCGAGCCCTCGGGTCGTCGGTAGGCAAGAGCAAGACTGGTCATGCCACTTCGAGGAGATAATCCGAATCGAGCGGCCAGATCGTTTCCCGACGGGTCGCATTCGGCAACAACGATGCGTCGGTCGTGCCGCCAAACCGCTCCAAGGACACAAGCGAGAGTTGAGACTCCGGGCGAGCCCTTGCCCGAACACAACGCGATGAGAGTCATGAGGCCTATCCGACCAGCACCAGGGCCGCTTGCCCCGCTGCTGACGCACTCGCCACGATTGGCGCCATTGAGGTAGAGATCAGGACCGACACTACGATGGTGTCCGGGCTCGATGAGGTCGGCACCGCCACCCCCGTGACAATGGCGTTCGATGCCAAAACTCCACCGATCTCCAGTTGTCCTGTCGCAGCCGCGGAGCTCGTCGGGCTAGAGCCCTCTGAGATCCCCCCCGCCAAGGTGGCGGGAGAGCCGGTGAGGATCACGTCGACGTGGTCGCCGACGGCAACACCTCCGGCGGGGAGTTGGCCAGCCTTTGTGGCAACACCCACAACCGCCTGACCTCGGTCCGGACCGCCGTGGGCGGCCAGTTCGGACTTGCTGAGCAGAGTTCCCCGAAGAAGCGAGACCGCTGCGGTTCGCCCGACGATCTGGCTGAAGTCCTGAGCTGAGACTGGAGCCAAATCCTCGGAAAATGAGACTCTCACGACCTCTAGGTCGCCCCGATTGATTGTGTGTCCCTGAGGAATGTCGTGCGCTATGGCGAGAACCGCCACCCGGTTTCCAGCATGCACATAGAGGCTCGTAAAGGTCGCGATGCAAAACATGACCAGCGCAATCGACGCGATTGCCACGACAGGACGGCGTCGACGTCCCTTCCCGACGAAACGAGGAGCGTCGTTCGTCAACATCATCTGTGGACGGGTGCGCGTCGATGTGGTGGACACGAGTACCAGGGCCTCTCTCGGCGCTAGCCGACGGTTCCGACTGATTCGATCTGCTCTACTCGAACGGGAACCGTGGAACTCGTGTGCAGCGGAGGGAGCGAGCCGCCACCGGCGACACCGGTCGCCGACCAGCTCACTGTCCACGTAATCGTTGCTGTCACGCGAAACGCCCCGTTGTTGGAATCGCCATCGCCGTTGGCGCTTGGTTGACCCGCCGACGACTTGAGATAGGTGTACGAACAGTCCGTTGTCTGCGCTAACTCAGGCACCGTTGGCTGATATGGAGTTCCGGGATCGCCACACACCACCGAGTGCCCGTCCCCCATCGTCCACAAGACCGTGCTGGGCACCGCAACCGCGGTGGCACTCACGTTTCCCGCAGTTGCGGTGGCGCGATAGCTGTGCCAAATCTGCGGGTCGATCCAAAGCCACGAACTCAGATTCACGACGCTGAACGCGGACGGATTTAGGTCCACCACCGGTGAGGGCAGCGTCAGGGAGTCAGCCGCCTGCTGTGCCAACGCGTTCGGAGCCGCTGCGGGTGTTCCAGCAACGGTCGGAGACCCGGTGGGGAACCAAGAAAGGGCGCCGCTGTAAATAGTCAGCTTCTTCCCAGGGCACTTCACGAAATACCAGGCACCTGGCGTGGGCCCGCCGGCGCCGAAGGTCGCGGCCTGCTTAGCGGGCAGAGGTATGTACGTGCATGGAGCGGCCGCGGATCCAGAGCGTGAGGGTTCGTGGGTACCTCCGTGAACCGCCCTCCCTGGGCTTGACGATGCACTCCCGGCACCCACGTTCACGGTGTTTCCACCGTCGGACGCCGACCCCGAGTTGGTCGCCGCCCACGCAACGAACGCACTCTGTGTGCCAAGAAGAGCAACAACAGCAGCCCCGGCCCAGACCTTGTGGCGACGGCGAGCCCAGCGGCTCGTGCTCTCAGCCATCGAACCAGCAATGGAGTTGTGCGATCGATCCACCCGTCGTGGTCGGATTGGCCCTTCCAAAGGACATGCAGCGTGAGAGGACCTTTTGCGCGCTGAATGTCATTTGTTGACTACACAGCGCGCTTGCCCAGGTCGAAAGCATGAAATCCCCCCCCGAATCAGTGTTCTCTTGGAGGCGTGGCCCCCACTAAACGTGGGGAGACTACGGGGAGTGCCGGGAGGAGGCAACTTGAGCGACGAAACGCGCGAATTGGCAGCCAGCGCCCCCCAGGACCCCGAGCGCCGAGCGCGGCGATGAACACTGTCCGATCTGAGCGAGCGTGAAATGTCGACTCGGGTCGGGAAGTCACGTCTCGAAGAATGACGTCTTCGGTTTGCCGGAGACCTCGCTCAAAACCTTGCCGGCGCGGGAAGTACGCAACGAATAATTGACTTCGGCGTGGACAGATAGGCGACTGGCAGTCGGAATGCGCCTTGAGCAGTGATCTGCCGGCTTGGCTTCTCGATCGTTTTAAGCTCGAGCCCGCATGTGCGGACGGGTCGACATTCATACGCCTCCGTCCCAACTGGCCCGACTTCTCGAAGTCCAGTTGGCAGCGGGCATCAACCCCGACGGACGGCCAAGTTGGAACGTGCCACCGGCGCGGGGCATCCCGGCCATCACCGAGCGTCATGGACGCACCGACTCCGGTGAGAAGACCGAAGACCACGAAAGGGTTTTGGACGTCCTTCGTTGGGGACTCGTCCCCCACTGGGCCAAGGACCCCAAGTCCGGCTACAAGATGATCAACGCCCGAGCCGAGACGGTCACCAATAAGCCCGCCTACCGGTCAGCCTTCGCCAAGCACCGCTGTTTGATCGTGGTGGATGGGTTCTTCGAGTGGCAGGTCCCCGACCCCGAGAGCCCGAAGCGCAAGGTCCCGTTCTATTTTCGGCGGGCCGATGGTCTCCCGATGACCTTCGCCGGTCTCTATGAGACCTGGTGGGACAAGTCGCGCTCAGAGGAACCCGACCCCGAGACGACGCTGCGGACCTGCACCATCATCACCACCAACGCCGGGGCCGACATGGTCGACGTCCACGACCGGATGCCGGTGATCATCGAGCGCCCTGACTTCGACCGGTGGCTCGACCCCGACCAGCACGACACCGAGGTTCTCTCCAAGCTGTTGCTTCCGGCCCCCAAGGGAACACTTGTCCGGCACCCCGTCGACAAAGCCGTGAACTCCCCCCGCAACGACGGGCCCATGATCATCCAGCCCGCGCCCCTCGACGACGAAGACGACAGCGAGTAAACCTCGGCCCATGACCACCCTCGCCCAGGCGCGCAAACTCGCATTGGCCCTGCCGGAGGCGACCGAGCAGGACCACCACGACATGTCCTCGTTCCGGGTGAAGGGAAAGATCTTCGCCACGGTCCCTGACGACAGTCATCTCCGGATCATGGTCGACGAGGGCGAAATTCGTGCCGCCGTGGCCGAAGACCCCGATGTCTGTCAGGAGTTCTATTGGGGCAAGCGCCTGGCCTGTGTGGTGGTGGACCTCAAACGCGCCAAGGTGACGCTGGTGAAGGACCTGCTCACCGACGCCTGGATCCGCAAGGCGCCCGCCACCCTCGTGAAATCGCTCACGGGCGGCTGACCGCGGGGTCCACGCAGGGTCCACCGAGGGTCCGTCGGGGAAGCATCTCCACTCCGGGCCGAGGGAAGTTGAGATGGTTATGCTCGCCGGACATCGGCGGCGGGTGCCGGGCACGGGGAGCGGGGGGACGTCATGTCATTGCAGGTCGTGGGCGCGGGGGTCGGTCGGACGGGAACGCTGTCTCTGAAGACAGCCCTCGAACAACTCACCGGCCGGCCCTGCTACCACATGCTCGAGATCCTCACCCATCCCGACCACGTGGCACCCTGGCGCGAGGCGGCCGAGGGAGGCAAGGTCGACTGGTCCGGATTCCTCGACAGCTACGGGGCCACGTCGGACTTCCCCGCCTGTCTCTTCTGGCCCGAGATCCTCGAGGCCAACCCCGACGCCGTCGTCGTGCTCTCCACCCGCCGTGACAGCGAGGCCTGGTGGGACAGCGCCAGCCAGACCATCTTCGCCATGGACGCCTCTCAGGTCCCCCCGGAGATGGCGGAATGGTTCGCCATGTGGCAAGCGGTGTCCTCGGCGCGCTTCACCGCCGATGTGACCGACAAGGCCGCGGCCATCGCCGCCTATGACCGCCACAACGCCGAGGTGCGCGCCTCGGCACCATCGTCGCGGTTCGTCGACTGGCAGCCCGGCGACGGCTGGGAGCCGTTGTGCGAGGCCCTGGGGGTGGCCGTGCCCGCGGAGCCCTTCCCCCATCTCAACACCAGGGAGGACTTCCCCCAGATCAGCACCGACACGAACGTGGCCGAGGCCCTCGAGCAGTTCAACCTGGGCGCGGGCTCCTAACCCTCACCGTTCCCGTTCCCGTTCCCGTTCCCGTTCCCGTTCCCGTTCTCGTTCTCGGTCGCCGTCGCGGACCGCCGCCCATTAGGACTGGCAGTTGGCCAGTCCCAATTGGATCGCCGCGCAGATGGTGCCGTAACTGACCCTCCACGTCCCGGCCACCACCACGGCCCGGCCCACCATGGGGAAGGTCAGCCCCGCGTCGGAGTGGAACCGCAGCGTGTAGGCCACATCCGCCAGGGTGGGGTTCTCGAACACGACCCGTTGGACGTCGATGTAGCTCGACGAGGCCAGGGCTTCATACGGGCCCGTGTCGAGCTGCTCCAGGGCTCCGGCCACCAGGCTGCCGTCCTGGATGGACTGGACCCGCTGGACGGGCGGGGTGGCGCAGTCGAACACCGCCGCGAAGGCCTGGGTGATGGCCGCCGTGGCGGCCTGCGGATCGGCGGGGCCCTGGCCACCGGTGGTGGGGAGCGACGGGGGCAAGGTGGAGGGCCCCGCCGGCGCAGTCGACTCCACTTGGAGCGACACGGTGGCCAGCGTTGCCCCCGAACCGTCGCTCACCTGGAGCTCAGAACCCGCACCATTGAGCGCGCTGGAAGGCGCGCCGGGAAGGACGATGACCGCGGCCCCGTCCACCGGTGACACCCGGACCGTGCCCGTGCTGCGGGTCACCGACACCGACGCCGCCTGGGGCCCGGTCTCCACGTCGACCACGGTGGCGGGCGCGCCCTCGGCGGTTCCCACGCTCGACACCGCGGCGTCGATCAACGGTGCGGCATAGTTCGGGAAGAGCGCCGCGCTGAGCACGGCCACGGCCCCGGGCGTGGTGACCTCCTCGACGATGCCCCCGGCCGGGGTGCAGGCCGCGTCGCCCGTGCCGTAACCGGGTCCGGACTGCGAACCGGGCAGCGCCCTGTACACCGCCACCGCCGTGCCGCCCGGCCAGGTCTTCACGAACAGAGGCCCACCCGGGGCCACGGTGACGTTGCCCACCTGGTGGGCCGGCGTCACCTGGAGCCCGGGGGCCACCGACGCCAGCGACAGCTGCCATGTGTCAGCGACCAGGGTGGCGGCGGCGTAGAGCGGACCGGTCTCGTGTTGGCCGGCATCGAGCTGGCCGGAATAGAGGTGGTACTGGGCCACGGCCGAACTGGCCGAGGTGAAGACCACCCGGTCGACCCGCACCGTGGCCGTCCCTCCGAAGTCGGGCAGCGTCTCGACGGGGTCTCCCCCGGCGATAACCCCGATCCGCTGGACGGGCGAGGCACTGCACCCCAGGGCCGTGGTCAGGGCTCGGGTGATCGCCGTGGTGGCCCCGGCGGGATCAGTCGGTTGGGCCCCGCCCGGCGGAGGCAGTGAGCTGGGCGCCTCACCCCCGGTCGGCACCGAGCTCTCGGTGCCGAGCCCGTAGCCGGCCAGGACCTGGCCGCCGCTTCCCACCACGTCGATGGCGGCCACCGAGCCGTTCCCCAACGCGTCCGCGGGCGCGCCGGTGTGCCCCAGCACCACCACGCCCGAACCGGGGACACTGGCCTGGTCGATGGCGCCGTCGGCGAATTGCACCTCGACCGTGGCGGCGCCCGCGCCCACCTGGGCCAGGACCCACGTGGCCGGTGCCCCTTCGGTGTTGCCGATCTCACCGACCTGGACATCGACCAGCGCGCCGGCGGCCCCTTTGAACAAGGGCTCGGTAGCCCTGCCCACCGCCTCGGTGTCGGAGATCTCGACGGTGAGCTGGGTGGTGGTGAGACACCCTGCGTCATCCGCACCGGCACTGTTTCCGGCACTGTTTCCGGCACTCTTTCCGGCACTGTTTCCGGCAGGTTGGTCGAAGAGGGTCATCTGGACCCCGTCGGCCGAGGTGTGACCGTAGAGACGTTGCAGTGGCGTCGACGACGACGGGGCCACGTCGATGGGCCCCGCCGTGTTCCCCGACGCCGTGCTCGACGACCCGGCGTCCGACGACCCGGCGTTCGACGACCCGGCGTTCGACGACGCGGTGTTCGACGACGCGGTGTTCCCCGACGCCGCGCCAGGGACGGTCGTCGGCGGGGGGCTGGCCGCGTCGGGCACCGCCGCGCTGGCCGTTGTCGTCTCGGTTGTCTGGGCGGCGCCGGTGGCACCGGGGGCTGCCGGTCCGAGGACCCCGAACGACGACCTGGCGCCGGGGCTCGAGGCGCTGACCGTGCCGGACAAGGGCAGGAGGAGGACCCCGTCGTGCCGGTCCAGGTGGTGACGGCCCGGAGCACCGGGCCCGGACCGCGCCCCGGCCTGGCTCGCGGTCTCCCGTGGGCCGGCACCGCCCGAGGTGACCGCCACGCTCAGGCCGACTGCCATCACCACCGCCACCCCCAATGTCGCGGCCTCCCATCGGCGTCGGCTGTGGCGGAGCCGGGCACGCGCCGCCACAGCCGCCATACCGGGCTCGTCAGGGGGTGCGGACACCGACCCGGCCCGGGCGGTGAGGGCGGCCCGGAGACGGTCCTCGAAGCCTCCGCGAGGCGTGTCGGTCATGGCCCCTCCCCCTCGTTCTCCCCTTCGGCGATGGCACCGCGCAACCGGGCGCAGCCGCGGTGGACCAGTGATGCCACGGTGCCCGGTCGGCAGTGCAACAGCGCGGCGATCTCGTTGTCAGTCATCTGCTCGTAGAACCGGAGGACGATGGCGGCGCGCTGTCGGGTGGGCAAGCGGGCCAAGACGTCGAAGAGCTCGTCGGCTTCGAGAGTGACGTCACCGACGGGCTCCGCCGCGCCGGACCGGGACCGCTCCAAACGGCGGCGCCGGTGCCAGGACCGACTGGCGTTGACCACACTCCGCCGGAGGTACGGGAGGGGGTCGTCGAGCCCGTCGAAACGTCGGTAGACCCGGACGAAGACGTCGTGGACGAGGTCCCGGGCCACGTCCTCGGAGAAGGTCAGGAGAAACCCCAGCCGGACGAGTGACTCGTAATGAGCCCGATAGAAGTCGTCGAAGACCGCCGACCGAGAGGGATCGAAGGCTCCGGCTCCGGCCCCCGGGACATCCGCAGCAGCCACGCCACCCCCGTCGTCCCAGCCGAATCCCGTCCCGGGCTCCCCCACCCAGAGGCGGGCCACATCGGCGTGCATGTCTTTAACACGCCGATCGGGGCCGATTCCTTGCACTTTTCGGTGAGAAGAGTGAAGAACGACCCCCGACAGCCGCGGTCAGCCGGCGGTGAAACTCAGGTTGTCCTGCTCCCAGAACGAACGGAGGGAAGCCAGCTTCCCCTCGGCGTTCACCTTGTAGATGTTGGCGATCGGGACGACCGCGACCTGGTTCCCGGGGAGGGTGATCCGGAGCTCGCCGATGTTGATCACCTCGTCACCGCATTCGATGGTCTGGCGGATGGTGAACTTCAGGCTCTCGGACTGCGAGACCACGTTGTCGTAGAAGGCGGTGATGGCCTCTTTGCCCCGTTGGCCCTTGCCCTCGGCGTCCACGAAGGAGGGCCCCACGGGGTCCTCGACCACGGCGTCGTCGGCGAAGAGCTCCAGCCATCCCTCGCGGTCCTTGGCTTCGGACATCGCCATCGACTTCTTCGACATCTCGAACGCTGCGCCCATCGTGTCGCCCCCTGACTCCGACCCGGAAACTAGGCCTTCACCTCGGTGATCACGGCGTCGGCGAAGCGGCGAAGGTTATCGATCTTGTCCTGGAGGGGCTCGATGTCCGGTCCCACCACATAGGGCCAGCGAAATCCGACGATGACGTCGGTGACACCTTGTTCCTCGAGGCGACGGACCCCGTCGACAGAGAAGGCGTCCATCGAGATGACATGGGTCTCGAAGGGCGCGTGCTCGCGGCCGGCCTCGGCGCGGAGCTCGGCCAGCCGGGCCAACAACCCCGGGAGGTCGGCCGGGTCGCCACCGCCGTGCATCCAGCCGTCGCCCATGACCGCGGCCCGACGGAGGGCGGCCTCGCCGTGACCACCGATGAGGATCGGGACCGGTTTGGCGGGGGACGGGGACATCTTCACCGAGGGGACGTCGAAGACCTGGCCGTGGTACTCGAAGAACCCACCCGCAGTGAGTCCCCGGATGACCTCGATGGATTCGTCCATCCGCTTGCCCCGGCGGGCCCAGGGGACGTCGAGGAGGTCGTAGTCCTCGGGCCAGGGGGATGTCCCCACCCCGAAGAGGAACCGGTCACCGGTGAGGACGGCCACCGAGGCGGCCTGCTTGGCCACCATGACGGGATGGCGGATGGGAAGCTTCACCACGAAGGTCACGAACCGAAGCGTCGTGGTCACCGCCCCCAGGGCCGGGATGAGGGAGAAGGGCTCGATGAAGGGCTTGTCCTCGAGGAACTCCCGTGACCCGTCGGGGTTGAAGGGATAGGTGGTGTCGGACTCGAAGGGGTAGGCGATGGAATCGGGGACGACGAAGGTGTCGTAGCCGGCGTCTTCGGCCGCCCGGGCCAGGGGCCCGTAGAAGGTCGGGTCGGTCATCGACTCGGCGTAGGAGAAACGCATGGGGTCCTCGGTCTTCGGATGAGGGTCGGTGATGGTGCCGACGTCGATGGGGTGGGGTGGAGTGGGGTGGAGGTTCAGGCGTTGGGCTTGTCGCCCGAGGCGGCCGCCTGGCGGATCTGGTCGAGCCGGTCGATCAGCCCCATCCGCTCCTGGCCCACCTCGTCGAAGCGCGAGGCGATGAGCTCGGGGGTCCACCGACCGTCGGTCCGCATCTCCCGGACCTCGACGGGCTGATTCCAGACCGCGATCCGTCCGCCCACGGCCGTGTAGACCTGGCCCGTCACGTCCTTGGCGGCGTCCGACAAGAGATAGACGACGAGGGGGGCGACGTCCTCGGGCTCGCCCATCTCGGCCAGCTCCATGGGGACGTTCGCCGACATCCGGGTCCGGGCCACCGGCGCCACGGCGTTGGCACGGACGCCGTAGCGGTGGAGTCCCACCGCGGCCGAACGGACCAGCGAGACGATCCCGCCCTTGGCGGCGGAGTAGTTGGCCTGGGCCACCGAGCCGGCGAAGGCGCCCGAGGTGAAGCCGACGAGCGAGCCCGACTCCTGCTTCCGCATGACCGCGGCGGCGTGGCGGAAGACGGTGAAGTGGCCCTTCAGGTGGGTGGCGATGACGGCGTCGAACTCGTCCTCGGACATGTTGAAGAGCATCCGCTCCCGGAGGATCCCGGCCACCGCCACCACACCGTCGATCCGACCCCACCGTTCCACGGCGGTGTTCACGATGGCCTCGCCCCCCGCCATGGTGGAGACGTCCTGGGCCACGGCCACGGCCTCGCCTCCCCCGGTCTCGATCTCCTTCACCACCGATTCGGCCACCTCGGAGGTGGGGTCCTCCCCGGCGAGGCCCACCCCGATGTCGGCCACCACCACCTTGGCGCCCTCGGCCGCGCAGGCCAGGGCACAGGCCCGGCCGATGCCGCCGCCTCCACCGGTGATCACGATCGCCTTGTTCTCGAGGTACCCAGCCACGTCGGCTACTGCTCCCTGTCTCGGTCTCTTGCTGTCCGGTCCGGCCCGGACCGTCTGGTGCTATCCGGTCGGAAATCTGACGGGATGTTAGACGGCAGGGCGGGGCACTCCCCAGCGGGAGTCGACCCCCGGGCCCCCAGGTCAGGCCGGACATCACCGCCACCACAGGGCTTGCCCATGGCAAGAACGCGTTCTAGCCTCGGGTGCCGGTCGATCACCACCAATCACGACCGATCACCACAAGGCGGGATCACCGCAGCGCCGAGTGAGGAGCGAGGATGACCGACTTCGGATTCTGGGCCATGGCGGAGGAAGAGCCCGGTCACCTGGCCCTGGTGGCCCCCGAGGGGACCAAGCTCAAGGCGGGCGAGCTGCTCGGTCGGGCCAACCAGGTGGTCCACGGGTTGCGGCAGTTGGGACTCCGCAAAGAAGCGACGATTGCCTTCGTCCTGCCCAACTGCGTCGAGGTCTTCGAGATCTATCTCGCGGCGATGCAGGCCGGGTGGTACATCGTGCCCATCAACCACCATTTGGTGGCACCGGAGATCGCCTACATCCTGAAGGACTCCGGCGCCGAGGTCTTCATCGGTCACGAGCGGTTCGCCGATATCTGCCTCGACGCCGCCGATCAGGCCGAGATCCCCGCCTCGCGGTGCTTGGCGGTCGGGGACATTTCGGGCTTCGCCTCGTACGCCCAGATGCGGGACAACCAGAAGACCGACCGGCCCGCAGACCGGAGTCTGGGCGACACCATGAACTACACGTCGGGGACGACGGGGAACCCCAAGGGTGTCCGAAGGACGTTGTCGGGTGCGGACCCCGACGAGATGGCCATCGCCCTGGCCGGGATCCTCCTTCTCTTCGGCATCAACCCCCGGGACGACAACGTCCACATCGTGGGCTCGCCGCTCTATCACACCGCCGTCCTCCGGTTCTCGGGTGCGGCGATCCACATGGGCCACACCGTGGTCCTCATGGACAAGTGGTCCGCCGAGGGCATGCTCGAGCTCATGGAGCGGTACCGGGTGACCCACTCACACATGGTTCCCACCCAATTCCACCGACTCCTCGCACTCCCCGAGGACGTCCGGAACAAGTACGACCTCAGTTCACTCCGACACATGATCCACGCGGCGGCTCCCTGCCCGGTCGACACCAAACACGCCATGATCGAATGGTGGGGGCCGGTGATCGACGAGTACTACGCGGCATCTGAGGGCGGGGGGACCATCGTCAACACCGAGGAGTGGCTCGGGAAGCCCGGGACCGTGGGCAAGCCTTGGCCCATCTCGGAGATCGCCATCTTCGACGACGACGAGAACCGGCTCGAGGCCAATCAGATCGGGACGGTCTACATGGCCATGCAGTCGGCGGACTTCGAGTACCACGGGGACAAGGAGAAGACACAGAAGAACCGGATCGGGAAGTTCTTCACCGTCGGGGACGTGGGGTATCTCGACGACGACGGATACCTCTTCCTCCGTGACCGGAAGACCGACATGATCATCTCCGGGGGTGCGAACATCTACCCCGCCGAGATCGAGAACGTCCTGTTGGGCCATCCCAAGGTCGTCGACGCCGCGGTCTTCGGGATCCCCCATGACGACTGGGGCGAAGAAGTGAAGGCGGTCGTCCAACCCGTCGACGGGGTGGAGGGCTCGGCCGAGCTCGAGGCGGAGATCCTGGGGTGGTGCGAAGGCCGACTGGCGAAGTTCAAGACCCCCAAGACCATTGACTTCACCGACGACATGCCCCGTGACCCCAACGGGAAGCTCTACAAGCGGAAGCTCCGGGATCCCTACTGGGAGGGGCGCGAGCGGGCCATCTGATCCCCGAACTGATCCCCGAACTGATCCCCGAACTGATCCCCGAAGTCGGGGGTGGGGACGTCGGGTCGAAGGTCAGAGCCCGCGCGCGGCCCGAACCGCGTCGACGAGGGACAAGAGCCCCCGAACGTCGATCGGCTTGGCCAGGAACCCCATGACGCCGCGCCCGAGGAGTTGGCGGACCTGTTGGGCCGGGGCGTCGGCACCGATCACGGCCACGGGGATCTCCGCGGTGGCGGGGTCCTCGATGAGCCGGTCGAGGACCACGTCGCCGGTCATGTCGGGAAGGGTGAGATCGAGGAGGATCATGTCCGGGACGTGCTCCCGGGCGAGGTCGATCCCCAGACCTCCCTGCATAGCGGCCAGGACCTCGGTGCCGGGCCGGCGCGACAACACCCGCTCGACCAGATCGAGGGTGGTCAGGTTGTTCTCGACGAGGAGGACTCGAAAGGCCCGTCCCGGCACGGGCCACCGACCGGCATCGCCGTCCCCGTCTCGCATCGTGTTCGACGACGCCGTGTTCGACGACGCCGTGTTCGACGACGCCGGGTCGATCGTCTCGGGCTGACAGACCAGAAGCCCACCTCTGGGCGCGTCGAACTCGTTGGACACTTCTCCACCATTGTCCCGGGCGCGCGCGTCCGGGCCGATCGCGCTGTCGACGGCACCGTCGACTCCGGGGTCGCCATCGCCATCGCCATCGCCATCGCCATCGCCATCGCCATCGCCATCGCCATCGCCATCGCCATCGCCATCGCCATCGCCATCGCCATCGCCATCGCCATCGCCGGTAGGTATCGGAGCCGGTCCCGCCGCGGGGAGGTCGACGGTGAAGGTGGATCCCACACCGGTCACCGATTCCAGAGAGAGGTCGCAGGCCATGCGCTCGCAGAGGTGTTGGGACAAGGCCAGGCCCACCCCGGTTCCCTCGATGCCGGTCTGCTCGAGGCCGAGTCGGTCGAAGGGAACGAAGACCCGGTCGAAGTCTTCGGATCGGATGCCCCTCCCGGTGTCGGCTACGGCCAACCGGAGCCGACCCCCCTCACCCGGCTCGCAGGTGATGTCGACCCGACCGCCGGGCCGGTTGTACTTCACGGCGTTGGACAAGAGGTTGAGGAGGACCTGCATCAACCGTTGGCGATCGGCGGTGACGACGAAGGAGTCGCGGGGGTCCACGGCCGAGCGGATGACCACCTCGGCGCGCGCCGCGATGGGATTGGTCAGCTCCAGTGCTTCGGACACGATCTCGGCCACCGGCACCGGTGTCAGAGTCAGCTCGAGGTAGCCCGACTCGATCCGGGCGATGTCGAGGACTTCGTCGATGAGGTCGAGGAGGTGACGACCGGCCCGGAGGATGTGGTCCACGGCGTCGGCCTGTTGGCCGGGGATGTCGTCCATCTGGAGGAGCTGGGCGAACCCCAAGATGGAGTTCAGCGGGGTCCGGAGCTCGTGGCTCATCCGCGACAGGAAGTCGGACTTGGCCTTGCTGGCTTTCTCCGCCGACTCCCGAGAGATCTCCAACTTCTGTTCGGACTCGAGCTTGTCGGAGATGTCGCGCGAGACGACGACCGCGCCGGCGAAGTGGCCCTCGTTGTCCAAGACGGCCTGGGCCCGAGAGTCGACGGTGACCCAATGGCCTTCGGCATGCCGTGCCCGGTACCGGAGATGGAGATGGGAGACGGCTCCGGTCACCATGCGGATGAAGAGGGAGGCGACGTTGTCGAAGTCGTCGGGGTGGACGAAGTCGAAGACGTCGCTGCGGGTGAAGACCTCGTGGCGATGGCCGAACAACGCGCTCTCAGCCTCGCTGATCTGATGGATCTTCCCGGCCCTGTCCATCAGGGTGATCATGTCGGGGCTGGCGCCGATGACCGAGTCGAGGAGCCGGTCCCGAGCCGCCAGGGCCCGCTCGGCGCCGCGCCGCTCGGTGGTGTCGGTGGCGATCCCCCCGATGGCGAAGGGGGTGCCGGCCTCGTCGCGGATGAGGAAGTGGCTCACCATGAAGTCCCGGGGGCCGTCGACCGTGGTCATGGAGATGTCGCTCGCGAAGGACGACCCGTCGTCGATGAGTTGACCCTGGCCCCCGGGGATGGTGTTGGTGTCCTCGGGCCAGCACTCCTCGGCGGTGAGTCCCACCGCGGCGTCGACGGCAACGCCCGAGGCGCGTGCGAACTCGTCGTTGACCAGGAGGTACCGACCCTCGAGGTCCCTCACGAAGATGACCGAGGGCGAGTACTTCATGATGGCCCGGAGCCGGGCCTCGCTCTCGCGCAAGGAGACCTCGTCCTGTCGTCGTTCGGTGATGTCCCGGGCCGCGCCGTAGACCCGTTGGCGAGAGAAGTCGACCCGGTTGGTCCATTCGAGCCACCGCCACTCGCCACGCCGGGTACAGAACCGGACCCGGGTCAGCCCCGCTTCGCCGTTCTGCGCCAGGACCGCCTCGGCCGCCTTGCGGACCTCCCGATCGTCGGGATGGACGAGGTCGTCGAGCCGGAGTCCCCGGAGATCCTCGGCTCCGTAACCGAGAGTCCGTTCGAAGGCCGGGTTCCACCAGACGAGCATTCCTGCAAAGTCGGTGATGCAGAAGATCTGTGCGGAGAGGTCGAGGAAGGTCGTGAGCCGGGCCGTCCCCGCATCTGCCACCGCCGTGCCCGACGAATGGCGTGGGGGGACCGGCCCCACCTGCGGTGTGGTGACCCGTGGCGTCACGACAGCTCCCCCGCACGCGACGACCCCGGACGCGACGACTCCGGACGCGACGACTCCGGACGCGACGACATGGTCTCGACCACCCGCAAGAGCTCCCGGATGTCGATGGGCTTGGTGAGATAGGCCGCCACGCCGATGTCCCGGAGTCGTTGGATCTGCGAGGGGGTGGCATCGGCGGTCACCACCACGATGGGGATGTCGGCGGTACGGGGGTCGGCCTGGAGCGCGTCGAGGAGGTCGGTCCCAGACATGTCAGGGAGGTGGAGGTCGAGGAGGATCAGATGGGGTCGACGGTCACGGGCCAATTCGATCCCCAGGCTCCCCGACATCGCCGCCAGGATCTCCACGAAACCCGAACGGGTGAGGACCTGGTCGACCAATTCGAGGTTGGCGAGGTTGTCCTCGACGTGAAGGACCCGAACCGTCGCCACACTCGCCATCGCGTCGGGCGCGACCTCGGGCCCGCGCACCGGGACCTCGGGTGGGTCCGCGGTGGGGAGGTCGACGGTGAAGGTTGTCCCCTCTCCGAGCTTCGAATAGACCCCGATGGTCCCACCCATTCTCTCGACCAGATACTTCGAGAGGGTGAGCCCGACTCCGGTGCCCTCCACCCCGGTGGTCTCGGCGCCGAGGCGGTCGAAGGGCTCGAAGACGCGGTCGAGATCCTGGGCTTTGATCCCGTTCCCGGTGTCGGTGACGGTGATCCGGACGAGGCTGTTCGAGATCGCCGCGACGGCGACGCCCACCCGTCCCCCGACCCGGTTGTACTTCACGGCGTTGGACAACAGGTTGAGCATGACCTGGAGGAGCCGCTGGCGATCGGCGAGGACGTGGAAGGTGTCGGGACAGAGCTCGAGGTCGGTGACCACCGTGATCCCGCCCCGCTCGGCCAGAGGTCCGGCGAGGTCGATGGCATCGCCGAGGACCCGGCGGATCGCCACGGGTTCCAAAAGGAGCTCGAGATTGCCCGACTCGATCCGGGCGATGTCGAGGACCTCGTCGATGAGGTTCAGGAGGTGACGACCGGCCCGCATGATGTGGCTGACCGCCTCACCGTGGTTGTCGGGCAGGTCGTCCATCTCGAGGAGCTGGGAGAAGCCCAGGACACTGTTGAGCGGGGTCCGCAGCTCGTGGCTCATTCGGGAGAGGAAGTCGCTCTTGGCCTTGCTGGCCTGCTCGGCGGCCTCGACGGCCACGTGCATCTCGGCCTCGACCTGGAGTTCGTCGGTCATGTCACGGGCCACGACGACGGCTCCCACCGTCGTCCCGTCGTCGCCCACCATCGCCTGACCCCGGGTGTCGAGGACGACCCACCGCCCATCGGCGTGGCGGACCCGGTAGGTGAGGTTGAGCTGGTTGTCGGGCCTCAGGAAGATCTTGGATGCCTCGTCGTGGACCCGGTCGAGGTCGTCGGGATGGATGAGAGCCTCGATCTCTTCGTGGACGGGGTCGTGGAGGTCGTAACCGAGGATCCGAGCCGAGGCTTCGCTGATCTCACGGACCCGGCCGTTGCCGTCCAAGACGGTGACGATGTCGGGACAGGCCCGGATCACGGTGTCGAGGAGGCGTTGGCGCTCCGCCAGCGCGGCTTGGACCCGGGTCCACTCGGTGATGTCGGTGGCGATGGCGGCCATCCCGGTGATCACCCCCGACGAGTCGAGGAGGGGGAACCGGGTGGTCATCATGGTGTGGACCTCGTCCTCGACGGGCACGAGATCGTCCCGGGTGAATACCGCGCCCTGATCGAGGACCCGTCGGTCGGTGTCGTCGACAGGGGCGTCGGGCCAGATCTCGGACACGGTCTTGCCCAAGACGTCCTCGCGTTCGAAGCCAAAGGCACGGAGGAAGACTTCGTTGACGACGACGTACCGCTCCAAGGTGTCCTTCACGAAGATGGCCGCGGTGGAGTGGTCGAGGATCGCGGCCAGCCACGCTTCGTTGGCGCCCAGCGCGCTCTGGGCGAGGTGGTGGTCGGTGACGTCGCGGGCCGCGCCGTAGACCAACCCGGACTCGGGCTCGAGGCGGGCCGTCCACTCCAACCACCGCCAGGAGCCGTCCTGGCACCGGTAACGGGACTGGACCCCGGCGGGGTCGGTCTCACCGGTGGGTTGGTCGAACATGGCCAGGGCCTCGACGAGGTCGTCGGGATGGATGAGGTCGACGAGCGACATCCGGGCCAGTTCCGCATCGTCGTAACCGAGGAGGGCCGCCGCGGTGCCGTTGCTCCAGACGAGCCCCTGCGAAAGGTCGAAGACGCCGAAGATCTCGTTGGACATCTCGAGGAACACCGCCAGGTCCTCGTCGGCCAACTCCCCGGGTGACGACAAGGGGACCCTGCCGACGCCAGGTCGGTCGTCGGTGGCCTCTGTGGGCGACGCGGGTGCACTGCTCTGGCGTCCTCGTCCGCTCAACCCCCGCCGTCCTCACCTTGGGCCGGGCCCGAGCGCCGGCCATACCATTGGGTCCAATTGGGTATCGGCGCGCCACGGGAATCTGTTGAGAGTGGGGCCACGCAGGGTGGTGGCCGGGCGGGGCCGTCGCTGAGGGAGGAATCCCCTGGTCAGACTGGTACTCGCGGGCCGGGCCCGGGGCAGACCGGGCCGAAGGGCCATCGGGGACGAATTCGGGGGGGTCTTCCTGGCCTTGCCGGGGCGTCGAAGGAGATCGGTCCTCGGGGAGGTCAGTCCTCGGCGAAGCCCAGCCGGCGGGCGTCGGCCCGGACCTGTTCGACGGCCTCGGGCGAGTCCGAGTGCTCGGTCACGATGGCCAGGAACCGCTGGGGGACGACCTCGATGAAGATGCCTTCGGCCTCGGCGGTGAGAAGATCGCCGTGGAAGATGGCCCCGTAGGTCCGGACTTTTCGGCCCTCTCGTTCGAGGAACCGGGCCTCGAGGCGCAGCGGGGTCCGCAAGGGCGTGGGCTTGCGGTACTTGATGGTGAGGGTGCCGGTCATGGCGGGGCTGCCGGCCATGATGTTGGCCGCGCCCAGCATCTCGTCGAAGACCATGGCGATGACCCCGCCGTGGACGCAAGTGGGCGGGCCTTCGTACTGGTAGTCGAAGAACGCCGTCCCCCGGAGCTCGCCGTCGACGGCTTCGACGACGACGGGAGGGGCCACCGGGTTGGCGAAGCCGATCACGGGGCTCGTGGGGAAGAACTCCTGGGGGTCCCCCACCGGATCGGGTTGGGCCCGGGCCCGGCGACCGGGCCCGGCGACCCGCTCGAGGTGGTCGGCCACTGCTCTGACCGCGGCCGCGGCGGTGGTGATCTCCGCGTCGGTGATCGGCAACCCCACCATGGCGCTCGTGACCCGTCGGATCTCATGGGCCAAGTCGAACCGGGCATCGGCGGTGCCGTGGTGCGGCTCTCCGTCAAGCTGGCCCGCTCCACCCGGGGAGATGCCGAAGTCCGAGACACCCAGCTCCGGTTCGGACATCACCGACGCTTGTACTCGGGAGTCCGCTTCTCGGCGAACGCCTTCTGGCCCTCTTTGGCGTCTTCGGTGGCGAAGACGGGCCAGCCGATCTCGAGCTCGATCTTAAGGGCCTCGACTTCGGGGACTCCTTCGGTTTCCCGAACCGACCGTTTGATGGCTTCGACGGCCAGGGGGCCGTTCCCACAGATCACCTCGGCGATGCCGAGCGCCTCGTCGAGGGCCGTGCCGTCGGGGACGACCCGACCGATGAGGCCGATCTCCTTCGCCTCGTGGGCACTGACCTCGCGCGCCGTCAAGAGGAGGTCCATGGCCACGGTGAAGGGGATCTGACGCCGGAGTCGGACGGTGGACCCGCCCAGCGGGAAGAGCCCCCGGCGGGCCTCGAAGACACCGAACTTCGCACTCTCCCCCGCCACCCGGATGTCGGTGGCCTGGAGGATCTCGGTTCCCCCCGCCACCGCCCATCCCTCGACCGCGGCGATGAGGGGCTTGCGCAATTGGTAATGACGCAGCAACGCCTTCCAGTGGAGGTCGGGATCGGCCTCCTGGCGATGGCGATAAGCCTCGGCTTCGGGTGCGGCCATGGCCTTGAGGTCCATCCCCGAACAGAAGGTCCCTCCCGCGCCGGTCAACACCGCGCACCGGATCTCGTCGTTGCCGTCGATCTCCTCCCAGGCGTCGGCCATCCCGACGAGCATGGGAAGGCTCAGCGCGTTCTTGGCCTCAGGCCGATTCATGGTGACCACCGCGGTGGCGCCGTGGCGTTCGAAGATCAGGTTCTCAGTGCCGGGACCGGCCATGGCCTCTCCTTCTCGTCCTTCTCGACTCGGCCCGCCGCCTGGGCTCGAGGGGTGCCTGGTGGTGCCGGCTCCTCCCCTGCCCGCTGCGGGGCCTCCCGACAATAGAACGGATTCCAGTTCCAAAGGCCGTCCGCCGGCCGGACCAGGGGCGCCAGATTCCGGACCATGGACAGCGCCACCAGCTGCGACCGGTCCAGGCCCAAGGTGGCCAGTGTGGGGTGGTCCTCGCTCTCGACCACGGTCTGTCGGGCCAAGGCCTGGCCGATGACCAGGAGCCCGACCAGCCCGGCCAGGACCGCCAACAGCCACCAGCCGACCGCTTGCGGGTGGATCGACGCCTGTACCGAGACGTTGAGCTGATCGCCGCTCTCGTAGCCGGCGACTCCGGCCGAAGCCAGGGCGTTGACATCGACGCCGAATCGGGCCAGGCCGGCCGCGCCACGGTGCAATCGCACGAGGTATACCTCCGCCACCCCCGTATGGGGGACCACAGTGCGGGCGAAGGCGTGGGTGGCGTAGAGGCTGTAGGACGAGGCGGCGCCGGCCGGGAAATCACCCTCGCTGGCTTCGAACCCGACCACTCGCAAGGCCAGCGCGGGGCCTGTCGGCGTCGGTTCCGCGCCGGTGGCACTGAAGTAGGCCTGCAGTTGCGAGGCGGCGTAGAACGGCACATGGATGACGGTGCCGAGATGGACGCCGAAGTCCTGCTGCAAGGTGAATGACGCCAGCACCTGGTCCGTCGACGACTCATCGGGCCAATGACCGGACACGAGTTTCGAGAACGATTCGGGGTTGGCGGGCAGCACCGTGACGGAGAAGTTCGTCGAATCGATCACTCCGTGACAGGCGCACGTCGGTTGCCCGCTGAGAGGGCTGACCAGCCTGGTGGCGGAGGCGACCTCGGGCAGGGTGGCCAGCCGCGGCACCGGGCGCGTGGCGTAGCCCACGGCGTCGAAGCCGTATTTGGCGACAAAGCGGGGGAACGCCGACTCGGTGCGGCGGCCCGCCGCGGTGACGGCCAGGACGAATCCGCCCACCAGGGCCACGAGGAGGGAAATGGCCAGCCACGATGGCCACCGACGCCGCAGCTCGGCACGAAATACCAGCCTCACCGCTCCCAACGCCACCTCCTGGGGCCCAAGTGTCGCCCATCGGGGCACGGGCACCAAGGTGGCCAGCCCGTTTCGGGGTGTCGTGGTAGCACCCTGGGTGGGCTGCGCCGAGGCCGGCATCGACCGGACGGGGCGAGCGAGACCCGAGCGGGCCGACCGGGTCGATGTGAAAGTGGCCGGGGCGACCGGGTAGACAGTCTCGATTCGACCCGTGCTCCCAGGTGAGCGACCCGACAGAAGGCGACACAGCGAGAGATGGAGAGCGACGAGGTCTCGGGGAGCTTCCATCCCGCCATCGCGGGCCGGGGACAACCGATGGCGGAGCTCACCGACACCGTCCGCCGTCTCATCGACCTGGTGGTGACCAATACCGCCCCGCCCGATGTCCTCGACACGGTGGTGGCCCAGCTCCGGTCCACAGCCGATGTCCTCGCCGGCCACGTCCCCGCCCATCCCGTCCCCCGGTTCATCGACCCCCCCGAGGGATCCGGTCCACCGGACACGACCGGGTCGATGGAGAGGGCGATGCCCTATGACCCGGTCATCGGCCGGTACAACCCGATCGCCCTCCCGGTGGCGATCTCGTTCGAGCCGCCCCTCGCCATCGGCACGGCTGTGTTCACCACTCCCTACGAAGGTGGCCCGGGTTGGGTCCACGGAGCCGCTCTGGCGGCGACCTTCGACATCGTCCTCACCGCCGCCAACCACTTGAGTGGCTCGGCGGGCCCCACGGTCTGGCTCACCATCCGATTCCGACGTCCCACCCTCGTCGGCGTCGAGGCCCGGTTCGAGGCCGAGGTCGTGGCCAACGACGGCCGGCGCGTCACGAGCAAGGGACGGCTCGTCCAAGACGGCGTCGTCTGTGTGGAAGCCGAGGGCGAGTTCGCTGTCCTCGACCCGAAGCGGATCCGTCAGGTGGCGGAACGTTCGACTCGCCGGCCCCGGTCTTCGGACGCAGGCAGTTAGAGAGCGGTCCCCAGCAATGAGAGAATCCGGAGTAATCCGGAGTAACTAGAGAAGCGGTGGCGCGGCCATGCCCACCATGGGCGCCACCAACCGGGCGCCGCCCTCGGATCCCTCGAAGGGCGCGTCGCCGAAGGTGAAGATCCCTCCGTCGGAGGCGACCTCCCAGTAGCCCTGGCCTGTCGAGGTCGGCTTCATGCCCACCACCGGGCGGCTCAACCTCCGCCCACCCATGGAGCCGAAGAATCCCGCCCCACCGAAGGTGAAGATCCCACCGTCCGAAGCCACCATCCAGTACCCACCACCGACAGCTCCTGCCATCGCCACCACAGGTTGGGAGAGCTGCCTCCCCCCCATGGAGCCGAAGAAACCGGCGTCGCCGAAGGCGAAGACCCCACCGTCCGAGGCCACCAGCCAGTACCCCCCGCCGTCCCCGGTGGCGGCCATCCCGACCACGGGTCGGGCCAGCGCTCTGCCACCCATGGAACCGAAGTACCGGGCACCCCCGAAGGCGAAGACCCCACCGTCGGAGGCCACGGTCCAGTAGCCGTCGCCGTTGGGCACCGCCGCCAACCCCACCATGGGCTTCACGAGGGGCCGACCCCCCATCGAGCCGAAGAAGCCGGCGTCGCCGAAGGCGAAGACCCCACCGTCCGAGGCCACCAGCCAGTACCCCCCGCCGTCCCCGGTGGCGGCCATCCCGACCACGGGCGCGCTGAGATGTTTCCCACCCATCGACCCGTCGAACCCGGCCCCGCCGAAGGAGAAGACTCCCCCGTCCGACGCCGTCGTCCAGTAGCCCGACCGGGCCGGTGGGGGCGGTGGCGCGGGCGGAAGACCGGCCGGACCGACAAACGCGTGGACCTCGTTCGACGACGCCGCGAGCAACAACCCGTCGGCGACGGTCGGTGTGGGGAAATGGTTGGCCCCGGACCCGAGGGAGAAGCTCTCCAGGGCATGTCCCGTGGAGGGGTCCAGTCCGTAGAGGGTCGTTCCCCCGATGGTCCAGACCAACCCACCGGCCGCGATGGGGGGGCCGCCCGCGCCGGTGTTGGTCTGCCACAACACGTTGGCGCTGTTGGGCGTACCGGTCGCCACGGCCACGACCCCGGCCTGACAGGGCTCATAGACAACCCCACCCGACACCGCCACCCCCCCGTCGACGGTCCCGGAACAGAACGACGACACGGTCTGGAGTTGTCCGCCGATCCCGCCCAGGTGTGACTCCGAGAGGAGGTAGCCGACATGGGACTTCCCGGCCTGGAAAGCCAGCCCGTCGGACGACACCAATGCGGGTGGGCTCGAGCCGAGATCGAGATCACTCCCGTTGTCGCTGAACCACGTGGAGGGGGCGAACGCCTGGAGAACCTGCATCGACGGTGACAGCTCGATGACGCCGTCGCTGTTGTCGTAGCTGTCGGTTGACGACGAGAACGCGCTGTTGGAAGTGGTCAGCCAGATGTTTCCTTGCCCGTCGACCTCGGGGGCGGCCCCTCCCATCCACACCGCACCTTGGTTGTCACCGGGTGCCGCGGCGACCTCGAACGATTGTTGGGCCCCACCTCCCTCGGGGATCGAAACCACCCAACCGTGGTAGTTCCCACAGTCTCCGGAGTTCCCCCCGAAACCGGCGACGACGTTCCCGTTGTCGAGTGCCAGCCCGGTCCGCTGGAGCTCGGCCAACTGGTCCGATCCCGCCAACACGATGGGCTGATGGAGAAGGACCGCGCCGGTATTGAGGTCGAGGCCCACCATGAAGTGCTGCGCGCCCGATCCCCCGACCGTCTCGTCGGTGACGGCGAAGACCTCTCCCCGCGCCTGGTCGATGACCGGTGTCCCGGTGATCCCGACCAACGGTGCGATGTCACCACAGGGAAGGTTCCCCGACGGCACCGCCGTCCCCACGTGCGTCGACCACAACACCGCGCCGGTGTTGGCCGCCAACTCGTTGATGGTGTCGTTCTCGGTGGCGACGACGACACGCCCGGCCGCCACGAGCGGCTCACCGAAGATCTGACCATCGAGACCGACCGAGGTCCACGCGGCGGCCGCCGGGGTGAGGTTGGTGCTAGTGGGATCCGCACCGCTTCCGAGACCGTCGTGGTGGTACACGGGCCAACTCGTCCCGAACACGGTGTGGGCCACCGGTCCTGCAACTGACACGTTGGATCGGGCTGAAGCCGTGGACGCTGTGGACGGGGCTGGCGGGAGCCCTGCGGCGGCAACCGCGCTCGAGAACACGATCGCACTCGCCGCCAGGGCCTTCGCCACTCGACGCCGAGCGGTCGGCCTGATTCGCCCCGCCATCACCGTCCCATCCTGGACTCCGTCCTACACCCAAGGGCACAACCCGGGGACAATTCCTCAAGAAGCGCAGTGACCTCTGAGGCTCCGACGAAAGCGGGGCCGATCAGATGCGTTCGATGATGGTGCCGGTGGCGAGAGCACCACCGCAGCACATCGAGACCAAAGCCAGGTTGGCGTCACGACGCTCGAGCTCGTGGAGCGCGGTCGTGATCAACCGACTCCCCGTCGATCCCACCGGGTGACCGATGGCGATGGCGCCGCCGTTCACGTTCACCTTGTCCCAGTCGATCCCATGGACCTTCTGCCAGGAGCAGACCACCGAGGCGAAGGCCTCGTTGACCTCGAAGATGTCAATGTCATCGGCGGTCATCCCGGCCTTGGCGAGGACCTTCTCGGTGGCGGCGATGGGACCGTCGAGGTGGTAGTAGGGATCCGACCCCACGAGAACCTGGGCCACGATCCGCGCCCGGGGCCGCAATCCGGCTGCCTTGGCCCGGTCCTCGGACATCCAGAGCACCGCGGCGGCGCCGTCGGAGATCTGTGACGAGTTCCCCGCCGTGTGCATCCCGTCGGGGAGCACGGGCTTCAACCCGGCCAGTACCTCTGGCGTCGTCTCGCGCAGACCTTGGTCACGGGCCACGTTCATTCGCTCTCCGGTCGGCCCGTCGGGACCGACGACCGGCGCGTCGATACCGAAGACTTCCCGGTCGAACCGTCCCTCTTCCCAGGCCCGAGCGGCCTTCTGCTGCGAAGCCAGCCCGAGCGCGTCGACGTCCTCCCGGGTGATCCCGTACTTCTTGGCAATCCGCTCCGCCGCGTTGAACTGGTCGGGCATGTCCCAGGGGAAGTCCGGCGGCCGAGAGCTCCCCGGACCGTTGATGGCATTGGCGCCCAACCCGACCCGGCTCATGGCCTCGACCCCGCACGCGATCCCCACGTCGATGGCGCCGGCACCCACGAGATTGGCCACGAAGTGATTGGCCTGCTGGGCGGAACCGCACTGGCAGTCGATGGTCGTCGCCGCGGTCTCATAGGGCAGGCCCATGCTGAGCCATGCCGTCCGGGTGACGTTGGACGCCTGCTCCCCGGCCTGGGTGACACATCCACCCACGATCTGCTCCACCTCGGAGGGCTCGATCCCGGCCCGCTTCACCAGTTCCACCTGCGCCGTGGCGAGCAATTCGGCGGCGTGGAAACCCGACAACCACCCGTTTCGCTTGCCGATGGGGGTCCGCACCGCTTCGACGATCACCGGTCGTGCCATTGCCCTACCTCCGAGAGAGTCGGGTGTCCACCGAGGACCGACCTCGTTGAGAAACCGAGTATAGAACCTGTTCTAGACAAGGCGCCCGGCCGTCCCGTCAGGGAACGTCGTGGAAGGATGAGGACCATGCAGGTCACCATCATCGGCGGGGGCAGCTATCAGTGGTCGCCCAAGCTCATCGCTGATCTCCTCAGCCTCCCCTCGCTGGCGGGGGTCCACCTCGTCCTCGAGGACATCGACCCGGTCCCTCTCGAGAAGATGGGGGCCATCGCCCGGATCGCGGACGACAAACTGGGTGCGAAGTCCAAGGTGTCGACCACCACCGACCAGCGGCGGGCCCTCGAAGGTGCGGACTTCGTGGTCGTCACGATCTCCACGGGCGGCTTCGCCTCGATGGCCGTCGACATCGATGTCCCGGGCCGTCACGGCATCCATCAGTCGGTCGGCGACTCCATCGGCCCCGGTGGGATCAGCCGGGCCCTTCGGAACATTCCCGTCCTCGCCGGGATCGGCCGGGACATGGAAGACGAGTGCCCCGACGCCTGGCTCCTCAACATCACCAACCCCATGACCACACTGACCCGGACGGTCTGTCGGGAGACCCGGGTCAACACCGTCGGCCTCTGTCACGAGGTGGGCGGCTTCTGCATGGACCTCGCCATCGCCTTCGGAAAGCCCCACACCGCGGTCCGACCCGTGATCATGGGGATCAACCACTTTCCCGTCATCACCGAGCTCGACATCGACGGCCGGGACGGCTTCGAGATGGTGGCGGAGCTCGTCGACGACCTCGGTGGCCTCGAGGCGTTCGCACCGATGCCGGGCCAAGAAGAAGCCGAACCCTTCTCGAAGCTCGACTTCGGACGACGCCATCTTCTCAAGTTGACCCTCCTTGACCGGTGGGGTGCCCTCCTCGGTGCCAACGACCGCCATCTGGCGGAGTTCATGCCGTCGATCCTCACCGAGGAATCAGGTTGGGGCGCGAGCTGGGGCATCGAGCTCACTCCCATGGCACGACGAGAAGAACATCAGGCCGAGTTCGTCGCCGAGGTCGACGCCGTCCTCGCCGGCAAGGAGGAGCTCGCCACCTGGGACTCGGGAGAGATGGTGGCCCCGGTCATCGACTCGATCATCACCGACACCCGTCGGGAGCTCCCCCTCAACCGACCCAACACCGGCCAGTGTCCCGACCTCCCCACCGACGCCGTGGTGGAGGCCATCTGCGTCGTCGACGGGGATGGCATCCGGGGTCGGGACGTGGCCCACGCACCGGCTCCCTTCGCGGAGCTCGTCCGCCGTCACGTCGCCGTCCAGGAGTTGACCGTCGAAGCGGCCTTGACGGGCGATCGGGCCCTGGCCCATGAGGCCTTCGCCCTCGATCCCCTGGCCGGTCGGGGCGACCTCAGAGAGACCGAGGCCATGGTCGAGGAGCTCCTCGCCGGGACCGCCAAGTGGCTGCCCCGATTCAGCTGAAGAACTGTCTGTGTTACCTGAAGAACTGTCTGTGTTACTGAGGTACTGGATTAATTGGGATTGATTAGGTGCTGAATTACTGACGTACCGGGCATTGGTGACGTACAGGGCATTGCTGACGTGGTGGGCACCGGGCGACAACGGAGGTTCTCGTGAAGCTGGGTTTCATCGGCCTCGGCGCCATGGGGCTGCCCATGACCCGCAACCTCGTCGCCGCGGGCCATCAGGTGACCGTGGCGTCGCGAAGCAGACCACCGGTCGACGAGGCGATGGCGTTCGGCGCCATCGACGGAGGCACCATCACCGGCGTGGCGTCGTCGAGCGAGGTCCTCATCCTCTGTGTCCCCAATTCCCCCGAGGTCGTCGAGGTGCTCGACAGTGTCGTCCCGGTCATCGGGCCGGGGACGATCGTCGTGGACTGCTCGACCATCGACCCCGACGTCGAGCGGGCCCAGCACGCCCGGGTGACCGGCGCCGGCGGTCGGTATCTCGACGCGCCCGTCTCGGGCGGCACCGTGGGCGCCAAGAAGGGAACCCTCACCCTGATGGTGGGCGGCGACGAAGCCACACTCGATGACGCCCGGCCCGCCCTCGATCCCATGGCGGGTCTCATCGTCCATGTCGGTGGGCCCGGGATGGGCCAGGTCGTCAAGCTCTGCAACAACCTCATCTACGCGGCCCAGATGGTGGCGACATCCGAAGCCACGGCGTTGGCGTTGCGGTCGGGTGTCGACATGGGGAAGCTCCTCGAGGTCCTCGTCCACTCGACCGGGGACTGCACCGCCGTCCGGACCCGGCTCCCGGTGCCCGGCGTCATCGCGGAGAGTCCCGCGTCGAACGACTGGCAGCCCGGCTTCATGACCGATCTCATGGCGAAGGACCTCGACCTCGCGTTGTCTTACGCGGCCCGGGCCGGTGTCCCCATGACGACCACCGCCACCGCCCGTCAAGCTCTGACCGCAGCCTCGACGGCAGGATTCGGTCGGGAGGACTTCTCGGCTCTGGCCAAGGTGGTCTTCGCCTTGTCCGGAGTATCCGGAGAGAAATGACGTTGCCGACGGGCAGGCCCTTCGAGGCGCCGGCGGTCATCCTGGCGGCCGATCACCGCGCCCGGGGGGTGATCACCATCGAGCCCTACGGGGCCTACGTCAGTGCCGTGGCCGCCGCGCTTCCCTTCGCTGAGGGCATCTTGGCGAGCACCCAACCTCTTCGTGACCTCGCCGCCTCCGGTGCGATCGAGCCCCGACATCGGACCTATCTGTCGCTGAACCGGACGGGACTGGCCGGCAGCGGTTTCGAGCTCGACGACCGGTTGGTGGCGACCGTCGACCAAGCTGCGGCCGAGGGTTGGACCGGCGTCAAGCACATGACCCGGATCGACATGACCGACCCCTTGACCGCGCCGGCCCTCGAGCTGTTGGGTCAAGTCCTCGAGAGAGCCCGGTCCTTGGGCCTCGACGCCCTTATCGAGCCCTTGTCCTGGCGCGACGGTGGAGTGGCCCGCGACACCGATTCCATCGTCTTCGCGGCGATCGTCGCCCACGACCTGGGCGCGCCGGTGGTGAAGGCTCCGGTCCCCGACGTTCCGTCGGGCCCTGCCCGGGTCGACGCAGCAGCCCGGATCGTCTCGTCTGTCGGCGTCCCCGTCCTCTTTCTCGGTGGTCCCCGACGCACCGCCGCCACCGCCGCCACCACCGCCACCACGACTGCCGCCACGACTGCCGACGCGGGTGCCGACGCGGGTGCCGACCCCCGCGCAGCTGTCCTCGACGAGATCCGCGACGTCATGGCCGGTGGGGCCGCCGGACTGGCGGTGGGACGGGTCATCTACCAGGACCCCGACCCCGCCGAGATGGCCCGTCTCGTCGCGGAGGCCGTCCACGAGGGTGCCCGCGGTGTGAGCGGATCGGTCGGGACCGCTGGACCTGTCTCGGCGTGATCCTCACCATCGACCTCGGCACCAGCGTCACGAAAGTCGTCGTCTGGTCCGATGAGGGTCCGGTCGCCGTGGGTCGAAGCCCACTGGTGTCCAATTACACAGTCGACAACCGGGCCGAACAGGACCCGACGTCGTGGTGGCCATCGGTCGTGGCGGCCTGTGATGCGGCCCGATCATCGTTGGACGGGGGCTCGGACACCCCCGGTCACCGGGCCCGGGTCTTCGGCGACATCGGTGCCATCGGGTTCGCGGCGGCCCGCCAGACCTTCGTCCCCGTCGCCGCCGACGCCACACCTCTGGGCCGGGCCCTGCTCTGGTCGGACCGACGGGCGGGCGACGAGGCTGTTTCCTTGGCGGCATCGTTCGACGGCGGCGCCGGTGCCGATCGTGACGGTGGTGCCGGTAGTGGCGGCGCCGGCGCGGTGCGACGACGAACCGGCGTCGTGCTCGACGGGGGCTCGGTGGCCGCCAAGATCGCATGGCTCGAGCGTCACGAGCCCGAGAGGATCAAGGGGGCTCGGTGGCTGCTGACGCCGAGAGACCTCGTGGCCTGGCGTCTCACCGGCGAGGTCGCGACCGATCACACCATGGCCTCGGCATCGGGGCTGTTCGAGATGTCCCGCTCATCGGGTACCGGCCATGACAATGCTGGCGATGAAGAGAAACTCGGCCCGGTCGTCCCCGGTCTCGCCGACGGCGTCGGTGACCGGCTCCCCGAATCCCGACCCTCGAACACCGTCATCGGCGGCCTCCTTGGTGCACCGGCCGGCGAGCTCGGACTCACCGCCGGCATCCCCGTGGTGATCGGGGCCGGGGACCGGGCCTGTGAAGTCCTCGGCACCGGCGCCTCAGAGAGATGGCCGATGGTGTCGTGGGGAACGACCGCCAACGTGTCGGTACCCGTCGGTCGTCTCGGCGCACCGAGAACCTTTCCGACAGACGAAGCGAAAACCGATGAGACAGACAAAGCCATAAGCGAAGCGACAGGTGAAGCGATGCTCGTGACCCGCGGCGCGCTGGGAGGCTGGCTCCTCGAGGGTGGGTTGTCGGCGGCGGGGTCCCTCGTGGAGTGGTTGGCGGGGTTGGCCGGTCTCGACGTCGGGGTCGTCGTGGACCGGGCCCGGTCGAGCCTGCCGGGGTCGGGTGGAGTCATCGTGCTCCCCTGGTTCGGTGGAGCCCGGGCGCCGTGGTGGCGGGACACGGCCCGGGGTGCGGTGGTGGGGTTGTCCTTCGACCACGATGTCGGAGACATGGCGCGGGCCGTGATCGAGTCGGTGGCGTGGGACGTGAACCGGTGTCTGGAGTCGGCATTCGAGACGGCCTCGGGCCTGACCGGTCCCGACGGAATCGTCCTCGCCGGCGGAGGTGCCAACCGCGCGCCGTGGACCGAGATCCTGAGTTCGGTCACCGGGCTGCCGACGCGTCGACGACGCTCGGGGGAAGCGGCCTCGGCCGGGGCGGCGATGATCGTGGCCCGGGCCGTCGGTGGACAGCAGTTCGACCTCGACCGGTTGGACCCCGTCGAAGCCGAGACATCACCCGACCCGTCCATGGTGGCCCTCTACGCCAGCCTCCGACCGACCGTCGACGCGGCCGCAGCTGCGGTCATCGAGTTGGGCCGGTGAGCCCGTTCGGCGCGGTGAGGCCGTTGAACCGGGAGGACCGGTGAAAGAAGTCCGACTGGCCTATGGACGGGAGGGACTCGTGGCCCGGGTCCCCGACGACGCCGTGGTCGTGACCGCCACCGAGCTAGCCAGGCTCGGTGACGAGGCCGGGGCTGTTCTCGAGGCGTTGGAGAGGCCCGTCGTCGGACCGCCGCTCGGTGAGCTCATGGCCATGGCAGCCCGAAAGGCCGCCCGGAACGGCAGAAGCGGGCCGAGCGTGGCGGTTGTCTTCCCCGACCTCACCCGACCCATGCCCAACCGTACGGTCCTCCCGCCTTTGCTCGGAGAGCTCGACCGGCTCGGGGCGGGACCGGACAAGGTGAAGCTCCTCTGCGCGACGGGAACCCATCGGCTCGGCACCGACGACGAGATGGTCGAGCTCTTGGGCCCCGAGATCGTCGGTCGGTACAAGGTCCATCAACACCGGGCCGACGCGCCGGGAGATGGGGACGGAGACGGTGGCGGTGACGACCACGTCGAGGTGGGTCGGGTCGACGGGACGCCGATCCGGATCGACCGGCACTACGTCGAAGCCGACGTCCGGATCCTGACCGGGTTCGTCGAGCCCCATTTCTTCGCCGGCTTCAGTGGCGGCCCCAAAGGGGCTTGTCCGGGACTGGCCGGGCTCGAGACCATCCTCGAAGCCCACAGCCCCCGGCGGATCTCCGACCCCCGGGCCACGTGGCTCGTGACCGAGGGGAATCCCGTCCACGACTTCGTCCGGGCCGCGGTGGGACTGGCGCCGCCGACCCTCTCGGTCGACGTGGCCATCAACAGCCGCCGGCAACTCACCGGTGTCTTCGTGGGCCCGCTCCCCGACGGCCACCGCGCCGCGTGCCGGTTCGTCGAAGCGACGTCGGTCCAGTCCGTGGGGGCCCGGTTCGACGTCGTCCTCTCCACCAACGGTGGCTATCCCCTCGACCGGAACCTCTACCAAGCCGTGAAGGGGATGGCCGCGGCGGAACGGGTGGTCCGAGCGGGTGGGACGATCGTGATGGCGGCGGCGTGTGTGGACGGGACGCCTGATGGCAGCTCCTTCGCGCGACTCCTGGCCGAGGCGTCGGGCCCCGGAGGGCTCGACGGGCTCGACGACGTCGAAAGGCCCTCGGAGACCGACCGGTGGCAGGCCCAGGTGCTGGGCCGGGTCCTCCGTCATGGAGAGGTCTGGTTCCATACCGACGGCTTGACCGACGAGGCCGTGGCGGCTGCGTTTCTCCGACCCGTGAGGGACGTGACCGACGCCGTGGCCGAGGCCCTCGATGGTTCGGGGTCGGGGCGTCGGACCCGACTGGGTGTCCTGCCCTACGGGCCTCTCACGGTGGCCTCGGCCACCTGACCGGCCGGGCCGGTCCGAAGTCTCTGACGAATGCGTCAGGGATTAGCGTGTCACGGGAATGGGGGACCCGCTTGTAGGTGAGCAGGCGATGTTCGAGGGAGAGCAGCCCCTCTTCAACTTCGTCGTCCCCGACGAGCTCCTCGCCGCCGCGGTCTCCCGGAGCAGGGACAAGGCAGCGGTCGCCGATGTGGCGCTCATGCCCGGGACCGGTGAGGGGAAGCCTCCTCCGCTGCTCGGCATCCTGCGGGAACACGGCTTCGCGCCCCTGGTCCTGTTGACGGTGGCGGCCATGGTGACCGACACCATCGTCAACGGGATCGGGATCCTCGGCCCGGAGATCAAGCGGTCGTTCCACCTGTCCGACACCGGGTTGGGGGCGGTGATCTTCGTGGGAGCCGTGGCCCAGATCGCCTGGGGGATGCCGGTGGCGGTCTTCGCCGACCGGGGCAGCCGGAAAAAGGTGGCCGGGATCACCTTGCTCATCTTCTCGGCCACCGTCCCACTCATGGCCCTGGTCCACAACGTCTGGCCCTTCGTCTTCCTCTACCTCGTCGCCGCGATCGGGTTGGGGTCGAGCGACACGGTCCACAACGCCTATCTGGCCGACGCCTATCCGACTCATGGCCGGGCTCGGATCTTCACCTGGCACAACATGAACGACCCCGTCTCCCAGACCATCGGGATCCTTCTTGTGGGGTACATCGCGGCGGCGACCCACAACTGGCGGTGGGCCCTGGCCTTGGCCGTGATCGGCGTACCGGTCGCCATCGGGATCTTCTTCATCAGAGAGCCCGAGAAGGGGGCGAACGAGTCCTCCCACATCCTCAAAGCGGCGGGGATGGACATCGAGACCGAACAGGAGCAGGCGCCCAAGGTCCTCCTCGGATCGGCCGTCACCCGGTTGCTCCGGATCCGGTCGCTCTACTACGAGCTCGTGGCGGTGGCCATCCTCGGCTTCGCCGGCACCGGGATCCCGTTGTTCGGGTCGCTCTACTTCCAACGCCACTGGCATCTCGGCGTGGCCCATCGGGCCGACGTCTTCTCGATCATCGGGTTGTCGGCGTTCCTCGGGTTGCCCGTGGTCTTCGTGGTGGGCGACAAGCTCTTCCGGCGGGCGCCGGAGAAGCCCCTCGTCGTCGCCGGGATCTGCATCGCCGTCTTCGGTGGCCTCTACAGCCTGTCGCTCTACATGCCCCATCTCTGGATGGTCGTGGTACTGCAGTTCCTGGCCCAGTCGGCGGTGGCGCCGTTGTCCATCTGCATCTTCCAGACCCTGGCGGCCACGGCCCCACCGGAGATGCGGGCCATCTGCTTCGGGCTCTTCGGTGTCTACGCGCTCGTCTTCGGGGGCTTCGCGGGCGGGATCCTCCTCGGCGCGATCTCCGACGCCTCCAACGTCACCACCGCTCTCACCTTCATCGGCCCAGTCTGCGCGGTGGGAGGTGTCTTGCTGCTCGTCGGATCGCGATTCGTCCGGGCCGACATCACCCTTGTCATCGAGGACGTCCTCGAGCGGTACGCGGAGGGCAAACGACGGAAGTCCGGGGGCGAGATCCCCGCGCTCCAGATCCACAACATGGACTTCTTCTACGGGAACCAGCAGGTCCTCTTCGACGTGAACCTCGAAGTCCCCGAAGGTGACATCGTGGCGCTGCTGGGCACCAACGGCGCGGGGAAGTCCACCTTGCTCCGGGCCGTGGCCGGCCTCGACCATCCCCATCGGGGCGTGATCCGGATCTTCGGGGCCAACTGCACCTACCTCGAACCCGAACAGATCATCGACCTCGGCGCCGCGTTGCTGGTGGGCGGGAAGATGACCTTCCCGGGGTTGACCGTCCGGGACAACCTCCGGATCGGGGAGCACTCCTTTCGACGTCAGACGTCTCGGGCCAAGGTCGCCCTCGACGACGCCATCGGGCTCTTCCCCGAGCTCGAGCCCCGGCTCGATCAGCCCGCGGGGACCTTGTCGGGTGGTGAGCAGCAGATGCTGGCCTTGGCCCGGGTGATGATGTCCAAGCCCCGGTTGCTCATGATCGACGAGCTCGCCTTCGGCCTGGCCCCGATGACCGTCGAGCGGCTCATGGACATCGTCCGGCGGGTCAACACGGACGGGGCCACGGTGATCCTCGTGGAGCAGAGCGTGAACCGGGCCATGACCCTGGCGGAGCACGCCTTCTTCCTCGAACGGGGCGAGGTCCGCTTCGACGGATCGATCACCGATCTCTTGTCGCGCGACGACCTCCTCCGACCGGTCTTCCTCGCCTCGGTGACCGACGCTCTGGGCAACACCGGACCGCAAACCGACGGCACCGCGCTCGGCAACGCCAGCGGATCCGGTAACGGCACCGTGCACGCCAGCCGGACCGTGCACGCCAGCCGGACTGCGCACGCCAACGTCACCGGGGACACCAACGTCACCGGACACAGGCCCGGTGCGGATGGGTTGTGGATCGGGAGCGGCGGACAGAAGAAGCCGGCCAACGCTCCAGATGGCAACGCTCCAGATGGCAATGCTCCAGAGAACAGAGACGGAGAACCGGTGTGATCGGGGTGTCGATCCCGTCCTCGGTCGTCCTCGAGGGAGCCATCCTGGGCCTCAACTACGGGCTCCTGGCGGTCGGGTTGGTGTTGATCTACCGGACGAGCCGGGTGGTTAACTTCGCCCAGGGTCAGCTCGGGGTCGTCGCCGCGGTCTTTCTCGTCAAGCTCTACTACGACTACGGGATCAACTACTGGGCCGCGCTCGTCGCCGCCCTGGCCTTGGCGGCCGGGGCGGGGGCGCTGTCGGAGCTCGTCCTCCGTCGACTCTTCAATCGGCCCCGGGTCATGGTCATGGTGGCCACCATCGGCCTCTCCCAGGTCCTCTTCCTCTTCACGCTCTTTCCCTTCATCCGACCCAAGAAGCTCTTCCGGGCCTTCCCGGTGCCGGTCAACTGGTCCTTTCACATCGGCTCGTTCCTCTTCCCTCCCGGCGAGGTCGTCACCCTCATCGTGGCGCCGGTCGTCGCCCTCGGTCTGGCGGCTTTCATCCGGTTCTCCCACTGGGGCTTGGCCATGCGGGCCTCGGCGGAGAACAGTGAGTCGGCCCGACTCTCAGGGGTCTGGGTCCGGCGGACCTCGACGGTGGCCTGGACCCTGGCCGGCGGGCTGTCGGCCTTCACCGCCATCCTCGCCTCGCCCAGCCAGACGAGCACCCTGACCCAGGTCCTCTCGCCGGGGCTCCTTCTTCTCGCGCTCTTAGCCGCGCTCCTCGGCGGGATGGTGAGCCTCCCCGTGGCCTTCGTGGCCGGGATCGGCCTCGGGATCGTCCAGGACCTCCTCCAGTGGAACATCACCAACCCCTCGACGGGGTCGGCCACCGTCGAGCTCGTCCTCTTCGTCTTGTTGCAGTTGGCCCTCTTGGCGCGGGCGGTCTCGCTCCAGAAGGGACCGAGGACCGCGGAGCGGACGTCGTGGATGACCGGGACCCTCGGCGGTCGACGAGCCGGGGAGAGACTTCGAAGACAGGTGGGGAACACCGGTGTCGTCGCGGTGGTCATCGTGGCCGGGCTCCTGCCGCTGGTCCTCGATGTGGGCCGGTCCTTTCTCATGTCCCAGATCTGCATCTACGGGGTGATCGCGCTCTCGCTGACCGTCCTCACCGGTTGGGCGGGCCAGGTGTCCCTGGGCCAGTTCGCGCTGGTGGGGGTGGGTGCGGACATGGCGGCACATTTCGGCGCCGGCATCCCATTGATCGTGCTCCTCCCCTTCGCCGGAGTCGTCACTGCCCTCGTCTCGGTCCTCGTGGGGCTCACCGCCCTTCGGATCCGGGGCCTCTACCTGGCGGTCAGCACTCTCGGCTTCGCGCTCTTCATGCAGACCTCGGTGCTCGCCACGTCGTGCTGGACCCTCCCCCTCATCCACCGGACCATCTGCTCGGGGCTGCCCGACCCCCAGTCCACCTTGATCGCCCGGCCCACGCTCTTCGGGTTGGGGCTCTCCTCGGAACGAGCCTTCGCGTGGTTCTCGCTAGGGATCCTCATCGTCTCGATCCTCATGGTCCGGGTATGGCGCGACCGGGGGATCGCCCGGCGACTCATCTCGGTCCGGGACAACGAGGTGGCGGCGGGCTCCGCGGGCATTCCCGTGGTCCGGACCAAGCTCATGGCCTTCGCCCTGTCGGGGTTCATGGCGGGCTACGCCGGGGTCTGCCTCGCCTTCGCCACCGAACGGTTCTCCACCGACACCTTCGACCCCACCGTCTCGATCCTGGTGATCTCGATGGTCGTCATCGGCGGGATCGACGCCATCCCCGGTGCCGTCCTCGGCGCGCTCTACCTGGTGGGCTTGCCGGCCATCTTCGGGTCGTCGACGACGGTCGAGTTCCTCACCTCCGGTGTCGGGCTCATGGCCTTCATCCTCTATCTCCCCGGCGGCATGGCCCAGGTCATGCACCAGCTCGGCGACCTCGCCACCGCCGGTGTCGCGAACCTCCGTTCCCGTTGGCGCGAAGGGCCTCCGTCGGGCGACGCCGTCAACGGTGACGGTGACACTGACCACGACACCACTGCGCCCACTCCGGCGGGAGCCGTCGCCGAGGTGCCCTCGTGAGCACCACCGACCCAGGCACCGCCACCGACGATGGCACCTCAACCGACCCAGGCACCATCACCGACGATGACGGAGGATCGAGGCCCCCCCGACACAAAGAGGGCAAAGAGAGCAAGGAAGGCCCCGCCCGTCTCGAGATCACCGACCTGGTCGTCTCGTTCGGGGGGTTGCGGGCCGTCGACGGTGTCACCCTGTCGGTCGAGCCCGGCGCGATCGTCGGGCTCATCGGGCCCAACGGGTCGGGCAAGACGACCCTCCTCGACACCGTCTCGGGACTGGTGGCCCCGGCAAAGGGATCCCTCATGCTCGACGGTGAGGACCTCGCCGACTATCTCCCCGAGGAACGGGCAGCCCTCGGACTGGTCCGGTCGTTCCAGGACTGTCGGCTCTACCCCGAGCTCACCGTCCAGGACACCCTCATGCTCTGCGAGGACGCCCGACGGAGCGTCTCTGTCCTCGCCACCACCTTGCAACTCCCCTGGGCCCGTCGGGCCGAGCGCGACAAGGCCAGGGCCGTCGACCGGGTCATCGGGTCCTTCGGTCTCGACCGGTTCCGCCATCACCTGACCGGCCACCTCTCGACGGGCACCCGCCGGGTCGTCGACCTGGCCTCGATCGTCCTGGCCGGTCCCCGACTCCTCCTCCTCGACGAGCCCACCGCCGGCATCGCCCAGCGCGAGGCCGAGGCCTTCATCCCCCTCCTCAAGAGGCTCCACGACGTCACGGGGTCGACGATCCTCTTGGTCGAGCACGACGTCCCCCTCGTCTTCGAGCTCTGCTCGATGGTCATCGTCATGCAGACCGGATCGGTGGTGGTCTCGGGAAGCCCCGATGTCGTCCGCGACGATCCCCGTGCCCTCGCCGCCTATCTCGGGGCCAGTGACGCCGCCCTCAACGTGACGGGGCCGGTCCCCCCCCCGACGTGACCCGTCAAGACGAACAACGTCGTACAGCCACCACGAATCACGCGAAAATCGCCGTCCGACGACCAGGCTGTCGATTTCGGTACCTCCCCTTCTTCTCGAAGCCAGACAATCCCGACCAGATCCACGACGTCAGGAGTGACCATGACCGGCTCGTCAACCCAGGGAATCAAGACCGTCCTCCATCCCGTCTCCGACCTCGCCGCGGCCAAGAAGGTCTACGCCGCCCTCCTCGGTCTGGAGCCGGAGGCCGACGCGCCCTATTACGTCGGCTTCGAGGCCGAGGGCCAGCACATCGGGTTGGTCCCGACCGGCGGACCACAGGCCATGACCTCACCGGTGGCCTACTGGCACGTCTCGGACATCGAGGCGAAGCTGGCCGAGGTGACCGCGGCGGGTGCCACCGTGAAGGACCCTCCGCGCGACGTCGGTAGCGGCCGCCTGGTGGCCACCATCACCGACCCCGATGGGAACGTCCTCGGGCTCCTTCAGGACCCCTGAGAACTATCCGCCGAGAGAACTATCCGGCGAGAGAACTATCCGGCGAGAGAACCAGGCGCCGAGAGAACCAGGCGCCGAGAAAACTAGGCGCCGGGTTTGCGGGGGCGGGCCGGTCCGTAGGGACGGTCACCGCGCAGTGTCACCCGGTGAGCGATCCGGAGCGCGTCGCCGTAGTCGTCGAGCGCGTAGTGGAGCGTGGCCCGGTTGTCCCAGAAGGCCACCGCGCCTGGTTCCCAGTGATACCGGCAGCTGAACTCCGGGCGTTGGCAGTGGCGGTAGAGCATGTCGAGCAACGAGTCGCTCTCGACTTTGGAGACACCTTCGAGAAAACGGGTGAACTGGGAGTTGACGAAGAGCCCGTTCCGGCCGGTCTCGGGATGGGTCCGGACCACGGGGTGCGAGACGGGGAAGAGCTTGTCGTGGTGGCGACCGTCCCATTCATAGCCGCCCTGGGCCTCGACATCCGCCGCGAACCAGGGGTCGTGGTGCCAGGCGATCAACTGGTCGCACATGGCCCGGACCGGCCCGCCCAACGCGTCGTAGGCGGCTTGCAGGCTCACCCACATCGTGTCGCCGCCGACACTTGGCGCCTCGCGCATGTGGAGGATCGACCCGAGAGGCGGGGTCTGGAGAAAGGTCACGTCGGTGTGCCACCACGAGGCCCGGTCCTCGCGCCCGTCGATGTTCAAGACCTCGGGGTTCCCCTCGAGCGACGGGATCACCGGGTGGGCCGGTGTCACCTCACCGAACTGCCGGGCGAAGTCGGCCTGGACATCGGGCACGAGATCCTGGTCGGGGAAGAACAAGACGAGATGCCGGCACAGCGCGGCCCGCACCCCGGCCACCACACTCTCGCCCAAGGGTCGGGAAAGATCGAGGCCCCGCACCTCGGCACCGATGTTGGGCGAGATCGCCCTGATGTCGAGTCCGGTCGCCAACGCCATTGGGTCCATCGTGCCCCACCGTTCCGACCGCCACAACCCCGTCACCAACCCCTCACCACCCCCTCACCACCCCCTCACCACCCCGGTCTCGACCCTTCGGGAGTCGGTCTCCTGGCGGGTCCGCGCCGCCGAACCCGCATATCGTGTGCCACGACCGATCGGGCCAGGACCAGCAGGAGTCGTCGGCAGCAGGCGGAGTCGTCGGCAGCAGGTGGAGTCGTCGGCAGCAGGTGGAGTCGTCGGCAGCAGGTGGAGTCGTCGGCAGCAGGTGGAGTCGTCGGCAGTCGTCGGCAGCAGGTGGAGTCGTCGGCAGTCGTCGGCAGCAGGCGGAGGAAACGGCCGAGGGGGAAGGGGCGACCATGGCGGGTTCGGGTCCGACGGCACTCAGGCGGTCGTGGCGGCGGTTCCGGCGTCGGCCCGCCGGGGTCCAACTCGTCGCGTTGGTCGTCGCTCTCGCGGTAGTGGCCGGTGTGGTCTTCGCGGTGGCGGGGACGTCGCCGAAGAAGGCGGCTGGACCGGGGTCCGGTAACGGCGGCGGTGGCAACGGGAGCGGTGGCAACGGGAGCACCAGCGGGCTCGGACTGGGCAAGCCCAGCGGGGTGAGTGTGGACCAGGCGTCGACGAGCAGTCGGGGCGTGACCGCCAACTCGATCACCGTGGCCTTCCCGGTGTCGAACCTCGCCTCACTGGCGTCGAACTTCGGCTTCGAGGGGGATACCGAGTTCGGCGCGCAGAAAGCCGCCATCCACACCTTCGTCAACGACATCAACGATGCGGGCGGGATCAACGGCCGCAAGATCAACCCCATCATCGTGAACTTCGACCCCACCAACGAATCGGCCATGCGGGCCCTGTGCAAGCAGTGGACCGAGGGCTCTCCCCCCGTCTTCGCAGTCCTCGACGGGATCGGTTCGTGGACCGGTGACAACGAGCTCTGTGTCACCCAAGAGGGCCACACCCCTTTCATCGGCCAATGGACGACGGTGACCAACTGGACCCAGGAGGGAGCGCCTTATCTGTGGTGGACGGGGCCCGACCAGGCCCAGATCCTCGCCACCGTGGTGGCCTGGGGGAAGAGCTCGGGACTTCTCGACACCACCAACCGGATCGGCATCGTGGCCGGGGACCGGACCAGTGACCAGGTGGCCCTGAACCAGTATCTGCTGCCGGACCTCCGGAGGGCGGGGTTCACGAACCCTCTTGTGGAGACCCTGCCCTCGAATCCCTCCGACACCGCGGCCAGCAACTCGGCCGCGCCCCTCGTCGTCCAACGGCTCAAGGCGGCCGGGGTGAAGTCGGTGATCCCCCTCATCCCCTTCAACTCGTTCTTCCCCTTCCTCAGCCAGGAGAACGGGCAGAACTACTTCCCGAAGCTTCTCCTCTCTGACTACGAGTCCTCCATCCAGGTCTCCCTGGGGCTCATCCCCATCCCCTACGAGAAAGGCCTCGACCATCAAGAGGGGGTCACCGTCGAGACCCTGGGAGGGACCGACGCGCCCGTGAGCGTGACCCCGGGCGGCGGGGGTTACAACGACGCGGTCCAGAGTTGCTACGACGCCTGGAGTGCGAAGAACAAGCCGACTTCGTCGACGTCGCCCTACATCGAGGAGCAGGGGCCCATCGTCGGGTGGTGCCAGGCCATCCGGCTCTTCGCCGCGGCTGCCCTCGGGGCGGGCCCCCGTCTCGACCGGCGGAGTTTCGTCCAGTCGATGTCGAGGATCCAGAACTTCTCGGGCACCTACACACCGACCCTCTCCTTCGGCCCCGACAAATACGCCGGGCCGACCCAGTACCAGGTGGTCGAGCTCTACACCAACGACCCCCCCTCTCCCCTCTGCGTGCCGACCTACACCGGCAAGCCCCAGGGGACCTGTTGGCACGCCGTCCAGACCTGGGCTCCTCTTGTCGGCTCCGGCTGATCCCGCCCCCGCGTCCGTGTCACCCGCGTCACCCGGGTCACCCGCGTCACCCTCGTCACCGGGGTCAGGTGGGTCAGGTGGGGACGAGCCCTTCGTCCTTCCTGTGCCGGACCGGAACTACTCCCCCTGGTACGCGTGGATGGTCCGGTTGGGCGAGACCCGGCAGATGGACCCTCTGCCAAGTCGTGGTGACACCGACTACGAAGCGGTCCTCGGAGCCTGGAGGGTTCGGTGCCGGGCGCGTCTCGAGACGCTCTTGGGACCGATGCCCGAGCGGGTCCCGCTGCGGCTCGAGACAGTCGACTCGGTCGAGTGCGAGGGGTACCGACGGGACAAAGTGGTCTTCGACACCGAGGTGATGATGTCGGTGCCCGCCTACCTTCTCGTTCCCCACGGTCGAGTCGGGCCCGGTCCGGCCGTCCTCGCCGCCCACGGCCACGGCCCCGGGAAGTCCGAGGCATGTGGGCTCGAGCGGACGGGGACGCCCAACGCCGACTACGGGCACCAGTTGGCCCAGCGGGGATATCTCGTCCTCGCGCCGGACATGCGGTGTTTCGGGGAGCGACTCGACTGGAATCCCGACGACCACTACGCGTGCGACACCAACCTCGTCCACGCCGTGATGGCCGGGCTCAACCCACTGGCGCAGAATCTCTGGGACCTCGGCCGAGCTCTCGACGTCCTCGAGGCCCACCCCCTCGTGGACCCGGCCCGGATCGGCATGGTCGGCCTCTCCTACGGCGGAACCGTGACCCTCTTCCTGGCCGCCATCGACGAACGGATCGGAGCCGCGGTGGTGAGCGGGTACTTCTCGTCGTGGGCCGAGTCCCACAAGATGCCCTGGAACATGTGCGGCTCCCAGGTCCTCCCGGGGATGCTCGGCCAACTCGAGCACGTGGATCTCGGCGCACTGATCTCGCCCCGCCCGCTGATCATCGAGTCCGGCACCCACGACGACCTCTTCCCCGCCACCGTGGCCGCGGCCGAAGTCGACCGGTTGCGCGCCGTCTACCGGTCCGCCGGCGCCGATGACCGTCTCGTCCACGACGTCTTCGAAGGCATCCACGAATTCCACGGCGTCGAGGCTTTCGATTTCCTCGACCATTGGATTGGGCCTGGCGATGCGGTGGGGAGTCGGTGAAGGGGTCTCGTCGGTGAGTGGTCCGGTCAGCCCGGTACCTGCCAGTGGACGAGGTCCGTGCTCCGGGCAATTCCTATCTCGGCGTGACCCCAGCCCCCGAAACGGGTCAGCTCGGAGCTGCCCGAATAGGTGGCGTAGTAGTAGCCAGTCGCGTCGCAGAGGAAGACCGAGTTGGCGTGCTCGAACCCGACGCTCGAGAGGCCGGGCCCCGAGTCCCAGGACTGTCCGGGGATGACGAGCATCGTGGCTCCCGTCCAATGGAGCCATGACGAGGGCTTGGTGGGGTCGCCCGACAAGGTGAAGATCCAGGGCTGATCGAAGGTGTTCGAGGTCGCCACCAGATGCCAACGGCCTGCCGCCGCGACGAACTCCAGGTTCTCTACGGTGTCCCCGTCGACCACGATGTCGGGGCGTCCCACCGCTGTCCACGGTCCTCGGAGTGATCCGGTCGGAGACCAGGCGATCTCGAAATGCTGTGACGTCGACCCCGTCGCGGTCCCGTACTTGTAGCCGAGGATCAACCCCTGCCCGGTCCAGGCCACCGCGGCGTCGATCATCCGGTCCCCGGGTGCGGGGTGGAGACTCTGGGCCAGTGGCTCCGGCGCCGACCAGGTGGTGAGATCAGACGAGGTCCGGTAGTAGAGCTTGGACTGGGGGCCCGTTGGTACGTCGGGATTCGAGTCGTAGGTGGCGACGAAGGTTCCCGAAGGACTGCGGACGATGTCGGGCGAGGCCACACCATCCACGCCGGCTTGGACGGGCCAGGGCGACGGCGCCGACCAGTGCGCCAGGTCTGGGCTCGTGGCCGAGGCGATGTTCCAGTTCTCGGCTCCCTTGGTGGTGACGTCGTTGGTGACGTAGCTGAACACCATGTGCCACTGGCCGCCGGTCCAGACGAGGGCCTGATCCTTCACACCCGCGTCGGGCTCGGCCAGGATCGGGTTGCGCAATTGGGCCCAGGCCACCTGCGGAACCGACCCCGCTCCCCCCACGATGCACCGGTGGTCCGCGCCGAGTGCCGTCAGGGGTGTCGAAGGTGAACCGTTCGACCCGCACGCGGCCAGCCCCATCCCCAGGACGAGGGCCAAGGCGAAGACCGGCGCGACGATCGACGGTGCCCGAGCTGCGCGAGCTGCCCGGGTCGGGCCGGGCGGCCTCACCCGATCACCAGTCGAGGAGCGACGCCGACCCGGGATCGAGAAAGAGGGTCACGTTGTCCATTGTCCGGAGGAACGAAGCCGGGCAGGCCGTTGACACCGGGCCCGTGATGGCGGCTCGAACAGGGCCGGCCTTGCGCGACTCCGGCACGATGGCGAGGACGGTTCGGGCTCGGAGGAGAGCCGGGATCGTGGCGGTGAGTGCGAACCGGGGTACGGCGTCGAGGTCGGGGAAATGACCCTCGTGGACTTGTTGGAGCCGACACTCCCGGTCGAGCTCGACCACCTTCATGTCGAAGGGGTCCTCGAAGTCGGCCACGGGGGGATCGTTAAAGGCGAGATGGCCGTTCTCCCCGATGCCCAGACAGCAAAGGTCGAGGGGGTTGTTCGCCAAGAGTTCGGCGTAGCGCCCGCCTTCGGCCTCGGGATCAGCCAGCCCGTCGATGTAATGGGCCTGGCGGGGATGGACCCGATCGGAGATCCGCTCTCTGATCCAACGTTGGAACCCGGCAGGGTGATCGGGCCCCACTCCCACGTACTCGTCCATGTGAAAGACCACGATGTCGGACCACGGGACGTCGGGTGTCTCGGTCACGAGCGTGTCGACGAACTCGAGCTGTGAGTTCCCGGTGGCGAACATGGCGTGGGCGACGCCCCTGGCGGCCAACGCGTCGCGCAATACGCCGGCGGCCCGGTCGGCGGCGTCACGACCCAGCGCGCCGGAGTCGGGATGGACTCTCACGTCCATCTGATCGACGGTCCGTCGCCTGGTCTCGGACATGGCCGCACTGTAGGTGAGGTCCTAGAGGCACGCACCACGCGACGCCGGACCACGTCACGCCGGACCACGTCACGCCGGACCACGCCAACAAGACACGCCGGCGCGGCTCTCCCCAATGCGGGCACAGCCGTTGACGGGTATCGTCGGCCCCGATGGGCGCCAAGATCACAGTCTTCGGTGGAGGAAGCACCCACTGGACACCGAAGCTCACCGTGGACTTCGCCAACACCCCGGCACTGGCCGACGCCGAGCTGGTCCTCTACGACCTCGACCCCGACTCCCTGCCGCCCGCGGTCAAGGTCGTCGAGCATGTCGCCGAGCGCCGGGGAATCCCGCTCACGGTGCGGGCCACCACCGACATCGACGAGGCGCTGAGCGGAGCGGAGTATGTCATTGCCACCTTCTCGGTCGGCGGGTTCGCCAGCATGCGCCACGACATCGAGATCCCGTCGCGCTACGGGATACGGCAGACCGTGGGTGACAGTGTCGGGCCGGGGGGGATCTCCAGGGCACTGCGGAGCGTGCCGGTGATCCTGGCGTTGGCCCGGGCCATGGAACGGTGTTGCCCCGAGGCGCTGCTCATCAACGTGAGCAACCCCCTCACCGCGCTCTGTCGGGCGGTGAGGCGCGAGACCTCGATCAAGACCGTTGGGCTCTGCGCCGAGATCGTGGGTCTCAAGTTCGTCCTGAGTCTTCTCTTCGACGCCGACTTCACCTCGGTCGACCCGGTGGTGGCGGGCGTCAACCATCTCCCCTTGGTCACCTCACTCCGCATCGGCGATCGGGACGGGTTCGAGATGCTGCGGGGCGCGCTCGCCGGCGGCATCGACCTCTCCGGACGATTGTGGATGGAACCACCGGGCCCGATGCACTACAAGATGGTCGACCCCGAACGGGGATGGTCGAAGGCCGACATCCTGGCCAACAACAAGGTGAAGTTCGAGCTCTTCGAACGCTTCGGCGTCCTCCCGGGATCCTCGGACACCCACGTGGTCGAGTTCTTTCCCGGGTTCGTGACCGCGGCGTCGGACTACGGAAGGGATTGGGCGGTCCACCACTACGGGATGCACGGCCATCAGTCCGACAAGGCCGACGACGATGCGGAAATGGCCGATCTCCTCGCCGCCGAGTCGATTCCCACATGGCCCTCGGGAGAGTTCGTGGCTCCCCTCCTCGACGGTCTCGTGACCGGCGAGGAGAAGGTCATACCCGCCAACATCCCCAACACCGGTCAGGTCGAGAACCTGGATGGAGACGTCGTCGTGGAGTGCATGGTCGCAGCCGGTGCCGACGGGGTCGCGCCCCGGGACCGGGCCAAGGTGCCCTCGTTCCTGGGCGAGCACCTCCGACGAGTCGTGAGCTCGCAGGAGTTGACGGTGGAGGCCGCGGTCTCAGGAGACCGGACAACCGCCCTCGAGGCCATGCTCGCCGATCCGATGGCGGGAGCTCTTCCCTACGAACACGTGGTGGCGATGACCGACGAGCTTCTGGCCGCCACCGCACCATGGTTGTCGCAGTTCGCCACTCACCGATAGCAATTCACCGACTGCCAGACCACGACAGGAGCCCTCGGGCCCCGGCGGTTCAGCGCTTGTGTTGGTGCCTCTTGGTCGCCGCGATCAAGTACGTATAGGAGTCCAGCGCGTTCGCCGGGCTCGTGCCGGTCGGGGAGGTCACCCTGATCGTGACCTTCCCGAGGGTGGCGGTCGGCGAGTAGGCGATGATCCTCTTGGCGGACTTGACGGTGAAGGTCAAGGCCGGCTTCGCACCGAACATGACTGCGGTCACACCCTTGAAGTTGGCCCCGACGAGCGTCACCTTGCGGTCGCCCGAGATCGGTCCGGAGGCCGGCTTGACCGCGGTGATGGCCGGGGGCGGGGGCGGCGTACCGGCGATCTGGCGAAGGACGTTGTTCCCGTTGTCCGCCACGAGGAGGTGACCGGAAGGCCCGATGCTCAGCCCGGAAGGGCCGTTCAGCGCAGCCGCGGTGGCCAGTCCCCCGTTGCCCGAGTAGCTGGCCTGACCGTTGCCGGCGATGGTGTAGATGTCTCCTGCCTTCATGGCGATGCCGTCTAAGGTCCCCTTGGAAGCGGGCACGACGCGAACCATGTTGTTCAACGAGTCGGCGATGAAGACGTCGCCGGCCGAGTCGACCGCGACGCCTTGGGGGGTGTCGAGCCAGGCCCTGACGGCGGGCCTCTTGTTGCCTTTGAACCCTTCGTTGTTGGGCCCGGACCCGGCGATGGTGTAGATGTAGCCGGCCTTGACGGCGCGATCCAGGCTGGTGCCGGTGGCCGCGGCCACCAACCGGACGGCTTCGTTGTCCATGTCGGAGAAGACGACGTCGCCCTGGGGGTCCACGGCCACGCCGTCGAAGGTGTCCAGCTGGAGCTGGGCGGAAGGCCCAGGCCCGCCGTCGCCGGTGTACCCGTAGTTCATGTTCCCGGCGATCGTGTAGATGCTCCCCGGTGTGACAGCCATGGCGAAGACCGTCCGGGCCACCGCAGGAATGAAGCGGATGAGGTCGTTGCCGGTGTCGGCCACGATGACATCGCCCTGCGCGTCAAAGGCAATCCCGTCCGGAGAGGTGAGCCCGGCCGAGAAGGTCGACCCGTCCGGCGTGATCTCACCCTCCTGGCCACCCCCGGCGATGGTGTAGATCCTGCCTGCCGTCATCTCCTGTCCGTAGCGGAAGCCCCCGACGGCTGCCACGAAGCGGACGGCGTCGTTGCCGGTGTCGGTGATGGCCAAGTCGCCGATGGAGTCGACGGCCAAACCGTTGGGGTCCGAGAGCTCGGCGGTGGTGAGGGGTCTGCTGCTCCCGTCGCCGATGTCCCCGTCGATCCCGTTGCCCACGATGGTGTAGATGTGCCCGGCGGTCATGGCTTGGCCCCAGAAGGTGCCGGTGGAGGCGGCCGCGACGCGGATGACGTTGTTGTTCTGGTCGGCGAAGACTGCGTTGCCGTGCACGTCGTACACCGCGGCGAGGGGGGACCCGAGGGAGGCCGAGAGGCTCGCCACTGCGCTCCCGATCCCCTGGGTTGCCCCGCCCCCGGCGATGGTGGTGATCCGGTCGGACCCTCCGGTGGCCGCCGAGCTCGGACCTACGCCGATCAGTGTCGACCCGGCGATGACCGAGCCCGCCACAGCAACGACGGCCCCCAGTTTCAGTCGGTGAGATCTCACGGTGTGCCCTCAATTACGCGCCCAGCGGAGCGACAGGGGCCTTCCATCGAACGTGATTCGATGCCGACGGACTTTGACATGGACCCTCGACCCCCACAAACCCAGCTGCCGAGCCGAAAAGGGACTTCCGACCCGGGGACGCGCCGACCGCCTAATGGCCACGTCCAGGTGAAATGGTATACGCACCGCCCTGTCGCCACACGGTCGATCTTCTCGGGTCGCCGACCGGGACCACTGGGCCCGGTGGACCTCTCACCGGCGACGCGGCGCCGACTTCCGACGGACTGGTTTGGGCGCGCCGAGACGATCCGTTTCCCGGCGGACGATGGCGAGGATCTCCTCGTTCCCGATGCCCAGCTCGTGGAGGTGTCGAACGAAGCTCTTGGCTTCCCGGGCCGCGAGCCTCCGGGTGGGTGAGGAACTCGTGGCGACGAAGGTGCCGTGTCGACCTCGGGTCTCGAACAACCCCGCCAACTCAAGCTCGCGATACGAACGAGCCACCGTGTTGGCAGCCAGGCCGAGAGCGGTCGCCAGCTGTCGGACCGTGGGGAGCCGGTCGGCCGGCGCGAGTCTCCCGGTCTCGATGGCGGCGACGATCTGCTCCTTCACCTGCTCGAAGGGGGGAACAGGAGACTCGGGGTCGAGGTCGACGAGCCCCCCGATGTCAACTTCCGCCACGACATCATTGTATCAGTGTTTGTATTAAATGAACGGCGGGGTCTCCGCGGGTCTCCGCGGGTCTCCGCGGGTCTCCGCGTGCGCACCGTGCCGGTCGACGAGATGGGAAAGGCGGAGCGACTGTTCCGCTTATAGTGGCCGGAGCCGCAACCGGATGCGGTCACCGCACCGCACCGCACCGCACCGCACCGCACCGCACCGCACCGCACCGCACCGCACCGCACCGCACCGCACCGCACCGCACCGCATCACGAATTGTTCGACGAATTGTTCGACGTAACCGACGGAACCGACCGAACCGACCGAACCGAATTGACCGTACCGAATTGAGACTGACGCAACCGACGCAATGGAGGCGAGGGGTGAAATGACCAGGTCCCTCGGTCGGGCGAACTACCGGGCCACCTACATCGTTCTTCTTCTGGGGGTGTCGGCGTACGCGCTGCTCCAGTCGCTCGTGTTGCCGGTCCTGTCGACGATCCAACATGACCTCCACACCTCACAGAGCACGGTGACCTGGCTGTTGACGGCCTATCTGCTCTCAGCCTCGATCTTCACGCCCATTCTGGGGCGGGTCGGCGACATGGTCGGCAAGGAGCGGATGCTGGTGGTCACCCTCTCGGCCCTGGCACTGGGGTCGGTGATGGCCGGACTGGCGCATTCGATCGTCCTGCTGATCCTGGGCCGGGTCGTCCAAGGGATCGGGGGTGCGGTCCTCCCGCTCTCGTTCGGGATCATCAGAGACGAATTCCCGGCGACGAAGGTGGCCACGGGAGTGGGTGTGGTCGCGGCGATGGCCGCAGTGGGGGGTGGTGCTGGGATCGTCCTGGCCGGGCCGATCGTCAAGCATCTCGACTACCACTGGCTGTTCTGGATTCCGCTCATCATCACCGTGATCGCGGCGCTCTGCGCTCAGCTGTTCGTCCCTGAGTCACCGGTGCGGACCCCGGGGCGGATCAGTTGGCTGGGGGCAGTGCTCCTGTCGGGTTGGTTGGTCGCCCTGCTCTTGGGCGTGAGTCAGGCCCCCACCTGGGGATGGGGGTCGGGCAAGGTCATCGGGTTGGTACTGGTGGCGGTCGTGATCGGCGGGGCGTGGGCGATCGTGGAGACGAGATCGAGCCAGCCGCTCATCGACATGAAGATGATGCGGGTCCCGGCGGTGTGGACGAACAATCTCGTCGCCTTTCTCTTCGGGATCGGCATGTACTCGGTCATGGCCTTCCTTCCCGAGTTCCTCCAGACGCCGAGATCGTTCGGCTACGGGTTCGGGGCAGACATCATCCAGTCAGGGTTGTTCCTCTTGCCCCTGACCGTGACCATGTTCTTCTGCGGGCTGTTGTCCGGTCGGATCGCGCGGGCCATCGGGTCCAAGGCCGCCGTCATCATCGGGTCCCTCGTCTCCACCGGCGCGTATCTCACGTTGGCGTTCGCCCACACCGAAGCGTGGGAGATCTACGTCGCCTCCACCATGCTCGGGGTCGGGTTGGGTCTGGCCTTCTCGGCGATGTCGAACCTCATCGTCCAGGCCGTGCCAGCTGAGCAGACCGGCGTCGCCTCTGGGATGAACGCCAACATCCGGACCATCGGAGGTGCCCTCGGGGCCGCGGTCATGTCGAGCATCGTCACCTCCGAGCTCGCCCGGGGAAGGCCTCTGGCGACGGGTTACACGAAAGGGTTCGCGTTTCTCGCCGGCATGACGGTCGTGGCGGTAGTGGCCGCCATCTTCATCCCGACGGCGACAGCGGCCCGTGCAAACACCGACCACGAGCCTCATCTCCAGAACGCCGAGCTGGCCCTGCTCGCGGGCGGGACCATCACTGAAGGCTGAGCGAAGAGCTTCACACAGGCGCGGCTACCGATGATCGGTAGATCCTTCGAGCGTTGCCGGCGCCGAGGCCGGGGTTCGAGGGACCGCATCTGCCAACCGACCCTGGATAAGACATGTCGCCGGCGGTGCTGACCATAGGCTCTGACGGCATTGAGCGCCGGCGGTGAAACTACTCCTGTGATTGTGGCCGCGAGCTCGTCGCTCGGGGAGCTTGATTTGGCCCACGCCGCCGCGATCTCCCCGATGAGCTCCTGTCGCGCCTGGCAAGTGGCCCCCAAGGGCTCTCGTCCGATGATGTTGCGCATCGCCTTCGACTGTTCGGGCCGAATGCACTCGCAACGCATCGGGTGCACACCAGCGCCGTGCTTTTCCCTCAGATCCGAGACCCGATCCTGATCCTTCTACTCGGGGCGGCGCTGGTGCCAGGGCGGACCGGCGGTGGCACGAATGCGGTCATCATTGCCGTCGTCGTCGCACTGAGCGTCGGTCGGGTTTCTTCGACGAGTACCGGGCGAAAGAGGCAATGGCTGACTTCCGCTCCAATAATCGGCAGGTGGCCGAAGACCAGAGGGACGGGCGGAGGAGCCAGGTTCGGGCGACAGACCTCGTGCCCGGGGACGTGGTGGCGCTCATAATCCCTCGTGGTCTATGTGACAAGGACACGCCGCGTCCCGTTCTTCAAGAGACGACCCAGCATGACGATGGTGCTGGTGCCCACAGGGGCTGGTCTGGTCGGTGCCGTCCTGCCGTGCACTGGTCTCGCCAAAGTAGTTGGCTTCACGCCGCTGCCGACGACTCCTTCCTTTTGCTGTTTGGGATGGTCGTTGTCTATCTCGTGCTGGTGAAGTTGGCGAAGACCCGCTTCTACCGAATCCAAGATCTCCCCACGACACAGGCCGCAACAGCTCACGCAGAACGGCCGCGACGAATCAGGCGCCGGGCGTCCCCCTTTATCCACCATCCGGCCCAAGAACCGGGACGGACGTCGTCGATCGGAGAAGCTCGAGCCGCGCCCTTGATGACATTGGTCAAGGGCTAAGTGGCCGGAGCCGTTGCATTGCCTACTCGCCGACATCGCCGGCGGCTTGCCCGACCGCGGCGGTTCGTCACGAATGTCCCTGCGGCTCAACACGGTCCTGCCGTTCAGGTGGTAACAGCGACCAGAAGAATAGGGACCGGACTCCGGTCGAGGATGGCGCGAGCCACCGCACCTCGATTGGGATCGTCTGTGTGCGACCAGCCGACCGCCACGAGCTCGGCGTGGGCCGACTTGACGGCGTCAAGGACCTCTACGGCGGGAACACCGATGCGGAGCTCCAACCGCGTTTTCGGTGCACCGATCAAGTGTCGAGCGAAGAACTCCTGCGCGTAGGCCTCTGTTTCGTGCTGCACTTGGTCCGAGAAGCTGGGAATGTCATTCTCGTCGTGAACGTGAACCACCACGATCTCGAGGCCGGCACGTGTGGAAAGCTCGATGCACCTTTGGAGGGCACGAGCCTTGGCGGAAGTCCCCTTCATGGCCACGACGGCGGTGTGCAATCGCACGGGAGGATGAGCACCGGGGGGAACGACCACGACCGGTTTGTCGGTCTGGCCGGCCAGCGTCATGGCCAAGTGGCGGGCTGGACGCGGACGGCCTGGACGACCACGAGTGCCAAGAACAACCGCCACGACGTCCTTCTCCGCCGCCGCCAACGGAAGCAGCTCGACCGGATCTCCCGAAAGGGTGCGTACCGTCACGCCTACGGCCTGGGCCAGTGGACCCGCGATATCGTCGTCGTCCTCGAGGACGTGCAGAACCTCGACGGAAGCGCCGAGGGCGGTGGCGACGGCCCGCGCCATGGCGAGCACGGGGGGCCACGCGGACGAATTGTCGATGGCGGCGATGACCTTGTTCATGTGATCGGCTCCCAACATGCGCCCCGGCGGCGAAACTCGAGCTTGCCGGGACCAGCTGAGAACGGTGTCCCGCTAACCACGACCGAAGTGCTCCTGTCAGTGTCAATGGTCAAGTGGGCCCGTTCCTTGCGAACCCGCACCCGGCTGCCGCGAAAGCGGACGCGCATCTCCAGGGCAGTCCACGAGGGTGGCAGTGCCGGATCGACGTGGAGCATCCCGGCCTTGGGGCGGAGCCCTGCGAACCCAAAGGCAAGAGCCTGCCAAAGGCCTCCCATGGTGGCGAGGTGCAGCCCGCCTGCGGTTGAGCCGGTCAGGTCGTCGAGATCCATACGAGCCGCGAGATGAAGCGACTCGAGTGCCTGGTCGAAGTCACGCGCCCGGGCTTGGAGCGATGCGTGTGTCGCCGGGGACAACGAGCTGCCGTGTGCGGTCCGGGGCTCGTAGTAGCAGAGATTGGGCCCAAGGCTGCCTGCCACGACCTCGTCGGGCACAAGATGGTGGAGGAGGAGTACGTCGGCCTGCTTGATCACCTGTGCCCCGGCCACCCTTTCGGCCCCGAGCAGCAGGTCGGCGGCGATCGGACGGCGCGGTGCAAACTCCTTAATGATCAGGGGCTCGAGCTGCCCGAACCCGGCGAATTGCTCGTAGATGCCGGTGTCAGGGTCATAGCCGTCGACCAAGTCGTCGGCGAGCTGGAGCCAACGCCGCCGTTCATCGATGTCGGCACCGTCGGCACCGTCGGCACCGTCGGAATTGGCGGAATTGGCAGTATCGGCGGCCTCGGCGGCACGTCGCAGGTTCCACCGAGCCATCACGTTCGTGAACGCGTTGTCGTCGACCGACTCGTGATACTCGTCGGGTCCGATGACGCCATAGATATGGGCGCTGCCGTTCGATTCGAGAGTGATCCGTGACTCCCAGTATCGAGCCGTTTGGACCAGGATTCGCCGACCCGGCCCGCTGGCGAATTCCTCGTCGCCTGACCAGTCGACGTAACAGCATGCCGCCCAAGCGATATCAGCGACGATGTGCTCCTCGAGCTGACCAGTACGGATGGGCACGATCTGCCCGGCACGATCTCGGGCGCTCGTCGGCGTGACGTCACGCCCGGTACGAGCCGATTCCCATGGGAATCGCGCCCCGGCCCGGCCCGCGGCGCGAGCCGCGCCCACGGCGGCCGGAAGCCTCCGCAGGCGGTACTCGAGCATGGCTCGGGCCGACGCCGGATGAGTGGCGGCGAGGAAGGGAAGGACGAAGGTGTCGGCATCCCAGAACACATGACCGCGGTACCCGGTCCCGGTCAGACCCCGGGCACCGACGGCGGCCTCGCCCTCGTCGGCGACGGACGCCATCAAGTGGAAGAGCGCGACTCGGATCGCAAGCTGCAACTCGTCATCGCCCTCTACGACGACGTCGGCGTCTTCCCATCGCCGGGCCCACGCCCGACGGTGCCGTAGCAAATGTTTGTCGAAGCCGACGTTGGCGGCCCGATCGAGGAGGTCGACGACGGGATTGGGATCGGGGACGGTCTCGGTTCCGGACCGGTATACGGCGAATCGGTCAAGGGTGCTGCCAGCGCCGCCGCGCGTGCGGGTCTGGGTGGCGGCGGCCGCGATCCCGCCCTTGGAGGCGGCGATCCGGATCCAGCTGACGGCTCCCGAGCGCCCGTGGTCGTGGATGCAGTCATCCGCCGGCGGAAGGAGTGGTGGCCCGGTCCGGAGTCCCTTCGGGCACCGGACCCGCAAGACAGACGTGGTTGGCTGGGCCAGGGATGCGAAGCGCACACTCTCAACAAGACCACGGTTCGTGCTGGACAGCTCATGGAGGACTCCGGTGCGCAGGTCGAGGACCCGCCGCAACGGCCCGAAGCCGTCGACAAGACCGGAAAGCTCGAAGACCCTGGGCCCAGTGAGGAGATGCGTGCCCGCGCCCTCCCCGTCGTAGACCCCGGCCGCCACCACCCACGGGCGCTGGCTCGGATCGGGTGCAAGGGGCGCGCCGCTGGTGCCGACATGACCGTCGGCCAGCGTCAGGAGCGCTTCGTCCACCCGCTCGTGTTGCACGTCGCGGCCGCTGACGACGAGAGACCACCCGGTCCTGATAGCAACCTCGGGAAGGCTGCGTTGACGCCGGCGTCGTCGTTGGTCGGCGAGCAGCCAGTGCAAGTCAGCGGTCTCTCCGGCAAAGACAACAATTTGAAGCGCCGTCATCTCGGCGATGTCGGCGATATAGGGGATGTCGGGGATGAACACAGGCGCAGCGCCTTGCGGTTCCCCCGGCGACCGATCGATCAGGAGCAAGACGTCTCGTGAGTCGACTCCGCGCCGCCACAGTTCGTCCAGGGTGCTGACAATTCTGGGTATTCCGTCGATGCGCGGCTGCGCGATTGGCGTCAGTCCGAGCCCCGCCAGCTTCCCGACACCCGCCTTCTCCGCCCCATCCTCGGCGGAAGGCGCGACAGAGCGCGTCGAGGTCGCCATGTGGTGGACTCCGGTCTCATCGACGACGACCGCCCCGGAGCCCGAGCTGTCCGCGAGGAGGAGGTCGGCGGTGCCGGCCTCGGGCCATCCCAGCTGTCGGATGAGTTCCTCGACCGTGAGCGGCGCTATCACCCCCACGAGCGCGCCAGCCCGGGCCAACGCCTTGAGGGGAACCGCAGCTCGTGCCACGTTCTGGGGGCCGACCATCCACATGACAACGGCCTCGAAGCGGCGATCGAGACCCGGTGGCATGTTCAAGTGGCGGCTCCCGACCGACGCCACTTTCCCCCCTGGTCCAGAGTCCGTTCGGCGGGTCAGAGCGTCCCCAGTCACACGGGACTGGGGCCGGGCAAACCCAGAGCGTCGACCTCGCCTCGGGCGACGAGGCGAAAGCGACGTCCGGTGACCACATCCGGGCGGATGAAGATCACCTGTTCACCGGGTTCCGGGACCCACGGCTGGGGCACGGCGCTTGGGTCGGTTGGGATGTCGCGGGGAGCGAGGGTGGACGCCAGTCCTCGGACCAAGACGCTCCAAGCCTGCCTACCGTCTGGCTCCAATCGGTCCACTTCGAAGGAAACCAACGAGCTCGGAGCCACCTCGGACAACCGACCGGGACCGATCCGGACCAGTACTCCGCGGTCGTGGAACGTGAAGTTCAGCGGAATGATCAAAGGGGCCTCCCCATCGATCACCGCCAATCGACCGATGTGGTCCTCATGGGCTGCCACCGCCAGCAGTCGCAAGCACTCGGGCACCGGGAGGATCTCCGACCCGCGCTGATCAATCCACATGACTCAACTATGGCGACCCGGGGACAAGACGCCTAGAGCCGTTCGTCCCGACAAATCGACAGATGTCATGACGACCCGGTGTCCAACAGCTCCGCTAGATCGGACACGACGACATCGGCTCCCGACCGGAGGAGCTCGTCCGGCGTGGCGCCACGGCTCACCCCGATCACGAGCCCGAATCGCCCGGATCGCCCTGCGGCGACCCCGGCCGGGGCGTCCTCTACCACGGCAGCGCGGCTGGGCTCGGTGCCCAGTTGGCGGGCCGCGAAGAGATAGGTGTCGGGGGCGGGTTTTCCCGCTAATCCGTGCTCGGAGGTGACCACTCCGTCGACCCGGACATCGAAGAGGTCAGCGATTCCGGCCGCGTCGAGCACGGCTGCGCAGTTCTCGCTGGCCGAGACGACCGCCACCCGCCGCCCCGCGGATCGCAACGCCCGGACAAGGGCTAGCGACCCTGGGAAAGTAACGACGCCTACCTCCGCGATCATCTTCAGGACCAATTCGTTCTTCTGTCGCCCGACGCCATTCACCGTCTCGCTGTCGGGCGCGTCGCCCGGCCCACCCTCGGGAAAATGGATGTCCCTGGATTCGAGGAAGGACCGGACACCGTCGAGGCGAGGCTTGCCGTCCACGAACTGCTCGTAGTCGGAGATCGAGTCGAAGGGCCTGAACGGAACCCCCAGGCCAGCCCGACGAGCAAGCAATTCGTCGAAAGTCTTCTTCCAAGCGGCGTCGTGGACCGAGGCGGTGTCGGTCAGCACTCCGTCGAGATCGAAGAGCCAAGCCTCGAGTGTCCCGATTGCGGTGCCCGCCACAACTCTGTTCGTCACCACGGCACCACTATCCCATCTGACCACATCGCGGTGCGCCCAACATCATGAAGGCGATCCTCAATTACGAACGGAACGGCACCGCTGGATCGAAAACACGAACCACCTGGTATGAGCCGACGCTCGTGCGTTCTTGGAAGCGAAGCGTCGTTCGATGTCCACTTCGCCGTCACGGGCTCCGACTGTGCGCCCTAGGGGGGATCCCGCCGTGCTCGTTTCAAGGGTGATGCTCGAGGGCGGAAACGGCCTCCTCGACCGAGGCGAATAGGTACTCGGATCCAACCTTTTCGAGAAGCGCAATCATGCTTGAGAACATGGTGGACCGAGCGTGAAGCTCTGTCGATCCCTATGACCACTCCTTGCTCTCCGAGTTCGGTCGTCAGACCCCGCAGGACTTGCAGTCCGGTGTAGTCGGCGTCGGACATTCCACGGCGTCGAGGACTACTGCATGCACCGGGTCGGTCGCGTCGACGAGGAGGTGACGGACCCAGGGCGGCGACGAGCAATACAGAACCGGCCGCAACGACAACCTTGGCGTCCACAATGCGATCCGGTCAGCGGGAACTGCTCCGACCACGAGGCCCCGATCAGCGGCAAGAGTCTCGGACCTCAGCCGATGGGGTCCGTGCCGAGGACGCCTTGGAAGTACTGCGGCATCGTGGACAAGACGCCGATCATCGCGAGGATCGCCAGAGCGGCGAGGATCACGCCCCAGGTGAACGCGGCAGAGCTGAAGAGCGTCAGACCGACCAACGGCTGACCACCAGGCTTGCCCGTCAGTCGGCGTTCCCAGCTGAAGAAGACGACCAGCGGGGCCATTCCGGATAGGGCCGATGGGGAGAGCCCCGAAGGAAGCTGCAGCCAGAACCAGGAAGTATCCCGAGGAGAACCACTGGAGGTCGGACTCTGACCCATGCAGCGCCGACCCATGCAGCGCCTTGGAGAGTGTGGGAAGGGCCACACTCAGCACGGTGCCGTCCACGCCCACCGCGAGGACGGCTAGGCAGATTGCTCCGAGCAGCCCACCACTTTCGCCTGCCGAGCACCGCAGCGGGCATCGAGGGATCCGGAACCGTGGTCACGACGTGTCCCTCTCGACACGAGGAGCCGCCGAGCGGGCACGGGGCTACAACCATAGGCGGGCGTCCTGTCCGGAGGAGGCGACTCTGGATCTGACCTCGCGTTACCGAAATGGGGTCGCTCTACTGCGTCCGGGTGAGGACGACCTTGAGAGCTCCAGTCTCAGATGCATTGGAGAAGACGTCGTAAGCCTCCATCATTTGGTCGAGAGAGAAGTGGTGAGTGGCGAATCGGGCCGCATCCAGCTGATGGGTGGCGACGAGCCGACTGAGCGTCGGCGTGGAGTAGGTGTCGACGAGTCCTGTCGTGATCGTCACGTCTCGAGTCCAGAGAGTCTCCAGGTGAAGCGTGGCCGGCTCGCCGTGGACGCCGATGTTGGCAATGTGTCCACCAGGGCGGACAAGCTCGGCGGCGAGCTCGAATGTCGCTGGTGTGCCCACGGCTTCGATCGCCACGTCGGCGCCAAGCCCGTCAGTGAGGCTCTGGACGATCGAAAGGGGGTCCTCGCGGCTGTTGTTCACCGTGACATCGGCCCCGAAGAGCTTGGCCGCCTCCAGCCGGGTGTCGGCAAGGTCGATGGCGATGACGTGACTGGGACTGAAAAGCAGTGACCCGGTGATGGCGGAAAGACCGATCGGTCCTGCACCGACGATGGCCACGACATCACCGGGGGCGACGCCCCCGTTCAGAACCCCGACCTCGTAGCCCGTCGGAAGAATGTCGGCGAGCATGAGGAACTCCTCGTCCGATACTCCGGAGGGGACCGGGTACATCGAGGTGTCGGCGAAGGGCACCCGGACCTTCTCGGCCTGGGTTCCGTCGATGTTGTGGCCGAGGATCCAGCCTCCGCCACCGAGGCACTGTCCGAAATGCGACTGACGGCAGAATCGGCATGTCCCGCACGCCGAGATGCACGAGACGAGCACTCGGTCACCGGGTCGGACATTCCTCACGGCGGTACCGACCGCTTCCACAGTCCCCACAGCCTCGTGGCCGAGAATCCGACCCGATGTCACCTCGGGCAGGTGTCCTTTGAGGATATGGAGGTCGGTTCCGCAGATAGTGGTCGAATCGACGCGAACGACAGCATCGGTGTCGTCGATCAGCTTCGAGTCGGGTACCTCGTCCCAGCTCTTGTCGTTCGGTCCGTGGTAGACGAGTGCCTTCATTGCCTGGCTCCTTCATTGACGAAGAGGGCGTGATTGACGAACTGCGTCGTGAGCCATACCTCTCGACCCACACCGGTCAATCCCCACCTTCAACAGTGACGGGCCGAGGACCCGCCGCCTAGAGCCGTTCGTCCCAACTTGAGCGCTTGGCCGATGCGAGGGCAATTCGCTGCCCAATGCTTGATCAGACGTGACGAAGGTTGAGTGCCGGTCGCAAAATCGGCTCAGGCGCGGCGATCAGGCGCAGCGCCTCGGCCCGTGGATCCAGCCTCGCTAACCGAGCAGCCTCTTTGCGATCACGACCCGCTGGATCTGGTTGGTGCCCTCGTAGATCGGAGTGATCACCTCCAGGAGTCCAGGGAATCCGCTCCTGTCCTCTGAGCAGGTCATGTTCGGATTGCCATGGTGGCCAATCCGGCTCGTTCCGGTCAGTAGTAGGGATGGAGTAGGGATGAATACCTCGTGATTCACCCGAACGGTAACGAAAAGCAACATCGACGTTCTATCCGACGGAGCGGCACCCGCCATACAGGCGGCGCGCGATATCGGTTGCCTCGCGCATCGGCGCGAGCTGACGAGCCCAACCCAGGATCCGGCACGACCACCCGGTCGGAAGTCCTCTTCACGCGCCCCGATAGCGAATCAGGGTGATACGACGCGGGGTAGACCCTTCTTTGCTCCTCCGGTCTGGACATCTGGACCCAGCAGGGACGCTGAGCCGGAGCGGCGGCAGGACCGAGCCGTATCTTGCCAGGGGCTCTCCACTGAGCCTCAGCCAGTCGCAACAGGCCCATATGGAACCGATCCCCCCTCAAAGGGGTCATGGTGGGTTAGGGCAATCCGACTCCAAGGAAGGAAGGACCGGCGACGTGCGAGGAGGTCCGACGAACCGAGACGTGGTGGCTTGGGTCAATCCTGCCGACGCCTTTGCCACCGCCTTGGCCGAGCACGGTGACCGCTTGGCCCGTCTCGCATACTTCTTGTGCGGGGATCGCAGTCGAGCAGAGGACCTAGTGGCCGAGGCGTTCGCGTCGGCCTGGCCCAAGTGGAGCGCAGGTCGGGTCGACGACCTCGGCCCGTACCTGCGGCGCATCGTCGTGAATCAGGCGTCCAAGGCCCGACGCCACTGGAGAGTTGTCGTACGTCACGACGAACGATCAGCGCAACCGGTGATCTCGCCCGGGCGGACGAAGGACTCGGAACGCGCTTGGACCTCACCCGGGCGCTCAACTCGTTGCCCACACACCAACGAGTTGCCGTCGTCCTCCGGTATCTAGAAGACATGTCCGAGGCCGAGATCGCCACCCTTCTCCGCATTGCCCCCGGGACGGTCAAGTCCAGGATCTCCCGGGCGCTTGACGCCATGCGTACGCAGTTGAGAGGAACCAACGATGCCTGAGCACGACGTTTTGGACGACCACCTGCGACGGGAGTTTCTCCGTCAAGCCCCCCACTTCGACCTGGGTGCATCGCTTCCGACCCGAGTTTCAGCACTGGTGCGACGTCGACAGCGCCGCAGGATGATCGTGCCGGTTGCCGCTCTGGTTGCTGTCCTTGCCGCCGTGGCAATCCCACTCGCCAGCCTGCGCTCGTCAACCGGTCAACGACCCGGCAACCTCGCTCCCGGTCCCGGCCAAACGGGTTGGTCCGCGCCCTCTGACATCGACTCCCCAACCGACCGCCTCACAGCCGTGTCCTGCGTGAGCGCTCGCTTCTGCGTGGCAGTGGATTACAAGGGTGACGCCATTACCTACAACGGCTCCGAATGGGGCAAGAAGACCAACGTGGAAGGGGTAATTCACACCGGCGGAGGGGGCTCCCTCCTTTCCGTGTCCTGTCCAATTATTCGATTCTGCGTCGCTGTGGATTCAGGGGGGAACACCGTTTCGTATAACGGCAAGCGCGTGTTGACAGCCGCCCGCGTCGATACGCTGACGGATCTCGATGCGGTGTCGTGTCCGACCTTCGCGTTCTGTGCGGCGGCAGGAGGAGGCGGCCGTGCCTATACCTCTAACGGCACGACGTGGTCGGGACCGACGGTCCTCCCCTCAGGTGCACTTTGGTCGATCTCATGTCTCAGCGCCACGTTCTGCGCAGCCGTGGATCAGGACAATGCCTTTGTGTTCAACGGGACGAGCTGGTCTACTCCCACGCGTTTGGGGCTATCCGGTGTTCAGTCGGTTTCGTGCGCTTCTACGGACTTCTGCGTAGCCGTAGACCACCACGGCAATGCCTTCACCTTCGACGGAACCACCTGGTCGCCTCCCGCCAACATCGACTCGACGAGCCCCCTGATGTCGATCTCGTGTCCGAGTCACGACTTCTGTGTCGCGCTCGACGTTTCCAGCCATGCCCTGATCTACAACGGCACCAGTTGGTCGCGGCCAACGCTGATCGACGATCCACACCGGGCATTGCACACGTTCAGCTTCCCGGCGGTGTCTTGTGCGTCTGCGAGCTTCTGCGTCGCTGTGATCGGAGGGGACGCGATCCTTTACGGCCCCGGTGAAAGGGGACGTCAGGTGCAACACGCAGTGCCGATCAGACCCGCTCCTCGGCCACGCCCGCCGATCCAACAGGAGCCGCTGATCACGACAACGGAAGGGAACTGCACATTGACGATCTCGGTGGCACGGAGCGTGCCGAAGGGTTCCTCAAGCCTCGCCATTCAGGGCTACAGATTCCACTGCCCGGGCGACGACAACGCGATCGGCGGCAGCGCCAGCCCGCTTCAACGACCAGTGGGCTTTCCCGTCCAGGAGGGCTTCGGATCGGGGGACAACTACTACGTATCGCGTGAATATCTTGTGACGGACCCGCGGTTCGTCCTGATCCGCCTTGTGAACACCCTGACCGGTCAGGTGTTGGCGTCGATGGCCCCGGTGTGGGACGAACGAGTCCAAGTCGGGTTCGCTCCACTCGTGATTCCGGCCAATACCGATCAATCCCATCTTCAGGCACAAGGACTGGACATGTCGGGTGCGGTGGCCGAGACAACCACCTGGACTCCGGGTGGTCCTGCGACCTTCCCGCCCAACTCATAGCGCCGAGTCGACCGCGCACAATCTCGATCCGCGCCCGACAGGCACTGCGGGGTTCGGGACGTAGACGGCGTGACGGGTGCACGATAATCAGGGGATCCCGTACGCCCCAGCGCTGTCCAGGGTCTGTTGGACCCGCACTATGGCGTTATCAGACATTTGGGGTCATAGGTCCCTTGCGAAGGCTGATGCTTGATTACATGATTGCGTCATGAAGGACAAGGCGCCTCTATATGACGATGGCCGAATCCTCTGCGACGATGAAGGGGTCACCATCCGCTGGTATTACCCCTGGGGAAAGAAGCGAATCCCGTTCGGCTCGATCCGCTCGGTGAACACGTTCCCGCTGCGACTGGTACGGGGGAAGTGGCGGATCTGGGGTTCCGGCGATTTCGTGCACTGGTACAACCTGGATGGCAACCGGCCAAAGAAGGAGGTGGGTATCGAGTTCGACACAGGTGGTCGGGTTCGTCCTTGTATAACGCCAGATGATGCGGAAACTGTCACTCGGATCATCGGGGAGCACGTTGCCGCATAGGAATACGAGGTCTGCCAGAACGCTGCGTGGACTGTTCACCTGGCGAGTGAATCTGTACAGGCTCATTGTCGGCGCCCTAGTCCTAGCCATCGTGATCCCTTCTTGGGGATTCGGGGTGCAGGTGATGTGGCTCGTCGCAATCGGGTGCATCCTGGTCGTCATTGGCGCCGTCGTTGTTGGCACGCGTATGCCGTCAATCCGAGAATGGCTGCGTCGCTGATCAACACCTTGGCTCCCATGACGACGCCCAAGCCGCAGCAAGCAATGAGATCGGCCGTGGCGAACGACCCGCTCGAAATGTGTAGATATGCCGGTCCGGGTCGGAATTGCTTCCGGGCAGGGTAGAAGCTCGGCATCCGATATTCCTTGATATGTGGGTCATCGTGAGGCTCCTCGTAACGATATTCAGCGCCTCGATGACCCACATGATCAGCGATTATGTGAGCCCTTCGGGCGACGGTGATCTTTGATCACCCACATAATCGGGGATTGCGTGCGCACCATGTATCAAAGCAGGGCTGTTCGAGACGTGCCAGTGATGATTGAAGGGTGCTTGATCGGGGATCCACCGCTGGCTTGCGGGTCGCTACTACGTTCAGGCGCCCTCGGGTCTTTGGTCGGACTTTGGAGCTGGTTGATGCTTGCTGTCTTTGCGAGGGCGTCGTCGACCCGGACCCGAGAACAAACATGGCACGCCCCGTTTCGGAGGGGTAGCGGATCGTCCTGTTAGCGCAGGCCGATCGTCACCGTTACTCCGTCCCGGGACGTGCGTGCCACCCCTTGGCTCTCCGACTCGCCGCCGGATCGTGATCCCCCGGGTCATGCTGGAGGAACTGCTCGGCACCGCCATCCGATGACGAAGGCGGCTCACGCCGATAGGCGTACGCCACGAATCCAGGTGTATCTCCCCGACGATCTCTACCGGGCCGTGAAGGATCGGGAATTGCCGGCGTCGGAGCTGTTGCAGAGCGCAGTGCGATCCGAGCTGCACCGCCAGGAGCTGCTCGAGGAGACCGACCGCTACCTCGACGAGCTCGCCGCCAAGGTAGGCGAGCCCGAACCTGCGGCGGTGAAACGGGCCGAGGCGCTGTCGCGCCGGATTCGTCGCCAGGGCAGCGCCACCCGCGCCTCTTGAGCACCCTCGTCCTCGACTCGGGAGGAGTCACCCGACTTTCGCGCCAGAACCAGGACGCGGCGGCGATGATCGCCGTGTTCAAGCGCGACCTTGGCGGCACCGGAGCTGCGGCGCACGGTGAGCTCGGCCGCCACCCGGTTGGCGTCGCGTTTGGCTCCCCGGACGGTCCGGCTCACCTGGGTGGGACGGCCCTGGGCGTCTCGGCCCGTGAAGGCCCGGACCTCCCACACCCCCGGAGAGCGCTCCCCTACCCGAGCAGCCTCTTTGCGATCACGACCCGCTGGATCTGGTTGGTGCCCTCGTAGATCTGGGTGGTCACCTCAACGGGTCCAGGGAATCCGCTCCTGTCCTCTGAGCAGGTCATGTTCGGATTGCCATGACAGCCAGTCCGCCCGTTTCGTTGAGTAGTAGGGATGGAGTAGGGATGAATACCTCGTGATTCACTCGAACGGTAACGAATAGCAACATCGACGTTCGATCCGACTGAACGGCTCCCGCCATACAGGCGGCGCTCGATATCGGATGCCTCGCACATCGGCGCGAGCTGACGATCCCAACCCAGGATCGGCACGACCACCCGGTCCGAAATCGTCGTCACGCGCCCCGATAGCAGGTGTTATCGATCGCCGCGGCCACGTCCCTTGCTAGTCGCTTATGTGGCCCCCGCAGGCCGGTCGGGAGCTGAACGGCATGGCCCGACCTCTCGTGCAGTGACACGTGCTCAGAGATGCTTGATCAGCAACGTGACACGAGGGGGAGCGCCCATCTTACCTCGGTGACGAAGCGGAGATCGAAGAGAAAGTCCAGGTCACGACCCATTCCCCGGGTTGGCTTCGATCAGGAGTGGTGTCTCACGCCAGGTCCCTGAGGGCATGAGCGCGCTGCGCCAACGTCATGGTCGGCCACTCCACCCGATGACGCGAGAAGATGGGTCTGTGACTACCGGGTGGCGTGTCCTTTCAATCGACCATCGGGACCCCGTCGCCCCGTTCGAGGACATCGTCCGCCTCATAGACGCGGCAGGCACGGCCACTGCCGCTGCCTATAGCCGCAGCGACGTGGTCGAGGCGCTCCACGAGCATCAACCGGCCGCGGTGGCGGTGGCGTCGGGCCAGCTGGTCGGCGCGGCGGTGGCCCGAGTGGCAGGCCGCGACGCCCATCTTCTGGCACTCGCTCTACACCCGCAGTGGCGCAACAGGGGCATCGGCTCGGCACTGCTGCGCGAGCTCGACCAGGAGGTCATCCACCACGGAGCGCACCGTCTCCTGGCGCTGGTGGAGCCCGGCCAGGTCGGGGAAGTGGCCTTTTCGCACCAGGGCTTCACGAGGCTCGATGGCCTGCACCTCTATGTCCGCACCGCGTCGATGGTCCCCGAGGAGCTCGCCGTTGTCGAGCGCTACGGCGGACATTTCCCGGCTTCCGGCCTTTGGGAGGCGATGAAGGGCTTCTCGTCGACGAAGGAACTCCTCGAGCGGCGCATCGTTGCGCCCTTGTCGCATGTCGAGCTGGCTGATCGCATTGGGCTGCACCCTCCCGCGGCGGTGATGCTGTTCGGGCCGCCCGGCACGGGCAAGACCTCGTTCGCACGGGCCATCGCGTCGCGACTTTCATGGGCCTTCGTCGAGCTGCACCCGTCGCTTCTCGGCCAAGGAACACATGCCGCAGCCATGTTGCGCGATGCACTTACCGACCTGGGCCACGTGGATCACCTGGTGTGCTTCATCGACGAAGCAGACGAGATCGCCTCGGCGCGCACGACCCGGCCCGAAAGCCAGCCGATCGTGAACGAGCTGTTGAAGGCCATCCCGGTGTTCAAGGCCCGACCCGGGCGTCTCATGGTCATGGCCACGAACTCGATTGCTGCCATCGACCCGGCCATGCTTCGTCCGGGTCGGTTCGACCTCATCATTCCCGTCGGTGCGCCCGACACGGGCGGGCGTACCGAGCTCACCGCAGAATTCCTGCCGGCCTGCGACGCTGGAGACGTCGCCGCGCGCACCGAGGGGTTCACGCCTGCAGACTTCGCCCTTGCTGCGCAACGCGCCGCCCAGCTGGCCTTCGAGCGGGCGTTGGCCGGCGGCGATCCCGTGGTGACTGCGTCGGACTCCCTCAACGCCGTGACCGTCACCAAGCCCTCGGTCAACAGAGAGGCCACGGCCACCTTCGAGGTCGAGGCGGCCTCGTTCGCTCGCCTGTAGACGACTAACGACCGCGCCTTGGCTGTGGACCGCGCCGTCGGGATCAGACTAGGACTAGCCCATAATCGGGGCTGTGCGCTCCCGATGTCTTCCTCTGCGTCCTACGGGTTGCACCGGATTCGGGTAACCGGGCCGCACGGCGACCCGCGCAGTATTCGCGTCGCTGAGTGATAGCGGATCGGTCAGGTCGAAGCCGAGTCCGTCATCTTCGGACTGATTCGGCTCCGGCAGACGAAGCGTCGCCCACCCTGAACCGGGTGTTATGCGCCGTCCGGGTCGGAGCAGTTGCATCAACCTGCAGGGACAGCGCCGACCGTGTAGTACCACTTGCCTTCGATGATGAAGTATGTATTGCCGGTGCGATCGCCACACGTGGCGTAGACGGTATTCATAGACCGGGTCCACAGCTGTGCGTGGGCATCACCGCTTGCCGACCCCGTGCAGTAGGAGGAACCCGACAGCGCCTTCTGTGAGTGTGGAACCGTGGTCGTAACAGAGGCGTCCAACGCGTAGACCTTGCCGAGCGTGTTCATATCGACGTCGTGATATTCAACAGCGATCGATGGGTTTCGCTTCAACGTCGAAGGATCGACGGTCAACAACATGGTCATGATCGGTGCCTGTGTTGTTGCGGTCGTGGTGGTGCTTTCGGGGTTGGGACCGCCACCTCCCGACGTTGCGCAAGCGAGTGGTTTACATGCAAATCTGCCGTCTAGGGCGATCACAAACTGAGGAGAACTCTCACCGTATGCGAAGGGCAAACCGATGGTCTCTGCTCCGCTCTGAGTAGCCAACACTGCACGAATGTCCCAGGGGTGAGGTTCGGACCAGCTGACGGCTGCACTTTCAGCGATTGCCGCCATCTGTTGCAGGGTCGATGAGGTGACCGCTGGCAAAGTCGTCGTGGCCGTTGTTGTGGTGCTCCGCAGGCTTACGGGAACGTCACGTTTTGCAGCGCCTATTTGGGCGGTGCACGCAGAGAGAGCTAGCAGTGCAGCCACAACAAGTAGTGCAGGCGTCCGCCTCACAAAGACATCTTCGCGCCAAATGCGGAGGCGTGCACCGGTACTTGACGGACCCGGTCGGGCCACGAGCCGAGCGACACCTGCTACCCGATATTCGGATCCCGGATGCCCGGGTCCGGTCCGAGAACGGGTGCTATGCGGCCCCGTGCCCCGAGCGTGTTGGTTCGTTGAGGCGCCCGTAACCAGAGATTTCTCGATCGGTTAGAAAACAGCGTGCAGACTGGCGGTCATGACGTTGGTCGAGCCAGAGCCGTTCCGTTGGATGCTCCCAGGGGAGCGGCGCATCGCCATGTGGGGCACGTACCGAGTCCGAAAGGTCCAAGGCGATTCCAGGAAGCTCGTTGCGGGCGGCTACATCATCCTCGCAGCCATCTGGGGCAGTGTCGGAGGAATCATCATGGTCGCCGCGATCGTCGTGATGACGGCCACAAAGGGGAACCCCAATCCGTTCTTGTACGTCGCTGGTTTTGTCTTCTTGGGCATCGGTTTCATCCGTCAAATTCAAAGCCGGAATGCCCGAAGGAACGGTGAGCCGTAGGCGAGACCCCGGCAGCGTCCAGGGCGCACATACTCGGGGCTATGCGCTGCCGGTGTCTTCACTTGCGTCCGACGGGTTGCACCGGATTTGGGTAACTGGGCCGATTGGCGACACGCTCAGCATTCGCGTCGCTGAGCGATAGCAGATCGGTCAGGTCGGAGGCGAGTCCGTCACCGTCGGACTGACTCGGCTCTGGCAGAGGAGCGTCGCCCATCCGGGTCCGGGGGTGATCTCGATCGGTCCGTTGCCCGCGTTATGGCACAGTCTGCCGCTCCCCAGATCCGTCGATATGCGCTATTACGTAAGGTGTGGCGAACCCGTTTGTGCAGAGCATGGCCAGCAACTTCGTGGAAGCGCTGCGCATGATGGAGGCGGCGCTTACGGATTGTCCCGACGATCTGTGGGAGAGGGACTTGTGGCCGGACGAGGCGCCCACGGGTCCGACGCCGCACGGAGGATTACACGGCTCAGCCCCCTGGTTCCTGACTTACCACGCGCTATTGACCCTCGACTACGACCTCAGCGCCGAGTTCGAGCCGTGGGAACCGCCACGACCCTTTGACGAGAACACCTACGCCTTTCCTGACCGTATGTTCACCAAGGCCGAACTGCTCGGTTACATCGACTACTGCCGCAGGAGGGCGCGAGCAACGCTTGACGCGCTTACCGAGGACGTGGCGGCTCGGCCACTCCCTCCCGCCCATCGATACCACGGCATGCTGTACGGAGTGATTGTCGGCCGCATGCCTCTGCACGTCCTTGAACACGCCTCCCAGATCCGCCAGTTCCTCACTGCCGCCGGAGTCAAAGTGCAACCCATGCCCGGTGATCGTGGGTACGCGCGGTGACCGGTGATGGTAATGCTGCGCGTTCGGACCCACCGCAGAGGGCTATCCCCATGGTGCAGGTCGGGGACGCTCGCGACCGCAAGCGCGATCCCGTATCCCTGAGCCGATGTCCGTGAACGAGGGTGCGCGCAACGCGCCGGTCCCGACCGAGGTCTGAGACGCATCGGTGAGGGTGGTACGGCGACCGATAATCGGATTACCGAACCCACTGCCGCCGTCGCCGTCCAGGCCGGATGTCGGTCGGTAGCGCACTTTTCTGAGCGGGTGACAGCGTCCAGGGATGATTGGGCGACCCAAGACGTCGATCAAGGGATTGGGGCTGGGCCTGGGCGGGGTGTCCCGGTCGTCTGACCTCCGAGGCCCTCGATGCGTAAGGGTGATTTCTTCGCGACAACGGCATAGAGAATGTAATCACCCGGTTTACCCGTCCAGCACCAACCAGCCTTCTCGGTTGCTCTTGACTCCGGGAATGCGTCTGCAAAATCCAGAGATGGAGTTGCTCCACCAACGATGAGCTTTCTTACGTCGCCCACGCTGCTTGTCGCCGAGTTGAGTGCTCGTGCGCCGAATGCTCGCCGACAAAGGGATTGCGCCGCCGGGATCGGGTTCGACTTGACGGTCGCCGTGACACCACACGAGGTGGAGCCCACCGAGGTCAGAATCAAAGCTGCTAGCAACAATAGTCTCATGGATTGTTAGACGATTCTGGCATCTCGATAGTTCCAGCGGGAAACGCTGTAGGGCGATGGCAGCGACCGCCCGGTATTGTCGCGGCTTCACGTCGCCCGACGGGGCCACCCCAACCAAGGTCAGACCGGTCGGGATCACCCACGTTGGGATGGTGTTCCAGGGGTTGCCGTCGGGGCCATGCCACCGACGGTCACGAGATTGCCGACCGCCCGGGATTACGCTGGGTCGCGAATATGGGATGTCATGCCGTCGCTCCGGACAAGCTACGTGGAACCACGTTCGCCGCGGCCTGACCGGGATCAAGGTCACCGGTAGCCTCGAATATGCGCCCACTTGAGCCCTCGTCGAGATGGGCCTGATCTCGACCGGGAACGGAACGGCACTTATGCGCTGCCAACGTTGGACGTGTAACGACCCAGTGTTGGGCAGGTCTACCGTTGACGGGCACGAAGTCCAGCGAGGGTGAGGGGCAAAGCATGACCACTCTTGAGAACCGGCCGAACACCGCGCTTCTTGTCATCGACGTGCAGAACGGCGTGGTCGAGGGGGCTTACGAACGCGACGCAGTCGTCGCTAATGTTGGCAACCTCGTCGAGAAGGCTCGGCGGCAGCGGGTCAGCATCGTCTGGGTCCAGCATTCCGATGAGCAGCTTGCGAGAGGGAGCGACGCCTGGCGGATCGTCCCCGAGCTGACTCCGGGCGACGACGAGGCACTGGTTGAGAAGAACTACGGCGACTCCTTCGAGGACACCAATCTGGAAGCTGTTCTGTCGGGGCTCGGTGTCGGGCGACTCGTGGTAGTTGGCGCCCAGACAGATGCGTGCATCCGCTCGACGCTCCACGGCGCGCTCGCTAGAGGGTACGACGCGATTCTTGTCAGCGACGCGCACACTACGGAGGACCAAACGGAATGGGGGGCGCCCTCGCCGGATCAGGTCATCGCGCACACGAACCTGTACTGGACCTACCAGACGGCTCCGGGAAGGACGGCCGGGACGATCGAGACCAAGGATGTCGAGTTCAGCCGCACGTCCTAACCGAATTTCGCCGGTCCACCTCGCCAGGCGATACCGAGCGGGTCGGCCACAGCTCCAGGCCCCACATGGCGAAGGCTCCCGCTCGGGCCAGATCGATTCATGAAGCGCACGGGATCCCCGAGTACCGGGTGTCCTACGCCACAGTCGGCTTTGGGCCGGAAGGCACATCCGTCACTTCGCCGAGACCACCACGGATCTGGAATTTGGCGCTGACTGTCGTACCGTGGACACGGTCAACTGGAGCAGGGGGGTCGAGCGTGGTCCCGAACCCCGGTGCGGATGCGAGGAAGAAGGAATCATGTTGGACGCGTCGTCGATCTCATTGGTGCTCGATGTCTATCGACCCGAACGGGCCAGTCTGCTGGATCTACTCCGTGGGCTGAGCAAAGAGGACTGGCAACGCCCAACCGAGTGTCCCGCGTACACTGTCAAGGGAGTGGCGACCCATGTGCTGGGCGATGACTTGTCGCTATTGAGCCGACAGCGTGACGGCGCCGAGGACGGAGTCTCGCTTCTAGCCGCCGAGATGTCTGGAGCGGACTTCCGTACCCTGCTCGACACCTTCAATGACCGATGGGTGGCCACGGCGCAGTTCTTCAGCGCGGAACTGCTGATGGAACTTCTCCGCAGCACTGGTGAATGGACAGCCGCATACTACGAAGCCGTCGATCCCAAAACACCCGGTGAGTCGGTGGGCTTATTCGGGGCTCAACAAGAGGCCGCCTCCCCGTTCTGGCAGGCCATTGCTCGGGAGTACTTGGAGCGGTGGATACATCATTCGCAGATCCGGCGCGCACTTGGCGTCTCGTCGCTTGCAGAACAGCAGTTCTTGGTGCCCGGGATCGAGGTTGCCGCGGCTATCGCCCGGATGGAACCGGTCATCCCGACCATCCCGGGCGAAGACTGGACTCTCGGGCCGGTAGTGCTCGGAGTAGCGCAACAGGCCGCCGACATCCTCACCCGAGCGCACACCAGCGACGAAGTGCGAGAGCTTGTCAGTGGCCCCGCCGACGTCGTCACGCTATTCGCAGCCGTGGCCGGGTGCCCGTGAACTTCCCAGCCGCCGCCGAGGTCCGTTGATCTGCCTCCCCAGGCGGTAACACCCTGATTCGTTACCGGGGCGCGTGACGACGATTTCGGATCGGGTGGTCGTGCCGATCCTGGGTTGGGATCGTCAGCTCGCGCCGATGTGCGAGGTATCCGATATCGCGCCAACAGGGAGTGGCAACCAGGAGCCGCAGGCTCCGACGCCCAGTGTCCCGGTGACCGTGACCGGACCCGTCAAGGCGACCCTCCGGGCGGCCTGTCGGCCGGCCATTGACGGGCCCTCCCGTCGCTGTCTTGGGGCCGGTGGCCTTTCGGAGGCTTCCCGGGATCGAATCCGTGGCCCGTAGGGCCGAAAGAAGGTTCCTCCTCGGTAGCCGGCTAGAACTAAACTAAAGGAGCGGAGGATTCGAGCACCGGTCGTCAAAACACGATGGGCGGTAGCGCTTTGTCAGATTGATCTCGGGCATGGCCTCCGGGCACTGGCGAACGTGACCGTACAACGTCACCCTGCAACGTCACCCTCCCTGGTCGTGGCACTGCGCATCGGCGGAGAATTGGCATCGGCGTGCAGCCTGTTCGCTTCGAGTCCGGCCCGGCATGCGAGGACCCTCACCCATCTCAGCTCTCCTTCGCTCCTGATCTACCGCAGGCCGTCTCTGGCCTTCCGCTGCGCCCCCGCAGCCTGTCTCCCAGTCGCTCACCCCTTCGAGCGCTCCCGCTGACTGTGTCACACCTATCCACCACGCTGAACACGATTGCAAGGGCGCTCCTTGCCGGCGCAGAAGCGCTGTGGGGATCCCCGGCTTGGGTGCCGTTCTGTCGCCCCATGGCAAGCATCTTGTCGTTTCCATGATCCGCTGAACCGGTACGCGACCCACAGCGCAGGCGTCCCGTCGCGCTCGGCACACGCTGACCGGCCGGACATCGAGTCCGGCTCGGCCAGCGATTCGAATGCACCCGTCGGCTTCGCCAGCCCTGTACAGGTACTCCACACACGTGCACTCCCCGTGCGAACGTCACCCTGGCCATCTCCAAGACACGGTCTGCCGGAGTGGTCAGGTCTCCCCCGAACGGCAAAGAGCATCGATGATGCAACTGTGTGGACTCGATGACCAGGTCTGGCGGAGGAGATCCGGGGTGGTGTTGACGCGGCCGGTGCGGGCTCGATGCCCGCCCGGGCGCTGTAATCGTTCGGACGCTGGCGTGAGCCCGGTCACAATGGACCAGCACAGGGCGCCGGAGCCGGCGATCAGCTTCGGGCCGCGCCATAGCCCGAAGCCGATCCCGGCTCGAGGCACGACGGGCATGCACCAGACAATCACCCTGCCGCGCTGAAAGAGAAAAATTTCCGAAC
>DATKQM010000013.1:0-159568 GCA_035532735.1 Acidimicrobiales bacterium | reverse complement strand
ACAACCGATCTCCCCACACCCGCGGTAACGCCAGACTCACACTGCGTGAACAGAGAAATCACCTGTTGAATCCGTCTCCCAACGGGAGTAAAGAGAGGAGCAGGGGGAAGCACCTTCCTTCTGTCGCTCTGTCCGAACTCTGGGATCGAGCGGTCAAAGAACACAGAAGAAGGGCCTGACCATGGCAGCACTCGGTCCATGGCCGATCCGGCGCTCAGGCGTCATCAAGCTGGTAACGACGCTGGGCGTGGCGGCGGTACTGGCGGGGGGGACCCTGCTCGGCGCCAACGTCGTGGGGGTCAGCGGTGCCGCCACGACGCCGACCCTGAGGCTCAGCTCCACCGCGGCGGGCGTGACGTGCAACAACTCCAACCCCACCTCTCCGGTGTGCTCAGGGTTGGCAGGTGGTGAGGTCGTCTCGTTGAGCGGCGCCGGCTTCACGAAAGGCTCGCTCGCCTCGATCGAACAGTGCAACTCTGACCCGACACAGCCGGTGATGCTCTTCCTGGGTAATGACGTCCCCGTCAGCTGCTCACAGATTTCCATCACGACCATCTCGTCCAAGGGAGTGCTGACGGGGACCCACACCATGAAGACCGGGACCGTCGGACCGCCGACGACCGGCACGCCCACGTGCACCCAGACCGTGCCCACGACATCGGTCATCACGGGTTGCAGCACCTCGGGTAACCCCGCCACCGACGCTGCCAAGTTCCCGTGTCCCCCCACCCCAGCCCAGCAAGCGGCCGGCGACACCTGCGTGCTCGCCATCGGTGACCAGGCCGGTGACCGTGCCATCGGCATCGCCTTGTTCGGCACGGAGACGGTCCCGACCTCGAGCACCTCTACCACGGGCGGCGGGACCTCGACCACCGGCGGCTCCACGTCCACCACGGGGGCCACAACCACTACCACCGGGACCACCACCACGACGACGTCTCCCACCAGCACCTCGACAGCCACCCAGGTGAGTGCCAGCGCCGTCACGCTGGGGACGTCGGGCGCGGTGAGCGACACCGTGACGGTGCAGGGCACTGCCACGCATGGCAGTCCGACGGGGAACGTGAACTTCTACGTCTGTCAGACCGGTACCTCAGGCACATTGATACGAGGCCCCTGTGCGGCGACGACAAGTTCCCATTTGTCCACCGCCCACCTGACCGCAGGGACCGGCAACACCGCTACCGCTCCTTCCGGGTCCTTCACCCCGACATCGGCAGGGACGTGGTGCTTCTCCGCCGTCTACGGCGGTGACACCATCTACACCGGGTCGTCGGACAACACGAGCTCGGCCAACCTCGATGCCCACGAGTGCGTGCTCGTCAGTCCTTCACCCTCCACCACGTCGACCTTCATCTCCTCGGCCAAACTCACCTTGGGGCCGTTGAACTCGGCGACCGACACGGTGACGGTCCTCGGGAACGTGGTGGGAGGCGCTCCCACCGGCGGCGTCACCTTCTACGCCTGTCATACGAGCATCACCGCCATTTTCACCCCGGCTCCTTGCCCCACGACCGGCGCCCCGCAAGACGCCGGCGTCATCCTGTTGACCGGAGCAGGAGCCACCTCCGCGGCCTCTTCCCGCGTCTTCGTCCCAACGTCGGTGGGCACATGGTGCTTCTCCGCCGTCTACGGAGGCAGCTCGACGTACTCGGGGTCCTCGGACAACACGAGTTCGTCCAACCTCGACGCCGACGAGTGCCTGATCGTCGTGCCACCCAACGCCGATGCCATCACGAGCAATCCCAACGCCTCGGCCAGGGCGGCCTTCTTCTCCTCGTTCCTGATCACCACGTCAGGGAGCCAGGCGGGCGCAGTCAAGAAGAAGGGCAAGCTGCCGAAGGGCGTGCACTTCACGAACAACCACAACGGCACGGCCACCATCTCGGGAATCCCCAACCTCAAGAAGGGCATCGGGGTCTACCACCTCACCATCAAAGCCATCTTCGGCAAGGGCAAGACCAAGCACATCGTCACCCAGGCGTTCACCTACACCGTGACCTGAGCGATCCCGGCTGAGATGCCGGGGGAGCTCAGACGCCGGGAAAGACAGTGCGGACGTCATCCAGGCTGATCCCCTCGGCCTTGAGTCCCGCCGTATGGGTATGCGCGGCGTCGAGGCGACCGTAGACGAGACGGAGCAATTCCTCGGCAGAAAGTTGCAGCTCGCCCCCCACGGCGCGCTCGGACCACGGCTCGAGACGCACTCCGTCGGTCACTAGCGCAAAGGCGCGCTCGGGATCGGTCGTGGTTACCCGCACCATGGGTGACCCCTCCCTGGGCTTGCCCACCAAGGCCGCCACCCGAGGCAGACCGTCGACGACGATCTCGACCGCACCTTGGAGGACGGTGGCCGAACGGTCCAAGGCCACCGCCACATCCCAGGAGTGCACAGCGTGCTCGGGGACCCGCAGGCGAAGGAACGTGCTCATGTCGAGGTCCATGCCGAAGGCGAAGACACGAAACGAGTCGCGCTGGGCGGCATCGAGCCCTTCGAGGCTTCTGACGAAGCGCGCGTTGAAGGCGATGCTGTCGGTTGTCTGGGCTTCGGGGCTTCGGGCGTTCCAGGCGTCCCAGATCGGCGGGAACGCTTCCTGGCCGGGAGGGTCCTCACCCGTGATCCCTGCATCGAGGAGGGCCTCGAAGATCTCGGCCTGGCTGCCGAGGTGCGACATGACTTGGGCGATGCTCCAGTCCTTGGCGTAGGAGGGAGCGCACACCCCCGCGGCGTCGAGACCTGCCACCAACGCCGCCAGCCGGTCGTGGGACTGTCGTAGGACGGTCACGGACCGTGTCGCGGCCGCGTCGGATTGGGTCGTCATGACGCCTCTTGGATGGCCGCCATCGCCGCTCGCATTCTGAAGGAACCGGGAATGAGTTCACCCTGGGCGCGCCCGTGGGCCAGGAGCGCCCCCCACCACGCCAGGTCGTCGAGCATGACGGTCATGGCGATGTCGGTCATAGAGTCGACCGGACCTCCGTGCGCATCGAAGGCGGTGGCGACATGGGGGATGACCACGGTGTCACGCAGCGGCACCATCTCGGACTCGATGCCGACGTGCATGAGGTGCTCGACGGCTCGGACGCCAGCGGCCGTCCCCGAGCTGTAGCCGACGGCCGCCAACGGCTTGTTGCGCAATGCGTAGCTGACGAAAACACTGTCGAGGGCGTTCTTGAGGACTCCGGGAATGGAATGGAGGTACTCCGGAGTGACGACCAAGAGCGCGTCAGCTCCTTTGAGCGTCCTGTTCCACTCGCGAACGACCGGGTCGGAGTACGTCGGGTCGTTGAAATCGCCGATCGTCCCGAGGTGCTCCTGGAACATCGGCAGCGCCCAGTCCCGGAGATCGAGGACCTCGACGTCGAAGGCCCCGTGCCCGCCGGCCCGCTCGAGCACCCAGGGGGCGACAAGATCGGCTGACCGTGTGGGCCGGGTGCTGCCCAGGAGGATCTTGAGCTTCAACATGGTTCTCACTTGTTTGTGCCATCGACTATTGACTTCCTCAAGTATCTCCACGATTACTTGAGGAAGTCAAGCTTTTCCTGCGATGATGGGGTCCATGCCCGACGCCCGGTCTCCCCGAGAGCTCGATGAGGTCGTCGACGGGCTGCTGGAGATCACCAAGCGGACCCACGAGGTCATGGTCGTCGTGGCGGCGCGCCACGATCTCACCGCCCAACAGGTCGGTCTGTTGCGCGCGCTCGACGAGCCGGTGTCCATGCGGGCCTTCGCCGAGGAGCTGTCGTGCGATCCGTCCAATGTGACCGGCCTCGTCGACCGGGTCGAACGCCTGGGGCTCGTCGACCGGGTTCCCAATCCCGACGACCGGCGCATCCGGATGCTCACCCTGACTCCCAAGGGCCGACGACTGCGCGACAAGATCAATGCGGAGGTGGGTCGCGAATTGGCCGGCGCCCTCGGTCTCGAGCCCGAGGACCACGGTCGGGTCCTTCGCCTCATCTCCAGCCTGACCCCGACCGCCGCGGCTCGACCCACGCGACAGTAGGACTCCGGACCCAGAACCTCGGTTCGTTGCCGGTTTGTTGAGATCCGCTTGGATCGGAGTTGATCGTCGAAGCTCACGCTGTCCCGTCGCGTGAATTACTCGCGGGCCCATGAGGCGGAGGGGACAAGTGGGAACCAGATCTGAGCACGACGTCGAGGAGAGCTCCGAGGTCGAGCCCGTCGAAAAGATCGCGGCGCCGATGCAGGTCAGTGGGCCCGACATCTTCGTCCAGGCCCGGGCCGCGCGCCGTGATCTGATGCCCGCGTCGTTCCGCAGGGGCCGCCACGGAGCCAAAGACGCCCGTCGGGCCCAGTCCCGGGCCAATCACCCCTGTCAGGGATCGACGCGCATGTACCTCGTCGACGGCGATGGTGCCGGTGAGGTCGAGGAGTCGCGCATCGCCCTGCGCCGCCGGTTCGAGGACGTCACCGTCACCGACGCCACCAAGACCCAGGAGTCCGTGGCCGGCTGAACACAGCCGGCGAAGCCGTCGGGCTCAGATGCGGTCGAACTCCCAGTACTGCAGCTCGCACAGCATGGGGAGGACGTACCCGACATAGATCGAGTGGATCTTGATGGGCCCTTGGTCGTCGACCTTGAGATCAATCAGGTCCACCCGGGGATCTTTGGTCCGGTACTCCACCGCCCGATCGCGGGCCGCGACCAATTCGTCGAGGGTCCCGACCGCGAAGCCGAAGTGGTCCATGCGCGGGCAGCGCATCGGGTCGTCCTCGGCGATGAGGAAGATGAACTGGTCCCAGTGCACACATGACAGGATCAGTCGCTTGCGGTCGAGGGTCATGGTCGGCATCTCGTCGAAGCCGAGCACCTGGCCCCAGAATCCGCAGATGTCGGCTCGGTTCGTCTCGTCGAGAAGATCGGCGGGCACGCTCAGCGCCACGTGGTTGAAACGGGGATTGCCCGAGGGGTAGTAGGGATGTGCCATCAATCGCCCTCCCCGGGAGATGTCGGACCGCTCCGACCCGGCACCACCATCACCTTTCCGGCAATCCGGCCCTCGGCAAGGCTTCGCATGGCTTGGCCGAGGCCGTCGAGCGAGACGTCGTCGGGATCGATGAGGACGTCGACGGGCAACCGACCCGACCCCAGCATCTCGAGGGCGCGCTCGAATCCATCGGCGTCGTAGACGAACGAACCGGTCACGGTGAGCTCGTTGAGGATCAACCGGTTGGGGTCGAAGTTCGGCGCCTCGATGCCCGCACCCACGAGCACCAGCTGTCCCCCTCGGCGGAGCTGATGGAACCCGCACTCCATGGCCGCCTTCTTGCCCGAGCACTCGAACACGACGTCGACGGCGCGCGGGGACTGTCGTTCGGGCTCCCACGGCGGATAGGTCTCTAGCTCTGACGGGTCGAGGACTTCCGACGCGCCGAGATCAGCGGCGAGGCGACGTCGGCGCTCGCCGGGCTCCACGACGACGACCGGGCCCAGGTCCATGGCCGCCAACGCCGCGATGGTGAGCGCCCCGATGGGACCGGCCCCGAAGACCATGGCCGCGTCACCGCGCACCATGCCCGAGCGGGTGATGCCGTGCAGCGCCACGGCCAGGGGCTCGGCCAGCGCCGCCACCCGGGGCGACATCCCGGCGGGCAACCGCAGGAGCGAACGGGCATCGGTGAGCACGTACCCGGCGAAGGCGCCGCCCAGGTTGCTGTCGACGGGCGCGGCACGACGCTCGCACTGCGAGGGCTTGGACTCTCGACACCGCCGACACTCCCCGCAGCGGGGAGAGGGTCCGCACACCACGGCGTCACCGGGCACCCAGGTCGTCACACCCTCGCCCACCGCGGCGACGATCCCGGTGTACTCGTGACCACCCACGGTCCCGGGCTTGCCCCAGCCCTCGATCATGATGTGGAGGTCCGAGCCGCAGATGCCGCAGTAGGCCACCTCGACAAGGACCCCGCCGGGGCCCGGCTCGGGCACGGGGCGATCCTCGACGCCGATGTCTCCGGGACGGCGGTAGACCGCCGAGCGCATGACCCGGGGAGTGGGGTTCGCCACGGGTCAGCCCACCGTCTCGGGCACGAGGTCGCGCTGGACCGGAGGCCGGTATCCGTCGCGCCGGCGCGAGTAGAAGTCCTTGCGCCGCACCAGCAAGGCGAAGACCGCACCACCGGCCACCGTGACCGCCCCCACCAAGACGACCTCGTTGATCCCGGTCACAAAGGCATGATGGGCCGCCGTCACGAGCGTCGGCCGGTTCCCCGAGATCTTGGCGGCCGCCTGGGTCCCCCCCGCGGCGATGGCACGGGCCAGTACCGGCGCATCGTGGGCGCCGACGGCCCCGTGCAACGTGGACTGCAACCGGTGTTGGAAGACCGCACCCAGCGCGGCCACCCCGGTGGCCACTCCCCCGATCCGGAAGGTGTTGGAGATCCCCGATGCCATCCCGGCCCGCTGAGGCGGCACGACGCCCAACGCGATCTTGGCGATTGCGGGATTGGCCAGGCCGATGCCGACCCCACCGACGAGGAGCCCGGGGAGCAAGGCCTTCCAACCCGATGCCACCGTGAGACCGGCGAAGAGCCAGATGCCGACGGCCGAGATCGCCAGGCCCGCGAACAACGTCATGCCGGCGGGGACGCGCTCGGTCAGGGGTCGTGACACCAGCGGCACCACGAACGACAAGGTGGTCAAAGGCAACAGACGCTCACCACCTTGGAGCGGCGAAAGCCCGAGGTCGTTCTGGAGATAGAGCGTGAGATACGGGAGCAAGGCGAACATCCCGGCCCCGATGCCGAAGGTGGCGATCGACACGCCTGTGAAGGCGGGCTTGCGGAAGAGCGACAGGTCGAACATGGGGCGTTCCTGGCGGAGCTCCACGAACACGAAGAGAAGCAGGAGCACCGCCGCGGCGCCCAGGGTCAGGACGATGCGGTGGCTCGACCAGCCGTCGTCGTTGCCCTTGGTGAGCCCCAGGACGAGGAGGAACAGCCCACCCGAGAAGGTGATCAGCCCCATCCAGTCGAGCCGCTTGGACCCGGGGTCGACCATGTTCACCATGCGCCGACTCACGAGGAGCGTCAGGACACCGATGGGGATGTTCACGTAGAAGATCCATTGCCATCCGAAGGCGCTCGTGAGGGCCCCGCCCACCAGGGGGCCGATGGCGACCGCCCCTCCGACCGTCGCTCCCCACACCGCAATGGCCGCGGACCGGGCCGAGCCCTGGAAGTCCTGGCCGATGAGCGCCAGCGAGGTGGCGAACATGCCGGCCCCCCCGATGCCCTGGACGGCCCTCGCCGCGATGAGCTCGGTCGGGCTCTTGGCCATCCCACAGGCCAGGGAGGCCAGCGTGAAGATGATGACGCCGATGATGAAGATCCGCTTGCGCCCCAACCGGTCGGCCAGCGATCCCTGGGTGAGGATCACCGCCGACAGGCTCAGCGCGTAGGCGGAAATGACCCATTGGAGGTCGCTGAAACTGGCGTGGAGCGACCGCTGGATGGTGGGTAGGGCCACTTGGACGATGGTGATGTCCACCAGGAGCATGAACGTGGCCCCGCAGACGGCGATGAGGGTCCACCAGTGACGCTCGGTGCCGCCCGCCCGACCGTGGTCGGAACTGGGGAGCGTTCCCTTCGCGACCACCTACCCTCCTCCCGCCGGCGGGGCGCCCTCCCCCGGCGCCGGCCAGCGACTCGGAGAAAGAGTCTCCTTCGTGCTGCGCCCGGTGTCCAGGACCAGGGAGGGGCCAACAGCCGGTCGATAGCCTGGGAAACGGTGCGAAGCGTGTGGACCTCCGGCCGTGCGGTCTCGTTGCACGTGGCGCTGATCGTCTTCGTCCCTGCCTGCGTGGCCCTGACGTGGTGGCAGGTCTCCCGGGCCCTGGACGGCAATACCTTGAGTTGGGTCTACACCTTCGAATGGCCGATCTTCGCCGGCTACGCCACCTACATGTGGTGGAAGCTGGTCCACGACGAGCCGACCCCCCGGGCTCGTCCCCAAGCCCCGGCGGACGAGCCCGACGAGGACCTCGACGCCTACAACCGATACCTGGCTGACCTGAACGCCAGTGGGAGGCAGAAGCGGTGGTGACCGACCCGATCGATGTTGCACAGAATTCACACGAAGGGTCTTGCGCAGAGACGCCGGTTGCGCATGTATTAGAAGAGCAGGTTTTGGGAGATCGAGTTGGAGGGGGGGAGTACACCGAAATGAGCGAACGACGTCCGCCCCGACCGCCGGTCGAAGTACGGGCCAGCACGCGTCGGCGCAAGACCGCCAGTGGTTTCTGGCAGGACGGCCGGGTGGTCATTCTCGTGCCCGCCCGGCTCAGCAAGGCCGAACGGGGGGAGTTGGTCGAGGGCCTCGTCGAGCGCGTCCTCGCCCAGCGCCCTAACGTCACCACCTCGGACCGGGACCTCGAGCGCCGGGCCGCCGCGCTCGCCGACGAGTACCTGGGCGGGGTCCGTCCCCGGTCCATCCGCTGGGTCGGCAACCAGCAACACCGCTGGGGCTCGTGCACGTCGGGGACCCGCGAGATCCGGATCTCCGAGCGCCTTCGGTTCGTGCCCGGCTGGGTGCTCGACGCCGTGCTCGTGCACGAGCTCGCCCATCTGATCGAGCCGACCCACTCGGCGCGCTTTCGCCGCCTCGCAAACCGCTATGCCAGGACCGACGAGGCCGACACCTTCCTGGCCGGCTTCACGCTGGGCCAGGAGACCGCCACCGCCTGATTCAGGCGCGCCCGTCGAGCACGGCCGATGCCACCAGCTCCTCGAGGTAGCGGGTGTCCCACCACGACACCTGGAGGGCCTTGGCCCGGCGGAAGTAGAGCTGGATGTCGAAGTCGACGGTGAAGCCGATGCCCCCGAAGACCTGTTGGGCCATGGCCGTGATGTCGCGGTAGGTGCGACAGGCGAAGAGCTTCGCCATGGGCGCGAGCTTGTCCACGGGCCGGCCCTCCGAACGCGCCCAGGCTGCTTCGTGGACCAGGGTGGTTCCTCCGTCGACGGCGGTCACGGCGTCGGAGAGGTAGTGGGCGATGGCCTGGAAGGCACCGAGGGGCTTGTCGAACTGTTCGCGGTCCTTGGCGTACTGGACCGTGATGTCGAGGGCTTGTTGGGCTCCTCCCATGGCCTGGGCGGCCAGGAGGATGCACCCGTCGTGCATGACCGAGTCCCAGGTTCCCCACCCTGACCGGGGCCCGCCGATACGGGCGTCCTCGGTCACGCGGACCGAGTCGAAGGTCACCTCGAACTGGGTGTCCGACGCCACGGTCATCTGCTGGTGCAGCGACACCCCGTCCGACGAAGGGTCCACGAGGAAGAGGTCGACGGCGGTCGGAGCGTCGCCCGTGCGGGCCAGGACGACGAAGGCGTTCGCCGAGGTGGCGAAGGGGACGTGACGCTTGGTCCCGGTGAGGCGGAATCCGGTCCCGTCTGGCTCGGCCCGCATCATGATCCCCGTGGGCCCGCAGCTGTTCTCGGGCTCGAACCACGCCGGGGTGACGATGGCGTCGCCCGACGCGATGGACCCCAACCACAGGGCGTGTTGCTCGGCAGATCCCGCCCGAGCCAGTGCCGTTCCGGACAACACCGCACTGACGAAGTGCGGCGTGGGGGCCAGGGCGCGGCCCAGCTCCTCGTAGAGGACCACACCCTCGAGCGCGCTCATCTCCGACCCGCCGTGGCTCTCGGGGAGGAGCAGCCCGATGAGGTCGAGCTCGGCCATCTGCTGCCACAGGTCGGTCGAGTACCCGACGGGGTCATCCTCGAGCTCGCGTACCACCGACAGGGGGCTGTGGGTGGCACACACCTTGCGCACCGTCTGGCGGAGCATGTCCTGCTCCGGACTGAATTCGAGGTCGAGCACGTCCCAGCTCCTCTCAGGGCTTCCAGCGGTCAGCGCTGCGTTGCCAAGGGTTGTCGTCGTCGTCCACGGGCAGCGCCACGCGTGCCGTGCAGGTGCTCTTCACGTCTCCGTCGACGGACAAGGTGATGTCGAGGCCGACCCACCCGCACCCGGTCTCGTCGACGGTGAGCTTCGACACCACCCCGTCGAGGACCATGGTGTCGCCGGGGAACACCGAGTCGCGCATGCGGAAGGTGACCCGGCCCATCCGGCCGTGAGGACCGGTCCAGTCCGTGATGAAGCGCTCGAACCAGGCCGCTTGGTTCGGGGTGTTCAAGAAGATGTCCCGGGTGCCGTTGCGGCGCATCGCGAAGTCCTTGTCGTGGTGCATGGGTCGCCAGTCACGCGTGGCCAACGCGCCCAGGACCACCGTGGTGGCGGTCACGTCGTGGCGCAGCGACGGAAGGATGTCACCCTCGGCCACGTCGCCGAACACGAGCAGGGGAGCCGGCGCACTCACGACGCGCTCGCCTTGGCGTCGGACCCGCGCCGGTAGCCGAAGCCGGTGTAGCTCTCGACGCCGACGGTCTCACCCTTCTGGTTGGCGTACTCGACGTCGATGACCCAGAACCGTCCCGTGCCGAGCTTGGTCGTCTTCTCGTCGCTCACCGACCGGAGGATCTGGCGAGTGGTCAGGACGTCACCGGGCCGGACCGGCTCGTGGAAGACGATGGTGTTGTCGGTCATGACCGCCTCGGGGAGCCCCAGGCGGTCCTTCAGGTCGAAGTGGACCTTCAGGGGCAGGTGGTCCTCGGTGCGGCCCGGCGCCCAGTGATGGGGTCGGAACCACACCGAGATCATGGTCGGGGGTGCGATGGGCCCGCCGGTGAGCTCCTCGGCCACGGTGTCGTCCCAGAACAGCGGGTTGCCGTTCTCCACCGCCGCGCACATGGTCCAGACGTAGCTGCGCTCCACGGGGAACTCACCGGTCTCCTCGTACTGGGGAACTCCGATGAGGATGCGGACGTCCTCGATGACGGTGCTCATGGGCCCACCTCGTTCACGCCATCTGGGCTCATGCGATCACCTTCCGGGCCCGGAGCTCGGCCACGCGCTCGGCGGGGACACCGGCACGGGCGAGGAGCTCGTCGGTGTCGGTGACCTCGGTGTCGGGCAGACACACCGGCTCGGCCAACTTCTCCATACCGGCCAACACGGCGCCGACCTGACGGAAGGTCCCGCGTCCGGCGTGCTTGGCCTCGACCACCGCGCCCCGCCACGCGTACTGGGGGTCGGCCCCGACCTCGGCTACAGCCTGGACCGGGGCCAGACAGGTGTCGGCAGCCGAGAGCTCGGTCACCCAGTCGTCGCGGTCACGCCGGGCGAAGGCCGCGGCCAGATCGGCGCGCAGGGCGTCTTGGACCTCGTCGTCGTACTGGTGCTCGGTCCACTGCTCGCAGCCCAGTGCCCGACACAGGTTGGCGAAGAACTTGGCCTCGATGGCCGCGACCGCCAACCACTTGCCGTCCGCGGTGCGGTAGGTGTCGTAACAGGCGAACCGACCGGTGAGGACGTCGTGTCCCGGCCCGGGCTCGGTCCCCGTCGCAAGGTGCTCGTCCGCCGTCAGTGACATGAGCCAGAGGACCCCGTCGGCCACCGACACGTCGAGGAAGGTGCCTTCACCGGTGGTTGCTCGGCCCACGAGCGCAGCGGAGATCGCCAGCGCGGCGTGCATGCCCCCGCCCGCGGCGTCGGCGATGGTGGCACCGGGGATGGGAGGACCGCCGTCGGCACGGGGCCCGGTGGTGGCCAGATAGCCCCCCACCGCCAGGTAGTTGAGATCGTGGCCGGCCCACCCCGAACGCGGCCCGTCCTGGCCGAAACCACTCGTCGAGCAGTAGACGATGTCGTCGTTGACAGCCCGAACGGCGTCGTAGCCGATGCTGAGGCGATCGACCACACCGGGTCGGAAGCTCTCGACCACGACGTCCGCTCCGGCCGCCAGGGCCAGGAAGGCGTCGCGCCCGTCGGGGTCACGGACATCGAGCTGCACCCGGCGCATGCCCCGCTGGCCGCTGTAGGCGAAGAAGGGCGGGGCGACCTGGGCCGGGCCCTGTCCGGGCACGGGACTGATCTTGACGACCGTCGCGCCGTAGTCCGCCAGCAGGCGGGTACAGCGCGCCGCAGGCCCGACACTGGACAGGTCGAGGACGACGATGCCCGACAAGGGGCCGTGCACATCGCTGGGCGGAGCCGCGTCCATCAGAAGTTCTTGGGGAGACCGAGACGTCGGCGGGCGATGATGTTCTTCTGGATCTCCGAGGTGCCGCCGCCGATGGTGTCGATGACGGTGTAACGGTAGGTCGACTCGGCCCGGCCCTCCATGGGGGCTCCGGTCGTCTTCACCCGCAGCTGCGAGCCCGGACCGGCGATGTCCATGGAGGCGTCGGCCAGCCGGCGCGACAGCTCGGTGGCACAGAGCTTGTACTCCGACGCGTGGGTGGTCGGCGCGGCACCACCCTTCTGGGACTCGTTGACGAACCGCAACCCGAGGACACGGGCCACCTCGGCCTGGGTGGCGAGCTCGGCGATGCGGTTCCGGATGACCGGGTCGTCCTTGAGCCGACGGCCGTCGCGCGTCGCCCCCGTCACGTACTCACAGAGCAGGTCGAGGCGCTGGCCGATGGGAGAGAAGGTGAACATCGTGAACCGCTCGAGGTCGAGGGCCTCGGAGATGTACTGGAAGCCGTGGTTGAGCTCACCCACGACGTAGTCGTCGGGCACGAAGACGTTGTCGAGGTGGACCTCGTTGGTGCGCTCGTCCCCCATGGTCCAGATGGCGTTGATGGTGATGCCCGGTTGGTCGAGGGGGACGAGGAAGAGCGTGATGCCCGAGTGCTTGGAGCTCGGGTCGGTGCGGGCCCCCACCCAGTACCACTCGGCGAAGTGCGCCGAGGTGGTCCAGGTCTTCTGTCCGTTGAGCCGCCAACCGTCGCCATCGCGCGTGGCCTTCAACTGCATCGAGGCCGCGTCGGACCCGGCGTTGGGCTCGGAGTACCCCACGGCGAACTCCACCTCGTTGCGGAGGATCTTGGGCAGGAACTCGTCCTTGAGCCGCTTGCTCCCGTGGCGGATGATCGTCTTGCCCACGATCCCGACGCCTTTGCCGATCTGGGGACCGCCCCGACGGGCCAGGGACTCGTTCAAGAGGTACTCGTAGACGCCGTCGCCCTCCTGGCCTCCGTACTCCTTGGGCCAGGTGATCCCGAGCCAGCCCTGCTCACCCATCTCGGCCATGAAGGCCCGCCGGGCCGGGGTGTCGACGATCTGGGCCATGTTCTCCCGGGTGACGTCGAAGACCTCGGGGTCGTCGTGGTCGTCGAGGAAGCGCTCGACCTCGGCGACGAAGGAGAGCTGCTCAGGGGAGAACTCGAAGTCCATACCGCTGCCTTTCCGGTGCCTTCGGGGCGAGATTCCTGACTGGTCGTCAGATCGTATCGGCTACCATCGCCGCCGTGCCGGGTGCGCCGGGGTCAGGTGAGCAGGTCCGAGGGATCGTGAGCGCCGGGGCCTATGTGCCACGGGCCCGGCTCCAGCGTGCCGAGGTCACCGAATTCCTCGGCTCGGGCGGCGGCAAGGGAGCCCGGGCGGTGGCCTCCCACGACGAGGACACCACCACCATGGGGGTCGAAGCGGCCCGGACTGCCCTGCGCGGTGCCCCGGCCGTGGCCCTCGGGGCCCTGTGGTTCGCCACCGCCTCGCCCGCCTATCTCGACAAGACCAACGCCACCGCGCTGCACGCCGCACTGCGACTCTCCTCTGAGGTCCCCGCGCTCGACTTCGGCGGCGCCCTGCGATCGGGGGTGGGGGCACTGCTGAGCGCGCTCACCGGGACGACCACGACGCTCGTCGTCATGGCGGATCAGCGCGACGGCCTGCCCGGGGGACCAGACGAGTCGGCCGGTGGAGACGCCGCCGCCGCGTTCATGGTCGGCGAGGACAGCCCCGGCGCACCCGTGGTGGCGCGCTATCTGGGCGGCGCGTCGGCCACCGACGAGATCCTGGACCGCTGGCGGGCCCCGGGCGAGCGCCGGTCCAAGGTGTGGGAGGAGCGCTTCGGCGAGACCCGCTACCTCGCCCTCGGGCTCGACGCGTGGTCGCGCGCGCTCAAGGCCGTCGGGATCGAGGCAGCCGACGTCGACCACGTGGTGGTGACCGGCATGCACTCCCGGGCCACCAAGGCGCTCACCGCCAACCTCGGCATCCGACCGGACGCGGCCGCCGACGATCTCTCCGCCTCGGTGGGCCAGTCCGGCACCGCCCATCCCGGTTTGGTGTTGACGTCGGTGCTCGAGACCGCCGGGCCCGGCGAGACCGTGGCCCTGGTCCATCTTGCCGACGGGGCCGACGTCCTCGTCTTCCGGACGACCGACGCCATCGCCTCGTGGGCCCCGCCCCGTCCGGTGACGACCCAGGTCGAGCGAGGCGCGGCCCTGCGCTACGGGAAGTTCCTGTCGTGGCGGGGCATGGTGAGCCCCGAACCGCCGCGGCGGCCCGAGCCCCAACGGGTCTCGGGCCCCGCCGCCTGGCGCAGCGAGTCGTGGAAATTCGGGTTCGTGGGATCACGCGATCGGACCAGCGGGGCCGTGCACATGCCCCCGGCGCGCGTGTCGATGGTGGGCGGCGCCGTCGACGACATGGAGCCCGCGGCCATGGCCGACCTCGTCGGCACCGTGGTGACCTTCACGGTGGACCGCCTCGCCTATTCGCCGAGCCCGCCCATCGTGTTCGCGGTGGTGGACTTCGAAGGCGGAGGCCGGTTCCCGGTGGAGCTGACCGACGTCGACGCCGACGCCGTCCACATCGGGGACCGCGTCGAGATGACCTTCCGACGTCTCTACAGCGCCGATGGCATCCATGACTACTTCTGGAAGGCGCGCCCCGCGGCCTCACCCGCGGCGCCCGCGCTCCAGAGCTGAACAGACGAGGCGAGGAGGAGACCCATGGCATCGCACGGGATCCGCGACCGGGTGGCCATCGTCGGTATGGGCTGCACCGCCTTCGGCGAGCACTGGGACCGGGGCCTCGACGACCTCATCGTGGACGCGTCCACCGAGGCCTTCACCTCGGCCGGCGTCACCAAGGAGGAGGTGGACGCCTACTGGTTCGGCACCGCTCAGTCCGGGATGAGCGGCATCACCTTGGCCCGACCCCTCCAGCTCGACAACAAGCCCGTCACCCGGGTCGAGAATTACTGCACCACCGGATCCGAAGCGCTGCGCGCCGCCGCCTACGCCGTGGCCTCGGGCGCCTATGACATCGGTATGGCCGTGGGTGCGGAGAAGGTCAAAGACAGCGGTTACCAGGGCCTCAACGCGGCGGGCGCGCCCAACGACGGCACAGCCCGGACCCTCACCGCCGCGGCCATGTTCTCGATGGTGGCGCCGGCCTACGCCGAGAAGTACGGCGTGGACGAGGACCAGATGACCGACGTCCTCGCCACCATCTCGGTCAAGAACCACTTCAACGGGGCCCGCAACCCCCGGGCCCAGTTCCGACGCGAGATCACCAAGGAGACCGTCCTCAAGTCACCGCGGGTGGCGGGACGGCTGGGAGTGTTCGACTGCGCGGGGGTGGCGGACGGGGCTGCGGCCGCCATCGTGGTGCGGGCCGAGGACGCGCTCCGCTACACCGACAAGCCCCTCTACATCAAGGCCCTGTCATTCGCGGCGGGCAACGGCTCGGGGCTCATCGACCCCGGCTACGACTACACCCACTTCCCCGAGTGCGAGGCGGCGGCGGCCGACGCCTATCTCCAAGCGGGCATCACCGACCCCCGTCGGCAGCTGGCCATGGCCGAGGTCCATGACTGCTTCACCCCCACCGAGCTCGTGCTCATGGAGGACCTCGGGTTCGCGGGCCGGGGCACGGCGTGGAAGGAGGTCCTCGCCGGCACCTTCGACCTTCACGGCGAGCTGCCGGTCAATCCTGACGGAGGGCTCAAGAGCTTCGGGCATCCGGTCGGGGCGTCGGGCCTGCGGATGTTCTTCGAGTGCTGGCTCCAGTTACGGGGCGAGGCCACCCCTGAGCGCCAGATCGACAACGGGCGGACCTTGGCGCTCACCCACAACCTGGGTGGCTATCCGGGCGAGATGGTGTCGTTCGTGTCCGTGGTCGGCACCGAGCGCGACTGAGATCGACTGAACCCGTTGTCGTTCCTCGACGAGCGCGCCGGTCTGGCCGGCAAGGTCGCCGTGGTGGCGGGGGGCGGTGGCGGACTGGGTCGGGCCAGCGCCCTCGACCTGGCCCGGGCCGGGGTGGCATTGGCCCTCGCCGACACCGATGTCGACTCGCTGCGCACGACGGCCACCGAAGCGCGGTCCCACGGTGTCGAAGTCGTCGAGTCGGTCACCGACGTGCGCGACCCCGACGCGTTGGCGACGCTCTTCGACGCATGTGATGCATCTTTCGGACGCCTCGACATCCTCGTCAACGTGGTGGGGGGAACGTTCCGGGCCGCCTTCACCGACGTGAGCGCCAAAGGTCGCGACGCGCTGGTGCGGACCAACTTCACCTGGGTCGTCGACGCCACCCAACGGGCCGCCTTGCCGATGACCGCGTCGGGGCGGGGCGGGAGCATCATCACCATCACGTCCATCGAGGCACACCGGGCCGCACCCGGCTACGCCGTCTACGCGGCCATGAAGGCGGCGGTGACCCATCTCACCCGGACGCTGGCGGTCGAGCTCGGGTCGGCGGGGATCCGGATCAACTGCGTGGCCCCGGACTTCGTGCCCACGGCCGGGCTGGCCGGCGTGGCCGGACGGGCCGGATCAGCGGGACAACGCGCCGCCGCCGCGGGGGAGGGCACCGACCCCGGCGACTTTCTCACCATCCCCCTGCGCCGCAAGGGTGAGGTCAGTGACGTGGGCAACTGCGTGCTCTTCCTGGCCTCGGAGCTGTCGTCCTACATCACGGGCACGACCTTGCACCCCGACGGCGGAGCCCTGGCCATGTCGGGGTGGATGGACTGGCCCGACGACGGGTTCACGGCCCGGCCTCCCTCCTGGGTGCTCGACCGCCTCGAGGCCCCCGAGCCGTGACTGTGCCCGGACCCGACGACGCGCTCTTCCAACCCGAAGGGGAGCACATCGTCCCCACCGAATTCTCCCGCGGCCCGTGGTCGCCCGACGCGCTCCACGGCGGACCGGTGGCCGCCCTGCTCGCTCGAGCCGTCGAAGAGGTCCCCACCGACGAGCCCATGCACGTCACCCGGCTCACCGTCGAGCTCCTTCGGCCCGTTCCCCTGGCAGCATTGTCGGTCTCGGCGTCGGTGTCACGGCCCGGTCGCAAGGTCCAGCTGGTCGAGGCTCGCATCTCGAGTGGCGATCGCGACGTGGCGTGGGGACGGGCGCTGCGGGTAAGGCTGCAACCGACGGGCCCCGATGCACCCGATTTCCCCGGAAGCGATGCAGTCGGAGCGGGCCCGGTTCCCGGCGTCGACCCCGGCGCACCGCCGGCGCATCACCGTGGATACGGCTCTCGCTCTCCGATCGGTGCCTACCGGGCCTTCCACAACGCCGGCGCGCAGCTTGTTTACGTGGCCGGAGAGTTCGACGGGCGGGGGCCTGCCACGGTGTGGGTGCGGTTGGCCGTTCCGGTGGTGCCCGGCGAGGAGCCCACGCCGCTGCAGCGGGTGGTGGCCGCCTCCGACTTCGGCAACGGGGTGAGCTCGGAGCTCGACTTCGCCCACTACGTCTTCATCAATCCCGACCTCACCGTGTACATCCATCGACCCCCCATCGGGGAGTGGGTGTGCCTCGACTCCTCCACCAAGATCGGCATCCCCGGAGCGGGCCTGGCCCAATCCGCATTGTGGGACATCCACGGTCCCATCGGGCGGTCGCTCCAGAGCCTCCTCGTCGAGCGCCGCGCCTAGATCTCCGACTCTGTCATTCCGAGTCTGAGACAGCGTGACCAGCGGCCTGCTGGCGCGGCCGCTTTCCCCCGAGCGACGCCATGTACTTCCGCACGTCGGTCGCCCCCGTGCACAGCGCCACCAGGTCGGTGGACTGCTGGAGGTGCATCCGCATCCCCATCATCTCCCACGCCCGGGTGAGGCCCTGCTTAGTGGCGAGGATGGTGGTGAGCGGCATCTTGGCGATGGTCGCCGCGAGCTCCTCCACCGTCTCGTCGAGATCGGCCCGGGGCACGATCCGGTTCACCATCCCCCAGTCGAGGGCCTGGGTGGCGCTGATGGTCGGTGCCAGGAACAGGTACTCCGCGGCGCGCTTGAAGTTCATGAGGACCCAAGGCTCGATCATGGTCTGAGCACCCGGCAGTCCGAAGCCCTGGGGCAGCGGCATCTGGAAGTAGGCGTCTTCGGACACGATGGTGAGGTCGGTGAGCAGTCCGTAGACGGTGCCGCCCCCGACGCAGTAGCCGTGCACCTGTGCGATCGTCGCCTTCGGGAACTCCCACAACCGCAGCGGCGGCCACAAGAACAGTCCCTGGTGATGCCGCCTCCATGTCCGTTCGGGTGTCGGTCCGGTGGTCGGGTAGACCTCGGGCATCTCGTCGATGCCGACGATGGCGTGCCCGGCGCAGAACCCTTCCCCGTTGGCCTTGAGCACGAGCACCTTGACGTCGTCGTCATCGTCGGCGAGGACGAGGGCCTCGTCCATGTCCCAGACCTGCTGCGCGGTCTGGATGTTGGCCTTGTCCGGAGTGTTGAGGACGATCCGGGCCACCCCCCCGTCCTTCTCGTAGACGATCGTCTCGAACTCCACTCGCTCCACGTCACCCTCCCGTCGGCTCGGCCTCGATGCCCCGGTGGTGACCGACGCGGGCCTGACTCTACAAACGCCGGGCGCTGAGACTGAAGCTGAGGGGTATCCGGGGTCGGCCGGGCGGGAGGACGTAGCGCTGATCCCCTTCACGCACGAGCCACGGGAACCGGGCGAACGACGTCCAGTCGTGCTCCTCGAGACCTTCGAGGACGAAGCCGTGGTCGATGACGGCGGTGACGATCTCCCCCAGGCTGTGGTTCCAGGAGTAATTCCGCTCCATCGACACCGAATACGTCGCGTCGGTGTAGGTGACACCCGAGTCGTCGATGTAAGGCTCGGGCTCTTCGAAGTAGGTGTGCTCGAGGACGAGCTCGTCGTCGCTGAGCGCGTCCGACAGCGGGTGCACGTCGTGAAGGAGCAGCCGTCCCCCCGGGCGCGCCAACCCGGCGGCGACAGACGCCCACCGGGCAACGCTCGGCAACCAGCAGAGTGCGCCCAGGCTCACATAGACGACATCGAAGGTCTGGTGGTCGAGCGCCTCAACGGCGTCGTAGACGTTGGCGCACACGAACGTGGCCCGTTCCTCGAGCCCGGCCCGCTGAGCCACGACGCAAGCCTGTTCGATGGCGGGCGCGGAGAAATCGAGGCCTGTGACCCGCGCCCCGAGGCGCGCCCACGCCAAGGTGTCGAGCCCGAAGTGGCACTGGAGGTGGACGAGGTCGAGGCCCGAGACATCGCCCAGCGCAGCCGCCTCCTGGGGTCGCGGCCCCCGACCCTCACGCAGCCATCCCTCGACGTCGTAGAACTCCGACGCGACGTGCACCGGGACCCGCTGGTCCCAACTCGTCCTGTTCTGGGTGAAAACCTCGTCCTCGGTGTCCCCGCGCCGTGCGTCGTCCACGAAACGACTCTATGGCTCACTTCAAGATGGCTCCGTTCAAGGCCGGGCCGGCGCCGGCCGATACCTGTCCTGTGACAATGCCCGCCTGAGGCGACACAGGGACAGGCGTGGGCGGGACGGCCTCCCCCGGCACCCGCCCGCGCCGTCCCATAACGTTGGCTCTATGCCTCCCACCGACACTCTGACGACCGACGAGGACCTCGTCCGCACCCGTCTCCAGGACCTCCTCGCGACGCACGACCCCGGTTCCACGCCGGCGGTGGAGTTCCTCGGCGCCCGCTTCGACGCCGGCCTCGCCTGGGTGTCGTTCCCGATCGGGCTGGGAGGCCTCGGGGTGAGCCCCGATCTCCAGGGCGTCGTCGAGCGCGAGCTCCGTGCCGTCGACGCGCCCAACGAGGCGGACCGCAACGTCATCGGCTACGGCATGGCTGCACCCACGGTCCTCACCCATGGGACCGAGGAGCAACGCGAGCGTTACCTTCGCCCCCTCTTCACCTGCGAGGAGGTCTGGTGTCAGCTCTTCTCTGAGCCCGGGGCGGGCTCCGACGTGGCCGGGCTCGCCACCCGGGCCGTGCGCGACGGCGACGAGTGGGTCGTCAACGGCCAGAAGGTTTGGACCACCCTGGCCCACACCGCCCGGTGGGGACTGCTCGTGGCCCGCACCGACCCCGACATCCCCAAGCACCGGGGCCTCACCTACTTCATCGTGGACATGCACGCTCCGGGGGTCGACGTCCGCCCCCTCCGCCAGATCACCGGTGAAGCCGAGTTCAACGAGGTCTTCTTCACCGACGTCCGGATCCCCGACGCCAATCGCCTCGATGCCGTCGGCGCGGGATGGCGGGTGGCCACCACGACTTTGATGAACGAGCGCGTCGCCATCGGCGGTGGCGTCGTGGCCCGCAGCTCCGGGCCTATTCACGAGGCCCTTCGGATCTGGAAGGACAAGGCCGACAAGACGACGACCCAGCGCAACCGCCTCATGGAGCTCTGGGTGGAGTCCGAGGTGGCCCGACTTACCAACATGCGGGCCCGGGCGCTGCGCACCGCTGGCACCCCGGGGCCCGAAGGCTCGGTGGCCAAGCTGGTGGGAGCCGAGCTCAACAAGCGCGTCTACGAGTTCTGCGTCGACCTCATGGGGATGACAGGCACGCTCTTTCCGACGCACTACGAGATGCGCCGGCCCGACCGGGCCGTGTTCTCCGGAGGGGCCGACCCCCGCCACACCTTCCTTCGCTCTCGCGCCAACTCCATCGAAGGCGGGACCTCGGAGATCATGCGGAACATCCTGGGCGAGCGCGTCCTCGGCCTCCCTGGCGAGCCCCGCCTGGACAAGGACGTGGCCTGGTCGGCGGTGCCCCGCAGTTGACCGGGACCATCGCCCCCATGACGTTCGGAACCGACGTCGCTGCCAAGGGGGTGCGCGAACGGACCTTCGAGATCAGCCGTGGCGATCGACGTATCCCCGGTGTCTTGTGGACCGCGGCGGACGACCACCGGCCGCGACCCGTGGTCATGCTCGGCCACGGAGCGGCGGGATCCAAGCGCGAGGACTACATCGTGGCCCTGGCCCGTGGGCTCGTCCGTCGCCACGGGCTCTCCGCCGTCGCCATCGACGGACCCGTCCACGGGGATCGCCGCGCCGACAAGGGTCTGGTGGCGGGGCTTCCCTTCGTCGACTTCGTCCAACAGTGGTCGGCGGAGCCCGGGCTCATCGACGAGATGGTCGGCGACTGGCGCACCACCCTCGACGCCGTCCAGGCCCTGCCCGAGGTCACCCCCGGGCCGTGCGGCTACTGGGGGCTGTCCATGGGAACGATCTTCGGCCTCCCGACCGTGGCCGCCGAGCCGCGCGTGGCGGTAGCGGTCCTCGGCCTCATGGGGATCGCCGGACCCACCAAGGACCGGTTCGCCGTCGATGCCTCCGCGGTGTCGTGCCCCCTCCTCTTCTTGGTCCAGTGGCACGACGAGCTCTTCCCCCGGGAACTTGCCTTCGAGCTCTTCGAGACATTCGGCAGCACCGACAAGCGGATGCACGTGAGCCCGGGGATGCACGCCGAGGTCCCCGCCGAGGAATTCGAAGCCAGCGGCAAGCTGCTCGCCGCCCACCTCCTGGACTGACCTCCCCGGTTAGACCCAGGCCGAAGCCGCCCTCCGGGTCTGATCAGGTCGGTGCGGTCCTCCCCACCATGGCCGCGGCGGCACGTGCCGCCAGGGCCACGAGGGTGAGGGTGGGGCCGTATCCCGCCGAGGTCACGAACACCGACGAGTCGGCCACCACGACGTTGTCGAGGTCATGGATCCGACCGAAGGCGTCGACCACCGAGGTCTTCGGGTCGTCACCCATCCGGGTGGTGCCCATGACGTGGCGGCTCATGGGGATGGCCGACAGCGCGCCGCGGCGGTCCTCGCCCTCGACCAGCGGTGAGGTCGACGTCATCGTCCAGGTGGCCCCCATGTCCTCGAGAACGCGGACCAGACGCGGGGCGTGATGGGCAGAAGCCACGATCTCGTGGCGATGGGGCCGGTAGGTGACCCGGGCCACGGGGAACCCCCGGACGTCGCGGACGGTGGGGTCGAGGTCCACCCGGTTGGTGAGCTGGGGCAGGTCCTCGCCCTGCATGGTGAAGGCCCACATCCGGTCACGCATGGGCGAGGCCCGCATGAGCGACTTGTGCTTCGCGCCCCACGGGTAGATCTTCGCCTCCATCACCGGCAGGCTGGGCCCGCCGTGCTCGACGAGACCGCCCCGGATCCACGGCAACCCCGCTTCGGCCGCGGCAGCCCGGGCCGCGTCGTCGATGATCATGGCGTCGTCGTGGACGTGGGTCACGGCCCGACCCTTGTGACCGTGCACCCGCTCGGGGAGGATCCCGATGACAAAGGTCTGGAAGTGGACCATGAAGTTCCGGCCCACGAGATGGTGGTCGATCCCCGACAACAAGAGCAACCGGGGCGTCTCGACCGCCCCGGCGGCGATGACCACGTGCCGGGCGTCGATCCTCCTCGTCGCCCCGTCGGGACCGATGACCTCGACGCCGGTGGCTCGCCGCCCGTCGGTGATCAGTCGGGAGACGAAGGTCTCGGACAACAGCTCGGCTCGCCCTGACGCCATGGCCCGGAGCAACAGCGCGATGGGGTCGCCCTTGGCGTGGATGGGACAACCGAAGAAGGCACAGAACCCGCAGTTGTTGCAGGCCGGTCGGCCGTCGTAGGGAACCGAGTTCGCCGCGGTGGGCGCCGGGTAGGGATGCAGTCCCAAGGCCTCGGCCGCCGCGCTCGAACGCACGGCGCCGTACATGGGCGCCCCCGAGGGCATGGGATAAGGGCCCGACCGCCACGCCGCGAAGGGATTGGCCCCCGCCGTGCCCGCCACCCCGATGGCCCCCTCGGCCTGACCGTAGAAGGGCTCGAGATCGTCGTAGGTGAGAGGCCAGTCCGCCACCTCCGCTCCCTCGATGGGACCGTGGGTGCTCAGGAGACCGAAGTCCTCCTCACGAAACCGTGGCACCTTCCCGTCGGCGTGGGTCCCACCCCCGCCCACCGTGGTCGGGATGGAGTTCACCTCACCGACATAGCTGTGGTCCCCCTCCTCCTCGCCCCGGCGGAAGGTCCGGGGCTCGATCAACGGGTCGGGCCCCAGGAAGTACCGGTAGATGAACTTGAGCTCGTCGTTGGAGTAGTCGGCGGCAGGCTTGGTGAGTTCATCGGGATCGAGAAGGTGATTCCGACCCTTCTCGACGATGACCACATTCCAGCCCGCTCGGGTGAGGACATCGGCCACGGTGGACCCGCCGGGCCCCGACCCCACGATCACGGCGTCGACGGTCACGGGTTCGCCACCTCGACGTCACTCCATCCCCGGGGTTGGACGTCACCGGGATATTCGATGGCCGCCCATCCCACACCGTCGCGATTGCCTCCGTACTCCGGGGCCCCGTACATGCCCTCGCAACAGTGCTCGTAGACGAGGGCCGTGAAGGCCCGACGGCTCCGCAGCCGCTCGTCCTGGTCTTCGGGACCGATGTCGCAGAAGTCGGGCCCGAGCTCCGCCAACCCCGTCCGGTACCGCTGTTGGAGTCCTTCCACCGGCCCGTTGAACTCCCGCTCGGGAATGCCGAGGGAGCCTTCGATGCGCGTCCGCCACGCCAACTCGTCGAGGGCCCCCAACCGGTGGAACCGGGCGAAGGCCGCCTCACCTCCCTGTCGTCCCGATGTCGGGCCACCGGCCCAGATCCGCGGTGGGTCGACGAGGAAAGCACCGAGCAGTCCGTCGATGTAATCGGGAGCACCAGCCCTCGTTGCGCCAGCGGTCTCGTCCTCGGGCACGAGGCGGTCGCACGCGGCACAGAGAATCGCGAACTCTTCGTCGGTCAACCACAGAGGCATCAGCGGGGCACCGTACCATCGGCCTTAACCGTCGGGAGGTGGTCTCGCGTTTCGCAGCCTGTTGTGGAACCCGCACAGCAATCGCCCGTTCTCCTCGATGGTGGGACCACCGGCGGTGGAGGGAACGATGTGGTCGACCTGACACGACGATGCCGGGATGTCGCAGTACCGATGGGTGCACTCCCGATCGCGTAGTTCGATGGCCCGGCGCGTCGCCCCCGAGAACAACCGGGCGGTCGTGCTGACCTCGACACGTCGATCCGGCGCAAACACCACTCGCTCCAGGTACGCCTCGTCCAACCACGGAAGCAGCGATCCCGGGGAGATGACCGTCTGATCGGCCAACTCACAGACCCGTCCACGCAATGTCTCGTAGTCGATCAGGACGCTGAACAACGGCGTCGGCCGACGCCCATCGTTCGGGGCCGTCCGACTCCGCGTCGCCATCTCGACCAGGGCATCGGCTCGACGTTGGCCGGGGGTCCGGGCCAGGTCAACGAAGGTGGGGTCGCGTCCGAGCTCGGCGCGTGCCGCGGCCCAATCCGTTTCGAACATGGCCTGTTCGAGGCGTTCGAGCTCCGCTCCCACGATCGACCCGGAGATGGGGTCGAGCGTGATCTTGCCGAACCACATTCCACCGAAACTGCTGTCGAGGTAGACATCACGAGCATTCCGACGTCGTTGGTCGTCATCTTCGACGCCGTCGGGGTCAGCAAGGTGCTTCCAGTAGTGGGCGGCGCGCACGAATAGGTCGTACCGCAAGGTGCTCGCTTGGCCTACGAGCATCTCCTCGTCGCGCGCGAGCGCATCAGCGTTGGAGTCGTTACGGAGATCAGCAATGACGTCCACCTGCGCCGCCGTGATGTCACCACCGGTCCAAGCTCTGGCGCAATGGGGGATGTGGCGTAGAGATCGACCCCTGCGCACCATTCCTCGGGCCCGGGCCTTCGGCAGTCGACACCGGGTGACGAGCCATCCCGACGCGCTCCGTGCGCCGTCGGGCACCCAATTCCCCGCCGCGTCGAACGCGGCTGTGGCGTTGGTGACGAAGGACTCGAGGCGAGCGAGCTGACGTTGGAGGATCTCGATCGCCTCTGTGTCGGCGCACGCCGATGGGTCCGATCCGCTCAACCGATCGATCGTGTCAGTGAGGACATCAAGATCCACGGGGACAGTCAACCATTCGGGTGTAACAACCTTCGACGAAAGACATCGCACCGATGTGACAACTGGATGCAACCATTTCCTATCGATGTCGATCATCGATGTCGACCGTTTGCCGTGAGAGGGGTCCGTCGTTGGCTGTGTGCTCATTTTGCAAACCCCAACCCGAATCGGACCCCAACCCCGACGACGGATCGTTCGCTGACCTCTCAGCTACGGCGCTGCGAGGCGCGTCCCGATAACCTCGTGCGGCCGTGAGCCCCATGCACGTCGCCGCGCAGGAGATGGAGCTCCACATCGGCGCCAGTGAGTCATTGAAGGCCAAGCGGGGTGTTGTCCGCCACCTCGTCGAGACGGCCCGGCGGCGGTATGGAGTGTCAGCTTCGGAGGTCGACCACCACGACCTCTGGCAGCGGACCACCATCGGGTTCACCACCGTCGCCCCTGACGCCCATCACGTGGAGGAGATCCTCGACAAGGTCGAGCGGTTCGTCTGGTCGCATCCCGAGGTCACGGTGGTCTCCAGCGTGCGACACTGGCTCGACCTCGACCCGTGACCGCCGCCTCGGCGGAGAGGGGACCGAACTGATGACGGTGTCTCCCGAGCCGGGCCGGCGGTTGCAGATTCCGGCCCTCATGAGGTCGTTGCAGGGATACCAGCGGAAGTGGCTGGCCCCCGATCTCCTCGCCGGGCTCACACTGTTGGCGATCGCCGTCCCCGAGCAGTTGGCGACGTCGCGTCTGGCCGGGATGCCCCCCATCACCGGGCTCTACGTCTTCATCGCCGGGACCCTCGCCTTCGCAGTGCTGGGCTCGGCCCCCCAGCTGTCGGTGGGCGCCGACTCCACCATCGCACCGCTCTTCGCAGCGGGGATCGCCCACATCTCGCCGACCGGCTCGGCGCAGTACATCGCACTCGTGTCGCTACTGGCGGTCACCGTGGGTGTCCTCGTGGCTGGGGTGGGCCTGCTGCGGTTGGGGTGGATCGCCGACTTCCTGTCCGCCCCGATCATCACCGGGTTCCTGGGTGGTGTGGCGGTGATCATCGTCGTGCACCAACTTCCCGACCTCCTCGCGCTTGGGCCGGTGTCGGGGACGACCGTCCATCGCGTCTCCAGCGTCATCGGGCACCTGGGCCAGGCCAACGGATGGGCGGTCGGCATCGGCGTGGCGGTCTTCGCCGTCGTCACGGCGGCCGAGCGGATCGACCGGAAGCTCCCCGCCGCGCTGTTCGGTCTGGTGGGCTCGACCCTGGTTGTCGCCGCTGCCGGACTCCACGGCCACGGGGTGCCCGTCCTCGGGACCGTCGCCCACGGCGCGCCCCACATCGGGCTCAAAGATCTCTCGTGGTCGTCACTGGGCCAGGTGCTTCCCATCGCGGCGGTGGTGGCCCTCGTCGTGCTCAGCCAGACCGCGGCCACCACTCGGGCCTTCGCGGACCAAGGTGGTTACGACGTCGACGTGAACCGCGACTTCGTCGGTGTGGGAACCGGCAGCATCCTGGCCGGGTTGGCCGGGTCCTTCGCGGCCGACGCCAGCCCGGCCCGGACGGGGGCGGTGGCCTCGGCGGGAGGTCGAACCCAATTCGCGGGCCTGGCCGCCGCGGCCGGCGTCGTGCTCGTCATTCCCGCCGCGGGCCTGCTTCGCGACGTGCCCCTGGCGACGCTGGCCGCCATCCTCATCTTCGTGGCCACCCGTCTCTTCCACGTCGGCCAGCTCATCTCGGTGTTCCGGTTCGACAAGTGGGAATTCGGCCTCGCCATCGTCACGCTGCTCACGGTGGCCTTCATCGGCGTCGAACAAGGGATCGGTGTCGCCGTGGGTCTCGCCATCCTCGACCGGACCCGACGCTCGGCCCGACCCCACAGCTACATCCTCGGCAAGATCCCCGGCACCACCAGCTGGGAGCCCCTGAGCCATCATGACCGGCCCGTGACCGTACCCGGCGTGGTGGTGGTCCAGTGGCTGGCGCCGGTCTACTACGCCAATGCGGCGGTCTTCCAGGCCGAGATCCGCAAGGCCTTGTCCGGGGCGACAACCCCTCCGACGGTGCTCGTCATCGACGCCGACGCCATCACCGACATCGACTACACCGGGACGAGGACGGTGCGCGCCCTGGTGGACGAGCTCGACCGAACTCACATCGTGATGGGATTGGCCCGGGCCGTGGGTGGCGCACCGCAGAACCTCGCCCGCAGCGGGCTGCTCGACCGCATCGGCCGGAACCGGATCTTCTCGACGGTGGACGAAGCCGTCACAGCGTTGCGCCCCGGTGCAAGTGCGTAGAGCAGCTGCTCAGGAGCCCATCACTCGGCACGAAGGATGTGCGCGGTCGACGTCCGGGCCGCGATGCGCCCGGGGATGGCGGCCACCACGTTGGCCAGAACGAGGGCGCCGAGGCCGACCAGGACGATCTCGAGAACCGGTACCGACGGCTGGGGCACGGCATAGATGACGCGAGCAAAGAGCGTCCACAGCCACCGCCCAAACACGATCCCGGCCGGGAGTCCGATGATGATGCCTACCGTGGCCGCGACCGACGCCTGCCAGGCCACTGCGGTCGCCAATTGACGCGGGGTGAAGCCGAGGGTCTTGAGCAGCGCCAGGTCGCGTCGGCGGCGCCGGACCGAGGCGGTCAGGGTGAGGCCCAGAGCCACCACCGCCCCGACTGCCAGCCCCGCCGCCAGCGTGGCAGGGGTGGCGCCGGTCGATTGGTAATTCACGATCTCGGCCGGTCGTTGCACGCCCAGCACGTTGTAGCTGTCACCCGCGCCCAGAGGGTCGTGGGCCATCACCGTGGTGGCGGCGGCCGCGATGCGTTGGAGCGAGGCGCGGCCCGCCGCCGCGGTCACTCCCCGACGGAGCTGGACCACGTCGATCGCGGGCCCGTTCTGGTTGGGGTCGGGGCTGGTGAGCGCCTGTCGCATCGCCGCCGGTTCGACACCAGTCGGCACCAGCACGCCGGTTCCCATCGACACATGGAGTGTTCCTGCTGATCCGATAGCCGGCATGGTGGCGATGCCCACCACCACCAGGGGGGTGGGGGGTACATACACCGGGGCGTCGTGAGGACTGCCGTAGCTGACGGTGACGGTGCTGCCGAGCTTCTTGTGCAGGGCGGCGAGCGTGGAGGCACCCACCACGATCTCGTGCTTGGTGTCGATCTCGTGGCCCGACAGGAGCGGCGGATCGAGACGACTGTGCGAGGCCGTCAACAGCGCGGGAACGGTGAGCCCGTCGATCTGGATACTGGCGAAGCTGAACCCCGCCCACGCCGCCACGTCGCGGTCGCGATCGAGCAGCGTGCCGGCGGCGGGCGGGATGTTGTTGCCACCGGGCGAGTCGATGGCATAGCTCCAGTTCCACCCGTACAGGGCGGGGTGTGAGTCGAGGGTGTGCAGGCCACTGGCGAAGGTGAGTGTTGCCGCGACGACCGTCACCGCCAGCACGGCGCCGATGAGTGCCGAGCGTACTGGGACGGCACTACGCCCGTGCCCTCGCTCCAGCGAGAACCGCAGCCCGGCGATGGCCGACGGTGGAAGCCCCATCCTGGCCGCCGCGTTGACGAGACGCGATCGCCGCTCCACGGGCTCCGCCCGCTCGCCGAAAGGTCGGGTGGCCCGGCGGTAGGCGAGGACCACGGTCAGCGCGCTCAGGCCCAACGTCAAGACCGCCAGCCCGATCGCGAGGACCGTCCAGTCGAAGTTGATCCCCGGAGCACGATCCACCTGGCGCGTCGGCCCGATGGGCGCCAACGGTGACAATCCCACGGCGACGCCCACCGCCACCAGTCCCCCAATGACGACCGCCCCCACCAGACCGAACAGGGCGTCGGTCGTCGTGGTCACCGTATCGGCTCCGATGGCGCGCAGGACGTCGAGGTCCTCGCCGTTCTCCCACAGGGCCCGGCTGATGGCGAGGCCGGCGATGAGCAGAGCCGCCAGCGCGGCGATGGCACCGAAGACGCCCAGCGCGATGGCCTCCGGTTTGCTGGCTCGCTCGACCTGTCCCTCGACCACGGACGTGACGTGGAAGGTGTAGGGACTTCCCGGAGGCAGGATGCCGATGACGTCGCGCTCCACCGCGGCGACGTCGCTGCTCCCGTGGTCGAGACGCAGTCCGTAGGTCGGGTAGGCCCCACTGTGGCTCAACCGCCGGGTGAGAGCCGGGGTCATGAGCACGTCGGCCGGGTACGTGTCGACGTCGTCGTGGACGACCTGGCTCGACAGCACCACGATACCGACGAGCTTCAGCGACACCCGCACCGCCGGCTTCGTCGTCTCCAGATTGAAGCCCGGCCCGTTCGCCTGCGTCAGGGTGAAGGCGCCGAAGTCGATGGTCTCACCCAGATGCCAACCCGAGATGTGCGCCGCCTGTGCGGTGGCCACCATCTCGTCGGCTCGGCGCGGATCGGCCATCCTCCCTTCGGCCACCGTCACCTTGTCCTGAGTGAAGTACATCCCTCCCGCGCTGCCGAGCTCCTGGACGTCGCCGGTGTTGGCGCCACCTGAGACCGGCCTTCCGTTCGTCCCGAGCTGCTCCATGAGGAGATAGGGAGCGCTCGCCACGCCCTTGACATAGGGCACATGTTCGAGTTGTCGGAGAAGGTTCGTGGTCGGGATATTGGCCAGGCCGTAGGCGAGGAACTGAAGGTCCGAGGCTTTGGTGGCAGCCAGGTAGGCGGGGAAGGCGGACTGGGTGCGGCGGGCACCGGCAATGGCTCCCATGGCCACGCCCCCGAGGAGGCCGAGGAGCACGATCACCGTCAGGTACCCGCCCCGACGCCGGGGCAAGGTGGCCCGGAAGCGGTACCAGGCGACGGGCAGCACGCGCCCGCTCACCAGGGACCGCCGGTCAATTGTCGCATGTCACCCCGATCGGTCCGCCGCCGCCGGACCCTCCCCTCATTGTCGCTCGGGAGCGCTCCCCAACGAAGGTGGTCAGCAGGTGGACTTCCGTCGTGCCAACACCCCCAACGGGCCTCGGAGGAATTCGCCGGGGCAGGCCGCTCAGGCGTGGCGGTCTTCTCTCAACACCGCGAATTGCCGCATGTAGGAGTCCAGCGCGCCGTGACGCTCGGCCCGGTCGATGCCGAATTCCTCGGGCCGGTAGACGATGGTGCCGTGACGACCTCGGGGGTTGTCCACCATGAACCTCTCCATGGCCTTCCGGGTCTCGGAGGTGAAGGGCTGGTCGGCCACGGCGTAGATCTTCTCGACCATGGCGATGTCGTCCGCCATGAACTCATGGAAGACGACGTCGATCGAGTTGTCGGCGGGGAGAAGGTCGCGGTCTGCGGCACAGGCCCGGAACAGGTCCTCGCAGCGCGCCGACCAGTATCGGCCGATGGCCATGGGGTCGATGTGGTCGATGGCCATCCGGGCGGTGTAGGCCACCATGGTGGCGAGCGACACCGTGACCGATGCCGGGTCGCGGTGGGTGACCACGAAGGTGGCATCGGGGAAGGTCGAGACGAGCGGGGCGAACTGCTCGAGATGCTGGGGTGACTTGAGCACCCACCGGGTGCCGCCCCGCAACCACTGGAGAACCTGTAAGACGGTGCGGAGGTACCCGTAGGTCGGAGTCTGGTCCTCGGCCTTGAAGTAGTCGCGCCACGACGGCATGAGCGCCTGGGCCTCGAAGAACATGGTCGAGACGTCGATGGCGAGGAGCTGAATCTCCTCGTGGACGTGATCGACGGTCATCTCATGCATCCGGTCGAAGAACGGCAGGGCCTCGTTGAGCACCTCCAGCCCGAAGGCGGTCCGGGCCAGGCGCGGGTCGGGCTCGCCCGGCCCCGGTTGCTCGGCGTAGGGCAGGACGGGCTCGAGGCTCTCCCAATACGGCAGGGATCGCAGGGCGGGATCGGCACTGATGAGGTTGTGAAGGTGGGTGGTGCCGGTCCGGGGTTGCCCGCAGATGATGATGGGTCTCTCGATGCGGACATCTCTGATCTCGGGGTGGCGGGTCAGGAGGTCCTGGATCAGGAGTCGGTTCTTGAGCAGCTGGACCAGTTGGGTGTGCCAACTCACGATCCCCGACGGGCTCAGTCCCGCCTCGTCGCGCAAGGCGCTGCACAGGACAACCAACCGGCGGCGATAGGCGCCGTCGCCGAAGTCGGAGAGCCCGGTCTGCTCGACCGCCGTTTCACACAACGCATCCGGTTCGATCGGGCACATCGGCGCCATGTCCACCAGGCCGGCGCGCAGCTGGTCGATCTCCGGGGAGAACCGAGGCTCGGCGAGATCGTCGAGGACGACCGGGGCCGGGCGGACGCTCACAAACCCGATACCGCGGCGAACGGGATCACCGTTGTCGTCGGTCGCGACGGCGTCGCCTCGGGGAGGAACCAACGGAACCAGATCCGGCCCCGGGAGTGACCTGCGGTCGAGATCCAGTTGGGATGGCCCGGGTCCCGGCGCGATACCACGAGTCGCCACGTCCCGTCGGGCTCATAGACAGCCTGATCACCGTTGATGGTGACCCGCTCGTAGGCGTAGTCGTAGGTATGGAGGAATTGGTTCCAGAGACAGACGTTCCAGAACGCGCAAACCGGTGACCGACCCTCGATGACGAGGGCCTCGTCCTCGGCGAGCTCGTAGGAGCCCATGGCGTAGGCCGCGTCGGCGGCCGCCCACCCGAAGGTCTGGCTCGGCACCCCGTAGGGCTCGTCGACGGTGTTGGGCGTGCCCAGCGGGATGGGCACGATGGCGGCCTGGTCACGGATCCAGGTAAGGGTGGCCCGGAACCGACGGGCGAGATCGGCATCGTCGTCGCGCCGGGTGGGAGGCGGGTCGACCGACTCGATGTGCCACCGGGCCCGCCGTCCTTGGACCGGGTCGGCGAGATAATCGCGGGTGATGGCGCAGACCGCGTCGGGCTCGAGCTTCAACCAGGCCCCATCGTGGGGATCGGGGCTGAGGACGAGGGAGAAGGCCCCTTCCGGGGAGAACTCGAGGGCCCGGTGGTTGATGGTGCCGACGATGCGCTCCGAGTAGCGCCCGTCCGACGGGCCGCCGTAGACCGAGAGCGAGAGGTAGTCGGCGTCACCCTTGCGTCCGGTGACGATGTAGGTCCGGTCGGGGTCGATCGGCGCATACTGGTAGTAGGCATCGGCGTTGTCGCCACCCCACTTCCGGTAGGGGCCCACGATGTCGACGAAACGCGGTCGGGCCGGGTCGGCCCAGACATGGGCGTCGAGGCCCACGGCCAAGATGGAGAACATCCACTTGTAGCCCTCGAGGACACTCAGTTCGTCGAGGGGGACATCGGGAAGGAAGAGGCGACCCTCGAGGGCCCGCAACTCGTCGAGGATCTCGTGGAACACCGCCGCGGTGAGGGGGGCCGGGACCGATCGGTCCGGTCCTGCGGCCCCTTTGTTCGACATGCGGTCAATCTACGGTGCCGACGGCGACGGGCGGGGGGGACGGGCCTCCCACTCGCGGCGAAAGAGGACCCAGATCAACCGCGATCCCACCTCACCGGGCGCTTCGGGCTCGTGTTCCACGCGGCCGGTGAGGTGGTACCCCAGCTTGGGGGGGACCGAGGCACTGGCGACGTTTGCCTCGTCGCACTGGATCTCCATGCGTTCGATGCCGCGCAAACCGAACCCCACAGCTGTCAGCGCGCCGGCCGACGCGGTGGCGATGCCCCGGCGGGTGTGGTCGACGTGGACCCAGTAGCCGATCTCGAGGGCGCTGGGCCCGATCCGACGGTGGAGGCCGCACCCGCCCACCAGCGTGCCGTCGGGGAGGAAGATGCCGTACTCGTACCCGCTGCCCGAGTTCCACATCGTGGCGGGGCCGAGGAGCCGTTCGCGCTGAGTCTCGAGCGAGGTGCCTTGGCGCGTCGCCCAGGGCATCCAGGGCCGGAGGTGCTCCAAGCTCTCGGTGGCCGCCTTCGCCACGGCGGGGGCGTCCTCCAGGGTCAGCCGGCGCAGGATCACACCGTCGCGCTCGACCTCTTCGGGAGCGATCAACCCACGACCGGAGTCACCGACTCGTCGGGCGCGACGTCGCACGTCCGGCTCCTCAGACTCCGAAGCCGGTCACGTCGCGCAACCCCTCCAGGGTCAGCTCGGAGAAGGTCGCGACATCGACGACGCTCCCCGACACCGGCACCTCCACACCATCGGCGACAGCACGGGCCGCGCTCAGTCCGTGGAGGACCACACGGAGGGCGATGGGCGCTGCGAAGTCGCCGGCGCGCTCCCATGTCAACGTGGCGGTCCCGCCGGGGTGTGCCCCCTCGAAGCGCAGCGTGTCGCGTCGGACCGGGCCGTGTCCGTCGCCGGCGTCGTCGATGCACACACCCGCCGCGACACCCTCCTCGTCGGGCCAACAGTGAAAGGCGAGATGGCGAGGGGCGTGATCGAGAGACAACCCGTCCGACGTCGGGCCCCCCAGGGGTGGTCGACCGGTGTCGCCGTCAAGACGGCACAGCCCACCCCGATCGGACCATCCGTCGTCGAGCGGGATGACCGATCCGGCCCGGGCCAGCACGGGGATCCGGTCCAACGGGGTCAGCACCGAAACCTGGTCGTTGCCCTCACCGACACCGTCACCCTCACCGACACCGTCACCGTCACCGGCCCAAATGCTCGTCCATCGCCCTGACGGAAGCGGCACTGCGGGCCGGCGGCCACCGGCCTCGGTGACCGGCGCCACCAGCAGAGCGTCACCCAGAAGAAAGGCGTCGTCGGTGTCGGAGTCACCGCCCGACCACCACAACGGCCGGATCAGGGGGGCGCCGGTTTCAGAAGCCTGATGGGCCAAGGTGTAGAGATAGGGCAGCAGCCGGTAACGGAACCGGATCCAGGCCGCCACCAGTTGTCGGGTGGGCTCGGCGAAGCACCAGGGCTCCCGGGGCGGGACGCCGCGCACCGAGTGGGTGCGGCAATAGGGCATGAACACGCTCATCTGCAACCAGCGGAGGTAGAGCTCGTCATCGGGGATGCCACTGAAGCCGCCGATGTCCGATCCCGAGTACGGGACTCCCGACAGCCCGAGCCCGATCACGGTGGCCACCTGTTGGCGCATCGACTCCCACGTCGAAGCGACGTCCCCGGTCCAGTTCCAGGCCCACCGCTGCATGGATGCCCAGCCCGAGCGCGACACGATGAACGGCCGCCGGTCCGGCACCGCGCGCTGCAAGCCCTCGTAGCCGGCCCGGTTCATGAGCAACCCGTAGAGGTTGTGGCCCTCGGCGTGGTCGCCGCCCCGTCCGTCGAAGTGATGGCGGGTGGATATAGGAAGCGTCGGGTCGCCGAGCAACGCGATCGACGTCGGCTCGTTCATGTCGTGCCAGATCCCCGCCACACCGGCGTCGGTCAGGGTGCGGTACTTCCCCGCCCACCACGACCGGGTGCCGGGGTCGGTGAAGTCGGGGAAGGCGCTCCGACCGGGCCAGACGACTCCTTCGGCAAGATGCCCATGGGCATCGGTGCAGAAGCGATGCTGATCGCGGCCCTCACAGAAGACGTCGTAGTCGGGGTCGATCTTCACACCGGCGTCGACGATCGTCACCAGGCGGGTTCCAACAGCAGCCACCTCTGTCGTCAGAGCACCGAGATCGGGGAACTTGTCAGGATCGACCGTGAAGACCCGGAAGCCGCGCATGTAGTCGATGTCGAGGTGGACCGCACTCAGGGGGAGGCCGAGGTTCGCAAAGCCGTCGGTGATGGCACGCACGTCGGCATCGTTGCGGTATCCCCAACGACTCTGGTGATACCCGAGAGCCCAGCGCGGCGCCAGTGCGGGGCGTCCGGTGAGCTCGGTGTAGCGGTCGACGAGGTGCGGGACATCGCCGGTGATCAGATACCGACGCAGCACACCACCGGCAAAGCGCACTGTGGCCGTTCCCGATTTGCCGGCGTCGGAGGGTTGCTGACCGAAATCGAAGGTGGCGCGCGTCGAGTTCTCGTAGAAGGAGAGGACGTCACCGTCGTCGTGGGTGGAGACGACGACCGGGATGCCGAGATAGAGCGGGCCCTTCCCCGGGCCCCAGGAACCACCCGGGTCGGTGTTCCACAAGGTGACCGTGGCGCCGCGCCGGTCGATGGCCAGGGCCTGTTCACCGAGCCCGCACATCCGCTCGCCGGCGCGCATGGAGAAGGACTGCTCCCACGCCGCGCCCCGCCGGGCCGGGGCCGACTCGGAACGCAGCAGGGTGCCGCCGGATCGTGCCGTGCGGAGGGTTCCGTCGGGAGACACCGTGATCTCGAGCGCAACGCTTCGAAGGACCCAGGCGCCATCGGCGCGGAGGACGTCGATGGGATGAGCCTGGACCACCGGGACCGGGCCGGCGATGTCCCCGGCGATGGCATAGGGGACCGGCTCGGGGCCCGGACCCCACGACACGCGCACCGTGTCGTCGGCAAGGAAGGACACCTCGAGCCGGGCCCGTTCGAAGTGGAATTGGGCCGTGCCCGGTAGGGGGCTCCAGACCTCGACGCGCTGGAGGCGACCCGGTGACACAGAAGGCGCGTCACGACGCGGGGAAGGCCCCGACCCGGTCCGTTGGAATTGCCGTCGCGCCGAGTTGGCCAGGATCAGGCCCACCGTGGGGAGTCCGAGGTGATGGACGGCGTGGGCGGTGACCCGGGCCTGGGTGGCGGCGCGTCGCAACCGTGAGCTGGGCGGGGACACGAATGCCGAGGCTAGGTGCCCGGCGCCGACGTGCGCCGGAGGCCTGAGACATCCGCATGACGGTGTGTGCCCGATAGACCACGTACCGCGGGTTGTCGGCCGGTCTGAGATAGGGTCGTCGCAGTCGCCATGCAAGCTTCCGCGCTTCCTTCGCGTCGTCACACCGATCGGGACCGGGCCGCGCCCGCGCCCGTCCCGGGCCCCGCCCTGGGGTCACGACGTTCGGTGCGGATGATCCCCCACAAGCTCGTCGTCGACGGCCGACGGGTCCGTTACGCCATGTCGGACAACACCGACGCGTACGGGCCCGAAGGACCGGGGAGCGAGCCCATCTGGGCCGTCAACCTCCACGGCTACTTCGCCGGCGGCGGGATGTACTGGCGCGAGAGCAGCAACCTGGCCGAAGCGCTCGGCTGGCGGGTGCTCAATCCCAGCCTGCCCGGATTCGCCGGCAGTGACCCACTGCCGTGGGAGCGGGTCACCATCGGCGAGATCGCGGACGTGGTCGGCCATCTGCTCGACGAGGTCGGGGCCCGGCGGGCCGTGCTGCTCGGACACTCCATGGGTGGGGCGGTGGCGGTCCAGTTCGCCGATGACCATCCCGAGAGGGTGCTCGGCATCATCTATCGCGACGGCGCCGCCACCCCGGGTTGGAAGCATCGGCGTGGAGTGCTCGTGTCGGTGCTGTCGCCCGTGCTTCCCGACATGGCCGGCGTAGCCGACCTTCTCGTGGCGGCCGTCCTCGACACACCCGACCTCTTCGTCGGGCGCCGGTTGGCGTCGACCCTGCGCGGCTTGTGGCCCGATGCCCATCGCAACATTCGGTCCATGGGCCGGACCCTGCCCGTGGGTTCGATGCTCATGGCTATGGACCTGCGCCCCGAGGTCGAGCGGATCGTCGCCGGCGGCGTGCCCATCCTCCCGGTCTGGGGTTGCTTCGACCGCATCGTCAGTCCCGACACGGCTCGCGAATTCGCCGAGCTCACCGGGATCGACGTCGTGTGGGTCCCCGGCGGCCACTCATGGATGCTGCCGCGCCCCCAGGGTCAGGCCGACATCCTCCGACACCTCCCCCGCGGTCGCGAGTTCGTGGCCGAGGTGCTCGACCGGCGCCAGATCCTGCTCGCCGCCGACGGGCCCGACGAGGCCCGCCCCTCCGTCGCCGGCGTACCGGACAGCTCACATATTCATCTCTTGCGCTAGGCGCCCTGTCGTTACACTGAGCCGGACCTGCTGACTGATACGTCAGTTGGCACGTCGGATGGCACTTCAGGTGGGCCGAAATCGGTGGGGAGGCACGGGCGATGCGCTGGACGAACGAGGACACTCCCGAGCAACAGGAGTTCCGCGCCGGGTTCCGCGCCTGGCTGGCCGACAACCTCCCCGCGGGATGGATGGAGGCGGCCGACTGCGGTGCCGACGACAAGCTCGAGAAGCTGAAGGCCGACAGCGGCTTCAATCCCTTTGCCTGGCAGGGGACCATCGGACGGAGTCCCTACGCCGCGCCGTTGTGGCCCCAGGAATTCGGGGGGTTCTCGGGTGAGGTCTGGATGCAGACGGTGATCCGTTCCGAACTGGTCCACTACCGGCTTCCGACCGTCTCGATCAACCTGCTCGGGGTGGGCCTCGCCGGGCCCACGCTCATCGCGCACGGAACCCAGGAGCAGAAAGAGCGGTATCTGCGCAAGATCCTCTCCGCCGAAGAAGTCTGGTGCCAGCTCTTCAGCGAGCCCGGCTCGGGCTCGGACCTGGCGTCACTGTCGACACGGGCCGTGCGCGACGGCGACGAGTGGGTCGTGAACGGGCAGAAGGTGTGGACCACCATCGCCCAGTTCTCGAAGTTCGGGATGCTCCTCGCCCGGACCAACCCTGACGTCCCCAAGCACGAGGGGCTCAGCTACTTCATCTTGGACATGAAGTCACCCGGCGTCGATGTCCGCCCCTTGAAGCAGATGACGGGCTCCTCGGAGTTCAACGAGGTGTTCCTGTCCGATGTGCGCATACCCGACGCCAACCGGGTTGGTGACGTGGGAGACGGCTGGCGTTGCGCGCGGACGACGCTCATGAACGAGCGAGTGGCGTTGGCGGGAATCTCGCTCGACCCCGTGTCGTTCACCGGCGGAGTCCGTCGCGACCCGTGGCAGTCGTATCTCGACGGGATCCCCGATCGGACCGATCCCGGCGTCCGTCAGCGCCTGGCCCAGTTCTACATCGAGTCCGAGGTGAAGGAGATCACCGCCTTTCGCGCCAACTCGGCGCGCCTCCGAGGTCAGCAGCCGGGCCCGGAGGGCTCGGTCAACAAGGTCTTCAACGCCGAGTACAACCAGCGGCGTTCGAACTTCGCGTTGGACGCCAACGGCGTCGCCGCCACGGCGTGGATTCCCGGCGACACCCGGGCCGAGGGTCGGGCCACGACATTCCTCCGGGCGCGGGCCAACACCATCGAAGGTGGGACGTCCGAAGTACTACGCAATCAGATGGCGGAGCGGATCCTCGGCCTGCCCCGTGATGTCGAGGTCGACAAGGACGTCGCCTGGGCAGACGTGAAGCACAGTTGACCGTCGCCGACTCGTCCCGGCCGGCGCGAGGTGACGGACCGGCCTCTGCCGCACGGCTCGAGGCAGCCGGTGTCGTGCGGGAACTCGGTCATGCCATCGTGGCCCACGAGGTCGGCGACGAGCTCTTCGAGCGGATCACCACCGATGCCCGGGCTCTTCTCGCCGCTGTCGAGAAGAGCCCGGAGCGCGTCCGGGCCCCGCTCGACATGGTCCATACCGTGTTCGTCGTCCCACCCCCCGACGGGCGGGGGCGAACGAACTTCCCCGACGACATCGTCACGGGGAAGGCGAACCCACTGGGCATGGCGGCCGACATCACGCGTGAAGGCAATGTCGCCGTGCTCCGGACGGTGCTCGGCCCCGCCTTCGAAGGCGCCCCGGGACGTGCCCATGGTGGTGCGGTGGCCGCGCTCATGGACGAGGTCATGGGATTCGTGCTCTCGATCAACGCCACCCCGGCGTACACCGGCCGCCTGACCATCACCTACCGAGCCCCCACGCCGCTGGGCGTGGAGGTCGAGATGCGGGCCAAGTTGCACTCGCGCCACGGTCGGAAGCTGCACATCGAGGCCGACGCCCGTCACGGCTCCACGCTCCTCGCCCACGGCGAGGGTCTGTTCATCACCGTCGACCCAGAGAGCTTCGCAGCCGGATAGCCGATGCCCGCGGGAACTGCGCGCCAGCGCGCACGCCGAGCTCGGTTCGAGTCCGTAGGCCCGACTGACTGATTCATCAGTTTGGTAGCCTGCGCGCATGTCGGGCGCTTCCTCGGTACCCATCCAGGAATCCCGCCCGGCGCGAGCGGTGCGACGCGCCATGAGCGACACCGAGAAGGCGGGGCGCCGGACCGACATCCTGGCGGCGGCCAAGAAGGTGTTCGCCCGCAAGGGGTACCACGGCACCACCATCGCCGACATCGCCAAAGCGGCGAAGCTCTCCTACGGCTCGATCTACTGGTACTTCGATTCGAAGGACGCGCTCTTCCACGCGCTCATGGAGGCCGAAGGCCAGGCGCTGCGCGACCACGTCACCGAGGCCATGCTCTCCACCCCGGCGCGGGGATCGCCCGACGCACCCTTCCGGGCCGCAGTGCAGACCACGTTCGAGTTCTTCGAGTCCGACCGCGCCCTCGTGAAGCTCTTGTTCCGTGACTCCTATGCCCTCGGGGACCGGTTCGAGAAGCATCTCTTCGGCATCTTCGAGGCCTTCATCAGCGACATCGAGAAGATCGTCGCCGACGCCCAGCACCGGGGACTGATCGTCGAGGCACCGCCGCGCATGGTGGCCTGCTCGGTGGCCGCGCTCGTGGGCCAGGTCGCACATCGCCGACTCGTCACCGACGACGGGCTCTCGGCCGAGGTCGCTGCGGACTTCGTGGTGTCGTTGTTGCTCAACGGCCTGCTCCCGCGCTGACCTATCACGGAGTGGCCCTCGACGAGACCAGGATCCCGGTGGTGATCGCCGCGGGGCAATCCGTCGACCGGGACCCGACGGCAGCGGCGCTCGAGTTGGCGGCTCGTGCTGCGGGGGAAGCCTTCGCCGAAGCCCCGAGCCTGCGAGCGAGGGTCCAGCTGGTGTCGATGGTCAACGTCATGTCCAACGCCGGGCCTGCCCCCGCGGCCACTGTGGCCCGAGCCTTGGGCTTGAGACCGACGCGGACCGAGGTCACCACCATCGGCGGGAACTCACCTCAGTGGCTGATCAGTCGCGCTGCGGCCGCAATCTCGGCCGGGGAGCTCGAGGTCGCGCTCGTCGTGGGGGCCGAGGCGCAGCACTCGGCCAAGGCCCAGGCGGGCGGGGCCGGACCGCGCCCCGAGGACGCCGATGCCATGGTCGGTGGCGACCGCCTTGCGCCGGACCCCGTGGTCGGCGACGACCGTGTCGGCATCGGCGACGCCGAGATGCGCGTCGGTCTCGTCGCCCCGGTCCACGTGTACGCCCTCTTCGAGAGCGCCATCGCGCACCGTGCGGACCGCAGTGGCGCCGAGCAACGGACAATGCTGGGCGAGCTCATGGCCCCGTTCACCACGGTGGCGGCGACCCAGCCCGTGGCGTGGTTCCGTGATGTCCGGACCCCGGCGGAATTGGCCACGGTCACAGCCGACAACCGCTTGGTGGCCGAGCCGTATCCGAAGCGGATGTGCGCCTTCCTCCACGTGAACCAGGGTGCGGCGGTTCTCGTGACATCGCTGGCGGCGGCCCGGACCGCGGGCGTGGCCGACATGGCCGTGTTCTGCTGGTCCGGGGCCGAGGCGACCGAGGTCTGGTTCCCCACGGCCCGGCCCCACCTCGCCTCCTCGGCCGGCCTCCACGCCGCCTGCTCCGCAGCGCTGTCGGCCGCGGAGCTCGGTGTCGACGACATCGGCGCCTTCGACCTCTATTCGTGCTTCCCCTGCGCGGTGGAGATGGGTGTCGAAGCGCTCGGCATCGCGCCCCACGACACCCGGGGCCTCACCACGACGGGCGGCCTCCCCTATTTCGGCGGGCCCGGGAACAACTACTCGTTGCACGGCGTGGCCTCGACCGTCTACCGGATCAGGGCCCATGGCGGGGCGGGGCTGGTCAGCGCCATGGGGTGGTACGCCACCAAGCACGCCGTGGGCATCTACAGCGCCGGGCCGCCGCCCCGGGGATGGCGTCGTGGCGACACCGAAACGGCCCAACGAGTCATCGACGCCTCCGCCGTCCCGGTAGCGACCGAGGCCGAGAGCCCCGCCGAGGTCGTCGCCGCCACCATCGTGGTGGGACCCGGCGGCATCGTCACCGCCGCCCCCGTGATCGCCCAGCTCCCCGACCGGCGCCGGATCGCGGCCGCGGCTGATCCCGGTGAGCTCCCCGCCCTGGCTGGTCGTGACCTCGTCGGCCATCGCATCGAGATCTCGGGCAACCCGCCCCGGTACCGGCTCGCACCCTGAGAAGCGCCCGTGGGTGGCGGTGCCGGGCCAGCCCGGTCAAACTCGGGCGGAACCAGAGCGAGGAGCGCCGATGCCCGCAGTCGAACGCGAGCGCCGAGGACACGTCGAGATCCTCACCATCAACCGGCCCGAGGCCCGCAACGCCATCAACGGTGACGTCAGCGTGGGCATGGCCAACGCGCTCGACGAGCTCGAGACCGACGACGGATGCTCCGTCGTCGTCGTCACCGGCGCCGGTGAAAAGGCCTTCTCGGCCGGCATGGACCTCAAGGCCTTCGCCACAGGTGAAGGCGGGGCCATCATGGGCGGCTCCGGAGGATTCGCCGGCATCACCCAACGCCAGTTCCCCAAGCCGATCATCGCGGCGGTGAACGGCGCCGCGCTGGCCGGAGGTTGCGAGATCATGCTCGCCTGTGACCTCGTGGTGGCCGCCGATCACGCCACCTTCGGCATCCCCGAGGCCAAGCGCGGACTGGTCGCCGGGGCGGGTGGTCTCATCCGTCTTCCCAAGCGACTCCCCATCGCCATCGCCTTGGAGCTCGCACTCACCGGTGAGTCGATCGACGCCACCCGCGCCTTGCAGTTGGGCCTGATCAACCGCGTGGTCCCCGCCGCCCAGCTCATGGAGGAGACCCTGGCGCTGGCCGACGTCATCGCCGACAACGCGCCCCTGGCGGTGCGGTGGTCCAAGCACGTCATGGTGCGTGCCGCGGGCGTCTCGGAGGAAGAAGGCTGGAAGCTCAACGCCGAGGCGGTGGGGGCGGTGTTCTCCTCGGCCGACGCCATGGAGGGCCCGGTCGCCTTCGCCGAGAAGCGCAAGCCGAACTGGCAGGGCAAGTAGCGGACGGTCTGGGACCCGAGGGCGCGGTCGATCTCGTGGACGGCGGCCTGTCTCCTGCGCTCGACGGCATCCGGCTCTCGGTGCATGTGCTGGCCGCCACGGTGTGGGTGGGGGGACAGCTCACCATCGCCGGGCTCGTTCCCACCGCGCGCGGCCTCGGAGAGGGGGCGCCCAGGGCTCTGGCCCGCGCCTTCGCCCGTATCCAGTGGCCGGCCTACGCCGTGCTCGTGGTCACCGGATTGTGGAACATCTCCGCCGTCCATGCCGGACAACCCGGCTCGTGGGTCGTGGTGGTGGTGGCGAAGATCGTCGTCGTGGCCCTGGCGGGGTTGGCGGCCTTTCTCCACACCCGGGCCTCGACGACGCGCGGCTTGGCCATCTGGGGTGCCCTGACCACGCTGTCATCGATCGCGGCCCTGGTCATGGGGGTCTTCCTCGCCGACTGAGGCTGTGCTCACCGCCACCCGCCAGTGTCGCCGGGGGGATTCGGGTCTAACCTGTCAGGCAGGTACCCGCCTGCCGGCGGGAACCGAAGAAGGGAAGGCGTCCGTGCACCCAATGCTCGCCGAGATCTTCGGGCTCGATGGGGTCATTGTCCTGATCGTGGTCGTCGCCGTCCTCTTCGGAAGTACCCAGATCCCCAAGCTCGCCAGGTCTCTCGGCTCGGCTCAATCCGAGTTCAAGAAGGGCCTCGCCGACGGGGCCAAGGGTGACACCGGAGAGAAAACCCCGAGCAGCGGGGACGATGCCTCAGCCAAGGACAGCGACAAGCCGTCGACTTCGGGGTAGCTGCAATCACCGCCGGAGACAGCACCGACCCCGGCGGCCGGCCCCCACCACGACTGCGGCCGATCCCGTTCGGTGCGCACCAGCTCCTGGAGTACCTCCTGGCGGGTGCCCTGGCCGAGCTGTCCATCCATGTCGGCCACAGCGGACTGCTGCTCGGCGCGGCCGGCGCCTTCGTCCTTCTCGCCGTCACGGCCCGCGGCCCACTCGGCCTGGCTCGGGTATGCGGTCCGAGACTCCATGCCAGTCTCGACATCGTCGTCGCCCTCGCCGTGGCGGCGGCACCCATCCTCCCCGCCCTCCGACCCGACACGACCGGGATCGTCGTGGTGGAGGTCTCCGCGCTGGCCTGGGTGCGCCTGGCCACACTGACCCGGTACGCGCGCCCCGCGTCGTCCGCAGCGGTCGACGAGACCACAGGCCCCCTGACCACGTCGCCCGGACAACCCTCCGGCGCGCAGGTCGGGCCACCCACCGGTGCGACATTGGCGCGCGGGCTCGGCGTCCTCGCCGGTCGCTCGGCTCGGAGACTCGAGGCGAACGAGAAATTGCGCTTGGGGGCGCGCCGGGCGGGACGACACGCGGCGGCCATCCAGCGCGCCTGGCGCAAGCCACCGCCCTGAGCCGCCGACCGACTTCCCGGGCACCGTAGGCTCTCGTCGTGGTCGACGACGTACTCGAGCTTGCCGACAAGCTCTGGCGAGGCGACATCGACATCGTCGAGATCCACCCTGTGGGCGGGTACATGGGCGGCTTGGCCGAGGTCGCCACCGGAGTCTCGTTCGTCCCCAGCTTCGCCAATGTCTCGGCCATCGCCACCGACGACGGGCTCGTCCTGGTCGACACGGGCTCGACCTTCGTGGCCAGCGCGGTCCACGAGGCCCTGCGGGGGTGGTCCGCCCAACGGCTCAACACCGCCATCTACTCCCACGGCCACATCGACCACGTCTTCGGGGTGGGGGTGTGGGAGGAGGAGTCCGCCACCGAGGGCTGGCCCGCCCCGTTGGTCGTCGCCCACGAGGCCGTGCCGGCGCGCTTCGACCGCTATGTCGTGACGGCGGGCTACAACGAGATCATCAACCAACGGCAGTTCGGGGTGCCGGGCCTGCGTTGGCCCACCGAGTACCGCTACCCCGACCGGACCTACGCGCAGCAGCTCGACCTCGACGTCGGCGGCGTCGGCCTCGAGCTCCACCATGCCCGGGGCGAGACCGACGACCACACCTGGACCTGGCTGGCCGACCGGCGCGTGTTGTGTTGCGGCGACCTCTTCATCTGGGCGTCTCCCAACGCCGGCAACCCCCAGAAGGTCCAGCGCTATCCCCGCGAGTGGGCCGTCGCCCTGCGCGAGATGATCAGCCTCGAGCCCGAGGTCCTCCTGCCGGGCCACGGCTTCCCCGTCATCGGCGCGGACCGGGTCCGCCAGGCGCTCACCGACACCGCCGACCTCCTCGACTCCCTCGTCGACCAGACGATCGCGCTCATGAACGCCGGGGCCCGGCTCGACGAGGTTCTCCACACCGTGGCGGTGCCGGCCCACCTGGCGGACCGTCCCTATCTCCGGCCCGTCTACGACGAGCCCGAGTTCGTGGTCCGCAACGTGTGGCGCCTCTACGGCGGCTGGTGGGACGGGAACCCGGCATCGCTCAAGCCCGCGCCCGAGTCGGCCCTGGCCGGCGAGCTGGCGGCATTGGCGGGCGGGGCAGGGGTCCTGGCCGATCGCGCCCTCGCCCTGGTGGAGTCCCCCGCCGAGGGTGCGGAGGGGGCCGTGGCACTGCGACTGGCCGGGCATCTGGCAGAGCTGGCCGCCCTGGCGGCGCCGACAGACCCGGCGGTCCACAGGGCACGAGCCGGGGTGTTCGCCCGGCTGTCGAAGGAGGCCACCTCGACCATGGCGAAAGGCGTGTTCACCTGGACGGCCCGGGACTCCGAGGGACGCGCCGGACACGCCCACTGAGCCGTCGCGCGCCAACTACTCTCGCGGATCACCGTTGGCTAGTGTCGACGCGGTGAGCCCCCGCGACGGCGAATCGAGCAGCACGGTCGCGTCACGGTGGCGTCGTCGGGCCTTCGGGCTCGTCGCCGTGACGGCCCTGCCGGTCCTCCTCGGCGGCTGTCAACTCCCCACCTTCTACGGCTATCGGGGGTCGACCAAGCAGGGCCATGACGAGTCCGTGTTGTGGATCGGCACGATGATCGCGTCGATCGTCGTCCTCGTCTTCGTGGGCGGGCTGATCACGTGGTCGATCTTCCGCTACCGCAAGAAGTCCGACGAGATCCCCCGCCAGTTCCAGTACCACATCCCCATCGAGATCACCTACATCGTCGTCCCGGTGGTCATGGTCCTCACCCTGTTCGGGTTCACCGTCTACACCGAGAACCAGGTCGACGCCGTCACCCCCACCCCGGCCGTGAAGATCCACGTCACCGCGTTCCAGTGGGGCTGGCGCTATCAGTACCCGGGCAACGTCACCGTCACCGGGGTGACCACCGAAGACCCCGACCCCATCGGGCTCAACGGGGCCTCGTGCGCGCCGGCCGTGGACTGCCTGGGCCCGGGACTGATTGTGCCGGCCGGCCAGACGACCCAAATCGTCCTCAACAGCCAGGACGTGATCCACGGCTTCTACGTGCCCGAGTTCAACTTCAGCCGCTACGCCCAGCCCGGAGTCACGAACACGTTCGACCTCACCGTCGACCATGCGGCCATCTACCGGGCCCAGTGCACCCAGCTGTGCGGGCTGTACCACTCACTCATGTTCTTCCACGTGGTGGCGCTGCCCCCCAGCCAGTTCCGGGCGTGGCTGAGCTCACAGCAGCACCTGGCCCATGCGGCATCGACGGTGTCCGCGTCCAACTCGACCACGAAGGCGGCCGCATGACCGTTCTCGTCGACCGCCCGGTCTCCCACGACCACGGGCACGAGCACGAGCACCACGAGGGCCCCACGGGCCTGTTGAAGTGGCTCACCAGCACCGACCACAAGCTCATCGGCATGAACTACATGGTGACGTCGCTCGTCATGTTCTTCCTGGCTGGGCTCATGGCCCTGGCCATGCGGGCCCAACTGGCCACCCCCAACAGCTCGCTGCTCAGCTTCCAGGCCTACAACGCGCTGTTCACCATGCACGGCAGCCTGATGCTCTACCTCTTCGCCGGGCCCTTCGCCTTCGGTGGCCTGGCCAACTACATCCTCCCGCTCCAGGTGGGCGCGCCCGACATGGCCTTCCCCCGACTCAACGCCCTGTCGTACTGGCTCTATCTCAGTGGCTCGATCACGATGCTGCTCGGCTTCGTCGTGGCCGGAGGGGCCGCGGCGTACGGATGGGTGGCCTACGCGCCGCTGTCGACGGTCCAGTTCTCCCCCGGGTCTGCACCCGACTTATGGATCCTCGGGATCGCCCTGACCGGCTTCTCGGCCATCTTCACCGGCGTGAACCTCGTCACCACCACCTTCTATCTGCGCGCCCCGGGCATGACCATGTTCCGGCTCCCCATCTTCACCTGGAACATGCTCGTCACCGCCATCCTGATCCTGATCGCCTTCCCCATCCTGACCGCGGCCATGGTGCTCCTCTTCGCCGACCGGCACTTCGGGACCCATATCTATTCCACCGCCGGCGGAGGGTCACCGATCCTCTATCAGAACCTCTTCTGGTTCTTCGGCCATCCCGAGGTCTACATCCTGGCCTTGCCCTATTTCGGCATCGTGACCGACGTCATCCCGGTCTTCTCCAAGAAGCCGCTCTTCGGGTACAAGGGCATGGTCTTCGCCACCATGGCCATCGCGGCGCTGTCCACCGGGGTGTGGGCGCACCACATGTTCACCACCGGCGTGGTGCTCCTCCCCTTCTTCTCGCTGCTGTCGCTGCTCATCGCGGTGCCGACCGGCATCAAGTTCTTCAACTGGATCGGCACCATGTGGCGCGGGCAACTCACCTTCACGACGCCCATGCTGTTTTGCATCGGGTTCCTCTTCGCCTTCTTGATGGGAGGTCTCACCGGCGTCATGTTGGCGTCACCACCCATCGACTTCGCCACCCACGACACCTATTTCGTCGTGGCCCACTTCCATCAGGTGCTGTTCGGGACCGCGGTCTATGCGGGTTTCGCCGGGCTCTATTACTGGTATCCCAAGTTCTACGGCCGGATGTACCGGGAGTGGATGGGCAAGACCCATTTCTGGTTGCTCACCGTCGGCTTCTGGGTGACGTTCATGCCCCAGTACGTCCTCGGCCTGTGGGGGATGCCCCGGCGGGTGGCTTCGTACCCGGCCAGCCTGGGATGGCAGACCCTGAACGTGGTCTCGACGGTCGGGGCCTTCATCATCGGCATCTCGTTCGTCTTCCTCCTCGTGAACTTCTGGGTGTCGTGGCGCAAGCCCGTCCCCGCCGGGGACAACCCCTGGGACGCGCACACCCTGGAGTGGTTCGCTACCTCACCCCCGGTGCACCACAACTTCGAGAAGCTGCCCCCGATCCGATCGGAGCGACCGGTGTGGGACTACCACCACCCCGACGCCCTCACGATCACCCACGGCAGTGCCGGCGCCAATGGCAACGGGCATGGCCGGTTGGCCGGCGCGGCCGCAGCTGCCGATACCGGCGACAAGGCATAGGAGCCCGTCGTGCGCGTCGAAGCATTGTTCCTGCTCGGGGTGGCCGCCTTCTTCGGCGTCGTCGGGCTCATCTACTGGTTCTGGGCCTACGAACAAGGCGGGTTTGTGATGCTCGTGGGCACCACCATTCTCGGGTTCCTGCCCGGGAGCTACTACCTCTGGTGGTCGCGCCGCATGAAGCCCCGGCCCGAGGACCGCACCGATGCCGAGATGGCGGACGGTGCCGGGGTGATCGGCTCGTTCCCGGGCTCGAGCATCTGGCCCTTCGTCTTGGGCATGGGCCTGTTCCTGATGGTGCTCTCGATGGTCTTCGGCCTGTGGCTCATCGCGCCGGGCGCGGCGCTCGTGCTCTCGGCGGTGATCGGCGTGACCGTGGAATCACGGCGGGGCGGAACCATCTGAGTTGAAGCCCGGGCATGGTTCGGCACCGGGCCGCATGCCCGGTGCCGAACCTGAGCCCGGCGGATCACGGGTGCGTCGCCCGGACCTGCCCCCCTCGGGCAATGCCCTCAGCGTCCTCCTTGGGGATCAACCGCCATCCACCTCGCCCCCAACACGAGGTCAACTGTGGGTGTGGCCGTGCTCAGCGCCGACCGAGGCCCGCACCCGGGTCAGCGAGTATCCCGCTCCACCGGCCGCCACCACGAGGATCGCTGCTGCCACGACCACTTCGGAGGCGTTGGCGCGCAGGTGTGAGGGCACGGTGGCGAAACAAGCCACGGCCGAGGCCACGAGGACGACCCGGCTCGACCAGACGTCGCTGGCAAGGGCCAGGAAGACGAGCCCCCACGTCTCGTACCAGGGCCACACGACGGGCCCGAGAAAGACCACGGCCAACAGGCTCCAGCCCAGGGCCCTGGCCAAGCCGAGGTGCTCGCAGCGATGCAAGAGGACCACCACGATCACCCCCGCCACCCCGAGGGCCACGGCGCGCGACGCCGTGACCAGCGCGTGGGTATCGGTGCCCCCGCCCACCACGGCGACGAGATGGGAGATCCCGAGGCCTATGGCGGTGGCGGGGTCGAGCCACGAGTTCACCTTCCCCGGGTCCGAGAGGTTCCAGAGCCAGTTCCAACCGAGCCCCGACACTTCGGAGACAAGGGCCATCACGGCCAGGCCGATGCCGACCGACCCCGCCACGTACGCGGCGCGTCGGCGCGTCGGGGGGTCGGGGGGTGGGGCCCAGTCCCATCCGATGAAGACGATGCCCAAGAAGCACGGGACCTTGACCAGTGCCCCGAGCGCGCAGACCACGACGCCGAGCACGGGATGGCCCCGTCGGGCCACGGTGACACCGGCCACGAGCAGGCCCACCATGAGGGCGTCGTTGTGCATGGCGCCGATGAGCGACAACAACACGAGGGGATTGAGCGCGCTCAGCGCGAAGGCCGTGGCCGGGTCGCGACCCAACGACCGGGCCAGGACCGGCACCGACACCCCCATGACCACGACGCCGAGGAGAGCAACCAGCCGGTAACCCTCGAGCGTGACGAAGACGCTGCTCGAGACGTGCGCGTTCAACCGGGCGATGTCGAAGAAGACCGGTCCGTACGGAGCATGGGCGTGGCGCCACAGGGGATCGGCCAGCTCGTAGAACGTCGACCCCCGCACCGACGCGAGCCCGTGGGTGTAGGGATCGATGCCCCGCGAGACGAGCTCGCCCTCGGCCCCGTAGGTGTAGACGTCACGACTGAACAGCGGCGGGGCGACGACGAGCGGCGTCACCCACAGCCCGAAGACCCCCCACGACCGGGCCCAACCGCAGCGGTCGTCGGGCGTCGGGTCGCGTGCGATCCAGTACCACGCGCAGAGCACGACGATGAGCCCGGAGTAGACCACCGCGATCCCGACCAGGGCGTGACGAGCCGGGTCCGAGCCCGGGCCGGGGAGGCCGAAGATCCACGACGCCGCGAGCTTGGAGGTGAAGGGCGAGCCCGGCTGGGCCACGCCCAGGACCACGAGGGCCATACCCACGAACCCGGCGACCGCCGCGCCGGCGCTGCGCCGCATCCCGAGAGGGGGAGCGGCGCTAGCCGCGGACGGTGCTCGGGGGCTGCGACACCGTCGTGGCGGCGGTCTCGCGGACGTCCCGGAGGCGCCGGCGCGCCTCGCCGGCGGCCTCGGGTCGCAGCGGCGGCAACCGGAACCCGGTGTACATCACCCTCCGCTCCCGACGGACCGGAGGCTGGGCCATGTGCAGCGTGCAGCTCAGGTGGACGGTGACGTCGCCGGTCTCGGTGGGGAGGTCGAGCACAGGGAGGGGGTTGTCCCGACGCAAGAAGGCGGGCCACACCAGAGCCCGGTGGCTCCCGGCCACCACCCGGAGCTGGCCCGAGGTCTCGTCCGCACCCGTGACCGAGATGCCGACGGTGAGCGAGCAGCACTCGTAGCTGTGCCGACCGAGCGAGCAGTCCTTGTGCCACGGGACATCGGAGATGCCCTCCACCACCCCGATGGGCTTCACGAGGGCCTCGAGGGCGTTGGACTCCATCGAGCCCCACTGGTGTCGGTCACCGGTCAGCGCGCCCAACCGGGCCAGGCGACCGTCACAGACGAGAGAGGCGGCCGCGTCGGACATGGCGTCGAAGCCCTGCATCCGCACCAACCGGTCCGCACCGTCGTCGGTCCGGGCCCACCACGACCGCCCGTCACCCTGGCTGTAGGTCGGGGCGGCCCGGTCCATGTCGCTCGAGACCGCCGCCATCTCGTCCGGGGTGAACACCCCGCCCACATGGAGGAACCCGGCTTGGCCGAGGAACCGGTCCATCTCCTCGTCGTGGTCGTCCCAGGAGAACCGCCGGGTCAGGTCCAGCGGCGCACCCCCGGCGTCGTCGAAGGCCATGGCCCCCGACACATGGGGAGCGACCCCGTCGAGCGCGCTCCGCAGCACCAACCACCAGTCGAGGAGCCGCTCGAGACGGCCCTCGAGTGCCAAGGCGCCGCTCGAGAACCACCCCATCGGGGTGACCTGGTCGGCCACGAGATCCGACAGTTGGTGGGCGTCGAGCCGTAGCCGCATGACTCCATCGCCCGAGGTCGCGCCGGGCGTCACGGCGATGCCGGCGTCGTCGACCTCGAGCGTCCAGCTCTTGCCGTCGACCTCGATGACCAGGGGTGGGAGCCGCAACACGGCCCGGGCCTCGGCCAAGAGGGGCGCGGCGGCGCCGAGTGCGACGGGGAGCTCCTCGGTGAAGAACCGGGCCGGGTCGACCTGGGCCTGCTCGCCGTCGACCCGCGTCCGCACGTCCACGCTCATGGCCTGCCACCGTACCGTCATCGCCTCGGGCCGCGCCGGGGACGGGCAGAAACCGCGGCCCGCCGCTCCCTGCGCCAGACGAACCACGACGTCACCGGGACCGACCCCGAGCTTCTTGGCCAGCGGCGTGCCCCGAGTACCCGCCGGGGCTCGTCGAGGGGCTCACGGGCCCGGAACGGGGTCCCAGGGCCGCCGCCGCAAGGCGAGCCCCGTGCTCCCCTCCCAGAATCCCTCGGACCGGTACAGCGCCTTCCCGTCGGCCGACGCGTGCAGCTCGACGTTGTCGACGCCTTGGGACTCGAACCACTCGAGCAGCCCCCGCAGCACGGCCCGACCGAACCCCCGCCGACGGAAATCGCGCTCGGTCGACATCCACTGGACATAGCCGACCCGGGCACTGGCATGGGACGGGTTCGGGAGACGCAGTGAGATCACCCCCGCCCCGCACGCCACCAGCCGGCCCGGGGCACCGGGGTCCTCGGCGACCACCACCGTGAGCTGCGCGCCGAGGAGCCCACTCACCGCCGCCCGGGCGGAGACACGCCACCTCTCCCACACCTCGTCGTCGAGGACGATGCCCAACGACCGGTACATGACCTCGGCGAGCCGGGCGACCTCACCGGCGTCGTCGGGACGCGCCGAGCGGACCACGGGGGTGCTCAGGGACGAGGGATGCGGCGGACGCCCGAGCCGGCGGCCTCGACGGACTCCAGCTCGCCGTTGAGCTCGATCCGGGCCGGCACCGGGGTGGGGAGGAGCTCCTCGTGATCGGCCTCGTCGCCGGGACGGGGCGCGGTCGACACACTCTCGTACTCGCCCTGCGCGGTCCGCGTGATGACTACGGCGCGCTTGCGCCGCCCGATGCCCGGCACGCCCGACATCTCCCGGCAGAGGTAGTAGGCGAAGATGCCCGCCGCGCTCGGGATGACGAAGACGGCGAACCGGAAGAACCACAGGACCTCGTTGAGCGAGACCTTGAAGTAGTTGGCCAACACGTCGGTCGAGCTCGCCGCGAACAGCACGAAGAAGAACGTCAACGACGCCACCCCGATGGCGGTCCGCCTCGGCTTGTCCCGAGGTCGGTCGAGGAGGTTGTGCTCGGCCCGATCACCGGTCACCTTGGCCTCGACCATGGGCCACACATAGAAGAGGTTGAAGCAGATTCCCGGGAACAGCACCGCCGGGAAGAGGATCACGAAGGGGATGGTGTGGCCCCACAGCGTCCAGGAGATGGGCGGCATGATCCGTAGCGCCCCGTCGAGCCAACCCATGTACCAGTCCGGTTGCACTGCGTAGCTGATCTTGTACGGCTCGTACTGGCCGAACTGCCAGATGGGGTTGATCTGGGCCAGGCCGCCGAGCGCCCACAACACGCCGGTCGTGACGAACAGGAATCCCGTCGTCTTGGCGATGAACGTGGGGTACATGGGCGAGCCCACGACGTTCTTCTCGGTCCGACCGTGCCCGGGGAACTGGGTGTGCTTCTGACGCACGAGCAGTCCGAGATGGGCGCCGAGCAGCCCGAAGATGATGAGCGGCACCACCAGCACGTGCAAGATGAAGAGCCGGGGGATGATCGACCCGTCGCCGGGGAAGTTCCCCCCGAAGAGGAACGTGGCCAGATACGACCCCACGACGGGGATCGACAGCACGATCGAGAACATGATCCGCAGTCCGGTCCCCGACACGAGGTCGTCGGGCAGCGAGTACCCGATGAACCCGTTGGTCAGGGCCAGGATGAGCAAAGTGATCCCGATCATCCAGTTGAGCTCGCGGGGCTTGCGGAACGCCCCGGTGAAGAAGATCCGACACATGTGCACGGCGATCGAACCCACGAAGACGTCCGCGGCCCAGTGGTGCATCTGGCGGATGACGAGACCGCTGCGCACCCCGAAGGAGAGGTTCACCGTCGACTCGAACGCGGCGGAGACCCTGGACCCCCGCAACGGCACGTAGGGGCCGTGGTAGATGAGCTCCTTGGCAGAGGGGATGAAGTAGAGGCTGACGAAGATGCCCGTGGCGATCAGCACCACGAAGGAGTAGAGGGCGATCTCCCCGAGGAGGAACGACCAGTGGTCGGGGAAGATCTTGTCGAGCAGGGTCCGGCCGCCCTTGGCGACGCCCAGCCGCTCGTCCAGCCACCGCACCCCGGCGACGACGGGGTCGGGCTTGGTGGCCTTCGTGCCGTTCCGTCCCCGGATGCGACCCGCGGACCGTGACGTGAGGGCGCTCATGACCGCTCCCAGAACCCGGGTCCAACGGGCTGGTCATACCCGGCCTGTGCCAACAGGAACCCCTGGCTGTCGATCTCCAGTGGCAATTGCGGCAACGGACGCGGGGCGGGCCCGAACACCGGGTTGCCGCCGGTCAGCACGTCGAACAACGACTGGTGACACGGGCACAGCAACTGCTGAGCGACTTGCTGGTAGAGGCCGACGGGGCATCCGGCGTGGGTGCACATCTTGGAATAGGCCAGATATCCCTTGGGGCCCCAGGTGTCGCGCCCGGGCAGCGTCGTGATGTCCTTGGTGTCGGCTCGGATGAGCATGGTCTGGTCGACGCCGGAGCCCTGATGGCCTTCGGGGAACACCGTCAACGACCCACCGACCTCGAGATCGGCCCGGTGGATCCGCCTGCCGTCGAGGTCGACGACGTGCGAGCCACTGCGCCAGTTGGTGGTGTCGAAGGTCTTCTTGGGCTGGGGCCCGAGCGACCGGATCAACGGGAATGTGATCACCACACCCATGACCCCGGCCCCGGCACCGAGGATCGTGCCCAGGAACCCCCGCCGGCGGAACACCATCTTGCCCCGGTCCTCGATGGCCGCCGCCATGGCCTCGATCTCGGGCTCGGTCGACTTGAGATCGTGCCGGTCCTCCACGAAGGGGCCCTGGGGCAGCAGGTACTTGCCCCAGGCCGAAAGCCCGAACCCGAAGGCGAAGAACCCGATGCCCCCGAACACCGCCTCCCACTGGGTCTGACCCCCCACCCAGTACAGACCGCCGTAGGCGCAGAACCCGGCCAGACCGATGAGGAGGATGGCGCCGATGAGCATCTCGGCCCGCCGGGGGTTCTTGGCGTAGGGCTGGAGATGGGGATCGTCGAACTTCGTGATGGGCACACCGGCCGGCGCGCCGTTGCCCGACGTCACGTCGGTGCCGTCGCTCATTTGCGGTCCCCGAGCCAGAACGCCACCAGCATGATCCCGCCTACACCGAAGAGGAGCCCGATGAAACCCTCGGCCACGGGCCCGATGCCGCCGAGACCGAGGCCGCCCTGGTTGGTGGGGTGCTGGATCGATGTCGTGACGTACTTGACGATGTCGGCCACCTGCTTATCGGAGATGTTGCCCGGCCCGAAGTGCGGCATCTGCGTGGGGCCGGTCCGGATGGCCTCGGCGATCTGGCGCGGGTAGATCTTGTGCAGCGACGGTGCGAAGAACCCGTTCGACAGTGCGTCCCCGGCGCCGGTGATGGTGTGACAGCCCGCGCAGTTGAGGACGAACAGGGAGTTCCCCTCCACCACGTCACCGGCCGACAGGTTGACCTTGGGGATACCGGCGGGGTAGTCGGGAGCGGCCGGGGCGAGTGAGTTCACGAACGCCACGATCTGGAGTGTCTCTTTGCGGTTGAACCGCGCCGGCTTCTGCACCGGCTGGGCGGTGGCGACGGCCAGGGGCATCCGGCCCGTCGACACCCAGAAGTCGACGGTGGCGGGCCCGAGGCCCTGGAGGTTCGGGGCCCGGGCCGTGCCCGAGGCGTCCACGCCGTGACAGCTCGAGCAGTTCAACTCGAACAGGGTCCGGCCCGGCGCGATGTAGGAGCTCGGGGGCACGTGGTAGGTGATGATGTTGTCGGCCGCTCTCGTGGCGGTCTTCAACGCCACCGTGCCGGCCGCCTTGGGTGCGGGTGGAGTGGCCGCCTGAGACACCGACGCGCCCGACGTGAGCAGTCCTGCGACCGCGACACCTCCCACCAGCATTCCCGGCAACAGGTACCGGACACGGAGCTTCTTTCGCATGTCCTCGCAGTCCCGGGAGCTCAACCGGTCTTCAAGAGGAACAGGCAACTGAAAATGCCCACCCACATGAAGTCGACGAAGTGCCAGTAATACCCGACGGCCTGAAACACGTTGGTCTCGCCGGGATCACCACCTTTTCCACCCATTCGGCCCAACAGGAAGATCATGGCCACCAATCCCAGCGCCACGTGTAGCCCGTGGATGCCGGTCATGATGAAGAAAAGCGACCAGTAGGCGTTGAGCCCCGGCCCGTGGTGCGAGCCCGCGAAGTCATGCCATTCGTAGAGAGTGTTGCCGAGGAATGCCGCGCCCAACAGGAAGCTGGTGATGATCCACGCCACAGCTTTGCGCCGTTCACCGCGCTCTTGGGCCCACACGCCGATCTGGAACGTCGGGCTCGACACCAGCAGGATGACGCTGAAGATCCCGGCCTGGACGTAGTCGAGGTGCGCCCCCGCCAACGGCGGCCACGTCGCGGCGTGGGCCCGGATGGTGAAGTACGCCGCGAAGAGGCCACTGAAGAACATGACCTCGGAACCCAGCCAGATCATGACCCCCACGGCGAGCAAGGGCGGCCGTTCGGGGATGTGGCGTGGTGCGCGCGCCGCTTGCTCCACCGACAAGGCCTGCGTCACGGGGTCTTTCCTAGTTGACGGCGACCGTCGCGCGCCAACACCGTCGGTGCGCCCATTTCCCCTCCACCCGGGCTAAGGGGACCCGCCGCCGACCGGCGCGCACGAGGGCCGACCGCAGCCCCCCGTTCAGACCCGGAGCGCGCCCGGTAGAGGCCGCGTGTGGATGACCGTCAGCCGGCGGGTGGGACGGGTGAGGGCGACGTACAGGGCGCGCAGGCCCTGGGGTGACTCCTCGACGATGGCGGCCGGCTCGACCACGACGACGGCGTCGAACTCGAGACCGTTGGCGAGGTCGATCGGCAACAGGCTGAGCGGCGCGCCCAGGCCGTCGCGCCGGGGGTCACTCGCCTGGACGCCCGCCGCATCGAGTGCGATAGCGAGGTCGGCGACGAGCGACCCCGGTGCCAGCACCGCCGCCGTGCCCGGGGCGACGTCCCGGCAGGCTCGTGTGGCCAAGGCGGCGACACGTTCGGCGAGGCGCGACGCCTCGACCTCCTCGAAGTGCGGGGCCACCCCCGTCCGTCGCACCGGCGTGGGTGGCCGCAGTCCCGGGGCGGTCTCGGCCAGGACCCGGGCCGCCACCTCCACCACCTCGGCGGGCGTCCGGTAGCTCACGGTCAGCTCGACCAGGCGCGGCGCCCGCTGGCCGGGCAGATGGGCGGTGACCTCGTCCCAACTGGCGGGCGCCCACGGGCCTGTGGCCTGGCCGATGTCGCCGGCCATGGTGATCGACCCCGACAGCGAACGACGAGACACCGACCGCAACTGCATGGGCGAGAGATCCTGGGCCTCGTCCACCACGATGTGGCCGTAGGTACGGGGCTCGTCGTGGTCACCCCCACCCCCACCCCCGCCCGCGGCCCGGGGCCGGCGGGGGCCGAGGAGGACCCGAGCCTCGTCGATGAGGGCGAGATCGGCGACGGTCCAGGGGATCTCTCCGAGCGTGGCGCTGCGGGGCCGGAGAAGGAGGTGCTGCTCCCTGGCGGTCAGGACCCCCTTGGCCGCCAGGGCCAGGAGGGGCCGCGACCCGAAGAGGTCGTGGAGCAGCTCTTCGGCGTTGAGCCGGGGCCACATCCGGTCCAGGGCCTCGGTCACCTCGGGGAGACGCCGGACTTGTCGGGAGAATTCACCCAGGTCAAAGCCACTTTCCTCTTCCAGATCGTCCCCCGTCGACCGGCGCCCGGCGTCGGTGGGAGACACCCGCCCGTGCCCGTTGCGCTGCCCGTTGGGGGCGGCCGCGATGGGCTCGGGTGGGGCTCCGGGGTCGAAGTCGCCGAGCCCCGGGTCATCGGCACCCCGGGGCTCGATCCCGTGGACGGCCAGGGCCCGGAGGTATTCGTCGGCCAGCCGGCGCACCACCAGCTGCTCCAAGAACCGCCGCCGGGCGTTGTGGGACCCGGGACGACGGCGCGCCGCAGAGACGATCCCCGCCGATGCCTCGGCGCTCAACCGCAAGACGGTGGCCCCGAAGGGCACCTCGGCGTCGTGTCGCAGGGGGCGCTGGCGGCTGCGCACAGCCCGGCCCACCACGATCGACATACAGGCCTCACCCTTGAGGCGGGCCACGCCCGGGCCGTCACCGGCCTTGACCTGGACGCCGTGGACGAGCCCTTCGATGGTGGACAGGGTGACGCCGCTCTCACCGAGCGAGGGCAGGACGTGCTCGATATAGCGCAGGAACAGGGGGTTGGGCCCGATCACGAGGACCCCTTGGCGCTCCAGGGGGAAACGGTGCGTATAGAGAAGGTATGCCGCCCGGTGCAGTGCCACCGCCGTCTTGCCGGTGCCGGGACCGCCCTGGACCACCATGACGCCGGGGAGCGCGGAGCGAATGATCTCGTCCTGCTCCCGTTGGATGGTGGCGACGATGTCCCGCATGACCCCGGTCCGGGCCCCTTCGAGCGCGGCCAGGAGGGCGCCGGGCCCACCCAACTCGAGCTCGCCGTCCCCCCCGTCGTCCGAGGCCTGGTCGTCCCAGCCCCCACTCCCGTCGGGGCCCGTGGTCTCCCCGTCGGTGGCGGGACCACTGCAATGGGTGGAGCCGTTGTGCGCCGGCGAAGCACCGAAACGCTCGTCTTCGACCCCCACGATCCGCCGCCCCTGGGCGGCCAGATGGCGCCGCAGGACCAGGCCCATCGGCTCGCGTCCCGTGGCCCGGTAGAAGGGCTCGGCCACCGGGGCCCGCCAGTCCACCACCAGGGGCTCGAGGTCCTCGCCGGAGATCCCGAGCCGGCCGATGTGGAAGCTCTCGGTCTCAGAGCCAGGCCCCGACGACCCGCCCTCGTCGCGACGGTCGATCCGGCCGAAGCACAGCGCCTGCTCTCCGATGTCGAGCTGGTCCAGGCGGGCGAGGCTCGTCCGGACGATGACGTCGCGCTCCTCGCGGAATTGGTGGGTGCCGCCGCGACCCTGATCGATCACGGAACGGATGAGCTCCTCTGTGTCGGATCGCAACTGGTCGAGGCGCTCGTAGGCCCGGTCCACATGGGCCTGTTCCGCCTCGAGCTCAGGATGCGTTGCCACCGCCGCTCCCCTCCACACCGCTGCGCAGTGAACCATCGATCATACCGTCCGGTCCGGGCCTATCCGCCGGGCCGCGGCGGCCCCGGGAACGACGAGAAGTGATGCTCGAACACCAAGATTCCGGCTCGACGGCGTCAAGTAGCGTCGCTGGCGTGGCAGTCGCCGACTCGGCCTTCCTACGAGCCTGCCGGTGCCAGCCGGTGGACAGGGTCCCGGTCTGGTTCATGCGCCAGGCGGGACGCTCATTGCCCGAGTACCGAGCGGCGCGCGGCGAGGGGAGCGTGCTCGACGCCATCCGCAAACCCGAGCTCGCCGCCGAGCTGACCCTCCAACCGGTGCGTCGCTACGGCGTCGACGCGGCGATCCTCTTCAGCGACATCGTGGTGCCGGCCGCGGCAGTGGGATTCGGCGTCGAGGTCGAACAGGGTCGGGGGCCCGTGATCGATCGGCCCTTCCGGAGCATCGAGGACCTGGCCCGGCTACGCCCCCTCGAGCCCGAGGCCGACACCGGCTATGTCCTCGAAGCCATCCGCCTGGTCACCCGGGAGCTCGACCCCCTCGGCATCCCGCTCATCGGCTTCGCCGGCGCGCCGTTCACCGTGGCGAGCTACCTCGTCGAGGGGGGACCGTCCCGTGTCTACGCCCACACCAAAGCCCTCATGCGAGGGGACCCCGACCTCTTCGCCCGCCTCCTCGACGCCCTGGCCGACATGGCACTGGCGTCGCTGCGCGCCCAGGTCAGCGCGGGGGCATCTGCGGTCCAGCTCTTCGACAGCTGGGTGGGGGCCCTGTCGCCCGCCGACTACGAGCGCCATGCCCTGCCCGCCACCCGCAAGGTCTTCGCCGGCCTGGCCGACCTTTCGGTTCCCCGCATCCACTTCGGCGTGGGGACCGGTGAGCTCCTGGCCCTGATGGCAGGGGCGGGGACCGAGGTCCTCGGAGTGGACTGGCGGGTGCCGCTCGACGAGGCCCGACGGCGCGTGGGGCCGGGGTTGGCGCTACAGGGAAATCTCGACCCAACCACCTGCCTGGCACCGTGGGACGTCGTCGAGGCCCAGACCCGCGACGTCCTGCGGCGCGGCGGCACGGGGCATGTCTTCAACCTGGGCCACGGGGTGTTGCCACAGACCGATCCCGACGTCTTGGCCCGCGTCGTGGAGCTCGTCCACGAGACCTCACCCACCGACATCGCTGCACTCCCGAGTCCGTCGTGAAGCCCGTCGGCGTCCTCGTCATGGCCCATGGCACACCCCGCTCGCTCGACGAGCTGGGCGCGTTCTACACCGAGATCCGTCGGGGCAGCCCGCCACCGGATGATCTCCTCGCCGATCTCGAGCGCCGGTACCGCGCCATCGGGGGAACTTCACCGCTCAACGAGCGCACCCGCGCACAGGTCGACGGGATTCGCCGGGTCCTCGAACAGCGGGCCCCGGGCCGTTTCGTGGTCGCCGCGGGCGCCAAGTTCGCGCCGCCGCGCATCGCCGACGCACTGCGCGTCTTGAGGAGCGGCGGCGTGAGCCGGGTCGTCGGGCTGGTGCTCGCTCCCCATTACTCGGCGGCCAGTGTGGGTGACTATGCCCGCCGGGCCCGGGAGGCGGCCGACGCTCCGGGCCCCGACGAGGGAGGACCGTTGGCCCTCGAGATGATCGATCACTGGTACGACGCTCCGGGATTCACCTCTCTCGTCGCCACCCGGGTGCGAGCCGCCGTCGGGCTCCTCCCCACCCAAGCTCGCGCCCACGCCACAGTCCTGTTCACCGCGCACAGCATCCCGACCCGACTCGTCGACGACGGCGACCCCTACCCCGAGCAGCTGCTCGAGTCGGCTACGGCGATCGCGCAGGCGGCGGGGATCGTCCGGTGGTCCGTGGCGTGGCAGAGCGCGGGGCGTACCGCCGATGCCTGGCTCGGCCCCGACCTGCGCGACGTGATCACCGCGTTGCCCGCATCGGGAGCCTCGGCCGTGGTGGTGTGCCCGGTGGGATTCGTGTCGGACCACCTCGAGGTCCTCTACGACGTCGACATCGAAGCCCGTGCCGTCGCCGACGAGGTCGGGATCCCCTTCGCCCTGACCGCGTCGCTCAACGACGACCCCGAGTTCTGCGCCGTCTTGGCCGACGTCGTGCTCGACGTGGTCGAGCCGGCCCACGCCTGACCGTGATGGGGACGGCGACCGACGGGACCGGCACCACCGTGGCGGTCGTGGGCGGCGGCATCGCCGGCCTGAGTGCGGCGTGGGAGCTCAGCCACATGGTCCCGCACGCCCGCATCGTGGTCCTCGAGTCCGCCGGTCGGCTCGGGGGCAAACTGCACACCGGGCAGATCGGCGGGCGTGCTGTGGACCTCGGGCCCGACGCCTTCCTGGCCCGCCGCCCCGAGGCCGTGGCGCTGTGCGGTGAGCTCGGGCTCGACGACGACCTCGTGTCACCGGGCAGTCGTGCCGCCTACGTCTGGGCCCGGGGCCGGCTCCGGCGTCTTCCCGCCGGGTTGGCGCTGGGTGTGCCGACCCGACTGGGCCCCCTGGCGCGCTCGGGCATCTTGTCGCCGCTCGGCGTGGGCCGAGCCGGGCTCGACGTGCTGGGGTGGCGCTCGCCACGGGGCGCCACCACGCTCGACCCATCGGACCGGCCCGTGGCCGACATCACCCGACGCCGACTCGGACGCGAGGTCACGGCGCGACTGGTCGATCCCCTCATCGGCGGCATCCACGCCGGGGACACGACCCAGATGAGTGCGGCGGCGGTGTTCCCGGCCCTGCTCGACGCGGCGGGGCGCGGTGGGAGCCTCATGCGCGCCCTGCGGCCTGCTTCTCCTCCGGCGACTGCCGGCGGAGCCGGAGCCGAGGCCCCGGTCTTCTTCACGGTGCGGGGCGGGCTGTCGCGGTTGGTGGACAGCCTGGCCGCCGCGCTCGGCACCAGAGGTGTCGAGCTCCTCGTGCAATCACCGGTCGATCGCCTCGAGCTCCGTACGCCCGACGACCGCCACTCCATGCAGGGCGATCGCGATGCGACACCCTGGGTCCTGCATCATGCCCGGGGCACCGTGGAGGCCGACGCCGTGGTCCTCGCCACCCCGGCTGGTCCCACCGCCGCACTGGTCGCATCGGTCGACCCTGTCGTCGCCGAGATGTTGAGGGCGATCGACTACGCCGATGTCACGCTCGTCACCTTGCAGATGCCCGAGAGGGCGGTGAGCCGTCCCCTCGACGGCACCGGCTTCCTCGTGCCGGCGAGCACCGGGTGCCTCATCACCGCGTGTACGTGGCTCACCTCCAAGTGGCCGGACCTCCGGCGTCCCGACGACATCTTGGTGCGCGCCTCGATGGGCCGGTTCGGCGACGACCCCGCCAAAGACATGTCCGACGACGAGATCGTCCGCCACGTCCTCGCCGATCTCGCCCTCATGATGGGACTTCGATCAGAACCGACCGAGGTGGTCGTGACGCGATGGCCCGAGGCGTTCCCCCAGTACGCGCCGGGCCATCTCGAGCGGCTGTCCTCGCTCGAGCACGCCGTCGCCCTGTTCCCGGCGTTGGCGTTGGCGGGTGCTGCCTATGGCGGGGTCGGCATCCCGGCGTGCATCGCCAGCGGTCGACAAGCGGCACACACCGTCCTCGAGCGCCCGGTCGGGGCCGGACTCACATACCGGTGAGCGACACCGTCGTCGCGAACGCGGCACCGAGCCATCGTCGCGTCGGCGCACACCGTGCCCGACCCAGTCGACGTTGGGGTCGGGTCGTGGTCCCGTCGCTCGGGGCGGGCTTGGGCCTGGCCTTGTCCCTTCCCCCGTGGGGGTTCTGGATCCTCGCCTTCCCGGCTGCTGGCCTTCTGTGGTGGCGGCTCGGCGGTTTGCGACTGCGCACCCGTTTCCTGGCCGGGTGGATGGCAGGACTCGGCCTGTTCGTCCCCGGACTGTGGTGGGCGACGACGTTCAACACCTACGGGGGCATCGTCCTCATGGCCGTGGAGTCGTTGGGCCCCGCCCTCGCCTGCGCCGTGGCCCGGCGCGGGCGGCGGGGACGCACCGCGACGCTCACCGGCGCCATGGTCCTCGCCGAAGCGCTGCGCTCGACGTGGCCCTTCGGTGGCCTTCCCATGGGCGGTGTGGCCCTGGGCCAGGCCTCGAGCCCACTGGCGGGGGCAGCTCGACTCGGTGGCCCGTTGCTGCTCGTCGGTCTCGTCTGGCTCGGCGGCGCCGGGGTCGCCATCTTGGCCACCTCGCTGCCGGCCCTGCGCCGCGCCCGGGTCGGGACGAGCCGATCGGCGCGTCCGGGCCGAAAGGCACTCCGCGCCGTGTTCGCCGGGACGGCGGTTGTGGTGGTCGTGGTCGGCATCGGGACGTGGGGCGCGCATGCTCCTGACGGTGGCAAAGCCGCAACCACCCTTCGGGTGGCGTCGGTCCAGGGCGGCGGCGTGCGCGGGCTCCGGAAGTCCGAGGTCAATCCGGCCACCGTGACCGCGGCGCAGTTCGCGGCCACCGCTGACATCGCGTCGCACGACGGCGGCAGGGCCCCGTCGTTGGTGGTGTGGCCCGAAGATGTCGTGTCACTCGACGCGCCCATCGACGGGACCCAGATCGAGAAGCAACTGGGAGCACTGGCCACACGACTCCACGCCACGCTCTTGGTGGGAGTGACCGAGACCGTCTCGACCCAGAGCTTCCGCAACGAGATCGTGGCCTTCTCACCGCAGGGGAAGCTGGTGGCGCGCTTCGAAAAGGTGCACCGGGTGCCCTTCGGTGAGTACATCCCGTATCGGGGATTCTTCAAGCATCTCGCCGATCTCTCGAGCGTCCCCCTCGACGCCATCCCGGGCCACGGCAACGGCGTCTTGCACACCCCGGCCGGTCCGCTCGGGACGCTGGTGTCGTACGAGGTCTTCTACGCGGAGCGCGGATGGATCACCACGCGCGCCGGAGCACATCTCCTGGTCGACCCGACCAACACGTCGTCGTACCTCACGAGCCAGGTCCCGACCCAGGAGATCGCCGCGGCCCGCCTCCAGGCCATCGCCGAAGGGCGCGACGTGGTCCAGGCCGCGCCGACGGGCTTCAGCGCGGTGATCGACCACCGGGGCCGGGTCCTGGCCCGCACCGAGCTCGCCGGTCGCGCCGTGATCGTCCGGGACGTCGGGCTCCGGACCGGTCGGACCGTCTACGAGCGGGTCGGCGACCTTCCTGTGCTCGTGTTGTCAGGTCTCCTCGTCTTGTGGGGATGGCTCACCGCGTTCGGCGCCGAGGAGGATCCCGAATACACCGATTCGGCCCGGCGCGAACGACAGGCCTTCCAACAACGCCGGGCGCTGCGCACGCGACCCTGAGCCTCGCACCGGGCGCGCCGGGCGTGAACCCTCAGCTCGAAAGCAGTTCGGGGTGTCGAGCCGCCACCATCTGCCGCATGCCGTCCTTCCAGTCCACCTCGGTCTTCCCCGCGACCTCGTGCATCTTGGTCAGATCCAGTTGCACGCTGTCGATGGTGTGCTCGGTGGGGTCGAAGCGTGCTTCGAGCCCCGTCAACCCGGCGAGATAGGTACACCACTCTTCGATGCTCACCGCCGTGCTCCCGCCCCAGTTGACGACGGTGGCGGGTACCGACGCCGACTCCAAGAAGGCTGGGAGCATGCGGTGGATGTCACGCTCGTGCAGGGGGTGATAGACGCTCGGGGCGTCGAGATGCACGGGAATCGCCGATCCGTTGCCCATCATGTGGACGTGCACCGAGGGCCAGCCGCCGCGGTCGCCATACGGGACAGACAGCCGCGTGATGACCGTCGGGAGATCGAAGCGTTGCGCCGCCCAACGCGCCGTCGCTTCGGCCGAGATCTTGCAGATGCTGTAGGTCCGCAGAAAGGGCCACACCCCATGGTTGTCGCCGAGCGGGTCCGTCTCGGCGAAGACATGGTGGCCCATCGGCTTGTACACCGCGGTGGTCGAGCAGTGCAGAAAGGCACGGGCGTTTCGGTGGTGCTCCATGAGCCAGGCCAGCCCACCGCTGTTGGCCTGGAGGTCGATATCCCAGTCGTTGGTCTTGGTGACCGCGAAGTTCAGGACGTAGTCGGCGTCGGCGGGAAGCCTATTCGGCTCGCCGTCCAAGAGGTCGACCACCACGCATCGGACGCCGCCATCTTCCAGGCGCCGGCGTGCCGCGGCGTCATTGAAGCGAGCTGCGCCGTACACCTCGTTGTCACGCGCCAGCGCGCAGGCCAGTGGCTCGGCGACCTGTCCGGTGACCCCGGTGACGACGATCTTCGCCCCTCGGAGCGGTGCCGTGTCCATGTGTGACTCCCTCAGGTCTTGGTCTTGTGACTGAGACTACGGCACCATCCGGGAACGATTGCTAAGTTCCCGACATCGCCGTGCAAGGCACGGGGCACCGTGCGAGTGGGCGGAAAGCGGAGGTCGCAGAGTGGTTCGACGGCCAAGGTGGCGAAGCCGGTTGTCCATCGGTGTGCTCGGGACGGCCCTGTTGGGGACGGCTCTGGCGGCGTGCAGCTCGGGAACAGGGGCGACCAAAGGAACGGGGTCGGGGACGACCGCAGCGACCACGGGCCACGTGCTCACGGTGGGCACCTTCGACGGTCACACCGGGAAATACCGGACCATCCAAGACGCCGTCGACGCGGCGCGGCACGGCGACTGGATCCTCGTGGCACCGGGTGACTATCACGAGACCGACGACGAGACGAGCCCTTCCGCCAGTACCGATCACGGCAAGTTCGGAGGCGTCCTCATCACGACGTCGGACATCCACCTTCGAGGGATGGATCGGAGCACCGTGATTGTCGACGGCACCAAGCCCGGTGCCGCCACCCCCTGCAGCCCGGCGCCGGCTCAGCAGAACCTCGGCCTCGTGGGATCGGACGGAAAAGCCATCGGTCGCAACGGCATCGTCGTATGGAAAGCGGACAATGTGAGCGTCGAGAACCTCACGGCCTGCAACTTCCTCAGTGGCACCGGCGATTCGGGTAACGAGATCTGGTGGAACGGTGGCGCGGACTCCGGTCTGATCGGCTTGCACGGTTACACCGGTCGGTACATCACCGCCACATCGACCTATTACCAGGGCGAGGCCACGGCGGCGGCGTACGGGATCTTTTCCTCCAACGCCCAAGGGCCTGGCTTGTGGGACCAGCTCTACGCCAGCAACTTCAACGACTCCGGGATGTACGTCGGAGCATGCCTTCAGGTGTGTGGGGTGACCATCAACCACGCCTGGATGGAGTTCAACGCCCTCGGGTATTCGGGAACCAACTCCGGTGGGGCGATCGTCATCGAGAACTCCCAGTTCGACAACAACCAAGACGGGGTCGACACCAATACCCAGATCGACGGTGACGCTCCCGCGCCGCAGAACGGCGCCTGCCCCCACAACGCCAAGAGCCCGATCACCCACACCCACTCGTGCTGGGTGTTCATCCACAACTCGGTCCATGACAACAACGACCCCGACGTGCCCCAGGCAGGCAGCGCCAGCGCCGGTCCCACCGGCACGGGGATGACCGTCTCGGGGGGGGCCAACGACACGGTCATGGACAACACCTTTTCGAACAACGGCGCCTGGGGAGTCCTCTTCGTTCCCTACCCCGACAGCAACCCGCCCGTCGACGGGCAGACTTGTGCCGGGACGGGAGGAGCGCAGCTCACGGGGTTCGGCTGTGTCTACGACCCCAAAGGTGACGCCCTGCTCGACAACACCTTCACCCACGACGGGTACTTCGGCAACCAGTCCAATGCGGACTTCGGCCAGATCGTGATCAACGGGAACGGAGCTCGGAATTGCTACGCAGGAAACACCGCCCCCGCGGGCAGCGCCCCAGCGGGCCTGGAGCAGAGCCAGCCCACCTGCAACGGGACTCTGGCTGTCTCGAACACCGGGGGCGCCCTTCTCGGACAGGTGCTGTGTGACACGGGCTTCGGGACGTGTCCGCCGGGGTCGCAGTATCCGCAGATCACGGTGATCACGATGCGCCCCCTCCCGACCAACCTGCCGTCGATGCCCAACCCCTGTCGCGGGGTTCCCGAGAACCCGTGGTGCCCCGGGGGCCGGCCCGCCTGATCGCAAGGCCACCGCCGGGGTCAGTTCACGCCGGGGTCAGTTCACCGCCGGATACGCCCGCTTGATCTCGAGCACAAGGTGGTCGAGCACGTCATAGGCGCCGCGCAGGTACCGGGCCCCGGTCGCACCGATCAGTTCCCGCGCCGCCGCGTGCACCTCGATGACCAGGTCTGCGGGGATGTCATGTCATCTCCGTCGTTCTCGATCGCTGCGGTCCACGCCGACCAGAACCGGCCGGCGGCCGCGATCACGGCCTCGAGGTCTTGCACGAATTGCCCGATGCGCCGAGGGAGCCAACAACGCTACCGCATCGAGGTGGCGGCACTGGGGGCACCCACGGACGAAGGTCAGACCACAGGATCGGAAGATCCGGTGCCGCTCATAGCTGAGCTCTCCACACCGTCGACCGGCGAGCTCTTCGGAACAGAAGATAGGAGTCCCGTCCATGTGCACGACGAGACTGCCTTTGCAGACTGTCACCACACACTCCCTCGGTTGGATGAAGGGTGGCGGGACATGGCAGCGCCAACACGTCCATGACACTGCCCATGTCCCACCCGACCCGATGGTGTGGCGGGAACCACACACGCCATGCTCCAGGTTGACGGCGAAGCGCAGGGAGCTACTGCACCTGACCGATCTCCTGTACTGCGACCCTGCCAGGAAGGGGATGCGGGGTTCCCCGGGGTCGCCATAGCAACGCTACGCCCGGCCCCGAACCGCGCCTAGCGGGGTACTACCTGCGATCAACCGCGAGAATCCACCTGGGTGATCGTTCGACCACCCGGTTCAGGACTCGAGATCAGCCGATGGTGTCGAGGAGATCGAGCCCTGGGTCAAGACGTAGCGGACCAACTCGGTGCGTGACTCCACGCCGAGCTTCGTGAAGACGTGGTTGAGGTGACCCTCGACGGTCCGGACACTGACGCCGAGCTGCGCCGCAATCGCCTTGTTGGACAACCCTTCGGCCACCAATTCCACGGCTTCACGCTCTCGCCACGTGAGCCGGGGCCCGGTGCCCGGACCCCAAGTGCTGTGTGCTCCGGCCAGGCGCGGCGACAAGACCGGGTCGAGGACCGTGGTTCCCTGCGCCGCGGCCCGGACCGCCGCCACCAGGTCGTCACGTGCCATGGTCTTCAAGAGGTACCCCGTCGCACCGGCCTCGAGGGCGGCGCGAACGAAGTCGTCATCGTCGTAGGCGGAGAGGATCACCACGTGCACCCCAGGGTGGGTGCGTGTCAGGTGGCGAGTGACATCGATGCCACTTCGGTCAGGAAGGCGAATGTCGATGAGAACGACGTTGGGGTCCAGCTCCTCGATCAGGGCGAGAGCCGCTTTTCCATCGTCGGCCTCGCCCACCACGACGATGTCTCCCGATGCTTCGAGGACCTGGCGCGTGCCGGTGCGCAGAACCTCGTGATCGTCGACGACGAGAACCCGAAGGACCCCACCGTTCCGACCAGCATCCGCCCCCACGGCGCCGTCACTCACCTTCGCCATGATAGCGGTGGGGTTGCAACAGCTCCTATTGCGAACAGCGCGGTCGACCGGTCACGAGAGGCTGATGACGAAGACCGACGTGCTGGCGGGGGTATCGCGTTCGGCGAGAAACCTGAGATTTTGCTGGGACACCGAGCCCCGGCACAGCGGTTCGAGGTCAACCTCCACTTCCGAGCACGGCCTCGACCGCTCGGAGGAGCTTCTGCGGTGAGACCGGCTTGTGCAGAAAGTCCACCACCTTGGACCCGAGGCGCTCACGGTCTGATGCGTCGAGTGAATAGGCAGAGTGGATGATGACCGGCGGCACCTCCCCCACCGCTTCGATCAGCGACACCCCGTCTCGCCGGGGCATCCTCATGTCGAGGAGGACCATGCGGTAGCTCCCCGTGCCCAACATGCCCCGAGCGATTTCACCGTCCTCCGCTTCGGCCACACTGAAGCCTGCCGATCGCAAGACCTCTGCCACCGACCACCGGACATCGGCGTCGTCGTCGACGACGAGCACGTCGGCACTCGTCTGTGTTGTCTCCGCCGCCGTCGTCGTCTCCGCCGCCGTCGTCGTCTTCGCCGCCGTCGTTGTCGTGGCCGCCATCGTCACGTTGTCGTCCCGGGCGTCGAAGTGACCGTCAGAACCGGAAGACCCCGGCACGTGGGGTGATGAAGAGCCCGCGACCTTGGACCGGTCGGCATCGGCGGTGCACTTACACCTCGTCGTTCTCCGCGTCGTTCTCCGCGTCGTTCTCCGGTCCGGAGCGTACGCGAAGAACAACCGGGGTTCGGTTGCTATCGCCATGCCAGCTCGCGGGTGGGTTCGATCGGTAGGCGCAACGTGACGACGGCGCCACCTGATGGCCCGTTTTGGATCGAAATCTCTCCGCCGTGGGCATCGGTCAGACGCCTCACGATGGCCAGTCCGAGTCCGGTCCCATCCGAACGCGTCGTGAAGAAGGGCTCGAAGAACCGCTCCACGAGCTCCTGGTCGACTCCTTCCCCGCTGTCCTCGACGGTGATGATCGCGGTGGCACCCTCGGTATGGGCCTCGATCCGTAGGGAGCCACCGTCGGGCATGGCCTGGTAGGCGTTGTCCACCAGGTTGGTGAGGATCTGGGCGATCTGTTTGGAATCGGCATTCAATTCGATCGAGCCGACATCGTCGACCACGACGACATTAGTCGGCTTGGGTGTCACCTCAAGGACGTCGCTGAGAACTTCAGCTAAATCCATGGGCGCGAGCTCGGGCTCTCGTTCCCGCATGTAAGCAGTGAGGTCCTGAGCCAGGTTCACGGCCCGAGCGGTCTGGCGCTCGGCGACGGCGAGGTGTGGCTCCGCCGCGGCGGGATCGCCGAGCGAACGCCGGAGCATGTACAAGGCATTCATGACCGCGCCCAAGGGGTTGCGCAATTCGTGGCCGACCACTGTCGTCATCTGCCCCACGGCCGACAACCGTTCGCTGCGGACAAGGGCCTCTTGAGAAGCCAGGAGCTCGGTGGTCCGCTCGGCGACTAGGGCGCTCGCGTAACGCTGTCGGCGCACGACGACTTCGATCACGCTTCCCACTGCCAGCGCCAGGAGCAGGACGAAGACGAGGACGACATACGGCGCGGCATTGGGGAACCGGCCCGCCAGCGGACTCTTGGCCTCTGCCACCAGCCACCAGGAGCCCGATCCGACGGCCACGGGTGCTACGAAGGTGGTGCCCGTCAAGGGCAGAGCCCGGGTATTGGCCAGGACCAACTGGCCCGTCGTCGGCACCCGCGTCGCGTAGACCGCGGCCCGCAGCACATGGAACGGCGCCGCCTGGGTGGCCGTGGTCGCCACGAAGGGGTCGAGCGTGACCAGTTCATAAATTGCGAAACCTTCAGGGACCAACGGGGGTCCAAGACCCAATCCGAATGTCGACGTCTTGCCGTCGTAGGTGACGGGTCCGGGCACGACACTCGAGCCCGCCTTGCCGAGGACGGCCGTCAGCGGGGCGTCGAGCACCTCGCCTTTGGTGAACCCGTTCCCGGCGACGGCGCTGGCCACGAAGTTGGCACCGCTCTTCCGGGCCAACAACAGCGTGAACGGACCGCCGGCGAGGGGTTTGGCTTGAGCTTCGAAGGCCGCAGCTGAGCCGTTGGTCGACGTGACCCCGGGGGCGAGTGCATCCAGGGTCGAGCTGAGCGTCGATGTCAACGACGAGACGTACCCGGCAGCTTGGGTCACGTCTTCTCTGAGCAGCGCCTGGTTCTGGCTGTCGACACTGTGCTTGGCGAGGAAGAAACTCAGAATCGCGGCCGCCGCGATGACCAGTGCGCTGACGAGGGCGAGCGGCGACGCCCGCCAGGTGCCGTTCCTCATCGTGCCTCCCCGCTGGATCAAGGGTGCTCCAGGCCCAGTTCTCGATTGTAGCTGTCAACCCGTCGAATCCGCTGGGGAGACCGGTCGCCGCCTGGTCGGGGCCCTGGTCGAGACGCACGGCCACGGCCGAGTTCCACGGGGAATCACCTGCGCGCCACGGGTACAACCACTGATGACCCGAACAAGCGCCTGTGCGAGAACTGGAGACAGACCACTGCGGTGGTCGGCGGACGAGCGTGGGGGCCCGTGATCAGTCCTGTGGCTCCTGCGGCGTTGGCTGTCAGTGACACGAAGTGTTCGATCGAGACCGCATCGAGGCGGTTCACAACAAGGGGATGTCAAGACATGCGGAACAAGAACAGGATGCTGCTCGGGGTGCTCGCACTCACGATCCCGCTGGCCACCGTGGCGACCTTGGGCCAACCGGCCTTCGCCAAGAAGCCACCACCCAATCCCGTCACCTGTGGATTCGCGGCCACCGTGACCCTCACCCCGGCCCTGACGGCGAAGGGCACCCCGTCGTCCAAGGGCGCCGAAGGGACCGCGGCAGCACACGCCACCTACAGCGGCTGCACGACGGCCACGGGGTCGCCGGGCCCCTTCCACCAGAACATCACCATCCTGTTCAAGGCGGCCAAGGACAAGAACTGGAAGTCCGACGGCAACAGCAAGAAGACCTTCTACCTCGGCCTGTGTGGATCCTTCGCCAGCACAGCGACGGTGAAGGACCTGGCCAAGGCTGTGAAGAACCTGCCCTTCCAAGGTGGAGTGCTCAAGGGCGCCAAGGCTGCTGAGGGCACCGTCGGACCCGACGTCGGCTTCACCGTGTCGGGCACGGTCAAAGGCGGCACCTACCCGACCGCTTCGAAGAGCGCCTCGATCAAGGCCGGGCTCACCAATGACGCCAACAACTCCAACCTGATCAGTGGGTGCCAGTCCGGTCCGGTCAACCACATCGACATCGACTCCAGCGCCAGCACGGTGACCCTGTAATCCCAGGGCCCTTTCTCTCGGGGACCCGTAGGGGGAACCGAGGATCACCACGGGCCTCTCGCCTGCGCTCGGGCATTGCGACGCCCCGAGCACAGGAAGGGCCCGACTATGGGGAGGCTCCCGCCAGCCTCTCGCAGACAAAGAGCGGGGCCCTCGGGCCCCGCTCTTTGTGTTCCCGCTCAGCTCCTTGTGTTCCTGCTCATGACGGCGTCGGCCGAAGCATGGCGCCCGCGGACCGGGAGCCAGACTTCTCGTCTCCCCCATTGAGATCGGAGGTACACCGTGGCGCTCGACACCGGCGGCGTAGTGCTGTCGATCACGTGGCATCCCGGTGGTCTCGGGGGTCGCAGCGGCATGGCCCGGGTCTCGCATCTCGACGGCCGCGACGACAAGCGCGAGATGAACCGGCTCCAAGCCGAGGCCCTGGCCTCCTCATTCTTCGGAGCCACAATGTCCCGACGTGAGCTTCCGGGCCAAGGAGTCGAGTGGACCCGAGGTCCGAGTCAGTAGACCCGTCTTCATAGGTGGAATCACTGGGTGACAACCGAGTGATCACCCGCTTCTCCCGGGTCCCAGCCCCGATCAAGACTGAGACAGGTTCCACTGCCGAGGCGCTTCTGTTGCGTCACATCAGTGCGAGTGGGCCTGGGGGTCGGGGAGATGCTGGGAAGCCGTGTTCTGCGAGTGTCAGCCCGCGTGCTGCCACTGGCGCTGGTCGTCGGACTGATCGGTGCCGGCCAGTCCGATTCGGCGAGCGCGCTCGGACCCGCCATCCTCTTGTCGATCACGGTGTCGCCCGCGGCCACGTCGATCACCCAGGGAGCTACGCAGCAGTTCAGCGCCACGGGCACCTACTCCGACCTGAGCACTCGGGACCTCACCGATTCGGTGACGTGGTCCTCGTCCTCGTCGAGCACCGCCACCGTCTCGAATACTCCCGGCTCGCACGGCCTCGCCACCGGGGTCGCGGATGGGGTGGCGACGATCACCGCCACCGATCCGGCCGCCCTGGTCTCGGGTACGGCCGCGCTCACGGTGACGTCCGTGGCGACACCGGTTTCGCCGGCGCCGTCGGTTCCGCAGCTGGCGTTGACCCCGGCGTCGGGGTGGAGAAAAGCGGGGATCGGCGCCGGGGGCTCAGGATTCACTCCCGGCGAGACCATCACCGTCACCTATCTGAGCGGTCTGAAGGCACGAAAGCGGGCCAGCACGTTGCTCTGTCAGGCCACGACCGCCGCCAACGGGACCTTCAACTGCAGCGGCAACATTCCCCGCGCACGCAGGTCGGGGAAAAAGGGCAAACACATGCTCGAGGCCACGGGGCCGGCGGGCGAGAAGGGCACCGCAAACTTCACCCTCGTCCGCCCTCATCGCGCCAGATGACCAGGATTTTCCAACCTCCCACCTAGAAGGAGTCGGACCATGGATACACCGAGCACCGACATTTCCAGCGGACGCACCTCACACTCCACCAGTCGGGTGCGGGGTCGAGCACGAGGGTCGGCCCTGCGCGTCCTGCTCGCGGCGTGCGTGGCCCTCGTGACCTGTGTCGTCACGATCGGTGCGGGAGCCGGATCGGGAATGCCGGTGGCGGCCGCGGCTGCCGGCCCGACCTGCAAATTCAATGGCCCGGCCATCGGCGCTCTGGTCCTCAACGTGACTCCGGGTGACGTCATCAACATCGATTGCAAACGGTTTCCCGACAGCCATCCTTACCTGCTCATCGAGACGAGTCTCCTGGTCGCCATCGATCCGGCCGCAGCGCCGCTCCTCACGGGACAGGCCACGTCGGTCCCGGGGCTCCTCGCCATCATCGCGGCCTTGCCCGAGATGAATGCAACGTCCGTCGCGTTCCCCACGTCGAACTCGAAAGGGGTACTGGATTACAACTACACCGTGCCGAGGACCCAGCCACTCGACCCCAACGCGACCTGTCCCCCCACGACCGAGGAACTCAACTCGGGCCTGATCGGGTGTGCGGTTGCCATGATCGACCTCGAGAGCTTCAAACCCGTGACCCAAGGGACCTTCGTCCTCAACTACAAGGGGCAGCCGTACTTCCCGCCGAGCCCGACCATGGCGATCTCGACCGACCACGCGCTCCAGGGCCAATCGGTTTCGCTCCGTGACGCCCCGGGTGCGAAGACCTTCTGGTGGTTGGCCACATTGGTGTCGCTCTATTCGAACCTCGGTGGAAGTGGTGGCAGCACGGGACCGATCCCGGTCGCCGTGAGACTCGGCGGCAAGAGGGCCGCCACCAACGCCGCGGTCACCCCGGCCACCTATAGCAACGAAGTGTTCACCCCGCCGGTCCTGGCAGGGCATTTCATCGCCAAAGGCAGAGGGTGGCTCAAGCTCAAGGTATCGCTGAACGCGAAGCTGATCGGGATCGCCGTCTCGAACAGCGCCGAGACGAGGATACGGGTCACCAAGTGACACTGGTCGCCAAGTAGGGCGCTGCTCTGGCACCGACACGGTGCACCGGGTGCCAGAGCAACCGTGTCAGAGCAACCCGTGTCAGAACAATCCGTGTCAGGTGCCCGCGAGACGCGAGACGACGGGGGCGAGTGACTCCCAGACGTCGGCCTCGACGGAGAAGTACGAGATCCCGTACTCCTCTCGGCGCCATTGCAGCTCCTCGGTCATCTGGTCGAGGGTCCCGATGAGCGTCACCGGCACGTGCAGAGCGTCGGCGGGATCGATGCCGAACGTCGGTCCCATGGCTCTGGCGATGCTCGGTGCGTCGTCGGTGATCATGACGAAACCGATCAGGCAATTGAGCTCGATGTCGTCGAACCGTCCCCCGGCGGCCTCTTTGACCCACGCCACCTTCTGGCGGGTGGCGTCGGGAGAGGCGTTGGGAGCAGTCTCGGGACCTCCGGTCCCGGCTCGAAGGTCGACGTTGATGCTCACGATGTCACCCAACGTCCCGGCCAGGGTCAAGACCCGCCGGCCGCCTCCGCCGAGGATGAGCGGGGGACGGGGACGTTGCACCGGCCTCGGCAACAAGGTGTGCTCAGTGATGGTGTAGTGCGTACCCGAGAAGGAGAAGGGCCCGTCGGACTCGAGCAGTCCGGCCACGACGGCGACGCCCTCGGCGAAGCGGTTCACCCGGACCCCCGGCGCGTCGTAGGCGATGCCCGACTCCTCGTAGTCGCTGCGCATCCACCCCGCGCCGAGGCCGAGCTCGAGTCGGCCGGCCGACAACAGGTCCAAGGTGGCGGCCTCTTTCGCCAACACCACGGGGTGTCGGTAGTCGTTGTCGAAGACGAGCGTGCCGAGGCGCAGCGTCGAGGTGGCGGCCGCCGCGGCCATCAGCGCAGGCACGGGGGCCAACTGGTCCCCGAAGTGATCGGGCATGAGCAGCGTCGAATACCCGAGGTCCTCGGCCTTCTTGGCCTGCTTCGCCCAGGAACGGGCTGTGCCGTCAGGAGCCTTCGAGACCTGGACGGCGAAGCGGAATTTCCTGGGGTGGGTCATCACGCCTCATTCGTAGTAGCCGGAGTGGATGTAGATGCAGGGGATGCCCTCGCTGTGGAACATGTCGCGATTGCGCGGGTCGTCCTCGAAGGCGAGTCTCGGATCGAAGCCGAAGGCGCGCAGCTCCGCCACCGCGGCGCGCTTGAACCGCGACGCCTGCGCGTAGTCACCCCGGTCGCGCATCACGAGCGCGTCCCACCGCAGCCGGTTGTGGGCCAACCAGGCCAGGGTCTGGGGTTGGACCCGCAAGGGACGGCCCGTGAGCAGCACGATCCGCAGCTCGGCGTCGAGCAGCTCGAGAAGACAGGCCACCTCGGCCACGAGAGGGTCCTCCCCACACGCGTCGAAGAAGGCGTCCCAGTCGCGCCGTCCCCATTCGAGGAAATGCTGTCGACCCGCGGCGTCGGAGAGAACGCCGTCGATGTCGAAGATGACCGCCGGTCCCGGCTCGGTCGCCCCGACGCGCCAGCACCAATTGGGAGGCACCGCCAACGGCATTGTCGCCACGCCCTCTGTCACGTCTGCACCGTCGGTCGACCCGGGCTCAATCCTCGGTGGGCTGCGCCGTGGACAATCGTCTGATCTCGTCCACGACCCGAGGATCGGCGAGCGTCGTCGTGTCCCCGAGGTCTCTGCCTTCAGCCACATCGCGCAGCAGCCGCCGCATGATCTTCCCCGAACGCGTCTTGGGCAGCTCGTCGGTGAAGATCACGGTCCTGGGCCGGGCGATGGCTCCGATGTGCCGGGCCACATGGCCCCGAAGCTCCTCACCGCGCTCGTCGGTTTCGTCCTGGCCCGACTTGAGCGTGACGAAGGCGATGATGGCCTGCCCCGTCGTGTCGTCCTTGGCACCCACCACCGCCGCCTCGGCCACCGAGGGGTGGTTGACCAACGACGACTCCACCTCCGCGGTAGAGATCCGGTGGCCCGAGATGTTCATGACGTCGTCGACGCGTCCGAGCAGCCAGAGATAGCCGTCGTCGTCGATCTTGGCTCCGTCCCCAGCGAAGTACCGCCCCTCGAAACGGCTCCAATAGGTCTCTCTGTACCGCTCGGGGTCTCCGTACAGGCCCCGCAGCATCGACGGCCACGGTTGCGTCAGCGTCAGGTAGCCACCGCCACGGGCGATCGACCTCCCGGCGTCGTCGACGACTTCGGCCGAGATCCCCGGGAGCGTGAACGTTGCCGAACCGGGCTTGCAAGTGGTGATCCCGGGGAGCGGCGAGATCATGATGGCGCCGGTCTCGGTCTGCCACCAGGTGTCGACGACCGGGCAGTGTCCTGCGCCGATGTGCGTCCAGTACCACACCCACGCCTCGGGATTGATGGGCTCGCCCACCGACCCGAGCACCCGCAGGGACGACATGTCGTGGCGTTCGGGAAACTCGGTGCCCCATTTCATGAAGGTCCTGATGGCCGTGGGCGCGCAGTAGAGAATCGTGACCCCGTAGCGCTCGATGATGTCCCACCACCGGTCCTTGTCGGGGAAGTCGGGCGTCCCCTCGTACATCACGCTCGTGGCCCCGTTGGCCAGTGGTCCGTAGACGATGTAGCTGTGGCCCGTCACCCATCCGATGTCCGCCGCACACCAGTAGACATCGCGCTCGGGGTGCAGGTCGAAGACGGCCCGGTGCGTGAACGCGACCTGGGTCAGGTAGCCGCCGGTGCTGTGCATGATCCCCTTGGGCTTCGCCGTCGTCCCCGAGGTGTAGAGGAGGTAGAGGAGGTCCTCGGCCTCCATGTGCTCAGGGGGACACGACGGCGCCGCGGTCGCCATCAATTCCTCCCACCAGTGGTCCCGACCATCGGTCATGGGGGTGGTCCCCCCGGCCTCGCCGGTGCGGCGGGCCACGACCACGTGCTCGATCGACGCCGCGTCGGCCACCGCGGTGTCGGCGTTCGCCTTGAGGGCCACGACCGCACCCCGGCGCCATCCGCCATCCGCGGTCACGAGCACCTTGGCCTGCGCGTCGTTGATCCGGTCGCGCAGCGCGTCGGGAGAGAACCCACCGAACACCACCGAGTGCGGAGCCCCGATGCGGGTGCACGCCAGCATGGCCACGGGCAGCTCGGGGATCATGGGCATGTAGATGGCGACGCGGTCGCCCCGGCGGACCCCGAGGCCCTTCAAGACATTGGCGAACCGCTCCACCTCTGCGAGCATCTCGGCATAGGTGATGGTCCGGGTGTCGCCGGGCTCTCCCTCCCAATGGATCGCCACCCGCCCGCCGAGGCCCGCCGCGACATGACGATCGAGACAGTTGTGCGAGACGTTGAGCGTCCCCCCCACGAACCACCGGGCGAAAGGCAGGTCCCATTCGAGCACCGTGTGCCAGTCGTCGAACCAGTCCAGCGCACGGGCCTGATCGGCCCAGAACCCCTCGAAGTCGTGCTCGGCACGCTCGATGATCGACCGATCGGCGACCACGGCGTCATCGACGAAGCCTTCGGGGGGAGGGAACAGGCGCTCCTCGAGGTAGTAGTCCTCGATGGCGGCCCCACCGTCGTCCGACATGCTTGGCGATCCCTTCTGACCAGGATGGGCGGCTCTGCGTGCCCGGGGCGGGGCCTGGACGGCTCGACGTGCCCTCGGGGCCGAGCCTATACAAGCCACCCACCAGCCAACCCTCGCTCCGGGGCAGCCGAAGCCCCTGTCCTTGGCCTCCAGACGCCACCAAACTGCCAAGATGGAAAGGCATGGTCGCCGGCGCCTCCGAGGCCCCCACCCGTGTGCTCGCTCCCCCGACCGAGCCCGGGCCAGACATCCTGATCGTCCCGGTAGACGTGGGCCGGCGGGCGCTGATCGTCGCCAATCTCGGTCTCACCCCGCGCGCCACATCGGCGACGACCTGGGCCTCGTCGGGCCTGGCTCGGACCCTCGACACCTGGGACGGGCCCGGGCTCATCGTCATCGCCGGCAACCTCTTCGACCTCTCCGCCGAGCCCGACACCGCGGCCGCGACCTCGGCGGCGTTGGCCGCCCACCCCCGGCTGACGCGGGCACTCGAAGCATTCGCCGGCGCCGAGGACCGTCGCGTCATCACCCTCCCCGGCGCGACCGACCCCGCCGTCGGCTCCCCCGGGGCAGCGCTGCTCGAGGGTCTGGGAGTCGAAGTGGTGTCCGGCGCCGCACTGCACATGGCCACCGCGGCCGGCACCCGGGTAGTCCGCGTCGACGCCGGCGTGCCCTCAGTCGCTCCGCCCGAGCCGGCCACCGACCTGGGTTCGGCGCCCGGTCCCGATGCCGCGCCCGACACTCCCCCATCGGTGGCCACCCCCCGCTCCACCTTCACCCTGGCACCTGACCCCGCCGCGGAGTGGCAGGAAGGCCTCGAGCGGTTGGCGGACCCGGCGAGCACCCCGCGCTTTTTGACGTCGCGCCTTCTCTACCGACGCTTTGCACGCTTCGCGTGGTGGTTGCTCGTCCCCTTCGCCATCGCCATCGCGCTGCGCCTCCCCTTCGTCTCGTCGGCCTTGGACCATCTCGTCTTCGGACACCCCGCCCCTTCCCGTGCCATCCAACGCGCCCAGGCTGCGGCATGGGGAGCGCGACTGCTCTTCGCCGCGCTGGTCTGCGTCGCCGAGGTCGTGATCCTCGCCTTGGTCCTCGGGTTCGTGGCCCGCAAGGCGTGGCGGACCCTCGGAGGAGGCGACCTCGACGGGCCATTCGACGATGCGTTGGCGGCGGGCGGTGTCACCGCCAACGACGACGTGCGCGACGCGGCACGGACACTGTGCGGGCAAGGATCGGCCGGCCTCGTGAGCGGGGCGACACTCCAGGCCGAGTTGACCCACCTCGGCCCCGGGTTCTTCGCCTGCCCCGGCGCAGCCGGAGAAGTGGTCGAAGAACATCAGGGACGGCTCGGCCTGTTGCCGGTCTTCCTGGCCTGCCAACAGTTGGCCTGGGTGGAGCTCGAGACCGGTGCCGAGCTCCATACCCGACTGCTGCTCACGAGATCCGAGCTCCCGGGGGCGACCTTGCTCGAGCGCATGGCGGCGCGCGAACGCAAGGTCCATGACACCCATCCTCTGGTCGTGGCGGCCTATCCCAGCGGGGCCTCGTGGCCCCCCGCCCCGGATCTGGGCGCGCTTCGCAAGCGCTCTCGGCGCGTCCGACGATGGGCGGCCGGTGCGATTGCGGTGGCAGGGGTCATCGACGTCTTGACTGCCGTGACCCCCCCGTTGCGGGGACGTCTTCATCTGGTCCTGGAATTGCTTCCCTACGTCGCCAGTCAGACCGCGGGTGCCCTCGTCGCTTTGGTGGGGATCGGGCTCCTGGCGCTGGCCCGCGGCGTCCGACGGGGCCAACGCCGGGCCTTTGTGATCGCGGTGTGGGCGCTGGCCATCAGCGTGGGGCTGCATCTGGCCCGCGGTGGTGACATTGGGGAATCACTTTTCTCGCTCGCCGTCGTGGCCTTCTTGGTCATGAACAGAAAGGAGTTCCCGGCTGCGTCGGACCGTCCCTCGCTCCGCTCGGCGCTGATCGCGCTCGTCGTGGGTGTCGTCTCCATCACCGTCATCACGACTGCGCTGGTCGAGGTCACCCTCCGCTTCGACCTCAACCGGCCCCGCCTGCCGGTGTGGCGCGCCGGCCAGGCCGTCCTCGAGCGCCTCGTCGGGATACGCGACGTCGGGCTCCCCGACCGGCTCGACGACTTCCTCTCTCCGAGCCTCCTCGCCATCGGCGTCACCCTCGCCGCGGCGGCGGTGCTTCTGGCCACACGACCACTCGTCGATCGTCGTCGCTCGGCGGGGCGGGCCGCGGAAGTGCGCGCCCGGGACATCGTTCGGCGCCACGGCGAGGGAACTCTGGACTACTTCGCACTGCGCAGTGACAAGCAGTGGTTCTTCCATCGCGACTCGATGGTGGCCTACGCCATCTATAGCGGCATTTGCCTGGTGTCGCCCGATCCCATCGGGCCCTTGGCCGAGCAAGAGCAGGTGTGGGGGGCGTTCCGTCGGTATGCCGACAACCGCGGCTGGGTGGTCACGGTGATGGGGGCCAGCGAGCACTGGCTGCCTATCTACCGGGCCACGGGGATGCACGACATCTACATCGGTGACGAGGCCGTCGTGAACGTCCAGGAGTTCTCCTTGGCCGGAGGACAGATGAAGGGACTGCGCCAGGCCTACAACCGCATCGCCAAGTACGGGTACACGGTGTCGTTCCACGACCCGGCCCGGCTCGACCGTCACACCGCCTTGCAGCTGGCGGGGCTCATGGCGCAGGGTCGACGCGGCGAGTTCGAGCGGGGGTTCTCGATGGTGCTCGGCCGGATCTTCGACCCCCGCGACGAGAACCTCATCTTGTGCATGGTCACCGGGCCCGACGGCAACCCCGCGGCGATGTGCCAGTTCGTCCCGGCCCGGGGCATCGGCGGCTACTCACTGGACCTCATGCGTCGCGACCGGGGCGAGCACCCCAACGGGCTCATCGACTTCGCCCTCGTGTCCACGATCGAGCACCTCCGCAATCTGGGCTGCGAAGGCATCAGCCTCAACTTCGCGGCATTGCGGTCGGTGCTCGAGGGGGCGGGGGGGGACGGTCCCACCCAGCGCGTCGAACGCTGGGCCCTCAAGAAGATGTCGAGCTTCTTTCAGATCGAGACGCTGTGGCGGTTCAACGCCAAGTACGGGCCCGAGTGGCTGCCCCGCTACGTCGTCTACGACGCCGCGGAGCATCTCGTCCCTGTGGTCCTCGCCATCTTGCGGGCAGAGTCCCTCTCCGAGGTCCCGGTCATCGGGCGCATGATCGCGGCATCGGAGCGCCGAGCCCATGCGGCTGGGGACTCGCCCGACGCCGATGCCCTGAGTGGGGTGTCACTGCTTCCCTTCGACCCGCCACTCACCGAGGACACCGAGGACACCGAGGACACCGAGGACACCGAGGACACCGAGGACACCGAGGACACCGAGGACACCGAGGACACCGAGGACACAGCCGAACCGCCCGCGCTCACTCCCCACTCGCCTAAGCGCGCCTGAGCGCGCCTGAGCGCGTTTGGGCCGGGTCACCGAACCCCCGATGGGGGGCGGTAGACATGGTGCGTGCGGATCCGACGAGCCGGCCCCGAGGACGCCTCGTCCATCGCGGGCGTCTATGTCCGGTCGTGGAAGGGCGCCTACCGGGGACTGATCCCCCAGTCCTATCTCGACGCGCTGGACGCGCAGGACCGCATCGGGGTTTGGGAAGAAACCCTCGCCACGTCGGCCTGGCCCCGTGGCGGTGTCATCGTCCTGCTCGGTCCGGCCCAGCCCGACGCGAGCGAGGGCCCTGTCACCGGGTTCGTCTCGTTCGGTCCGACGCGCGACGACGACCTCGGCAACGCACCCGGCGTCGACACCGTGGGAGAGGTCGTCACCTTCTACCTCGAACCCGCCGCCTTCGGGTCAGGTGGAGCCGACCTCCTTATGAGTGCTGCCCTGGTCGCGCTGGGCGCGGCGCATTACAGCACCGCCATGCTCTGGGTCCTCGGGACCAACGCTCGGGCCCGACGGTTCTACGAACGCCGGGGCTGGCGACCTGACGGCACCACAAAGGTGCACGACTGGGGTGCCTTCGTGGCCACCGACGTCCGCTATGTCATCGCCGTGCCCGACCCATCGAACACCTCGACATAAGGTGGGATCGTGACGAACACCGCTTCGCCAGGGTGGACTCCGCTGTCTCCGACCCTGATGAAGATGCGGGTCACCGAGATCGCGGTCATCACTGCGGTCCTCGCCGCGACCACCGGCTCGGTGGCGTGGGCAGAGGGGAGCGCACCGGTGGCGTTGATCACGATCGTCGCCGTGGCGTTGTGCGGTGCCGGCGCGTGGTGGTTCGTCCATAACCGGTTCCGAGCCTGGGGATACCTCGAACGAGCCGAGGACCTCGAGGTCCGACGCGGCGTCATGGTCCAGCGGTTGTCGGTGGTGCCCTACGGCCGGATGCAATTCGTCGAGATCACGACCGGACCCGTGGAGCGCCTGTTCGGACTGGCCACGGTGAAGCTCCACACCGCGGCGGCCGCCAGTGACGCTCGCATCCCGGGGCTCGAGCCCGTCGAGGCCGCACGACTGCGCGACCGCCTGGCCGCACTGGGCGAGGCCAAAGCCGCCGGTCTGTGAGCGGCGACGGCACCGTCGTCGTCGGGTGGCAGCGTCTGCACCCGTTGTCTCCTGTGGTGCGCGGCGCACGGGGGCTCGTGCCGCTCGTCGTGCTGGTCGGGTTCTCGACGATCAACCGGGGGAACCATGCACACGGCGTCGGCCCCCAGGACCTCGTCTGGTTGGTGCTCGTCGTCGTGGGTGTGGTGTTCGGCGTCGTCCACTGGTTGGTGACCCGGTGGGCCTTCGACGGCGCCACCCTGCGGATCGAGACGGGGCTCGTGCGGCGCGACTCCCAGCAGCTCCCCGTGGCCCGGATCCAGGCCGTGGACCTGGTCGAGCCCTTCGTGGCGCGGGTCTTCGGCTTGGCCGAGCTCCGTATCCGCGTGGCCGGCGCCAAGTCGGCCCACCACCTGTCGTATCTGTCCGCGCCGGTGGCCGCGGACCTGCGCGCCCGACTCCTGGCCACGCACCACGGCCTCGACCAGTCCGTCCCCGAGCCCGGCGAGCATCCGGTGGCGGTGGTCCCTCCCGGTCGACTCCTCGGATCCGTGCTCGTCTCGGCGAGCACGGCGGGAGCCGTGGTCTTCGTGGCCGCGCTCATCGCGGTGACGACGGTCTCGACCACCGCCGCGGCCGCCTTGGCGGGATCACTGCTCGTGTACCTCGTGGGCATCGGCCAGGGGATCTGGCGCCGGTTCAACGAGCAGTACCGCTTCACCGTGGCGGTGGCGCCCGACGGCATCCGGGTGCGGCGCGGCCTGCTCAGCACGGTGTCGGAGACCATCCCGATCCGCCGGGTGCAGGCAGTCCGACAGATCGAGCCGTTGTGGTGGCGCCTCTTCGGTTGGTGCCGGCTCGAGGTCGACCTGGCCGGTGTGCCCGGACACGGCCGCACCGGTGGCACCGGACGGGTCACCAAGTCCCTGCTCCCGGTGGGGTCGCACCAGACCGCGGACTACCTTCGTCGCGTCGTGGTCGGCCCGATCGAGCCTCCTCGGTCCAGGGCACCCACCCGGGCGCGTCTCAAGGCGCCGCTCAGCTACCACTTCCTCGCCGCCGGCCATGACGAGACATTGGCCGTGGCAGTCACGGGCCGGGTCCAGAAGGTCACGTGCTGGGTACCACTCGACAAGGCCCAGAGCATCCGCCGCGTCCAGGGCCCGGTCCAGCGCGCTCTCGGCCTTGCCACCGTGCACGTGGATGTTCCGGGCAGGCGGGTGGGGGCGAAATTCCGGGACCGTCCCGTCGACGAGGCCGACCGCCTGATCGAGGAGCTGGCCTCGCACAGCCGAGGGGCGCGCCGACGCGAGTCGGTGGCAGCTGCGGTGAGCGCGACCAGCTCGGTCACCGGTCCGCCACCGACGTTCGAGACGCCCGGCCAGGGCGGAGGCGCTCCGCCCCCGTCATCGCCACCGGCGCAACCGGTGATGGGGCCAGGGTGGTTCGCCGACCCGGTGCGACGCCATCAGGCCCGCTACTGGAACGGAACGGCATGGACGCCCGACATCGCCGACAACGGCGTCACCGGCTTGGATCCTCTCTAGGGCCGGTCAAGCGGAGAGCCGGTCAGGCAGATTTTCCCTTGCGGAACGAGGCCAGGAGCCGGCCCCGCTTGGAGACGAGCGAGAGGTCGTTGGCCTCGACGTGCATGTCGTCGCTCACGACGTACTCCCGACCGTCGCCTTCGGCGTCGGGCTCGGCCACGTCGTCGAGCGCACCGATGACCTCGGCCGCCATGCCCGACCGGCCATAGCGCGAGGCGTCGGTCTCGTCGCCGACAGACTCGGGCCCCTCATCGTCGACCCCGCCATCGTCGCGAATTGCGTCGCCGCGGCTGTGGTCGTGGTGAAAGTCCTCGTGGCGTTTGGCATCGACACGCCCGAGGCTCTCGCGCCCGGGCTCGTCTTGACCAGTACCCTCATGGCCGGCACCTTCCACGCCGAACTCACCCAGTTCGGTGAGGGGGAAGACCGGGAGCGGGTCCATCGTCGTGAGCATGAGGGCGTCTTCCACGGCCAGGGGCTTGGCGAAGAAGTAGCCCTGGCCCACATCGGCTCCGAGCTCGCGCAGGATCTTCACCTGTTGGGCGGTCTCCACGCTCTCGGCCACGGTGCAGATACCGAGCGAGTGGCTCACGTGCACGATCGTCTCCACCATGGCCCGGCTCACCCCGCCGGTGTCGCCCAGGCCCTCGATGAGCGACCCGTCGATCTTCATGGTGTTGATGGAAAACTGCTGGAGGCTGTCGATGGTCGACCAGTCCGACCCGATGTCGTCGACGGTGAGCTGGATCCCCAACCGCGACATGGCATGCAGATCGGCCGCCGCGCCGGCGTCGGTCACGCTGGTCTCGGTGATCTCGATGGTGAGTCGGTCGGGGTTGATGCCCGACTCCTCGATGGCCGCCGCGGCCGCCGAGGCCGCCTCGCGCTGGCGGAGCTGGAAGACCGAACAGTTGACCGCCAGCTGGAGGTCCGACTGCCAGCTGACAGCCGCGGCACAGGCTTCGGACAGCACCCAGGCGTTGAGCTCCACCATGTGGCCGTTGGCCTCGGCCCAGGGGATGAGCACGCTGGGCGGGATGGGGCCGAGATCGGGGTCGTTCCAGCGCAGGAAGGCCTCGAAGCCGAGCAATCGGCCGGTGGCGAGATCGACCGCGGGCTGGAAGACGAGCTCAGGCTGGCCGTCCAGACCAAGTTCAGGTCGTGCTCTCATCACGCCCGCCGGGTCCACGCGTTCACCCAAATGACATCGGCGGGCCGCCGGTGCTTCTTGAGCGCGGACCCCCTGGGGGGCCGCTGCCGGGCCCGACGCCCTATGTGAACAGGAGCGTGGCCTTGTGGGCGAAGTCCACGACCGGGGCCGGCCACAAGCCGAAGAGCACCGTGACCGCCACGCACAGCCCGATGGCGACCATGGTGGTGGCGCTGACCGGGGACTGCGACTGGTCCTCAGAGATCTCGACCAGGGTGAGGGTGCCGGCCGCCTCGGGGCCGGCCGCCTCGGTGCCGGCCGGCCCCGCCCCGACGCCGGCTCCGGCCGGCTCGACCGAGACCGACGAGTTCGACTCGGCCGCGGCCGTGGTGACCGCCGGCGCCGGTGAGTACATGAGGAGGATGACCCGCAGGTAGAAGAAGGCCGCGATGGCGGCTGAGACCATGGCGATGACCGCCAGGGCCGTCGACCGGCCGCCGACCGACGCCGAGATCACCTCCAACTTGGCCAGGAACCCCGTGGTGAAGGGGATGCCGGCCTGGGCCATGAGCAGGACCCCCAACGAGCCCGCCAGCCATGGTCGTCGAGCGGCCAGGCCCCTGTAGTGGTCGAGGTCATGGGCCTTGTCCCCGGCGCCCCCGATCACCGTGATCACCGCGAAGCTCCCGATGACCATGAAGGTGTAGGTGAAGAGGTAGTAGAGCGAGCCCGCCACGCCGCGCGCCGTGGCCACCTGGAGACCCAGCAGCACGAAGCCGGCGTGGTTGATCGACGAGTAGGCGAGCATCCGCTTGATGTCGCGCTGCGCCAGAGCGACCGCCGCCCCCAGCAGCAACGTGATGGCCGCCAACACCCATACCGCCGGCTGCCAGTCGGTCCGCAGCGTCCCGAACGACGAGACGAACACCCGCAGCAGGGCCGCGAACCCACCCGCCTTCGCCACCGCCGCCATGAAGCCCGTGGCCGGGCTGGGCGACCCCTGGTAGACGTCGGGAGTCCAGAGATGGAACGGCACGGCCGCCACCTTGAACCCGAATCCCACCAGCAGCAACGCCATCCCGGCCAGGAGCAACCCGTTGTGCAACAAGACGTTCCGGGCGAGATAGTCGGCGATCTGGGGGAGATTGGTGGATCCGGTTGCCCCGTAGACGAGCGCGATCCCGTACAGGAAGACCGCCGAGGAGAACGCACCGAGGACGAAGTACTTGAGCGCGGCCTCGCCGGACTCGGCCCGGCGGGCGTTCATCGCGGCGAGCACGTAGAGGGCGATGGACAGGATCTCGAGGCCCAAGAAGACCACGATGAGGTCGTTGGCCTCGCCCATGATCATCGCCCCCGAGGCCGAGAGGAGCATGAGGGCCTGGAATTCCGGCCCCGTGGCCTTCTCACGCCGCATCCACCCGTCGGCGACGAGCGCCGAGAGCAGGGCCGCGCACGACACGAGCACGGCCACCAGCGAGCTGAAGCCGTCCTCCACCACCGCCGCGTCGATGGAGACGTGCGCCCCGTGGTTGGCGACGTCGAACCACTGCACGAGCGAGAGCGACAGCGCCGCGAGGGTCGTCATCACCGCCATGACCGTGGCCACGGTGGGATCCATCCGCCGGCGCTGCAGGGACGAGGCGGCCAGGATGGCGACGGCCCCACCCATCATGACGAGCACGGGGAGGATCGACAGGTAGGCGATCTTGGGAGCGGTCAGGCCGAGCATCGCCATCGGGGTCATCACCGCACCCTTCCCGGGCTGGCGCTGCTGCTGACCCGCGTCGGTGGCGAGCCCTGGGTCGCCACCGTCGGCTGGTGGGTGCCCGTCGTCGTCTCCACGTGCTGGACCAGTCGCGTCACCGACGGGGTGATCCGGTCGAGCACGGGTTTGGGATAGACGCCGAGCACCAGGATCAAGGCGATGAGCGGTGCCACCACGGCGATCTCCCGCCACGACAGGTCGCGCACCGAGGCCGTGGTCTCGTCAGGCTCGTGGTGAAACGCCTGCTGATAGGCCCACAAGAGATACAGCGCGGCCAGCACCACCCCGCCGGTGGCGACCACCGCCCACCACCGATGGGAGAGGAACGTCCCGGCCAGGACCAGGAACTCGCCCACGAAGCCGTTGAGCCCGGGCAGCCCGATGGCGGCCAGCATGGCCACGGTGAACACGCCCGCCAACACCGGGGCGGCCCGCTGCAACCCCCGCAATTCGTTGACCTGCCAGGTCTTGCGCCGCTCGTAGATCCACCCGATCACGATGAACAGCACGGCGATGATGAGCCCGTGGTTGACCATCTGCAGCACGCCGCCGGTGACCCCTTGGGTGGTCAGCGCAAAGGTCCCGAGCACCACGAACCCGAGGTGGCTGAGCGAGGAGTACGCCACCAGCCGCTTCATGTCGCGCGTGACACAGGCCACGACCGCCCCGTAGAGGATCCCGATCACGCCCAGGGTGAGCAGCAGCGGGGCGAGGTCGACCACGGCCCGGGGGAACAAGTTGAGGTCGAACCGGATGATGCCGTAGGTGCCCATCTTGGCCATGACCGCGGCCAGGATGACCGCCCCGCCGGTGGGCGACTCGGCGTAGGCGCCCGGTGACCACGTGTGGAAGGGGAAGATCGGCGCCTTCACGGCGAAGGCGGCGGTGAAGGCGAGGAACAACAGCACCTGCGACGCCAGCCCGAGATGGGTGGCGGTGAGCGCCACCAGGTCGAAGGTGAGATGCCCGGTCTGCCGCTCGTGGATGAAGGCCACAGCCACGATCCCCACCAACAAGAAGGCCGAGCCCAAGAACGTGTAGACGAAAAACTTGATGGCTGCGTTGGCCCGTCCCGCGAAACCCCAGCCCGTCATGACGAAGTACACCGGCACGAGGGTCAGCTCGAAGAACAAGAAGAACATGATCAGATCCAGCGACACGAAGCTCCCCAGGCACCCCGCCTCGAGCAGGAGCATCCAGGCCACGAAGGACCGGGGCCGGCTCGGCACCTTCCCGGCCACGATCGCCAGAGGAAACAGGATGGCGGCCATGAGTAAGAGGAAGACCGAGATGCCGTCGACGCCGAGGTGCCACGAGATCCCGAGCCCCTGGGCCCACACGTGCTGGCTCACGAGCCGGTACCCGCCGTTGCCGGCCTGATACCGCAGCGCGATGGTGACCGCCAGGGCCAAGGTGGCGAGCGACCCGGCCAGCCCGACGCCGTACACGGCCCGGCGCTGGACCCGCTCGCCCACTGACCCGGGGATGAGCGCGGCGACGATGGCCGCGCCCGCAGGCAGCAGCACCAACACGGTGAGGAACGGGAAGGCCGTGTCGTGGGTCATGACACCGCCCTCGAAAGCATCCAGGCCAGGAGCACCACGGTGCCCAAGACGATGCCGAGCGCGTACTGCCGGACATATCCCGTCTGGACCCGCCGCAGCCCGCCTCCCGCAACCCGGGTGAGCCTCCCCACACCGTTGACCGCACCGTCGATGACCTTGACCTCGACCACCGTGGCGCAGAACCGGGCGAAGGCCTGGCCGGGCCGGGCGATCACGGCGTCGTAGATGTCGTCGAGGAAATAGGCCCGCTCCAACACCGCAGGCTCGAGCGCGGGCCGATCCGCCCGACGCGACCACAAGGAGAAGGCCACCCCGAGGCCGACCAGGGCCACCACCGAGTCGACGATGCCGAGCGCCCACTGCGTCCCCGTCGACTGGTGCGCCTCGTACTGTCCGGCGCCGAACACAGGCCCCAACCAGCTGAGGGGATTCCAGCTCGAATGCCACGGGAGATGCAGTAGCCCGCCGAAGAAGGCCAACACCGCCAGCACCACCAACGGGAATGCCATCACCCAGGGTGACTCGTGGGGCTCGGCCCCCCCTCCATGGCCGTCGCCGTCACCGGCACCGGCGCCACCACCGGGGCCGTGACGCCACCGGTCGTCGCCGTAGAAGGCCAGGGACACCAACCTGGTCATGTAGTAGGCGGTCAGCGCGGCGGTCACGAGGCCGATGGCCCACAGCGCCGGGTAGCGCGCATAGGCGTTGTCGAGGATTTCGCCCTTGGCGAAGAAGCCCGACAGCGGGGGGATCCCGGCGATGGCCAGCGTGCCGATGCCGAAGGTGAAGAACGTCAGCTTCATGTACCGGCGCAGGTTGCCCATCGCCTTGAGGTCCTGTTCGTCGTGCAGGCCGTGGATGACCGACCCCGCCCCCAGGAACAACAGGGCCTTGAAGAAGGCGTGCGCCACCATGAGGAAGATGGCCGCCTCATAGGCCCCGGTGCCCACGGCCAGGAACATGTACCCCAGTTGCGAGACCGTGGAGTAGGCGAGCACCTTCTTGATGTCCTGCTGCGCGCACCCGATGGTGGCGGCCACGAAGGCCGTGGCCGCTCCGACCGACGCCACCACCAGCTGGGCGACGTGGTGCTGGGTGAGCACAGGGCTGATCCGACACATGAGATACACACCGGCGGTGACCATGGTCGCCGCGTGGATGAGGGCCGACACCGGAGTGGGGCCCTCCATGGCGTCGGCCAGCCATGGGAACAGCGGGAGCTGGGCCGACTTCCCCACCGCGGCCACGAAGAGAAGCAGGCAGATGGCCGTTCCCGTCCCGCCGCCGATTAGCGACAGGTGGGCGAAGATCCCTGTGTAATTGAGGGTGCCGGTCTTGGAGAACACCAGGAACACGGCGATGAGGAATCCCACATCCGCCAGCCGGTTGTAGAGGAAGGCCTTCTTCCCCGCGCTGGCCGCGCTGTCTCGCCCGAACCAGAACGAGATGAGCCAGTACGAGCACACCCCCACGCCCTCCCACCCCACGAAGGTGAAGAGCAGGTTGTTCCCGAGCACCAGGACCAGCATCGAGGCCACGAACAGGTTCAGGTACAGGAAGAACTTGGGATAGTCGCTGTCGCCCTTCATGTACCCGATCGAATAGAGGTGGATGAGCGAGCTCACCCCCGCGACGAACAACGCCATCGTCATCGACAGGGGGTCGATGAGCAGCGCGGCGTGCACCTGGAGCCCGCCCACGGGGATCCACGTGAAGAGGTCCTGGGTAAACGACCGCGCCGGGGCCGCCTTGGCCAGGAGCCCGGCGTAGACGACACAGGCCACGACGAACGAGCCCGCCACCGTGGCCGTCCCGAGCCAGCCCGCCCAGGGGTCGCCGAGCCGGCGCCCGAAGGCGGCGAGCACGACGAAGCCGGCGAGCGGCAACAGCGGCATCAGATAGGCGGCGTGGATCATGTGGTTGGGCGTCTCGGATCGTTTGGCGTCAGTTGGGCGGCGGGGTCAGCCCCGCATGATGTGGAAGTCGTCGGCGGTGGCGTTACGGCGACGCCGGAAGATCGCCACCACGATGCCGAGGCCCACGACCACCTCGGCGGCGGCGACCACGAGCGTGAAGAACACGAGCGCCTGGCCGCCGATGTCGTTGAGCATGCGGGAGAAGGTCACGAACGTCAGGTTGGCGGCATTGAGCATGAGCTCGACACACATGAACATGACGAGCACGTTCCGTCGCACGAGCAGCCCCAGGGCACCGATCGAGAACACCACCGCCGCCAGCCCCAGGTACCACGCCCCGCCGAGGCTCATGGCGAGACCCCCTCGGTCTCGGCCGTATCGCCGGGTGTGTCGGCATCACCGGAGGTGACACCGTCGCCGGAGGTGACACCGTCGCCGGAGGTGTCGGGCTCATCCGCGTCGCGGTCCGATCCCCCGAGCGCACCCCCGGGGCGCCGCGCCAACACGACGGCGCCTACGACCGCGATCACGAGCAGCGCCGAGGTGATCTCGAAGGCGAAGAGGTACGTCGTGAACACCGACTTGCCGAGCGCAGACACATCCCCACCGGGCTGGTTCCGGGACGGCCCGGCGATCGACTTCGCCCCCACCGACCAATGCGCACCGAATCCCATAAGGAGCAGCCCGGCCAGACCGAGGACGATGAGGCCCCCGGCCAACGGACGCTGGGCCCGCAAGGGCTCTTTCTCGAGGCTCTCCTCGCGGTCGACCCCGAGGAACATGATGACGAACAAGAACAGGACCACGATGGCGCCGGCGTACACGATGACCTGCACCGCGGCCAGGAAGTTGGCTTGCTGCTCGACGAAGAGCACGGCCACGCCGAAGAGCGTCATGACGAGCATGAGCGCCGAGTGCACCGGATTGCGGGCCACCACCACTCCCACGGCTCCGCTCAGCACGACCACGGCGGCGATGGCGAAGGTCAGGGCGTCGACACTCGACGTGGTGGCGAGTAGAGGGCTGACCATCAGCCCTCGCTCTTCGTGGTGGGATTCTCCACCCACACCGTCGGTGCCGGCCGGTCGCCGGGCCCGCGCTTCGCCGCGGCGCGTTGCTCCATCCGGGCTCGTACCGGGGGCGGGATCCGTTGCTCCATCCTCGCCCGCATCCGGTTGGCGATGCCTCGCATCCCTTGCTGGTCGGGGAGCCGGTCGATGTCGTCGAGATGCGACGAGAAGGTCTCCCGGAGCTGACGGCTGCCGGTCCGGGCGTCGTCGCGTTCCTCGGACTGCCCACCCTCGGGAGGCCGGACCCCGTACCCCAACTCGCCCGACCACTGCACCTTTCCCTCGTAGGCCGCCACTCCCGACGGTGAGGTGGCCCGCATCCAACCCGACGTGTGCTGGTCGTCGCCTTCGCGCCAGTCCTCCCAGGGAAGTCGCTGGGGCCGGCCGGCGTCGTCGACGAGCAACTCGTCCTTGGTGTAGATGGCGTCGGCCCGGTTGGTGAAGGAGAACTCGAAGAGCTTGGACTCGGTGATGGCCTCGGTGGGACACGCTTCGACACACATGTCGCAGTGGATACAACGCAAGTAGTTGATCTCGTAAACGAACCCGTACCGCTCGCCCGGCGAGACCGGTTCCTCAGGCTGGTTGTCGGCGCCCCGGACGTAGATGCAGTCCGCAGGACACACTCCGGCGCACAGCTCGCAGCCGATGCACTTCTCCATGCCGTCCTCGTAGCGGTTGAGGACGTGTCGACCGTGGTTGCGGACCTGCTTGGGCTTCTTCTCACGCGGGTACTGTCGGGTGACCCGCTGGCGCGTCATCTGCTCGAGCGTGACCCGGAAGCCGCCGAAGAAATGCAGATCGTCTCGGAAACCGGAGAACAGTCCCATCAGCGCACCATCCCCGGCGCATCGACGCCGGGGACGCCGGGATCGGGCGCGCCGGGATCGGGGGCCTCGATCGACTCGTCACGCTCGGAGCCGACGATGACCGATCGCAAGAGCAGTCCGCCCGCTGCGACCAGCGCCACGATCACGCCCACGCCCCACCACCGTGACACCAAGAAGGCGGCGAGCACGAGGACCCACCCGAGCGACAGCGGGATGAGGACCTTCCAACCCAGGTCCATGAGCTGGTCATAGCGGAGCCGGGGCAAGGCGGCGCGCAGCCACACGTAGATGAAAAGGAAGATGAGGGTCTTGCCCAAGAACCACAGCACCGGGACCACCCACGACAAGATGAACACGTGGGGCGTGGGCCCGTCAGGCCCGCCCAGGAACAGGGTCACGACGATGGCCGACATCGTGATCGTGTTCATGAACTCGGCCATGAAGAACAGCGCGAACCGGATCGACGAGTACTCGGTGTTGAAGCCACCCACGAGCTCCTGCTCGGCCTCGACGAGGTCGAAGGGAGGTCGGGTCAGCTCGGCGGTGATGGCGATCATGAACAAGAAGAAGGGAAGGATGCCGGTGTGGATGAGGTACCAGCTCCCGAAGAAGGTGTGCGACTGGTGCTCGACGATGGCCCGGGTCGACAAGGAGCCGGCGAGCAACACCACCATGGTCACGGTCAGGCCGAGGGCGGCCTCGTAGGAGATCATCTGGGCCGAGGCCCGCACCGAGCCGAGCAGAGGGTACTTCGACCCCGACGACCACCCGGCCAGCATCACGCCGTAGACCGAGATCGACGACATGGCCAGCAGGAACAAGATGCCCACGGGAGGGTCGGCCACCTGGAGCTCGAACCGATGCCCGAAGACCGTCACCAGCCCCCCCACCGGCACGATGGCGAAGGACAAGAAGGCCGGCAGGATCGATAGATAGGGCGCCAGCTTGAAGACGGTCCGATCGGCACGCTCGGGCAGGAGGTCCTCTTTGAAAAAGAGCTTGATCCCGTCCGCCAGGGTCTGGAGCAGGCCCCAGGGTCCGGCCCGGTTGGGACCGACGCGCGCCTGCATGTCCGAGATGACCTTGCGCTCGAACCAGATCATGAGCATGACCGACACCATGAGCGCCCCGAAGGCCACGAACACCTTGATCACGACGATCAGGAGCTCCACCCAGTGCACGCCGTGCCCGAAGAGCGGGTCGCCCAGACCGAGCATTCCGCCCATCACAACGTCTCCAACCGGACGTCGATGACGGGCTCGCCGGCGTCGATCAACGCCGACGCTCCGGCCCGCTCGGCGCCGGGGTCGTCGGTGTGGAGGTTGAAGTCGATGCACACCACGCCGCGCGGCACCCCGTCATCGGCCACAGCCTCGAATTCGAGGGCGGCTCTCGACGACCGGACCCGCACCCGCGCCGGAGTCGCGACCCCGAAACGCCCGAGGTCATAGGAATTGGCCCGCACCGTGGCCGACGGCGCCAGGGGGGCGAGGGAGCTGCACGCTTCGAGCAACACACCGTGGTCGTAGAGCCGACGCGGCGACACGAGGCGCAGCGAGTAGCTGTCGGGGGCGGGAAGGGTCACGGCCTCGACCGGCACCGGCCAGCGCAGGGAGCGGGGTCGGGCCGGCGCGCCGCCGTTGGACGACGAGCCGTTAGACGCTGCGAGGAGCTCATCGCCGCCGGGAGGCTCGGCCAGCCCGGCGCGCGGCGGGGCTCCCTGGGCCTCGACGGCGTCGATGCCCGGTGTGGCCATGGGGTCGAACGGCGCCAGGACCCGGCGTGTGGCGATTCGGACCGGTGACGCCGGCAAGGGAGCGACGATCCCGTCGCGTGCCGCCGGCGTGTCGAGGACGACCCGGGTGATCCCGGCGTGCGACGGCGCCAGGCACTCGATCTCGTCCCAGAGCTCGGCCGCGCTCGAGACACCGAGCCCTCCGCTGAGCCGATCGGCGAGCTCGGAGGCGACCATCCAGTCCGGCCAGCACTGGCCCGGTGACACGAGCTTCTGCGCCAGACGGGTGACCCGACCTTCGATGTTCGTGGTGGTTCCCGTCCGTTCATGCGCGATGGCCACCGGCAGCACCACATCGGCCAGGGCCGCCGACAAGGACAGAAAGCCGTCCACCGCCACCACGAACCCGGCCCGACCGAGTGCCTCCTCGGCGAGGGCCCGGTCGGGGAAGTCGCCGATGGGGTCCGACCCCAACAGCACGACCGCCTTCATCGAACCGTCCGCCAACGCTCGCAAGATGGCCGCGGCGTCACGACCCCGGGCGGCGGGAACCGATCCCCACGCCGCCTCGAACCACGCCCGGCCCTCGTCCAGGCTCACCCGGCCCGGCAGCAGGCCCGGGGCGAGGCCCATGTCGAGGGCGCCCATGACGTTGCCCCGACGAAGAGCGGGAAGGAATCGGGCCTGGGGCCACGCTTGCGCCATGGCGGCGGCGGCCTCGGCGATGAGCGCGCCGTCCTCGGCCAGTGACGGCCGGCCGATCACGACGACGACTCCCTCACCACCGACGCCGGCGCGCCCCAGAGCCTGCCGGGCCGCGGCCCAGGCCTCGACCTCCACCGAGTCGGGATGACCGGTCTCGCCACCCTCGCCTCCAGCCGCCAGAGCCCGGGCCAACGTGGCCGCCTCGCCGGGGCGATAGGGCAGCACCGCGGTGGCGAATTCGCTCAACGCCCCGGCGCGAGGCGCGAGCTCGATGACAGGGACGTCCCCGTCGATGGCCGCCCCCCGCAGACGAAGGAACAGGACGGGCAATTCCTCTCGCAGGTCGCCGGACAGGACCACGACGCACGACGCCGCGCACGCCTCGTCGATGGTGGCCCGGGGCAGACCGAGCACGACCTCGGCGGGCAGGCCGTCGCCGAGCTGGGCGTCGACCGAGTCGGTCCCGATCACCGACTTGGCGAGCTTGGCCCACGCATAGGCGTCCTCGTTGGAGAGCCGGGCCCCGCCGAGCACCCCGATGGCCTCGGGGCCCTCCTCGGCCCGCACGCGGGCCAGGCGCTCGGCCACGAGGGTCAGCGCCTCGCTCCACGACACCGGCACGAGCTCGTCCACGCCGGCGTTCGTGCCTTCACCGCTCCGGCGCAGGTGCGGCTCGACCAGTCGGTCCTCGGCGTTGACGGCCTCGAAGCCGAACCGGCCCTTGTCACAGAGCCAGCTCTGGTTCAACGGGTCACTGTCGATCCCGAGCAGGCGCGTGACCCGGTTGGACGAGGACTGGACCGCGGCGCGACACCCGAAGGCGCACAGCGTGCACGTCGACTCGACCTGGTCGAGGTCCCACGGCCGCGCCGTGAAACGGTAAGGCGATGCCGTGAGCGCGCCCACCGGGCAGATCTGCACGGTGTTCCCGCTGAAGTACGACGTGAAGACGTGGTCCTCGAAGACGTTCACCTCGATGGCGTCGCCCCGTCCCAGGAAGTCGATCTGCGCCTCGCCCGCGATCTCGGCCGCGAACCGGACACACCGGCCGCATTGGATGCACCGCTCGCGGTCCAACAAGACGAGCGCGGAGATCGGGATGGGCTTGGCCCAGTGCCGCTTCTCCTCGAGGAACCGACTCTCGCCGGGCCCGAAGGCGAGCACCTGGTCCTGGAGGGGGCACTCACCACCCTTGTCACACACCGGGCAGTCGAGGGGGTGGTTCACGAGCAGGAACTCGAGCACGCCGTCCTGGGCCTTCTTGACCTTCTCCGAGGTCGTGTCGACATCCATCCCCTCGGCGACAGGCACGTAGCAGGCGGGCTGCAACGTCGCACCGCGCGGTCCGGTCACCTCGACGAGGCACATCCGGCACATGCCCACCGGCTTCATCCGCGGGTGATAGCAAAAACGCGGGATGAAGGTCCCCGCCTGCTCGGCCGCGGCGATCAGGAATTGGCCCGCCGGCGCGGTCACCTCGCGGCCGTCGAGGGTGAAGGTGACCGAGGCGCCTTCATCGACCTTGGGGGCGATGCCGTGGTGCGACGTCACGACGGGATCAGACATGAGGACATCCCCCGTCCTTCACGTGCACGAGGAACTCGTCGCGAAACATCCGGATGGCCGAGGCGATCGACGACGGGATGGACGAGCCCAAGACGCAGATCGTCGTCTGCTGGGGCGGCCACGACACACCGGGCGCCAGGTTGTCACAGACGTCCATGAGCAGGTCCACATCCGCCTCGCGGCCGTCGCCGTCCTCGATTCGACGCAGGATCTTCTCCAACCACCCGCTCCCCTCGCGACACGGCGTGCATTGGCCGCACGACTCGCGCCAGAAGAAGCGGGTGATCCTCCACGCGGCGCGCACCACGCAGGTGGAGTCGTCCATGACGACGATCGAGCCCGACCCGAGCATCGATCCGGCTTCGCCCACTTCGTCTTGGCCCAGGGGGAGATCGAGGTGCTCGGGCCCGAACCACGGGGCCGACACGCCGCCGGGGATGATCGCCTTCAGCTCCCGGTCCCCGGGAATGCCACCACCCAGGATCGGGGCGAAGATGAGGTCGCGGAAGGTAGTCTTCACCATCTCCACCTCATAGACACCCGGATTGCGGACGTGGCCGGCCAGCGCGAACAAACGCGTGCCGGTGGAACGACCCGCACCGAGGGCGGTGAAGGCCTCGGAACCGTTCATGATCACCCAGGGCAAGTTGGACAGCGTCTCCACGTTGTTGACCACGGTGGGCTCGCCGTAGAGGCCGATGGCGGCGGGAAAGTACGGGGGCTTGATCCGGGGGAAGCCCCGCTTGCCCTCGAGGCTCTCGAGCAGCGCCGTCTCCTCGCCGCAGATGTAGGCGCCGGCCCCGGGGTGCACCACCACGTCGATCGAGAACCCCGACCCGAAGATGTCACGACCCACCGCACCGTGCTCATAAGCATCGTTCAGCGCGCTCTGGACCCGCTCGAGGCCGAGAGCGAACTCACCGCGCACGTAGATGAAGGCCCGGGTGGCCTGAATGGCATAGGCGGCGATGACCACGCCTTCGATGAGTTGATGAGGGTCGCGCTCGACGAGGAGGTGGTCCTTGAACGTGGCCGGCTCGCTCTCGTCGCCGTTGACCACGAGATAGGTCGTGGGCGCCTTGCGCAGCATCGACCATTTCCGCCCGGCCGGGAATCCCGCCCCGCCCCGGCCCAGCAGACTGACGGCGTCCACCTCGCGGGCCACGTCCTCGGGCGACATCGACAACGCTTTTCGGAGCCCCTCATACCCACCTGTGGCCAGGTAGCGCTCGAGCGTGTGGGAGTCGTCGTGCTCGAGACGCGACGTCACGATCCGGGGGGCCTCGGTGATCGCCATCAGGCTCCTCCGGTGGCCTTCGCCGACGCCGTCTCACGCTCGGCCCTGATGGTGGCGTCATCGACGCGCAGCCCACCCTGACGACGGACCCGCACCAGGGTGCCGTGTCGGGGGATGTCGTCGGCCATCGTCCCGTTCCGTAGTCCGTCGACGAGCCCGTCGAACGATTCGGGGGTCACGTCGCCAACGAACCGGTGGTTCACCGCCAGACACGGAGCCCGACCGCAGTCCGCGATGCACTCGGTCTCCTCGAGGGTGAACATCCCATCGGCCGTCGTGGCTCCGGCCCGTACCTCGAGGCTGTCTTGGATGTGATCGAGCAGCTCGTAGGCGCCCCGCAGCATGCAGGCGATGTTCGTGCACACCGCGATCACGTAGGTCCCGACGGGCTCGGTGTGGAGCATCTCGTAGAACGAGGCCGTGCCGAGCACCTCGGCCGGCGTGAGCCCCACCAGCGCGGCGATCTCGTCGATGGCCTCTGGCCTCAGCCAGCCGTCCTGCTCCTGGGCCAGGTGGCAGATGGGGATGAGCGCCGAGCGCGGATGCGGGTAGAGGTCGATGAGCTCGCGCGCCCGGGTCACGATGTCCGCCGAGAGGTGAACCGAGCCTGCCGTCGACATCACCGGTCCACCTCACCCATGACCGGGTCCACCGAGGAGATGGTGGCCACGGCGTCGGCTACGAGCCCGCCGTGCATCATGACCGGGAGGCTCTGGAGGTTCACGAACGACGGCGCCCGGATGTGCATCCGGAACGGTTTGGAAGACCCGTCGGACACGAGGTAGCAGCCGAGCTCACCGCGCGGTGACTCGATCGCCACGTACACTTCGCCCTCGGGGACCTTGAAGCCCTCGGTGAAGATCTTGAAATGGTGGATGAGGGCTTCCATGGACTCGTCGATGCGGGCGCGCGGGGGCGGCGTGACCTTCTTGTCCTGCACCCGGTAGTCACCGGGGGGCATCTTGTCGAGCACCTGCCACAAGATCCGCACCGACTCGCGGATCTCGTTGATCCGGATGGCGTAGCGGTCGAAGTTGTCCCCGTAGGTGCCGATGATGACGTCGAAGTCGACGTCGTCGTACGCCAGGTAGGGCATGGTCCGACGCAGGTCCCAGGCCACCCCGGTCGAGCGCAGGATGGGGCCGGTCGCCGACAGGGCGAGTGCTTCGTCGGCACTGAGTGCTCCCACGCCCTCCATCCGCTCGTGGAAGATCGGTTGTCCGGTGAGCAGGGCGTCGTAGTCGCTCAGACGCGACGTGACGTTGTCGAGGATCACCTCGACGTCGTCCTCCCACCCGTCGGGGAGATCCGCAGCGGTGCCCCCGGGGCGGATGAAGTTGTGGTTCATCCGCAGTCCGGTGGTCTTCTCGAAGAAGCCGAGGACGAGCTCGCGCTCGCGGAAGCCGAAGATCATCATCGTGGTCGACCCGACGTCCATGCCGTTGGTCGCCAGCCACATGAGGTGTGACGACATCCTCTGGAGCTCGGACAGAAGCATCCGGATCCACACGGCCCGCGGCGGGAGCTCGATGCCGAGCAGCTTCTCGGTGGCGAGGGAGAACACCAGCTCGTTGTTGAGCGGCGACAGGTAGTCCATACGGGTGACATTGGTGGAGCCCTGCTGGTAGGTGAGCTCCTCCGCGGTCTTCTCCATGCCGGTATGGAGGTACCCGATGATCGGCTTGGTGCGCAGGACCGTTTCGCCGTCGAGCTCCATCATGAGGCGCAGCACCCCGTGGGTCGACGGGTGCTGGGGGCCCATGTTGATGATCATCGTCTCGTCGTCGGGGCGTTCGACGTCGATGTCACCGCTGTCGACACCACGGCTCTCGGGGAGCCGGAGCACCGAACCCACCTCCCGCTCGAGCTCGTCGGGTGCGGTGTCGTGGCGCGAGCCGAGCTCCTGGGCGCCCTCGAAGGTCTCGCCGACGAACGGCGAGGAGGTGTCGGGACCGCTCATCGGGGACCTGGAGCGTGTTTGAACTGCACCGGCACCCGGCCCACGCCGAAGTCCTTGCGCAGGGGGTGGCCCTCCCAGTCCTCAGGCATGAGGATCCGGGTCAGGTCGGGGTGCCCGGTGAAGGTGATGCCGTACATGTCGTAGGCCTCGCGCTCCATGGCCTCGGCACCGCGGTAGAGGTCCCACAGCGACGCCACCTCGGCGCCCTCCTCGGGAACCTGGACCCGGATCCGCACCCGCCGGACATGGGCCAACGACAAGAGCATGACGACCAACTCGAAACGCTCGGGCTTGACCCCTTCGGGAAGCTGGCGCCCGGGATGGCCGAGGTAGTCCACCGCGGTGAGGCCGGCCAACATCTCGAAACCCGCCTCGCGGTGCCTCGCGACGACGTCGTGGTACCGGTCGCGGTCGGGAAAGAGGAGGTCGTGGCCGTCCTCCGACGTCGATCGGGGCACGGCCGGGATCGACAGTTCGAAGGGTGCGGTCTCTGCGGTCACCGGGGGGTTCCCAGCCGGACCGCATCGGGCCGCTCGGGCACCCAACCGGCAAGCTCCTCGGGGCGCGCCCCGGCGGTGCCACGCCGGCGTGTGATCTCGCCGGTACGGATCTTCTCGTGCAGCGTGAGGATGGCATGCAGGAGCATCTCGGGGCTCGGCGGGCACCCCGGTGCATAGACGTCCACGGGGACCACCTGATCCACACCCTGGACGATGGCGTAGTTGTTGAACATGCCGCCGGTCGACGCGCACACGCCCATGGAGATGACCCACTTGGGCTCCATCATCTGGTCGTAGACCTGGCGGAGGACCGGAGCCATCTTCTGCGAGACCCTGCCGGCCACGATCATGAGGTCGGCTTGGCGCGGCGAAGCCCGGAACACCTCCATGCCGAACCGGCTGATGTCGAAGTCCGCGGCCCCGACCGACATCATCTCGATGGCGCAGCACGCCAAACCGAAGGTGACGGGCCAGACGCTGTTCCGGCGAGCCCATTTCACCAGGTCCTCGACCCGACCGGTCAGAAAGTTGTGCTGGAGGTCCTCGAGTCCCATGACGCCGGCGGCCCTGCTTACGCAGCCTGTCCGGCGTCCGGTCCTTGACCGGGCCCGACACGGGCGATGGTCGACTCGGTGGTGCGCTCGGGCATGGCGGGGCGCAGGTGCTTGGCCGGTCCCCAATTGAGCGCGCCGTTGCTCACGAGATAGAGGAACGAGAAGAACACCGCGGCGGCGAACACCAACACCTCGATGAGCCCGAAGGTGTGCAGATCGGAGCGGAAGACCACGGCCCAGGGGTAGAGGAACACGATCTCGATGTCGAAGATGATGAAGATCATGGCCACCAGGTAGAACCGCACCGGGAAGCGCTGGGGAGGCTCGCGATCGGGGACGATCCCACACTCGTAGGGCGCGAGCTTGGCCGCGGTCGGTCGCTTCCGGGGAGCCAGAAGCCCCGACGCAAGGAAGGACAGGCCCGCGAAGAGCACGCCCAGCACGAAGAGCACGACGATCGGCAGGTAGTCGCTCATGACCGAATGCGGTTCTACCACGGCACCCTGCGCACGAGCACATTGAGAATCCCTCCCCGGCGGCCGCCGGGGCGGGGCCGGACAGGGGTGCCGACGCACCCCCCGTCCCCCTACGATCTATGCGGTGAACCGCTCCGGAACCTCCGCTTCGACGACCTCGCCAGGCCGCCCCGAGGTGATCGACGACTCCCATGTCCACGACGTCCTCGTCGTCGGCGGCGGCCCCTCGGGCTCAGCCTGCGCCTACTGGCTGGCCGACGCCGGCTGGGACGTCGTGGTCGTCGAGAAGAAGCACTTCCCACGCGAAAAGACCTGTGGCGACGGGCTCACACCCCGGTCGGTGCGCCAACTCAACGACATGGGGCTCGCCGGCGCTCTGGCCGGAGCACACCGCTACGAGGGCCTGCGGGCCTGTGCGTATGGGATGAGCCTCGAGATGCCCTGGCCCGATCACCCTTCGTTCCCGTCGGTTGGCTACGTGATCACCCGTCACGACCTCGACGAGCTGGTGGCTGAGCGAGCCGCCAAGGCCGGGGCGACGGTCTGGGAGGGGGCCGAGGCCATCGGTCCCGTGCTCGATCCGGCCACAGCCGGTCACGTCGGCGGGGCGGGGACGAGCGCCGAGGTGCTTCCCAGTTGCGGGGGGGCCAAGGTGCTCGATCGCGACGCCGGGCGCCAGCACGAGGTCCGGGCCCGCTACACGGTGGTGGCCGACGGGGCCAACTCGCGCTTCGGACGGGCTCTGGGCACGTCGAGGGATCGGAACTATCCCCTCGGCATGGCGCTGCGGGGCTACTTCCGCTCGCCGCGCCACGACGAGCCCTTCATCGAGTCACACCTCGACATCAGAGACGCATCGGGAACGGTCGTGCCCGGCTACGGCTGGATCTTCCCCCTCGGCGACGGGCGCGTCAACGCCGGGGTGGGGATCCTCTCCATCGAAGGACGATGGAAGGGTGCCAACACGACCCAGCTCATGGACGCCTTCATCGACTGGGCGCCGGCCTCGTGGGGACTCTCCAAGACATCAATGTGCGCCGCGCCCACGGGGGGGAAGCTCCCCATGGGCCTGTCGGTCCGACCCCGGATCGGTCCCAACGTGCTCACCATCGGCGATGCGGCCGGCTCGATCAATCCTTTCAACGGCGAGGGCATCGCCTACGGCTACGAGACGGGGCGCCTGGCCGCCGCGTGCGTGGCCAGAGCCCTCTCGGGCGAAGGGGTCCATGCGCTGGTCGACTACGAGTCGCAGCTCCAAGATGCCTACGGCCTCTACTACCGCATGGCCCGCGAATTCGTCCGCCTGATCAGCCGGCCCGAGTTGATGAAGGTCTGCGTCAGCACCGGCATGCATTCGCGCAGCATCATGGAGTGGCTGCTCCGCATCATGGCCAACCTGGTCCGCCCCGAGGAGATCGGTCCGGCCGAAGCGGCCTACCGGGCGCTGTGCACCATCGGACGCCTCACGCCGGGTTGAGCTTGGTCGTCGGGCCGCGTCAGAGCTGACTGACTCCGATCGTCCTGATCTCGATGTTCCGGACGAGCTGGTTCTGGGCATCGATGGAGAACACCAGATTGCTCACCGTTCCCATCGTGACCTGCACTCGCCCGTCGAACACCGCCGTCGCCGTAGAGATCACGGTCTTGGTCTGACCCTTGTCGTTGGCGATGCGCGCGATCTGGAACCCGGCCACTGTCTCGGTGCTCGGGCCTTCGGGCACGGGGACCACGAGAGGTTGCACGGTGGCGGTGGCGAAACCGGCACCCCCGTTCACCGGGGAGTACGGCAGCATCGCCTGGACGAAGGGTTGGTAGCAGGTGGCGAACAACGCCGGTTCCTGGAAGACACTGGCGTCGGCACCCTGGGCCTTCGTGCTCTTGACCACATCTGCCACCGAGCTCACCGCGCCCCCGTTGCCGGCGGGGTCTGCGTAGGAGGGCGACAATGCCTCGGCGGAGAGCTGTGCGACGCCGTCGCCCATACCGAAGGCCCCGTCGACAGCAGACACCGGGACGTGAAGGCAGCCCGCCAACACCGTCGAGGCCTGCTCCGCGGTTTTCAGCGCGGCCGACCCGTGCGAGGTGGCGCCCGCCGCGAAGACGTTCCCCGGGTTGGGAGTGCTGGCGCTCCAACCCGGAAGGTCCCCGGCTTGGATCCCGACGCGCCCCGCGATGGCACTGTCGGACAGCCCTACCCCGCCGATGTGCCCCGACGTCGACTTCATCTGGAAGTACCGAATGCCCGCTGCGAACGGGATGAGCCCGGCGAGCACCGTGAAGAGCACAAGCCTCACCAGGTTCTGCTTCCGTGAGGGCGGCGGCTTCCGGGCCGGATTGGGTTGGCGCGAGACGTGCTTGAACCACGCCGGAAGCCGCAACGGGGCCGCATCGTCGTCTGTCGTGTAGTCCCTGGTCTGTGTCTCGACGCCGACGAATGTGTCCCGGATCACACCGACCGGCGACGAGGGCTCGACGTATGCGAGCGGCGACGTTTCGCTCGGGACGGGGCCGACGACGGCGACAGGGACAGGGGGCACGAGATGGACCGGAGCGGGGGGCACCGCCAAGACAGCGGTGGGCGTTCCTGCGAGCACCGGCGCACCCGGCTCCTCGGCAACCGGGATCAACGGCTCGGCCATATGGATCGTCGACACCGGCGCCGTCGCAGCGTCATCGACGGACAGCGCGACATCGACGGGCAGCGCGACATCGACGGGCAGCTCGGGGACAACCGGGATCAACGGCTCGGCCATATGGATCGTCGACACCGGCGCCGTCGGAGCGTCATCGACAGGCGGCTCGGCGACGGGCGCAACCTCCTCGTCGACCCCATGGGGGCCTTTCTTCGACGGCACGAGGAGCCGCAGCGGGCGACCGTCCACGACGAACTCCAGAGACGTGGCCTGGGCACCGTCGGGCAGTGCGGCCGGAGCGCCGAACTCCAACGGGGACGTGCGCTCCCAACCGACGGTCCGCCGCTCCCCCGGATCAGGGCCGAGGAACGTGATGCCCGCGGTGTCGACGATCACCGAAAGGTGACCGACCATGGCCGGTCCGTCGGGCGTGGCGCCTTCCAAATAGACATCGTCCATTCGGAGGCTCCCGTTCCCGAGCCCGAGTGATCCCATTGCATGCCCCCCTCTGAGCCGGCTTCTCAGCCCGCCAGTTCTGCTTCGACTTCCTCGACTGCTTCGACTTCCTCGACCTGTTCGACCCCTGTTCCCGGCGGGTTCGGCGACCGGTGTCCTGACCAGCCACGCCCGGCCCAGTCCGGAGCTGGGGCGCTATCCCCAGCCGTGATGCGATCCCAGACGCGACGAGTCCAGCCGCGCCCGACAGAGAGGGGGAGAAGCGGCAGACAAAGGAGCGTCGGTGAGCGGCACCGGGGGTGCGACCGGAGGGTAGGAGCGGAGGGGCGCGCCGGGACCCGCTGTCGCCCCGTCCGTGGGCACTATCGCCGGCTTGTTCGACAGCCGACGCAACCGAGCTACAACCACGCTGACCTCCACCGACCATGCGCGCTGTTTGGAACCGCTTTCTCTGCTCTTGTGTCGGCACGAAGGGCTCGCAACATGAGCGTCTCCCGGTTGGCTGTCGCGCCCGGGGTCGACGCGCGCAGCGGGGGTCGACGGGTGAGGGCGGGGTCGGCGCCCAATGGACGGCGACGGTCAGCCGACGTGGACGAAACGGACCAACTCCATGCTCTCGTAGGTGATCCAGGAGTCCGACACCTGCTTGTAAGGGAACATCTCGTGGGCACCGAGCGAGGTGTCGCCGAGGAGGGCGGCCTCGAGCTGTTCGCACTTCGTCCCGAAGGTCTGGTAGCCAGGCGCCCACACGAGCCAGATCTGATGGGCGGGCGCACTCATGTGCTCGAGCCGGTTGGCGAAGGTCGAAGGATGTCCCCGGGCCGAGGCGGTGGCGTAATCGACCCAGTTCACGAACTCGGGGCTGGTGCCGCGCGGGAAGGTGATCTGGCTGTACCGACCGGGGGGCAACAGGCGGTTCACCGATGGGCCGATCTGGTCCGGGCAGTACGCCACGACGTCACCGGGACGACCCAGCTGAGCGAGCGCCGTCGCCACCTCACCCGCCTGGGTTCGGCTCGTCCAGGCGCTCGGAAGGCCGCTGGCCAGGCCGAACACGACCGTGGCGGCCAGGACAGCAGCCCTGATACGGCCATCCGCGAAGGTCACGAGGCCGAGCGCCACCAGGAGCACAAGGGGGACGAAGACCACCGAGGCGTAACGCGCCTGGAAGGCACTGCGACTGGCGTAGCCCCCGACCACCGCCGCGGCCAAGGTGCCGGTGAGCACGAGCGCCAGCCCCCGGCCCCGAGGCCGGGTGCGCAGGTCGAGGTCGACGTGGAACGAGCCCCGGGCGACCCCGAAAACCCCCAGCCCGACCAACGCGAAGTAGACGAGGGCGAGGGCGCGCCCTTGGTTGGTGGCCCCCCCGGCGAACGAGGTCACGGCGTTGACCATGGCGGCGAAGTCGGCGGGCTTGGCCCACGGGGTCCCGGTGTGATGCGCCTGATAAAGGAAGGTCGGCACCCAGGGGACGAAAGTGACACACCCCACGAGCACCGCCACGAGCGAGGCGCGCGCTCCGGGGCGGCGGGCGTCGGGGCCCCGCCACGCCTGGAAGGCCAACCACAGGGCCGTCACTCCCACCAGGTAGAGCGCCCAGTAGTGGGTGTAGAGGAGCAGTCCGGTGAGCAGCCCCACCGCCACCAGGTTGGAGACGGTGCGGCGGCGGAAGACGTGTTGCAGGGCCACGAGCCCTGCCGCTGTGAGGAACCCGACCAGCGCATACATGCGGTTCTCGGTCGCGTAGCGCACGGCGAAGGGCGATGTCGCGACGAGGACGAGCGCTCCCGCCGCTACTGTCCTGCCGCCCAGTCGACGCCCGGCCAGCCAGATGAACGGGAGCGTGGCGCAGCTGAGCACTCCCGACAGGGCTCGCACGGCCCCGTTCGAGGAACCGAAGGCGCCGCTCCAGAAATGAAGCAGGTAGTAGTAGAGCGGTGGCGCCCCGTCCCGGCGCAGGGCGCCGTGGATCTGCCCCAGAGGGAGACGGGAGATGTTGTAGGTCAGCGCCTCGTCGAGCCACATATCGGAGCTGGCCACGAAGCGAAGGGCGATGCCGAAGGCCACGACGACCACGGCCCCCACGAGCAACAGCCGCGTCATCGCCGGCGAGAGCGGCCGACCTTCGAGATCGGTGGCATCGCCCCGAGCTTCGACCCCCGCTGGACCTCCGGGCGCGGTGGCCTCAGGCGGCGAGATCGGCGAAGTGGTCCGCTCGGTTGTGGTCCGTGCCCCCCTGGGTGTGGTGCCGGGCTCGGCCGGTAGCGCCTGGAGCCCATCCATCTGTCGCATGGTAAACGACCTGACGGTCCGGCCTCGTGACAGGGGGCGCGCCACAAGCGCCGTGATCAGGGATCTCGCGCTGCCCCGGCCGTCGGAGGTCAGGCGACCGAGAAGTGGTTGCCAGTGATCTGACTCGCCACCTCAGCAGCCGCTTCGATCACAGCGTCGAGATGGACCTCGAGATGGGCGAGACCGGGAAACATGGCCTCGTAGGGGCCCGGCGCCAGGGCGACCCCGCGCTCGAGCATGGCCGAGAAGAACGGCCCGTAGACCCCGCCCGCCACGGTCGCACGCGCCGACGCGTAGTCGGTGACGGGCTCGGCCCCGAAGAACAGGCCCACCAGGGGGCCCACCACGGGGACCTGGACAGCGATCCCCGCCCCTGCGATGGCAGCCTTGAGACCCGAGCCCAGGTAGGCGGCGCGCCCGCACAAGAGGTCGTAGTCCCCGGCGTGGACTGTCTCGAGCACCGCCAGCCCTGCTGCGGTGGCGAGTGGGTTCCCCGACAAGGTGCCGGCCTGGTAGACGGGCCCGTCGGGCGCCAGCTCGGCCAGGACGTCGCGCCGACCCCCGAAGGCGCCAACCGGAAGGCCGCCGCCGATCACCTTGCCGAAGCACCAAAGGTCCGGCACCACCCCGGTGCGCGCCGACATCCCCCCGGGGCCCACCCGGAACCCGGTGATGACTTCGTCGAAGACGAGGAGGGCGCCGACGGCGCTACAGGCCTGACGCAGTCCCTCGAGAAATCCCGGCGCCGGCGCGACGACGCCCATGTTGGCCGCCACCGGCTCCACGATGACGCAGGCCACGCGCTCATCGAGCTCGGGGGCGACGTTGTAGGGCACGACGATGGTGTCGGCCACCGCTGAGGAGGGGACTCCGGCGGACCCGGGAAGGCCGAGCGCGGCCACGCCACTTCCCCCGCCGGCCAGGAGCATGTCGGAATGCCCGTGGTAGCAGCCGTCGAACTTGACCACCCGATCGCGACCGGTGAACCCCCGGGCCAGGCGGATGGCGCTCATGGCCGCTTCGGTGCCCGATGACACCAGCCTGACCTGTTCGCAACCGTCCACCCGATCGCAGATGGCTTCGGCCAGGAGCACCTCCCCCGGCGTGGGGGCACCGAAGGTCGTGCCGCGTGCCGCGGCGCGAGTCACGGCCGCGGTGACCACCGGGTGGGCATGCCCGAGGAGCACCGCACCGTAGGACTGGACCATGTCGATGTAGCGACGGCCCTCGACGTCCCAGACATAGGGCCCTTCCCCGCGCTCCACCGTGTACGGGGTCCCCCCCACAGCGGCAAAGGAACGCACCGGCGAGTCCACACCGCCGGGGATCACCTTCCGGGCCCGTTCGAACCATTGAGCGTTGGAGAAAGTCTCCTCGGCCCCCGAAGCGGCGCCGGCTCCCGCCGCGCCCCGGGGCTCAGTCACGCATGGCCTCGGCGACCTCTCCCGCGAAGTACGTCAGGATGACCGTCGCACCCGCCCGCTTGAGCGCGATGAGGTGCTCGAGCGCCACTGCGTCGCCGTCGATCCACCCCCGCTCGGCGGCCGCTTTCACCATCGAGTACTCGCCACTCACGTGATACGCCGCCACAGGGACGTCGACACGTCGGGCTACCTCCGCGATCACGTCGAGATAGGCGAGGGCGGGCTTCACCATCACCATGTCGGCGCCTTCGGCGATGTCGAGAGCCACTTCGGTCAGGGCTTCGCGTCGGTTGCGGGGGTCCTGCTGGTACCCGCGCCGGTCCCCTCCCCCCATGATGGTGACGTCGACGGCGTCACGAAACGGCCCGTACAGGGCCGACGCGAACTTGGCGGCGTAGGCGAGCACGGCGACGTCGATGTGGCCGGCGCTGTCGAGGGCGCCACGGATGGCACCCACCTGGCCGTCCATCATCCCGCTCGGTGCCACGACGTCGGCACCCGCCACGGCCTGGGCCAGGGCCACGCGCTGGTAGAGCTCGAGCGTGGCGTCGTTGTCGACGGTCCCATCCTCGCGCACGACGCCGCAGTGACCATGGTCGGTGTACTCGTCGAGGCAGAGGTCCGCGATCAGCACCATCGTGTCTCCGAGCGCGCTGCGCAGTTCGGAGAGGGCCACCTGCACCACGCCATCGCGGTCCCACGCGCCGGACCCGACGGCGTCCTTTTCCTCGGGGACCCCGAACAGCACGATCCCGGGGACCCCGAGTGACGCCAGGCGCTTGGCCTCGACGAGCAGCGACGACCTGGAGTGCTGGAAGTGTCCGGGCAGCGACGCGATGGGGATGCGATCGCTGATGCCGGCCCGGACGAATAACGGGGCGACGAGGTCGCCGACGCCGAGGCTCGTCTCGGCCACCAGTCGCCGCAGCGCCGGGGTGCGGCGGAGCCGACGCATCCGACGCACGGGGAATCCGGCGCCGCTGATCCCCGGCTCGGGCCTGACATCCATGACTGGCGAGCCTACGTCGGAGGCGCCGGGTCAGCGCCGAAGTGAGCCGACAGGGCGGCAACGAGCCCCTCGACACTGTGCTCGTCGGCGACCACATCGACATGGAAGCCGGCGAGCCGGGCCGCGTCGGCGGTCACCGGTCCGATGCACGCCACCACCGGGGGCGCGGCCCGCTGTCGGGCCAGCTCCACGTAACAGGTCACCGTGGAGGGGGACGTGAAGGTGATGACATCTGCGCTCGACACCATGTCGAGCTCAGCGTCACCAACACCAGGGTCGAGGCCGCCCGGGTCGCGGCGCGCGGCCACGGTGCGGTAAGCGGCGACCTCGGTCACCTCCCATCCCTTGTCCCGGAGCCCGGGTGCGACCACGTCGCGAGCCCCGGCCGCCCTTGGGAACAACACCCGCCCCGACGCGCCTGCTCCCGAAGGCGCCTCGGGCATGGCCTGGACCAGCCCGTCGGCGGTCTCCACGTCGGGGACGAGATCCGCCACGAGGCGACGGAGCGCCAGGGCGCGGGCGGTGGCCTCCCCCACGACGGCGAGGCGAGCCCGACCGAGGGCCCGCCCGTCACGCAAGAGCCCGACGAAGCGGTCGACGGCGTTTGCCGAGGTGAGAACGATCCAGTCGTAGGTGTCGGCGCGCGCCGCCTCGGTGCGCAGGGCCGCGCCCCCGTCAGGCGGGTCGGCAACGGCGATGACCGGGAGCTCGATCACCTCCGCGCCCGCCTCGATAAGGGCTGAGACGAGCGGGGCGCCCTGCGCGCGTGCCCGTGTCACCACGACCCGGGTACCCGACAGAGCACCGCGGGCCGCGTCGTGCAGGTCGAGCGCGGCCACGGGGCCGATCACGATCGTGCACGGAGGTCCGAGCTCCACATCGACCAGACCCGCCAGGGTGGTCCGCACGCTGGCCTGGCCTGCGGTGGTGCCGCGGTGTACCACGACGACGGGGGTGTCGGGACTGCGTCCGGCGTCGACGAGGCGACGGGCGATCTCAACGCGAGAGGCCATGCCCATCAGGATCACGATGGTGCCGCCGGTACGCGCCAGCGCCGGCCAGTCGACCGCACCCGGCGCGTCGGGATCGCCGGCGTGTCCGCTCACCACCGTCACCGACGACGACAACCCTCGATGGGTGACCGGGACCCCGGCCGCGGCCGGTGCCGCGAAGGCAGAGGTGACGCCGGGGACGATCTCGAAGGCGATGCCGGCACTGAGCAGGACCTCGGCTTCCTCTCCTCCCCGGCCGAAGACGAACGGGTCGCCCCCCTTGAGCCGGACGACGGTCCTTCCGAGTCGGGAATGCTCGAGGAGGAGTCCGTTGATCTCGTCCTGGTGGCTCAATTGACCAGGGCGTTTGCCCACGTCGATGCACAACGCGTCTTCGGGCGCCAGATCGAGGAGCCGAGGGTCGACCAACCGGTCGAACAACACCACGTCGGCTCGTCCGAGCAGCTCCGCGCCGCGCCGGGTGAGCAACCCGGGATCCCCGGGACCAGCCCCCACCAGGTAGACGGTCACGGTTGTCGAGCCCGATCGGGCTCGGTCCAGGCGTCATCGTCCCAGTCGTCGAGCGACCGTCCTCCGCACTCGTCGAGCAAGACGGCGCTGAGCCGACGGCCGAGCGTTTCGGGCTCGGACATGGGTCCATCGATGCCACGACGCAACAAGATCCTCCCGTCGCGACTCGCCAGAAAGCCGTCGATCGACAGTTGACCGTCATCGCGCACGACGGCCAGGGCGCCGAGGGGCAAGGTGCACCCTCCGCCGAGCGCAGCGAGAAAGCCACGTTCGGCCCGCACCGCGCTGTGCGCGACGCGGTCGTCGACAGCCGCAAGGAGCTCGAGGACGGCGTGGTCACCGTCACGGCATTCGACCGCCAACGCACCCTGGCCCACCTGCGGGAGCATCGTGGCGACATCGAGCACCTCGGCCACCGGCGCATTGAGCCCGAGGCGTTGCAGAGCGGCCCAGGCGAGCACGCCCGCCCCCACCTCGAGGGCCCGGTCGAGCCGTTTTGCCATGTTGCCGCGCAGATCGCAGTAGGTCAGGTCCGGACGCAGCCACGCCAACTGGGCGCGGCGACGCACCGAGCCCGTCGCCACCGTCGCACCTGACGACAGCGACTCGAGCGCGCAACCGACCAACGCGTCGCGCGGGTCGGCGCGTTCGGGCACACACGCCAGGACGAGGCCCGGCGGCGTGACCGAAGGAAGGTCCTTGGCGGAGTGGACGGCCAGATCGGCACGTCCGTCGAGGACGGCCAGTTGCACTTCCTTGACGAAGGCGCCTTGGCCTCCGAGCTGTGCCACCGGGACATCGACGAGCGTGTCCCCGGTCGTCTGCACCACGACAACTTCGCAGTGCGTTGGACCAGGAAGCGCGGCCAGAAGATCGGCGACGCGTCGCGCCTGGAACAACGCCAGAGGCGATCCTCGGGTGGCGAGTCGCAGCGGGCTCTCTCGGTCCCCGCCGATCGGGGTCACCACGGCGTCAGAGGTCGAACAGCGTGCGCAGCGCCTCGACCAGACGCTCTCCACGCGGGGTGCCAGCCGCCTCTTTCACCGCCACGGTCGGCTGGTGCAGCAATTTGGCGAGCACGTCACGCACCACCGAGTCCACTTCCGCCCATTCCCGTTCGTCGAGCTCGGACAACCGGGCCCGATGGCGGTCGAGCTCCGAACGGCGCAGCTCCTCCACGCGAGCCCGCAACGCCGAGACCACAGGAGCAGCCCCCCGCGCCCGCTCCTCGGCGCGATAGCGCTCCACTTCCTGGCTCACGATCTCCTGGGCCGCCGACAGTTCGGCCCGTCGCCCCTCCATGGCCCGCTCGGCGTGCTCGGTGAGGTCGTCCATGTCCAAAAGGTCGATCCCGGCGATGCCCGCCACGGCCGGATGGACGTTACGGGGGACGCCGAGGTCGACGACGACGAGCGGGGCACGACCCGCTGTCGCGGTGCGCGCCTCGAGCGCGGCAGCGAGGAGCTCGGCGTCGAGCACTGGGAGCGAGGCGGCAGTGGAGACGAACACCACGTCGGCTGATCCGAGCGCGTCACCGAGATCGGCGAGCCCGACGCCCGTGCCCCCCACCCGGGCGGCGAGGGTCGACGCCCGACCCACCGTCCGGTTGGCCACCACCACCTGGGCCAGGTCACCGTGACCACCCAGGGCGTCGACCATGCCTTCCCCCATCTCGCCGGCACCCACCACGACGACGTGGCGCCCGGCCAACGATCCCCCCAGCCTCGATGCGGCGAGGGCGACGGCGACGTGCGACAACGACGTCGAGCCCTGGGCGATGGCCGTGGTCGACCGGACGTGACGGCCGGCCTGCACGGCGTGGCGGAACAGACCCGCCAGCACCGGGCCGCTGGCATGTTCGGCCTGGGCCCGCTCGAGGGCGCGACGTACCTGGCCCAGGACTTCGGTCTCCCCTAGCACGCTCGAACGCAGACCGGCGGCGACCTCGAAGAGGTGCCCGGTCACGGCGTCGTCGAAGAACACCGTCCACCGCCCGTCTAGCGCGTCGACAGGCGTCCCGGCCATGGCGGCGAGGAACTCCTGAAGGTCGGTCACCCCTTCGTGGAACCGCTCCACCACGGCGTAGAGCTCGGTGCGCATGCAGGTCGACAGCACGACGACTTCGGCCAGATTCGCCCTGTCCCGAAGGCCGGCGACCACCTTGCCGAGGTCGTCCTCGGCGATGGCGACCCTTTCGAGCACGTCGAGCGGCACCTGGTGCTGCTCGAGTCCAACGACGATGACAGACAACGTCTCGCAGAGCTCCTTGCGCGAGTGGACCACCCGCACGGGACACGCGGCCCTCGGTGGGCCCGTTCCCTCCCCTACCAGGATGCCGGTCGGCGCAGCTGTATGCCAGACCGCTGTGGCCTGCGCCGATGTCGGTCCTGGTGCCCGACACCGGGGGACAGGGAGCGCCGGCCGGGGACCAAGGGCTGGTGGACGACCGGTTTCGGGCTTTTCTCAGCCAGGCTCGGCAGAGCTGAGACCAACCGCATGGGGAAGTGGGGACCAGGTCGGGGCGGTGCCGGGGCTGTCGCGGTGTGAGAGGTAGAAGCTCATGACCTGCAACTCGATCGACAAGTCGACGTAGCGCAACAAGACGTCAGGGGGAACGGTCAGGACCCGGGGGGCGAAGTTGAGCACGGACCCGACACCGGCTTTGACCATCCGGTTGGCGACGTCCTGCGCGGCAGACGCCGGCGTGGCGATGACACCGATCGACGGCGGGTCGGCGGCCGACACCCGTTCGAAGTCGTCGACGTGATGGACCCTGACGCCGCCGATCTCACTCCCGAGCAGTGCCTCCTCCACGTCGAACAATCCCGCCACCCGAAAGCCCCGGGAGCTGAAGCCCTGAGAGTTGGCGAGCGCCCGACCCAGGTTCCCGAGGCCCACGATGGCGACGGGCCAGTCTCGGTGCAGTCCCAGCTCCCTGTCGATCTGGGTGAGAAGGAATTGGGCCTCGTACCCCGAGCCCCGCGTCCCGAAGGATCCGAGGAACGAGAGGTCTTTGCGGACCTTCGATGCGTTCACGCGGGCCATCTCCGCCAGCTGGTCAGAGGAGACCGTCGAGGTACCGGCCCGGACCAACTCGAGCAGGATCCGTTGGTAGACCGGAAGACGTGCGACCGTTGCCTCGGGAATGCGGCGCGGACTCGGGACCACCATCGGCCGGATCGTACTGAGACAGAGGTACTTGGCACCAAGTGACAGAGGCGTCACCTGCAATCCCGCAGGCGGGGCGTCAGGTGGGTTGGTCTCGCAATGCCCGACGCAACGCCTTGCCCACCAGCCCGCGGGGAAGCTCGGGCACGAACCTGATCGCCGTCGGGCACTTGTAGCGCGTCAGGTTGGCGGCGCAATAGGCGCGCACCAGCTCCTCGGTCACAACGGCCCCGGGTGCCGCGACGATGACGGCTTCGACCGTTTCGCCCGTGTTCGGGTCAGGACGGCCGATGACCGCGACGTCGGCCACACCGGGCACCGAAGCCACGACGCGCTCGACCTCGGCGGGGAACACGTTGAACCCCGACACGATGACGAGATCCTTGGACCGGTCGACGACGAAGAGATCGCCGTCCTCGCCGATCACGCCGATGTCGCCCGTCCGCAACCATCCGTCGTCGGTGCGCACACGCGACGTCGCGGTCGCGTCGCGCCAATAACCGACGAAGACGTTGTCACCCCGGACCCAGATCTCCCCGGTATCGCCTTCGAGGACCGGCTCGTCCTCGTCGTCGACCAGCTGCACCTCGACGCCGGGGAGGGGACGACCGACCGAGCCCGGCCGATTGCGCCCGGTGCCCAGCGACGTCGACACCGCCGGTGCCGCCTCGGTGAGCCCGTATCCTTGCCAGATCTCGATCCCGTACCGCCGCTCGAACCGCACCGCGACGTCGGCGTCGAGCGCGGCCGCACCCGAGATCGCCCGACGCACGCCCGCGAATGCCGATGCGCCCCATGCACCGGCATCGGGCATGTCGGCCCACGCCGTGAACATGGTGGGGACACCGAGCAGCGTGGTCACCCCCAGGTCATGGACCTGCTTGAGCGACTGCGCGGCGTCGAAGCGGGTTTCCAACACGAGCGCGGCCCCCGTGGCCAGCGAGAGACCGAGTGCGACGTTCAATCCGAAGACGTGGAACAGCGGTAGGGCGACGAGCCCCACATCGTCGGACCGGAGGATCTCGGGAATGCCGAGCATCTGACGAAGGTTGGCGACCAGGTTGCCATGGCTGAGCATGGCCGCCTTGGGCTCACCTGCGGTCCCCGAGGTGAACAGGAGGACGGCCACATCGGTCTCGGCTCGCTCGATCGGATGCAGAGGATGCCCGTCGTCCGAGCCGGCCTCGGCGACCCTTTCGACGACCGGTACGGCCGGGGTGTCAGCGGATATTGCCAGGTCGGGGATCGACACGGGTTCAGGCTCGAACGTGACGACGGCCGAGAATTCCTCCCATGTCCGAGGCTCACCGGGCACCCCTTCGCCGACCACAACGGCGGCGGGCAGGACCACGTGGGGCACGCTCGGCACGGCCCCGACTGGGCCGCTGGCAAGGACGACGACCGGCTCGACGGCGGCGAGCTCACGGCCCAGCTCGTTGGCGGGGCTGTTGGGGTTGAGCGGGACCGCCACCGAACCCGCCGCCAGGACTCCGAGATAGGCGACGACAAAATCGACCGAGGTGGGCCAGACGATCGCCACCCGGGCTTCGGGACCGACACCGAGCTCTTTGAGTGCAGTGGCCACCGCCACGGCCCGGCGCCGGACCTCGCCCCAGGTGTGCCAGGCACCCTCGGCATAAAGAGCACGGTCACCCGCCGGGTGTTGGTCGACGAGGGCAGCGAGGTTCATGAAGGCCGGCCCGACACGACTGCTCGCAGTGTGACGACGTCGCCGGGTTGCACGCGCAGCACGGTAGCGGCCGACTGCCGGTCACACACAAGAGACAGCTGACCGTTGGCATCGACGATCAAGCCCATCGCCCCGGGCGCGACCGCGGCGAAGGCGCGCACCACGTTCGCCCGCCGTGTCGTCGTCGGACCCGACACCTCGAGATCCGAGCCGAGCGCCGCCTCGGCGGCATGATCGGGCCCGGCGGCAAGTTGGACGTTGCCGAACCGGTCCACCCATTGGACCTCGACCTCGAGCACACCCGGCGAGACCGAACTCCGAGGAGGGGTGAGTCGCACGAGGGCAGAAGGATCGAGTGGGTCTCCGAGCTCCTCCAGCGGCACCCCCCGCCACAGCCGCGCGACCGCGGGCGCAAAGACGTCACGACCATCGAAGGTCGCACCGGTGTCCTTCGGCGGTGGCGGAGAGATCTCCACGGCGCGTTCCACGCCGCCGAGGACGTCGACCGCCCATAGGAGCAGACCGTTGTCCGGTCCGACGAAATGATGCGGTCCGCCATCGGTCACATCCGACGCCGACGTCTGCACAGACGCCGATACAGAGACCGCGATGGCGCGCCTCGACGTCCCCACGCCGGGGTCCACCACGGCCATGACGACACCGGGACCGAGATGAGGCACGGCGCGCACGAGTGTCAGCGCGCCCGCTCGGACGTCGAACGGTGCCACCCCGTGGGTCAGGTCGATGATCGGAACGCCGGGCGCGTGGCGCGCCAAAGAAGCTCGCAGCACTCCGGCGAACTCATCGGCGAGCCCGTAGTCGGTGAGGACAAAGACCGACCCACCGGCGCGCCCCACCACCTTCCCCCCGCCTCGCCAAGGTGGCCGGCGGGAGTCAGCCGGCCTGGGTGTACCGGTCCGCCAGGTAGCGGTTCACGTCATCTTCACGGAGACGGAACGACTTGCCGACGCGTACCGCAGGGAGCTCTCCTGCATTGATCAATCGATACACCGTCATATTCGACACTCTCAGCGTGCTCGCTACCTCGCGTACTGTCAGGTAGCGAGCGCTGGTGACGTCATCTGCGCTCAGTGGAATCACCCCTCTCCCGCCTGAGGCGACTGTACGCCAATGTGGTGAATGTTGGAAAGTGAGCGGGCCAGAAAGCAGCGGGGAGCGAGGCGGCGGGCCGTTCCGAGGCCCTCACCAAATTTTGTCATCGCGCCAATTGGCGGGAGCGGTCCGTCGCTGCGGCCACCGCCGCGGTGATCGCCACTCGGACCCCACGATCCTCGAGGACCCGCAGACCCGCTTCTGTCGTCCCGCCCGGTGAGGTCACGGCGTCCCGGAGACTCTGAGGCGTCTGGCCCGACTCGACCAGGAGCCGGGCCGATCCCGCCAGGGTGTCGGTGACGAGGAGCCGGCTCACCTCTTCGGACAATCCCACCGCCTTGCCCGCCTCGATCAGGGCTTCGACCACGAGGAACAGATAGGCCGGCCCCGATCCTGACAACCCGGTCACGGCGTCGAGCGACGTCTCGGGAAGCCGGACGACGTGGCCCACCGCGGCCAGGAGCTCCTCGGCCCACGCCATGTCGGGCTCGGTGGCCCGAGACCCGGGCGCCAACGCCGAGATCCCGGCCCCCACCGTGGCCGGGGTGTTGGGCATGGCCCGGACCACGGCTGTCGAGGGGGCGAACCACGATTCGAGACGGGCCAGGGGCACCCCGGCCATGATCGACAGGACCCGGGCCACCGAGGTGGTGGCCAGGGCCCGGCAGGCCTCTTCTCCCACGGCGGGCTTCACGGCGACGACCGCGGCGGAGGCGTCGACGACCTCGTCCTCGACCACGACGCCGGGGATCTCGTCGGCAAGCTCGGCACGGCGATCCGCTGAGGGCTCGACCACGACGATGTCGGTCGAGCGCCATCCCGAGCCCACAAGCCCGTGGACCAGAGCGCCACCCATGCGGCCACCACCGACGACGAGCAACCTCGGCTTCACCACCGTCACGCTACCGACGATGTTGACGCGGCGCGGCCCGAGGAACCCTGGATAGCGGCCGCACTTCCCCGATCGACCGACATCACCAGCCCCTCGGGCCGTGCCGGTGGCACCCTAGCCCGTGCGCGCGACGCGCGCTATGGGAGAAACCGCGACAGTTCGCCGACGCGCCGCGCCGTGCGCGTCGTGTGCAATGCGCCGTGTGACGCGCGCTCGTGTGAAGTGCATGCATGCGACGCGCGCACGTCGCGCCGAAGGCGCGATGGCCGGCGCGTGACGCATTACGCCGACTAGGTCACGCCGAGTGGCGCCACATGTCAGGCGGGCCGGCGGCGGCGGTAGCGACCGGCGAACCCGATGGCCATGGCCGTGGGGAAGCAGTCGTCGACGTAGGCGAGGCTCGATCCCACGATGCGGTCGAGCTCGTCCTCGGTGACGGCGTTGACGGGTATCTCGCCCACGAGGTAGACGGCATCCTCCGCACCCAGGGTGAACCGCATCTGATGGAGATCGGCGTTTCGACGCAAGAGGTACTCGAATGTCGCTTCGACGTTCACCTCCGGCGCCGGCATGACCTGGGTCTCGTGGTGCAGGGTGCGCTGACGGATCGTCAGCCACACCGTGACGAAGTCCTTCTCGTCCCCAAGCAGGCGGAGATACCAGCGACCGGCCCCGGCCTGGTAGTCCACGGCGACGACGGCACCGCCTTCGGCCAAGCGCGCCGCGGTCCACTTCTCGATGACCGCATCACAGGCGGCGCGCTCCTCAGGCGAGGCGATGTCGGCTCGGGGCACGCGACCTAGCCCGGGGTCTACGGCGTCAACGACACTCGACGAGTCGCTCGGCGGTGAGCTCCTCGTAGGTGGCACGGAGCAGTGACGCGGCCTGGGCCCAGGTGTAGCGACGGGAACGGACCACCGCCGCGGTGGCCAGGCGCTCGGCCAGCAACGGGTCGGCCAGGATCCCCGAGGCGGCGTCGGCGAAGGCCTGCGGTGTCGAAGGGTCGACGACCAGTCCGGTCCGGCCGTGCTCGACGAGGGTGGTGAGACCCCCGACCGCGGCGGCGACGACCGGTATCCCGCACGCGGCGGCCTCGAGGGCCACCAATCCGAAGGACTCCGAACGACTGGGCACGACACAGACGTCCGCGGCGCGGTAGTAGGTCGAGAGGAGCTCGTGGGGCTGGGGTTCCTCGAAGCGCACGCGGTCGGCCAATCCCAGGTCGTCGACGAGCTTCTGGAGAGAGGCGAGGTGGTCCTCGCCACGTGGCCCGCTGGGCCCTCCCACGATGAGGAGGTACGCGTCGGGATGCTCGGTCATCGCGGCCAGGGCGCGGACGGCCACGTCGGCACCCTTGAGAGGTTGGATCCGACCGACGAACAGCAGCAGTGGAGAGCTCGCCGGCAAGCCCAGGGCGCGACGGGCCTGGGGACGGTGGCCGGGACCGAAGAAGGCGTGGTCGACGCCGGGTGCGACGACGCGGATGCGGGCGGGGTTGCTGTCGTAGAGCTGGGCGAGCTGGGCCGCCTCGACCGAGCACGACGCCAGGACGACTTCGGAACAGCGCATGACGGCGGCCTCGGCCTCGGCACGACGGTGGGGCTCGTCGCTCGAGACCTCTTCGGGGCTCGCTTCGGCCTTCACCCTGGCCAGGGTGTGGAAGGTCGACACCAGGGGAAGGTCGAGGGCGTGCTTGATGCGATGGCCGGCGATGCCCGACAACCAGTAATTGGCATGGACGGCGTCGAAACCGGTCTCCTCATGGAGCAAAGGGTCGACACCAGCGCCCGAGGTCATGAGGGACAAGACGTTGTCGGTGAACTCGTCGACGACGGTCGGGAGCTCCTCTTTGACCATGGGCCCGAGCGGCCCCGCCGGCACGTGGTGGACCCGGAGCCCGGGCTCGACCATCACCGTCGCCGGCAATTCGTCGGACCAGGCCCGGGTGTAGACGTCACACTCGACGCCGGCTCGGGCGAGGGCCGTCGAGAGCTCCCGGACATAGACGTTCATCCCCCCGCCGTCACCGGTCCCGGGTTGGGCCAGCGGGGAGGTGTGGAGGGAGAGCACGGAGAGTCGACGCACCGGCGACGAGCCTACCTGGACCTTCGTCGACTCGGTCCGGCGCCCAAGTGCGTCGCGCCGGTCCGGCCTGGGGTTACACGCTTGTCGATGTCTCGGCGGAGTCCGGCGTCAGGTCCGAGAGCTCCGGGGGCTCCGGGGTGTCATCGCGACCGGGCTGGCCCTCGTTCTCGTGACGGAAGGACAGGTAGATGCGGATGAGGGCCTGCTTCTGTTCCTCGGTGAGATGGGCATCGGCCAGGATCTCGCGGGCCAAGTCGGTCTCGCCCGTGCCGGGCTCGAGGATGCCGGCTTGGACGTAGAGCGTCTCGGCCGAGATGCGCAAGGCCTTGGCGATCTGCTGGAGGATCTCCGCCGAGGGGCGGCGCAGGCCCCGCTCGATCTGACTGAGGTACGGGTTGGAGATCCCGGCCAGCTCCGAGAGCCTCCGCAACGACAGCCGAGCGGTGGAACGCTGTTCCCGGATGAAGGCACCAAGATCGCCCCAGCGATCGGGGAGTTGCTTGGGCACGACGTGGAATCCCTCGGGGATCGAGACGTCGATCAGGCCAGCAGGCCGTCGACGGACGCCTCGCCTGTCTTGTACCGACTGACGATCTCCGCCTGGAGGGTGTCGATGCGCTCGTGGAGGGCACGGCGCTGATCGGAGATACGTTGCTCGATGGCGGTGAGCTGTTCGCCCACGGTCCGGAGCTCGGCTTCGCTCATGGTCGTGAGGGTGGCGGTGTGGTCAGCGTCGAGCACGGCGTCGAGCTCTTCGGTCAGGTCTTCGCGATCGAGGTCGGGTGACATCTGCGAGGGGAGCCGGCCATATCCCTGGGGGCGGGCCGGGCCCGAGCCGATGATCGAGGGCAGGCGCTCCACGAGCGAGTCGAGGTCGCCGCCTTCGTCGTGGTGGTCGAGACAGGCGTGGACGAGATCCAACCGGCCCTGCGCCATGCGCCGGAGGTAGGAGACCGCCGTCTCGGCCTCCTGGCACTCGGCGCGCATGGCGCGCACATCCTCGAGCGACCGCTCGGGGAGCCCGTCGAGGTAGTCAATGGCGAGCAAGCGCTCGAGCTGAGTTTCCAACCAGGCCATCACGGCGAGCGTACTCCGCTCCATGGCGATCGCCGCACCCCCCGCCCCGGTCAGTGGACTGGGCCGGCCCGCCACGAGGGGCTGTAGCAGCGGACGACCCGGCCGAGGACCGAGCTCGTCGGGACAGGCCCGAAGGCGCGACTGTCGGTGGAGGCCTGGGGGTTGTCTCCCCGCACGACGATCTCGTTCTCGAGGACGGCCCCGATCCTCTTGACGAGGAGTCGCCGGGGGTCGCGGGGATCCTCGACGGCCACGACATCGTCCGCGTGGAGCCTCCGGGCCCGCACGACGAGGACCCGGTCGCCCGGCGCCAAGGTCGGCTCCATGCTCATGCCTTCGACCACCACCCGGCGGGGTCGGACCACCGCGAACGCGATCGCCGAGGCCACCACGATGACGACGGCCCCAACCTGCCCGGCCCGGTTCACCATTCGCCTTCTCTGGGTAAGGTGAGCGCAACCCTCACCGTTTCACTCTGCACGAAGGAGTCCCGTCCATGCGCATCCTCGACCGTTTGCTGATCTCCGTCGACCGGATCAGCCCTCCCCGCACGGCCCACGCCCACTGCGACCTTCCCTGTGGTGTGTATGACCCCGCCCAGGCGAGGATCGAAGCCGAGTCCGTGAAGGCGTGCATGGAGAAATTCAACGGGTCGGACGACGCCGTGTTCAAAGAGCGGGCCGTGGCCATCAAGGAACAGCGGGCCGACCTCGTCAAGCATCACCTCTGGGTGCTGTGGACCGACTACTTCAAGCCCGAGCACCTCGCCAAGCACCCTCAGCTCCACGACTTGTTCTGGAAGGCCACCAAGGCGGCGGGTGAGTCGAAGAAGACCAACGACCCCAAGGTCGCCCAGGGCCTGCTCGACCAGATCAAGGAGATCGACACATTGTTCTGGGAGACGAAGAAGGCCTAGTTGAAGAAGGCCTGGTTGCAACCTCAGCGCAGAGAGAGGGGCAGGTGCTCTGCGCAGAAACGGGTGGTCGGCGCCGTGACCAGCAGGTGGTCGTCGATGGCGTGGCCGCAATGGTCGCACTGCCCGTAGGTGCCCTCGTCCAGCATGGCCAGGGCCCGCTCCACGTCCTCGAGCTCTTGCTCGATCGTGTCCAACAGCGATCCGTCGATGTCGAGGTCAGCGTTGGCGTCGAGGTCAGCGGCGATGTCGAGGTCAGCGGCGATGTCGAGGTCGCCCGTGGTGTCCTCAAGCTCGCTGCCATCGTCGGCCAAGGCCGCGGCGTCGTCGTAGAGACCACCGGGATGGTCATCGGGGCCCGCCATGATGATCTCGGGCGCGGTGTCGAGCGGCGGCTGCGCGTGGAGGGCCTCGGGCCCGGTGAGCTCGTGTTCCACCGCGCCGATGGTACCGGCCGTAGGTTCTGAGGGGCGCGACGGGCCCCCCGTAGACTTCGGCCGTGACATCCCCGGTGGACCCACCTGCCCGACTGGAGGGCGACGGCCTGGACGTCCCGTGCGTCGACGGCATCGAGCGGCGGTACGTGAACCTCGACTCGGCGGCCTCGACGAGCGCGTTCCCCTCGGTCATGACCGCCGTCGACCAGTTCGTCCCCATGTACTCGAGCGTGCACCGGGGGGCGGGGTACAAGTCACGACTGGCCACCGCCGCCTACGAGTCCGCCCGGGCCAGCGCCCTCGCCTTCGCCGGCGCCGGACGAGATGGTGACATCGCCATCCTGTGTCGGAACACCACTGAAGCCCTCAACCACCTCGCCTACCGGTTGCGGTTCGAGGACGACGACGTGGTGCTCACCACCGTGGTCGAGCATCACGCCAACCTGTTGCCCTGGGGGCGGGTGGCACTGCGGCGGTACGTCGAGTGCGGAGTCGACGGGACCTTCGACACCGACGACGTGATCGCTGGCCTCGACCAGAACCCGCGGCCCCGTGTGCTCGCCATCACAGGAGCATCCAACGTGACGGGATGGCTGCCCCCCCTGGGTTCGATCATCGAGGCCGCCCATGAGCGGGGCGTCCCGGTCGTCCTCGACGGCGCCCAGCTCGCCCCGCACCGGGCCATCCCCGCGGGGGCGGACTACGTGGCCTTCAGTGGACACAAGCTCTACGCGCCCTTCGGCGCCGGTGTCCTCGTTGGTCCCGCCGGATCCTTCGCCGACGGTGATCCTTTCCTGGCTGGCGGAGGTGCGGTCGACCTCGTCGACCTCGATGAGGTGTGGTGGACCGAGCCTCCCGAGCGCGAGGAGGCGGGGTCGCCCAACGTCATCGGGGCCGTCGCCCTCGAGGCCGCCCTCGACGAGCTGGGCCGGATCGGGTGGGAGGCCGTCGCCGCCCACGAGCAGGGTCTGGCCACGCGACTACGCCATGGCCTGGCCGGTATCCCCGGCGTCGGGGTCCTCGGCCCCTCGCTCGAGACCGAGACGCTCGCTATCGCCGCTTTCGTGGTCGAGGGCGTCGACCACGCCCTGGTGGCGGCCCGGTTGAGCGCGGAGTGGGGCATCGGGGTCAGACACGGTTGTTTCTGCGCCCATCCCTATCTCATCCGGTTGCTCGGACTGTCACCGGCCGACGTCGACGCCTACCGGGAACAGGTGAGGGCGGGCGACCACCGGTTCATGCCCGGAGCGGTGCGGGCCAGTTGCGGGATCTCGACCACAGAGACCGACGTCGACACCCTGCTCGAGGCCGTTTCGGTCATCGCAACTCAGGCCAACTCGGGAGAGGCGTCGCCGGTTCCCTATGTCCAAGACACCGACACGGGCGACTTCTGGCCTGTGAGCGACGCGCCGGGGTGGCGGGGTCACGAGCGCGAGACCGGCGCGTCGTGTGCGCGGGGCTGAGGCTGACGCTCAGCCCACTGCGGTTCAGCCCATCGACCCGTGGAAGGGGACGCCGAAGCTGAAGATGCCGCCGTCGGAGGAGGCCAACCAGTAGCCGGCGGTCGTCGACGGGGTCATGGAGACGATCGGAGCCTGGAGGGCCACGGCGCCGGTCGATCCGCGGAAGGGCGCGTCGCCGAAGGCGAAGATGCCGCCGTCCGATGCCGTCAGCCAGTAACCGGCCCCGTCGGGGGTCTTGGCCATGGCCACGACGGGCTTGGTGAGGGGGCGGCCCCCCATCGAGCCGAGATAGGGCGCGTCGCCGAAGGCGAAGATGCCGCCGTCCGATGCCACTTCCCAGTAGCCGCGTCCGTCGTGGGTCGGGGCCATGCCCACCACGGGCTTGGTGATGGGGCGGCCTCCCATCGAGCCGTAGAAGCCGGCGTCACCGAAGGCGAAGAGCCCGCCGTCAGCGGCCACCTCCCAGTAGCCGCGTCCGTCGGCGGTCGAGGCCAGGCCCACCACCTTTCGGGCCAGGGTGACACCACCCATCGAGCCGTAGAAGCCGGCGTCACCGAAGGCGAAGAGCCCGCCGTCAGCGGCGACGAGCCAGTAGCCGTGTCCGTCGGGGGTCGACGAGATGCCCACGATGGGAGCGGCGAGGCGGCGTCCCCCCATCGAGCCGTCGAAGGCGGCCGTGCCGAAGGCGAAGACCCCACCGTCAGAAGCCACCAGCCAGTAACCCTGGCCGTCAGGCGTCGAGGCGATGCCCACGGCTGGAGCGGCCAGGACCGGGGCCACCGGTGTGGCGGGCAGGTAGGGAAGGAGCGAGCTCCAGGAGAAGTCGAGGGCCGAGGATCCCGAGGAGTCGACGAGGAGCTCGGTCCAGCTGGGGTTGCCCCGGTAGGCGGTGGCGGCGTAGCCGACGCCCATGAGACAGGGCTGACAGCGCAGGGAAATCAAGATGTTGTTGCGGTGTCCCCAACACCCCGAGGTGTTCCCGGTGGTGCAGTCGATGTTGTAGGAGCCCAGTCCGTCGTCGTACATCCAGAAGTAGATGGCCTCGAGGGGGCTGCCCACCGCGCCGGCCCAGTTCCCGCCCCAACTCGACCAGGGGAACCCAGCCGGCGCAGAGGGGTCGGTGTCCACGACGGCCGCCGACGCCGAGGCCTGGTCCAGCGCGGTCGCCATCGCCGACAGCGGGGGAAGGCCGCGGACGGTGCGCTCCAGGTTGGTGGCGGCGAAGAGCTGCTGCTGGGGGGAGAGCTGGGCCCAGTTGGTCGGGAGGACCATGCCGGGGAGGCCTTCTTGGTTGCGGGCGTTGGCGATGGCCGCCAGCGTCGCCGTCTGGCACCCGGTGGAGCTGTCGAAGTTGGCGCCCGTGCAGGTGTTGAGGAAGTTCGGGGACGGGGCGATGTTGGCGGGCGGGTCGCCGGGGCCGCCGCCCGATCCCGAACCGTTGTTGGCCTTGACCGACGGCGTCACCGGGGCGGGCGGGCCCTTCGGCGAGGCCAGGCCGGAGCGGCTGGCGGTCCCGGGCGAGAGCGCGCTCGCCAACGCCACCGTCAGTGCCAGCACCGCCAGGAGGCCGGCCCGGGCGAACAACGGGTGGTGGCGTCGGGCGGTGGGGGCCACGGCGCGTTCGTTCCCCAGTGAGTCACTCGTCACCCTCCATATATCGGAATACTCAGGGCGGTTATTAACTCACTCAGCGGAATCAGTGAATCTTTCCGGAATGTGCCTGGTCCCGATGTCCTTCTCACGCAGCGCGGTCTGACTCCCCGGCGGGAAAATGGGGGCCTGGCCCGAGGCGGACAAGGGGGCGGATGGGCCGGCGCGGGGTGGTGACAAGAGGTTGGTGAGTTGATGACAGAGACGGTGGATCGAGCGAAACCGGGTCGTGGACCGTAGACCGTCTGACAGTTCTCCGACTCGGCGCGAGTGAGCGTCTCGGCGACGGTTTCGGGGGTGTGAAGAACGCCGACGGTGAGCCCGGAGCGTTGATGGCACCCCCGATATCCTGAGCCGGGTCGCGCGCCGCTCAGGAGCTCATCGATGCCGTTCGAGTTGAAAGGAGTCCTCCGGGCCCGACGGGGGTGAGAACTTCCGGCTGCAGGCGCAGTACATGAACCCCCAGATGGGCAGGGTGCTCAAGACGATCGGGTTCGACCACTACTACGAGCGGGGCGAGGGCTGTTACCTCTACGACGGTGACGGTCGGAAGTACCTCGACTTCCTGTCGGGGTTCGGGGTGTTCGCCCTGGGCCGAGGCCACCCCGGGGTCACCCGGGCCATCCACGATGCCCTCGACGCCGATCTCCCCAACCTCGTCCAGATGGACTGTGCCCTGTTGCCCGGGATCCTGGCCGAGGAGCTCGTGAACCGGTCACACCCCGGGATCGAGCGGGCCTTCTTCACCAACTCCGGTGCCGAGGCCATCGAGTCGGTCATCAAGTTCGCCCGGGCCGCCACCGAGCGCGACCGGATCCTCTACTGCGACCACGGCTTCCACGGGCTCACCACGGGGACGTTGTCGCTCAACGGCGAGCGGGAGTTCCGAGACGGGTTCGGCCCAATCCTGCCCTCCACGTGTGTGGGATTCGGCGACATCGACAGGCCGAAGAAGGAGCTGCGGCGCGGAGACGTGGCCGGCTTCGTGGTCGAGCCCATCCAGGGCAAGGGTGTCAACCTCGCCTCGGAGGCGTACTGGCGGGCCGTGGAGACGTTGTGCGGGCGGCACAAGACGCTCTTCGTCATCGACGAGGTCCGGCGTCGACAGGAGATGGGCCTGCTCAAGGCCCTCGGGTTCGTTCGCAGTCAGGTGGCATTTTGCGTTTCATGGCAGGCGACGACCGTCGCCCTCATCGGGGTCGTTGTCGGGGTGCCGGCCGGCATCGCCATGGGTCAGCTGGTGTGGAAGCTTTCGCAGGCGATCTCGGCGTCCTACCGGTACCGGTCGTGGTCGTTTGGGCCATCGTGACGCCTGCGGTGGGGACGGTTCTGATCGCGAATGTGCTGGCGATCGCCCCGGCGTTGGTCGCCTCACGATCGCGCTCAGCAGATCTCCTCAGGGCCGAATGAGCTGACCAGGGTGAGGTCCATGTGTGGTACGACCGGACTCGACCTTGCCGATGTTTCCCCGATGGTTGGACGAATCGGAGGTCCCAACGGTTCCCTATCCCCCGGAGTCGGGCGAGTGACGCTCTGTCTGCCAGAGCCGAATCAGTCCGACGGTGACGGGCTCGCCTCCGACCTGACCAATGCGATCGCTCAGCGCTGCGAATACTGCGTCGGGGTTACCTCCGGAGCGACGCGAAAAGGGACGACACTTTCACCCCGGGCCAGGGGAATACACGATGCGATCGGGATCCCCGAATCCCTTGCGCGTCACCGACGGTCCGCCCCGGTCTGAGAGCCTGAGCGGTACCGGCATACCATCACTTCCAGGATGCCCTGGAGCGACCAAACATGGACTCTTCGCCATCCGCCTTGTAGCGGCTACGAGTCGTCGGCGGCGGTCGAGAGCCAGCACGGCCATGCTTCTGCGGTCCTGAAGCCAAGTCGTTGGTAGACGGGGTAACCGGCTGGGCTGGCTTGGAGCCACGCCCATTTCGCACCGGCAGCTAGGCCGTCAGCGGCAGCACGGGCAGTGATGGCTGCTCCATAACCGCGTCGACGGTGATCTGGTGGCGTCGCGATATTGAATATGGCGACATAGGATCCGAGGGTGACACCAAGACCAGTGGTTACGGACTGGCCTCCGACCTCGCCGAGGTAGCAGCGCACCCCCGATACGGCAAGGATGGACGGGGTCATCAACTGACGAAACGCTTCCAAGGGCGCCCCAAACCCCTCTGCCGCCACTCGCGCATGCGCATCAGCTTCTGTCGGCGCCAGTTCACGGATGGTCAGGCCGTCACGACCCTCGGCCGCGCCGAGATGGCCCAAGTCTCCTAACACCATGAGCGGAATGTCGTGGTCATCCCTGGTCAGGGCATAGGCGGTGGCCAGACCGGCTGCCTTGTCTGCTCCGGTCGGCCGCACTTGCAGGCAATATGGCAGTCCCGTGGATGCAACCTGGTCCAGGAGACGGGACACCACCTCCTCATCGAAATCCTCCGATCCAACCCAGACCCCGTTGAGCGTTGGGATGGCCACACCCGTCACCGCGGCCAGAGACCCGGGCTCAGAACGAGTCCAGCCCTCAGGCACACCCGTGAGCAGGTGGCCCCACACTTCAAGCAATGCTGCCGCGGCTTCACCAGGATTGTTTGGCACGCTCGAACGATAGAGTCGTCGCACAGGATTTTCAGGCCAGCCGGAAGGAAAGCTCTATCCAGCATTCCTGCATTACGCGAATGGCGGGCCGTCCCAGACTCCTAATCGGGAGGAAGCAAGAACGGAGTGACGCGCACGGGATCGTCAATATGTGTGGGTCAGGACCCTCGACCCTCGGGCATGGTGACTGCGAGAGTGTGCCAGTGCAGAAGGAGGCTCCCGGCCTTTAGACCTCCGATTACGACAGAACTGAAGCTCGCCCGAAAGTCCTCTGAGTTCATCATCTTTACCCGACGACGCCTTGTATCAGGAGAGGGTCGTCAAGATGGGATGGCACCGGATTGGCGAGGGGTCATTTGCCCGCAAGGTCTCCGCCAACGGCGATGTCGCCCACATCTTTGCGAACTTCTCTCGACACGTAGTCGAAATGGTCGAGCAAAGTGCTCGGCAGCGACCAGTGCAGTGGGACCTTGCTCTGGAAGAGTTCGTTGATCGTGTTCAGGGAACCGATCTCCGTTGGTGGCTCTACGGCAGTGGAGCACTTGCCGTCAGAGGCATTGACATCGACCCTGGAGATCTTGACCTTGCGTTGATGATCCGTTCTTGGCGGGCGACCTGTTGACTCACCTCCTCGTTGAGCCGGTGACGAGAGCAGAGAACTGGGTAGCCGAGTGGACAGGTCGGGCGTTTCATGGAGCATTGATCGAGTGGCTGTCCCCGTGCCGGCTGGAACTCCGTCAGACGAAATTTCGGGGCGCCCAGGTTGCAATGAGGGTGGGCGGGAGCCCCGATTAGATGCGTGCCCGGAACTTTGGGCCAGACGCCGCCGGGGTGTACCCCATCGGCGGTCCTCTTCTTGCGAAATGCGACCCCCTCGGTACTCCATCAAGGTCACATTGGACGGGCTGCGATCATCGTGCAATCCCCGCGAACGAAGACTTGCATCGTCACGCGTGATCTCGTCCTTGACGACAGTGCCGCACGCCACTCTTCTGTCGGCTCTGGCACCGGCTCGTTTGGGTTGTCGTAGATCATGTCGACTCGGACTGATCGGTGTTCAGAGACGAGTTGTGAGGACTTGCTCGACTGGGTCAAGACGGGCCCGGGATCTGACTTGTCGCGACCCGACGCTCACCGGGTCAGAGCGCGCCCGAGGATGACGGCTGCCGCACGGTCGCGCTCGGGTAACGCGTGCGCGTACCGATTCAGGGTCATCGTCGCCTGGGCCTGGCCGTGGCGTTCGGCCACAGTGCGAACGTCGACGCCGGCGGCAATCAAGGTGGTCACCGAAAAATGGCGAAGGTCGTGGAATCGGAAAGCCCAGCGCTCCGACTCCTTCAGTTCGCGCCCGCGGTTTCGCATCCTCGCAGGCGCTTCGAGCTTTCGACAGAGGGCACTGAACCGATGGGTGAGCGTGTCCGGATTCACGGGTCGGGCCCCGTCGGCGTTGAGCGACAGCACGAAGGGGTCGTCGATGAGCGGAGACTGGGCCTCGCCGGCCAGCTGCTCCATCTCGACCCGGCGGCGCCGAAGTGTCTCGACTCCAACGTCGTCCAACGCGACTCTGCGTGCCTGGTGTGTCTTGGTCGGACCCAGGTGGGCCTTTCCCTCGATCACCGTCAGAGCACGGTCCACACGAATCGTGCCCGCTTCGAGGTCGACGTCCGACCACCGCAGAGCACAGAGTTCTCCCCGGCGCATGCCGGTGAGAGCGGCCAAGGCGATCGATTTTGCAAGTAAGGGATCAGAATCCTCGGCGGCTCGAACCATCGTGGAGAGCTGCGCCGGAGTCGGGAGATGCATCGGGGCCTGACGAGCAGGGGGTGCTGTGGCCCGGCGAGCCGGGGAGCGATCGATCCAATCCCACTTCTCGGCCTGGTGAAGAGCCGCCGAAATGATGGCGTGGTACTGCCGGACTGTTGCCGGCGCAAGGCCATCTTCGGTCCAGGCCCGATACCTGGCATCCAGGGTGTCCGACCGAAGCTTGCTCAACTTGACGCACCCGAGCGCCGGGCGAATCGCATGACCGATCTTCGCCCTGTAGCCGGCGATCGTCGACGGGCGGCGCCCGAGGCCCTCGATGTGCTCGAGCCATTTGTCGAGGAGCTCGCCTACCGTCGCCTGGGACCGATCGAAGTGGCCGGCCTCGATCTTGGCGACGAGACTCGCCAGCTCCTTCGCTGCGGCCCGCTCGCCACCCCTGAACGTCTGCTGCCTCTGGACAGGCCGTCCCGCAGCGTCGCGACCGATGAAAACACGAAGACGCCACACCCCGGTGGACCGCTCGATCATCGAGCCAGCGCCGTGTCGACCAGCCACCATGGCAGGATGGTAGCAAGGGAATGTAGGACAAGAGTAGGACAAGGTCCCAACTCTCGGACGTTTTCCCAGCTGGGCCGCTAGCTCATCAGGTAGAGCAGGGGACTTTTAATCCCAAGGTGCCGGGTTCGAGCCCCGGGCGGCCCACCCACTTCTGGGTAACTAACGGCAACAAAGAGGATCCCCAACACGACTGCCACGATCATTCGGCTGACCTTGACCCGTGCCACCCCACAGAATCGTAAAGCGTCCTTTAACGATCAGCTCCGCCCCATGAGTGGCGTGTCTGCCCGCCGCCATGCAGGAAGACAACCGGAGCCTACTTGGTGTCACCCCACTGCTCACCCACGAGCCGGAGGCCGTCCCTGCCCTCGAAATGCACCACCGTGCCCGACTCGTGCTGCGTTGGGCGGATCAACTCTCACCGCCATCAGCACCCGTGACGACATCGGTCCCCGCGGAGCGCTGCGCCTGGACGGCGCGATGGAGGAGCGTCTTGAGGATGTCGGCGGTCAGCGCCCCGATCTGGGCCGGTGTCCGTTCGAAGTCGGCCATGAGCGCCTGGGTGGTGTGGGCCGACAAATGTAGGGCGAAGGCCAGCGTCAAGTCCTCCGGGGGCTTTCCGACACCCCCTGCGGAGCGCCATGCGAGGGCGGCCATGTAGTGCATCCCGCGTAGGCGATACACCCGGCAGAGCTCGGCCACCTCGGCGAGGGCCTCCGATCCGGATCGGGGTGGGGCATAGATGTCCCAGAAGGCAGAGCCGAAGATCTCGGCCATACGGGTGTGAATGGTCACCGCCAAAGCATCGAGCCAGTCATCAACCTCGGGAACCTGCTGGGGCAAGGTATCGATCCAGGTAGCAAGGTCGTCGACGTCGCGGGGCGAGCCCACCTCGGGGTAGCGGCCGGACGCCTCGAACATGTCCCGGACTGTCTCGGCGATCAACCGGTCATGGGTCGAATAGTGGCGGAAGATAGTGCGGGGGCTCACTCCCGACACTTGAGCGATCTCGTCAACCGTGGCGTCGAAACCTCGTCGGGCAACGACCTCCATGGCCGCGCGCCTAATTCGGGACCGGGTGACCTCACTCTGCGCTTCAGCCAACGAAGCGCTAGGGGCGCCTGGCACCTGGTCGGACGTCATTCGGTTCAGCCCCTCGACCCAATGCCGCTGAGGTAGTTGTGGACCTCGAAGAATGTGACCTCTATCGCAGCCAGGTCCACGCCGATTTGTTTAATGATTTCTGCTTGCCCCGCGGCGAACTGGTCGTAGCTGACTCTCGACTCCCAAACATTGACGATTCGGATGCCATCGTTGGCTTTGGCGACCCAGTGGAACAAAGCGCCTGGTGGCAGAGGACCTCCGGGAAGGAACCCGGCGATCTCAACTGCTTCGTCATATCGTTCGAGCGTCACCGCTGGAATATCAATCTGAATGGCGATGGCCACAGGCCCTCCGTTCCGCTGAGCAGAAGTACAAAATGTCAACACCTTCTTGTCACGGCAAGGATCGGGGCCACCCAAGGCTCTTGGAGCGCTTCCATGGTGTGTTCGTCGACCTAACAGCGCTGGCTCTCTACCGAGGTCTTGAGCCGCTCCAGGATCTGTCGCATGTTCGCTTCGAGCTCGGCTCCGCGATCCTTCGAGCCCATCATGAACTTTTGTCCGAGGCGTATGTACAAGGGAATGGTCGGACGCACTTCCAAAGGACTCACTCACATCCGTACCATCACCAGAGGGTTCAAAGCGATACGTCCATTTGGTAAACGCTCTGATGCTCCATTGTTCCCTTCTCCACTTCGGACCTCCGGTGCCTTGGCGCCGTGTTCGGCGTCCCCGCGCTCAAGATGTCAAAGCGTAGAGAAGAATGCCACGCTCGTCACGCGCTCCTTGCGGTTCGGTGCCAAAGTACGTTCCCGCTCGGATCTGGAAGCTCAGGGGTCCGCACAACGCCGATCCCGGTCGGGTGCAGCAACCACCGTCGATCAGTCGGGACCTGGCACAAGGTTGAGCGTCCCCGTGATGAGGTCGCCGGCGTCATCGGCATTGGCGTCGTTCGCCCGTCCGTGCATGCCTTCTGGATAGGTTGACAACAGCTCCGAGGATCCTACGTCGGGATCGACGACATACAGCCCATCGTCAAGGCAGGCCACCGCCTTCCACCGTCGGTCGGCACTTGCCCCGCCGGCATCGCGGGCATCGCGGGCAACGTCATCGAATTCAGCGGCGGTTCAGCGTTGTCGAGCCAATGGAGAGTCTGGGTCGCGCAATCAACGAAGTAGAGCCGTTGACGACGATCGTCCCGTCGCAGACCCTCGTCCCAATCCAGTGCGAAAGCACCGATGCGCGTCAGGCTGATCATTCCCCGTCACTCTCGTCGCCGGACGACCGTCAGTGCCTTATGACCCATGGGAAGACGACCGTCGTGCTCGCAGAAGTGTCGGACACCACGATTGTCGTTTCTGAGCGGCCGTGAGCTGACGGCGTACCCGAGATCAGCCCCGTGGCCGGGTTGATCGCCAGGCCGGCCGGCAGATCCGTAGCCCGATAGGCGAGCGTCCTTCCCCGCACATCTGAAGCCCCGATCAGCAGACTCACCGGGGTTCTCTCGACGCTCTTCTGCTTCCCGGGGTTCACCGTGAGGATCGGTGGGTGGGCGTTCTCGCAGCCACCTCTCTTTCCCAGATCGTTGGCCCAGATCCCCTGCACTGCAAAGGTGCCGGTCGCGAGGGGCACAAAGGTGGACGCGCCTGGCTGGCCTCCAATGAGATTCTCGCACTTGTCAGCGATCTCGCTGCCACGTCGGTCGGACCATCCCGAAGAAGGAAAGGGGTCAGTGAGGGTCTCGGCGTACTCGTGGCTGATGGTCTCATCGGCACCATCAAGGAGGCCTGGGTGAAAGAAGGAGCTGCATTGTGAGCCGACGTCGGGCACGTAGGGCATATTGGTATACGGGACGTTGGGACCGGTCAACCCGAAAAAGGGATCACCCGTGCTGTCGTGGTATGCGCAGTATCCGTTCCGAGGGCTGAGCCACTGATCGGGATCCGTTCCAGTCGGTGAGACAATGACGTATTGCGCGCCCACCGGATTCGAGAAGTGCACAGCCGCATTGGCTGCTTCTTGGGCGATCTGTTCCCCGGTGGCAGCCGCCGTGGCGGTGGAAGTGTCCTCCCACACTCCACCCAGCACGGTGGCGCTCGGGTAGGCGACATGGCTTGTCGAGGGCGCCAGCGGGCACGTCTTCGTTCCGAACGGGACTCCCTGGCAGTACTGGGTGAGTATTGCGCTCCACGATTCGTCGTTCGTTCCCAGTCCGGCGAAGAAGGCCTGCAGGTTGGGGGCCAGACCGTCAGGGTCACCGGAATAGTTCTCGTAACCGCCTGGGCCGGTGCTCTGGCTCCCCCACCCAGAGCCCCAGAAGACGAGGAAGACCTTGGGCGACCCTGTCACAATGCTCCCACCTCCGAAACTGACGGCCGCTCTGTGTAATGGCCCCGCAGTTGTGCGTGTCGGTGCGTTGACCCCCTGACCGGGTTTGTTGGGCGCGCTCGAGGAGGAAGACAAGGTGCGGAGTGGAACAGCACCGTGTCGGTACGGGTGACCGATCGTAGGATTCGAGAGGACCGTGGTCGCTCGCGACAAGCCCCCCGGGGCCGCCATCGCGATCCCTCCGATCGGGCCGGTCACAAGCCCCACCACGAGGGCCACGGCGCCCAATGCGAACCGAGTTACCACGGGTCGGCCCGCCAAATCGGAGCCCGGTGACCTTGGTTCGAGCCGTCTCATACTCTCCGCCCTTCGAGTCAATGCTCTTGCCGCGACAGCTGGTCACCATACTGCTCGCTGATTCCTGGCGCTTGAGCAACCTTGCGCGTCAGCCGTCTTTCGGTTCTCCCGCCTCGAGGTCGCAGGAGCCACCCTCGGCAGACAACTCGTGCGTCAACGGTCGTACACGGTCACCGCTTCGATGCGAAAGGTCTGCGGGAAGAGATCCACATAGGTCACCGCACTGAGCCCGTATCCGGCACGCATGAGCAGCGCAGCATCGCGTCCGAGGCTGGGGCCGTCGCAACTGATCAATACGACGCGTCGGGCACCGGTCGCTTTGATGGCCTCGACCCCTGTCCTCCCCAATCCGATTCGACTTGGATCAGCCACGACGAGGTCACCTCGTGTCGGCTTCCATCTTGTGATGTCAGCGTGAACGACAGATGCGTCCGAGTCGCTCAGATTGAAAGCGGCGTCGGCGGCGGCGCTCCGTGAGCCTTCGACGGCGGTGACAGACCATCCCCGCGCCGCAAGGACCCCGGCAAAGAGTCCAACGCCGCTGTAGAGGTCGACCGAGGTGGTCGGCGCTCCCAATTCGTCGGCGGCCGAACCGACGAGCTCTGCAAGCGCCTCCGCTCCATCGGCGCGCGTTTGGAAGAATGATCGTGCCGAGATCCGCCATCGGCGACCCGCCACAAACTCGTGGAGATGATCGGACCGCACATCACGCGGCAACCTCAGGTCCAGCCCCGAGGGGGTGGTGGCTGCCAGACGCTCGCCTGTTCGAGCTCCACAGCGGAGTAGGACTTGGCGTGCGCCCGGGTAGAGGGCCTCGACGAGGAGGTCCACAAGGAGCGGGTGCGCTACCAGACAGGTGTCAACCGGAATCACCTGATGCGATCGTGTACGAAGGTAGCCGGCTCTACCATCGGTGATGGCAGCCTTGATCGTCGTGCGAAATGCCCACGGGGCCAGCTCGACAGATGGGCTCGGATCAGGACACCGTACTCCTGAGCGTTCGAGTGATTCGACGATGAACTGGAGTTTCAGCCGTTGCTGCATGGCGATGGACACGTACTGCCATTGGCATGCTCCACATCCACGATCGACTTCCGGACATGGTGGCATGACTCGGTCGGGGGACGATTCCATCAGTTCGTCAATGGATCCGATCGCGTACCGGGCGCGATCGGTGACGAGCCGTACTCGCACACGCTCCCCGGGTAGGGCACCCCTAACGAAAACAGCCTTCCCAGCAGCATCGTGGGCAATGGCATCGCCGCCGCTCGCCATGCCGCTCGTGAGCAACTCGATGCCCTTGTCGCCCGCGCGCGTGTTCGAGGTCACCGAGGCTCGTTGATCGTACGGGTCACAAGGCCGTCGAGGACCTCGTCGACGGTGGGTGCCGCCGCGATTTCCCCGGCGATCCGTTGGGCTTCGATTCGAAAGGAGGTCCCACCGAGCACGGTCTCGATCGCCTGCGCGATACGGGAGCCGTCCTCTTCCGTAATCACATGCCGAATGCTTCCGCTGCTGTCGGATTGCGCCTCGATAACCGACCCGGCACCTGCTTCAGCGATGCATTGCCCATTGGCGAACTGATCCGCGAACAGTGGAACCACGACGACCGGGACACCGGCCGCCATGGCGCCGAAGACCGTACCCGAGCCTCCGTGGCACACGACCAGGTCGGCGTGGGGCAAGACGTCGGCCTGGTCGACCCATGGCTCCACCCGGACATTGGCGGGGATGAGGCCGAGCGTAGACCGGTCGAAATGACGGCCCACGGTGAGCAAGGCGCGGACCGGCAGGCCCTCCATGGCCTGCAACGCGCCCCGGTAGACGCCCGCCGCTGTGGACATGTACCCGAGCACGGTCCCAAAGCTCACATAGACCATTGGCGCCTTCGATCCGCCCCACCACTGCGGAAGCGGTCTACGCACGGGCGGGGTCGGCTCCCGGAATCGGATGGTGGAGGGGAAACGAGACGGGTCCAGGGAGCGAGGGAAACGAGTGAGGTAGGGCGAGGCGACGAGCTCCTCGACCAAGCCCTCTCGGTGTTCTTCGAGCGCAGGTGCGGCCACGGCCATGGAAGCTGCTTCGGTGTGTGCCAACGAGATGGCCACCTGGGCGACCGGGATCTCCCGTCGAGAGGCGACGATCGCCGACGCGTACTCACAGGGCTCGCGGACAACGACATCAGGAAGCCACTGGCGACACGTTCGTTCCATGGTGGGGAGCATGGCTCTGGTCGCCAGTCGTCCGAAGAGCTCACGATTGCCGAGTACCGACGCCTCGAGCGGCGCTGCGAGGGCGAGGAGTTCTCGTATCGCTGCCACCTCCTCTTCAGGTGGCTGGTCGCCGGCTTGGAACGGCAACCCGGCTCCCTCGACCATCTCCTGTAACGCCGGCGGACCCACGACCAAGGTGTCATCGCCTCTTCGTCGCGCCGCCGCGAGAACGGGCAACAGCGGGCGGAGATGTCCTGCACCACCCAGAGAGCACGCCGCCATCACCCGCATGGGGGTGAGCCTAGAAGGCGCAATGTCGGTGGGCGTCAGTCCAAGCGTTCCCCACGCATCCAAAGTAATGCCGGGTGCCGGGCATCGACCACGACACCCGTTGGTTCCCGGGCGGTCCTGTTCTTCGGAGCGCTTGACCCCGGATCAGGTCGACTGCAGGATTTGGCTAGCTGCGCGGTGGGATCAACCAGAGATCGCCCGGCCGCGACGGCGCCGGTGTGATCTGAGATCCACCCTCGTGCCCACGGGGCGGGTTTTGATCGACCATCGACTCGTGGATCACGAGACGACGGGGGACCTCGAAGAAGACCAGGAGCGCCAGCCCCAGCAGGAGCAAACCACCTCCGATCACTCCCAGCTCCCCGACACCGAGCCCGGGTCCGGTAAACGCCAGCGCGCGCGACGGAGCCGAGACTGTCTTGCTCGATCCGGTCGATCCACCCCTGGACCCGGTCACGACCCCTGAGCCCGATCCAGATCCCGAGTTCGTGGTCTTGGTCGTGGTTGGTGTCGTCGGCGGCGCCGTGGTCGTCGTCGTGGTCGGCGCCGTTGTCGTCGTCGTGGTCGGCGCCGTGGTCGTCGTCGTGGTCGGCGCCGTTGTCGTCGTCGTGGTCGGCGCTGTTGTCGTCGTCGTGGTCGGCGCTGTTGTCGTCGTCGTGGTCGGCGCTGTTGTCGTCGTCGTGGTCGGCGCCGTGGTCGTCGTCGTGGTCGGCGCTGTTGTCGTCGTGGTCGGCGCCACCGATGCGTTAAGAAGGGAGTCGATGTTGCCGTTCGCCGGGTCTGCCGCCCCACTCAGGTTCGGCACCCCGTAGAGGTCTTCGATCGAGTGGAGGATTCCGATGGTGTCCACCGGTGTCGCGTCGTGCTGGGGCGCTGCCGCCAGACCGGCGCTCACCACGATGGTCGGAATTCGCCCTCCGCCGGTACTCCCGTTGATTCCCGAGGTGTCATTCGTCGACTCGTCCCACTCGATGATGATCTTTCCGCCCGCTTGGTACCAGGGCGTCGCCTGCACCTGCGGGATCAGCGTCGACAGGAAGGCGTCGCCTTGCTGGACCGTCCCAGTGTCCTCGTCATTGATGAGGTTGGGGGTGTACCAGACGAAATCGGGGGCACTCGAGCTGTTGAGATCTGGTATCAACGACGAAGCGTCGGCCACGGAGATCGGAGCGTTTGGAAAGTACAGCCAGGGAACGTGGATCACTTCGTATTGACCCGAGTTGGCATTCGGATTGGCAGGGAGGTTCTCGGCATAGGCCTTCGACGAGTAGCCGGCCGACGCCAGTTGATCCGCGAGGGTTTGGGTACTGGGAAAGTCCTTCTGCGCCGGCGTGACGTTGTCAGTGTCGTTCTGCGTCGAGCCGCTTGCGAGGGCGAGATAGTTGGGGAGGCTTCCGGTCACCATGGAGTAGCTGGCCGTCGCCAGGCCGTTATTGGTCGCCAAACTGTTGGTGTAGGGCTGGTCGGCCTGCCCGATGACTTCGGAGAAGTTCTTGTTCTCCATCATGATCACCATGACGTGGGGCGCGGACGACGTCCCGTAGGCAGATACCGACATTCCCATAACCGCTCCCCCGGCCGCGATCAGGGCAACCGCACAAAGCCGCCCATACGCCGTGACGCGAGAGCGGGGCAACGCCGGGACCGAGATATCAGCCCCGGCCATCTCCGGGTCGCCGTTCCATCTTCCGCCGCGAGCCGGCCTTCCTGCCATTGTTCGATGCCCCCCATCGAATTTGGATCCCGTCGTCTTGACTTGCTCTAGTCGGTCAATCCTGACCGCGCCAAAACGGCACCCGCACTCATCTTGACCACCACGAACCACCAGGTGGTCAACTGCTCCTCAACAACCTATCAACCGGGGGCAGAACCATTCAATAAAGACCCAGGTCAGGGGTTACATCCGGCGGGTCAAGCCCTCGTGACCGCCGCCGGTGGAGGGATGACTCCTGCCCCCGAGTTCAGACACCCAGCCTTCGGCGTCGGGTCCGCGGCGGCGGGGAGCCTTGGCGGCGTCTTGAACGCCGGTCTCTTGTGGAGGTCCAGCATGTCGAAGAGGCTGTTGGCGTTGGCATCGCGCCGGGTGAGGGCCGGAAGGTTCCACTTCTCCTCGACGGTCTTGAGGATCGAGGTGTGGTCGTAGATCGTGTGAGACACGAAGTCCTTCTTGGCATACGGACTGACCACTCCTGAAGGGACACGAAATCCGTACCGGTCGAATCCACCGGGCGGATCGCCGGGCTTCAAAGCCGGCGCCACGTCGTCAGGGGGTATCGCCGCGGGTGGCGGTACGTGGTCGTAGTAGCCCCCGTGCTCGTCGTAGGTCCAGATCAACATGGTGGACGACCAGTTGGGGCCCGACATGACCGCGTCGACCACTTGGCCCATGAACTGATCGCCGAATTGGACATCTTGGGGATCCTCTTCGGACTGTTTGCCGTAGTCGGGCTCGATGAGACTGAACGCCGGGAGGGTCCCGGCGGCGGCGTCGGCGTAGAACTGGTCGATCTTGGCCAGACCGTGCGACATGGTGCCGCTCTCGAGAAGGGGAAGAAAGATCCCGATGGTGGGGAGCGTCGAGTAGTAGTCCTTCCAGGTGATCCCGTGTCGGTCGAATTGCTGGAAGATCACGCCGTTGGGTGGCAGCTCAGAGGGAAACGTGTCGTCGATGAGCCCCAATGACGTTCCGGCGATCAGGTAACGACGATTGGGGTCAGTCTGCGCCATGGCCGAGCTGAAATAGCGGTCGGCAATGGGGAACGTCTTCGCCATCCCGCAGGTGAAGGGCATGTCATCGCTCGTGAAGTAGCCCATCGCCTCGGCCGACGTGCTCGTCACGAAGCCCTGACAGGTGCCGTTGTCATACGCCTCGTGTGTGACCTTCCAATCGTTGCCGACCCCCTTGGTCTGACACTCCGTCGGCATGTGAAAAGCGTGGACGTCGTTGCCGTGGCCGTCAGGGTTCTTGGCTGTCGGGTGACCGTCGGCCCCGAGGGTGAACCCGTCGCCCCGACCAATGAGCCCGAGGACGTTGTCGAACGAATGGTTCTCCATCATCACGACGACGAAGTGCTCGATCTGTGGCACCTGGTCGGTCCCGACGGGCAGATCGGGCCGAGGTCTCGAGCCCGCCGCCCGCAATGCCTTGGCGGCCCCGGTGGTGCTCGACCCTGACGAAGAAGGGGTCGACCCCCCACCGCACGCGCCGAGCAATATCGACGCGCCGGCCAAACCGCCGCCCAACAATTGTCGTCGATTCAGGTTCACCAGGTTCCCCATCGTCGGTCTTTCAAGTTCGACCCGTTGTGCCGACGACGATAGATGAGCGGCCGGTGCCTCGCAGCTCATGGCGCTCGGGCGGGAGAGCTCGAGGGTGCTGCTTACGATTCAGGAGAACGTCAGCTCAGGGTCGGCGGCGTAGGACGGTCTCGTACCACTTCTTGAGACGAACACGAGCGTCACGCGATGCGGGACCACTGTTGACAGCTGACAGGTTCTCGGCGCGAACGCGAGATGACGGAGACAGAAACGACCCCGGTGGTTGCATCGTGCCCTTCGAGTCCTGCCACCAACCCACAGGCGCCTGGGCGTACTTCACGACGACCACCGCGAGCTCGTCCGGGTTTCGTCGCCCAGCAACCGGGTCCGACACGGCGGACATAGCCACCACCGCGCTGAGTCGCCCGGAGTGATCGACGGGTGTCGGACAAAGTTCAGTCGACAGCGCCCGCACCTCGTCACGGGATCGCCGTTCTCGTACTCATCGGCGTCGTCGTCGGGTACCGGCGATGTGGCCGCGATCAGGGGGAACTGAAGATGGGTGACTTCCATGACGCGCTCCTTTGATGAAACCCAGAAGAGGCGTCCAGCCTGCACGGGGCGACAACCGAAAACGGTCGTCCTGCCCAAACGAGGCGTCACTCCCAAGGGGGGGATGCCTTGCAGACTACTACCAAAGGTCTGATGCCCATGACCGGCCGCAACGCAAGAAATTTGCGACGGTAGATCTGCTGATCTTGACCGTCTGAGCGAACGAGAACGGGGTGCAGTCGGCGGCATTTGTCGCCCCAGCGCCGGTTCCGAGCTGAGATCCTGCCGTCACAGCGCGGTTCAACCTCCAGCGAGCGCGTGCCCAGGCGGAAACCTTCCCTCCCGTTGACCGCAGGGGAGGAGCACGCCCTAGAGTGGTATCTCTGATTGGGACCGTCTAAACGGGCGCTGGGGCTGCACAACGGCGCCGAGGTTCCCGTGCGCAGTACAGAGCAGCACGAGAAGGATGAACGTCATGTCGGGCTTGGTGGGCTGCTCTTGGCACAGGGCTTGGGCGTGAGTCCCGCAAAACGGACCCGTAGACACCGTGCCGGTCTCTTCACGGGACGACTGGTCCTTCCTCACTGGGCATACGCCAGCCACGGCCGGCCGCGAGTCCGAACCGTCATCCAGCAGTGGCCACCCTCTCCATTGGCGGTGCGCCGGAGGCGACCCCTTTACCGGGTGTGGTGGTCGTGGGCGGTCCTTGGCTCGGTGGCAGTACTCCTCGGCTCAATGGCGTTCATCATGGCGTCGGGAGATTCCCCGGCCGCAACACTCCGGCAGCCGAGACTCGATGCACCTGGTGGGGCGCACGGAGCTGCATCCACGACGACAGCGGCACCACGAGGAACGACAACAACCATCAGGCGAGAACAGGTCACCGCATCACGTTCGGGTGGCGGAATCGCGCACAACGTCCCTCTGGGGGATTACGCAGGGGAGTCAAACCCGGCCGGAATCGCCAAATTCGCAGCGGCAACCGGCACGCACCTGACGTACGCCACCGACTACCTCGCCAAGGGGAACGGCTGGGCATCGATGGACGGCGCCGCCAACATGAAGGCGTGGAGCGCTTCTCCCTATCGCATGGTGATCGGCATCCCCATCCTTCCCGGGGTGGGGACCTTGGCCCAGGGGGCCACGGGCGCCTACGACCAGTACTTCACCACGCTCGGGGAGAACCTCGTTAGTGACAACGAAGCCAGCGCGATCTTGCGCCTCGGGTGGGAGTTCAACGGGAACTGGTTCACCTGGTCAGTAGGAAGTCAGGCTGCCGCGGCGAACTTCGTGGCCTTTTGGCGCCGGATCGTGACCACCATGCGAGCCGTGCCGGGCGAGAAATTCCAGTTCCTTTGGAACCCCAACGGGCCCAGCCCCACGACCTACTCCCCCGACGAGGCCTACCCGGGCAATGCCTATGTCGACTATGTCGGGACCGACATCTACGACAACTTCTGGGGAAGCCCGTTCACCCCGCCATTCGCCTGGGCCCACCAGCTTTCTCAGCAGTGGGGTCTCTTGTGGCTGGCCACGTTCGCGGCGCAGCACGGCAAACGAATTGCCATTCCCGAGTGGTCCGACGAGTACCGCTCCGACGGCCACGGCCTTGGGGACGATCCGTCCTTTATCGACAATATGGCCAGCTGGTTTGTCTCGAACCACGTCGCGTTCGCGAACGTCTGGTCCTACAACACCACCGCGACATACAGGAACAACCTGCTCGATGGCACCTTCCCGAAGGCACTCGCCCGGTTCAAGGAGGACTTCGGCTGATCGAACCGATTCCAAGTCGCGTTCGCCTCGTCGCATTCTGTCGCGCCGTTGGATGGTCTCATTACCGGTGCTAACTACCAATTGAGCAACGGGTTGATATTGCCGTTGGCCGCGGCCCCAGCTGAACCGAGATAGGGCAATTGGTAAAGGTGCTCAATGGAGCCGAGGATCCCCGCCGTGGTCACACTCCCCGAATACCAACCCAGGGCTCGCCGCCAGGTACTTCGAAACCACGATCGTCGCCACGTGCCCGCCGTTCGAACCGTTGATTCCAGCGGTATCGCCGCTGAGGCCCTCGTCCCATTCGATGATGATCTGGCCGCCGGCCTTGTACCAGGTGGTCGCCTGGACCGACGGGATGAAGCTCGACAGGAACGACTCGCTGTCGGCCAGTTCGTGCGCGGAGGTGTCGGTGGGGACGCCGGTGTGGCCGTCATCGGTGATGTTCGGGCTGTACCAGACGAAGTCCGGCGGCGCGTTGCTGTTGAGGTCAGGGATGAGGTTTGACGAATCCTTGACGGTGACCGGAGCATTCGGGAAATACGCCCATGGGTTGTGCCTCACCGCATAGAGGCCCGAGTCATTGGTGGGAGCGGCAGGCAGGCTCTCGGCGTAGGCGGAGACGCTCACGCCCCCCGCGACCAGTTGGTCGGCCAGCGTCGGCACGTCGGGAAAGTGGTGCGTCGATGGAGGTCCGTCGTCGGTCACGCCCTAGTTCGAGCCCGACACGATCTCGAGATAGTTCGGGAGGCTCGGGTGGCCGAAGGCATACGACGCCGTGGCTGAGCCGTAGTCTGCCGCCAGGCTCGTGATGTACGGCAGGGTGGGGTTTCCGATGACGTTCGAGGCACTCTCGTTTTCCATCATGATGACCATGACCTTGGGCGGCACGAGCAGCTGACAAGCACTCGTCCCGAGACAAGCCGCCAGGCTGAGCGCGCCGAGCGTGCCCACCGTCGTGAATGACCACCTCGAGACCACTCGATGCCCCCGTCGAGATCAGTGTGCGCGCTCCGGACCGCGCCTGTGGTGGCGGGCCTCGACCCTCGACGTCCGAGGGAAGACCGGACAACTTCTCGACGTTAGCTGGCGGTGCTCAAGACACGCCCAAGATGCCGTCAATTCCTGATCAAACCAGAGGCGAACACCCGTCGCAGCTCACAGGAAGCACCCAGGAGCGCATAGCAGAACGGGAATCCGTCAAATCTGCCGATTCCATCGGTGCCATGATTCTGATTAGGTGGATGAGACGCATCCGTCCATTTCGGCGGGGCAGCTCGGACGATCCGGATCGATTTTGCCTAATAGCCATACCACCGCAGGCGTCCCGACAACGGGATTCGCTCCGGGCCGCCCGTTGACGGGTTCGATCGGTCATCGGCTGCGGCGTCACCCCCGCACTACGAGGATTCTCATCGCAGTGCTCGTGACGAGCGCGCTCGCCCTCACCAGCTCCACCGTGGGCAGTGCCAGGCCCAAGAAAGCCGCCAAATTCGAAGGGTCACTGATCAGCGCGTTGCGGGTGTCTGCTCCGGGAGTGGACGGTTCCGCCTTCGCAGTCAAGTACTGGTCGAGGTCGGTCCACAACCGGCCCCAGTCGGTGACCGGGATCGTCTTCGTTCCGAACGGAACAGCTCCGGCCGGTGGCTGGCCTGTGATCAGCTACGGCCATCCGACCGACGGCATGGCGAGCCAGTGCGCTCCGTCGCTCAGTCCCTCGACAGATGTCCCCTCGGTCAATGGCTTTCTCGACCGCGGCTGGGAGGTCGTTGCGACGGACTATCAAGGTGAGGGAAACCCGAATCTCGCCCCTACAACTCCGGGTCTGCAGCCGCATGGCGTGAACCTCCCGGAGGCTCACAACATCATCGACATCGTGCGAGCCGCGTCCGGTGTCCCCGGAGCCGACCCCAGTTCGAATTATGTCGTCTGGGGATACTCACAGGGCGGTGGCGCGGCCACGTTCTCCCTCGAGGTGGCGGCTTCGTACGCACCTGGGTTGCATCTCCGCGGTGTTGTGGCCACGGCACCGTCGGTCGATCTGGCCGACGCCTTCTACGGCGCTCCGACGGACTCCGCGTCACCGTTCACCCTCATGTACGTGGCGGGCTACCACGCCGCCTACGGCACCAAGGTGCGACTCTCGGCCGCGTTGACCCAGACGGGAAAGGCTCTGGCCAGCCACCTGGGCCACGAGTGCTACGGCGCGATCGCCCAGTCGATCGATCAGTACCAAGTCGACCAGGTCTTCAAGACCACGACCCTGACGCCACAATTCCGGCTTCTGTTAAGCGCCAATGACCCATTGAACGTGAGAGGCGTGAGCCCCACGCCCTTGTTGTTCGTCCAGGGCGCCGACGACACGACAGATCCGGCGAGCGGTACCGCCCTCTTGTCGAACCATCTGTGCGGTCTGGGCCAGGACGTCGTCTTGTGGATGTATCCGGGCCTCGACCACCAATCGATCGTGGGGAGCTCGTCAAGCGATGTCACCCACTGGATCGCCGACCGCTTCTCGGGACAACCGAGCCCCGACACCTACCAACCCACCGGTGTGGGAGGGGTCCAGAACTCCCACTGCAACTGATTCGGGGCGCGGGGCGGAATCGTCGCTCTTCGTGCTCATGCCGACACCTTTGGTCCCGAGGACGCCGGGCGATGGCCGCCCGGGACTTCACTCCGGAGGACCTGTAAGCTCTCATCGTTGCCGCACCGGGGGGGTGTGTGATGCTTGGAGTGACACCGTTGATGCACCGAGGAGCCGCGCCAGGCGCTCCTCGAAGGCGGGCCGTGTCGGTCACGACCTTCGTCGGGATCTTCGTGAGCGCGTTGTTGGTCACCTCCGTGGTGGTCTCGGGCAAGCCTGCTGCTGTTGCCGCACCGAACCCCGCGCACGTGATGTTGGTCCTCATGGAGAACGAAGGGGCATCCAACATCGTCGGGAACTCTGCCCTGCCCTACGTCAAAAGCTTGGCGAGCAACTACGGCTACGCCAGCCAGTCCTATGCGCTGAGGCATCCGAGCCTTCCGAACTACCTGGCCCTCGTGTCGGGATCGAACCAGGGCGTCACAGACGACAACCCGCCCTCTTCGCACCGTTTCACGTCGGTGTCCACCCTGGCCGATCAACTCGCGGCGGCAGGTGTGAGCGAGAAGGCGTACGCCGAGAACCTGCCGTCGCAACCCACCGCCGACTCGGGCCTTTATGCTGTGCGGCACAATCCATGGGAGTACTTCCCGAACGCGAGGATTGCGGTCGTCAATTCGTCGAGAATCACGAGCGACCTGAATTCTTCAAGCCCGCCGGATTTCGTCTGGTACACCCCGAACATCACCGATGACGGCCACACCGGCGTCCCCACCGACACCTCCGCGCACGAACTGGCCGACACCGAGTCATTCCTGTCGAGCTTCGTCCCTTCGGTCCAGGCGACCAACTGGTACAAGACCGGCGGCAAGATCATCATCGAGTGGGACGAGGCATTGGACTCAGACTCGTCGGGCATCAATGGCGGTTCAGGGGGCCATGTCGCCACGATCGTGGTGTCGAGTGCACTCAAGGCCAGGCCCGTCCGGGACGCGGCGCCCGTGGACACCGTCGGGATCCTGCGTTCGATCGAGGACCAATACGGCCTCACGCATCTCGCCAATGCCGCCAACTCGGCCAACGGGACCATCGACTCCCTTCTGAGCGGCACATCAAATCTCTCGACCCAGTCGATCACGAATGGACCCAGTGCGACTGCGTGGGTGGGAAAGTCCTTCTCATTCGCGATCAAGACGACCGGGAGTCCGACGCCAACGCTCAAGAAGAAGGGTCGACTTCCCAAGGGACTCCACTTCCGCAAAAATCACAACGGCACGGCCACGATGTGGGGAACGCCGAGCGCGAAACACACCATCGGCAGGCATTACCTGACCATCGTGGCCACCTACGGCAAGGGCAAGACCAAGCAGGTCAGGACCCAGACGTTCACCTTGACCGTCAACCCCTGATCCTCGGTCGCTGCCGTCCGGGTTACTTGACGCCCAGGCTGCCCTTGGCCGCGGCTTCGAAGACCCGATGCGGGAGGAGTCGCTTGGCGAGGATGCCGACGCGCTCGGCGGATTTCCCGACCGACACCCGCCGGGGTGGGCGCCGGGCGTCGAGGACCTTATGCACCACGGCGGCGACGTCTTCGGGGGCCACACCGTTGGCCTCGTCACGCTCCATCACTCCCACCGCGGCGTCGAGTGCCGCCCGGTAGTCGACGTCACCGCTCGCTGCTTCGGCCATCTTCCTGTTCGCCGTGAATTCGGTCCGGACGTTGCCGGGCTGGACCAGGGTGACATCGATCCCGAACGGCGCCACTTCGTAGGCCAATGCCTCGCCCAGTCCCTCCAGGGCAAACTTGCTGGCGCTGTAGAAGGCCTGGAACGGGATGGCGACCACGCCCCCGATCGAGCTGATGAGGACGACCCGGCCTCCGCCCTGGACTCGCATGGCCGGCAGGACAGCCTGCACGAGGCGCGTGGCACCCCAGAAGTTCGTCTCGAGCTGAGCTTTGGCCTCGTCGATCGTGGTGTGTTCCACCGCTCCGGCCACGCCCCATCCCGCCGACGCGACGACGGCATCGATGCGACCGTGTTGGGCGAGCACCTGGGAAACACCGTCTCGGACCGACTCGTCACTGTCCACGTCGATCACGAGACCTTGCCAGTCCCCTGAGGACGTCCCGCGCCTGCTCGATCCGACGACAGTCCACCCCGCCTGATGCAGACGGTCCGCGCAGGCTCGACCGATGCCGGCCGACGCCCCTGTGATCAGCACGACGTTGGCCATTTTTCCCCGAGAATTGGCTGAGCTCGGTGACGACGGTCACCGGGACCGGGCGTCGCCTCGCGGTGACCGGCCGAATTGCCAGCGGGCACGTCGGGTCGGGCTCGCCGACGCCAACGCTCGGAACGCCTGCAACTCGGTGATGCGGGCGCGGGCGGTGTCGGCCAACTCCTCCTCGTCACCCTCCGAGGCGATGTTGTAGGCGTCCACACACCGGCTGATCGCCACGTCGATGGCGGCCATCAAGCTTTGGTGCGCAGTCTCGTCGAGCACAGGAGCTCCTAGCGGTCCAACTCACGGCCTCCAGAGGCACATCGACTTCTCTGCGCAAAAGGGAACCGCTCCTCTGATTGTGCCTCAGTCCGGCCCTCATGACCACCGTGCCCGAACCCGGTAGAACGGTGCCACCGCTGTCGATCGGAGATCCGGTGCCAGAACCCGACTCGTCGGTGCAGGTGGTCGACAATCCCGAGCGGTCCAGGTACGAGGCCTATGTCGGAGACGAGCTGGCCGGATTGGTGACATATCGGACACGACCGGGCGTGCAGGTGCTCGTCCATACCGAGGTGGAGGGCCCGTTCGAGGGCCACGGCCTCGGAAGTCGACTGGCGTCGGCGGTGCTCGACCAAGTCCGGGCCCGGGGCCTGCACGTCGTCCCCGTCTGTCCCTTCATCGCCGGGTACATCGACCGACATCCCGAACTCTCCGATCTCGTGGCGAAGCCCGGCAGCTGAGTCGGGTTCGACGCTCGGTCGGGTGCGAGGAGGGAGCACCCCGCCATTCCTTTCGAGAAAAGGACCGTTTACCAGGGGAAATGAGCATCGCACGGCAGTGGGTCCCGAGCCCGTGACTCAGGCGAAGGGGGTGCGGTGCCGATACCTCATGGATGATCGGTGGCGGCCAGGAGCGACACAAAGGGGCGGACGGCGAGAGGGGTCCGAGCTGGCTCCGGTTCGGCTTTCTGCTCGCTGTCGCCGAGGTCATCATCCTGGTCCTGGTCGTCTCCCACCCCGGGTCGGCCGACGGTGCCCGGTCGGGGGGCGAGCACATGGCCACCTCGGTCGGTGACACCCCTCACGCGGCGCAGAACAGCCCGGCCGACCCCGGACATCCCTCGACCACGCTCGCGGCCGTCCCGCCGACCTCCATCCCGCCGACCCCCGTGCCCACCGCGGTCGTCTCGCATCCGAACACACCTGGCGCTCCGGCCGCATCGAGTCGGGCTGCCACCGCACCAGGTGTCCTCCCCGCCAACATCGCTCCCCAACCTGACTTCCTCCAGAGCTGCTCGGGGGGCCAATACGACGACTCCCAAGCCTGCCTCTCTGCCACATTGCAAGCGATCGCCAATGGCCGGAGCCACGAGGGCCTCGGCCCGATGGTGCTGCCCACCAATTGGCCCCAGCTCTCGCCCGAACAACAGATCTTCGTGGCCACGAACCTCGAACGCACGGCCCGGGGCCTCCCGCCCATGTCCGCCATGGCCGCCGCACTCGACCAGGCCGCCCTACACGGCGCCGTCCAGAATGTCGACCCTGGCCCGCCCGGCGGCTTCCCGTACTCGCAATGGGCGTCGAACTGGGCCGGGGCGGTGGGCAACCCGTTGGAAGCCATCTACTTCTGGATGTACGACGACGGCGTGGGTTCGGCCAACATCGACTGCACCCCGTCGGACCCGTCGGGGTGCTGGGGTCACCGGGAGAACATCCTCGTGAGCCTGCCGTGTCACGAGTGTCTGATGGGGACAGGGTGGTACACAACCGGGTACCGCGGTGACCCGAGCCTGACCGAGTTGCTGGTGGAGACCTCAGGCACTCCGGCACTGGACTTCTCCTGGCAACAGGAGTCGGCGTACTTGCCCTGATCCACACGTTCAGTAGTGTTCCGGCCCCTCTAAGTCCAGGTCAGAGCGCCGGCTGTTGGCCGAATGTTGACCGTCCATAGGGGGTTGCGTGTGAAGGGCGCGTCAGGATCGCCTATGTGACCTCGATCGAGCTCTTCCACGGAGCTCGTTGGACGCTGAGAACGGTGGGACGTTTGGGTCAGACTCCCAGGTCAGAGGGATTCGGAACCTCAGGTACTGTGACGCCGGGGAGCTGGGGCAGCCATGTGCACGGCAGCTCCGCATGGAAATTTTGGCGATCCAGCGTCAGTCTGGGAACCCCTTGATGGGAGTGGGCATGAGGTTGCGCAAAGAGCCCGAAGGTCATGACCCGACGCCTCCGACCGGGAGCGCCACCCAGCCAGACCCTCTCCCTCGAACCAGCTCCTCGAGCACCACTCGGAGCCAGCTGGGAGAGCTCCTCGTATCGGCGCAGCTGATCAGCCACGCCCAGTTGGCCGAGGCGCTGATCCAACAGTCGGGGTCGGGGAAGCGGATCGGGGTGACCTTGGTGGAGTTGGGCGCCATCGGCGAGCGCGATCTTGCCAAGGCCCTGTCGACCCAGCTCCACGTCCCCATGGTCGACCTCTCCCAGCAGACGCCCTCACCCGAGGCCATCGATGTCTTGCCCGAGAGCGTCGCTCGAGCCCACCTGGCGGTCCCGATCGTTCTCGACGACAACGGGATCACCATCGCCGTCTCGGATCCGACTCCCGAGTTGGCCAAGATCCTCGCCAACGCCTGCGGTCGGATCGTGCGACTCGTCATCGCCCCCAAGTCAGACGTCCAGCGTGCCATCGACACCGCCTACCGGGCCCTGGGAAACATCCGAGAGCACGTCCGAGCATTCGAGGAATCATCCGACAGCCCCCAACGGCTCTTGGACGCGGCCGTGCAGACAGTCACCGACGCGGACGCCCCCGTTGTCCAAGTGGTCAACCTGCTCATCACCCAAGCGATGCGCGACCGGGCATCGGACATCCACATCGAGCCACAGGGCCACCAACTTCGGGTCAGGTTCCGCATCGACGGGGCACTGCACGACGCCGTCGATCTCCCGTCGAGCATGGCGCCGGCTCTCGTGAGCCGTCTCAAGATCATGGCCGAGATGAACATCGTCGAGCGCCGGCGACCGCAAGACGGGCAGATCACCATGACGGTCGACGAACGCGAGATCGATATCCGGGTGTCGACGGTGGCGACGATCTGGGGTGAGAGCTGTGTGCTGCGGGTCCTGGACAAGAGCCGATCAGTGTTCCGGATGGCTGACCTGGGCATGCCCACGGACACCCACGAGGTGTTCACGCGGATGATCCGAGCTCCGTTCGGAATGGTGTTGTGCGCCGGTCCGACCGGGAGCGGGAAGACCACGACGCTGTACGCCGCCCTGACCGAGATCGACGACCCCAGTCGCAACATCATGACCATCGAGGACCCCGTCGAATACGTGTTCCCCTCGATCAACCAGATTCAGACGAACGAACAGGCTGGGATCAGCTTCGCCAACGGCCTGCGATCCATCCTGCGTCAAGACCCCGATGTGATCCTTGTCGGTGAGATCCGGGACGTGGAAACAGCCCGGATCGCGGTGCAATCGGCTCTGACCGGACACCTGGTGCTCTCGTCGTTGCACGCAACGGACTCGGCCGCGGCGCTCCACCGGTTCTTGGACATGGGTATTGAGTCCTTCCTGGTCGCCTCCTCTGTCTTGGCAGTGGTGAGCCAACGTTTGGTCCGCAGGATGTGCCAGACATGCAAGGCGCTCTACGACCCCAAAGACGAAGAGCTCGCCTTCTACGAAGAGAGCGGTGGTCTCCCCAAAGCACAGTTCTTCCACGGCGAGGGATGCAACTTCTGTGCCGGAACCGGGTATCGCGACCGGATCGGCGTATTCGAGCTGATGCGCATCACGCCTGAGATCAAACGACTGATCGTGGGTTGGGCCACCCAGGAGGAACTCCAGCGGATGGCCGCCTCACAAGGCATGCGGACACTTCGCGACGAGGCGATCCGCCTTATCTCCGACGACGTGACGACGATCTCCGAAGTCGTCCGCTCGATCTACACGGCCTGAGGCGAAGGCGGCTATGGCCAAGTTCAAGTTCAGGGCAATCACCCCCGAAGGCTCGACGATTTCGGGAATCGAGAACGCGGTAACGGCGAGCATGGCTCGCCGTGCATTGGTCCAGCGCAACCTGGCTCCGATCGACGTGATCGAAAAGAAGAGCATTCTCCAATTCGAGATCACCCGCGAGAAAGTCCCGCGCCGGGAACTCATGCACTTCTCTCGCCAGTTGGCGGTCTTCATGAAGGCCGGCATCCCCGTCCTCGAAGCAATGGAGGTGCTGTCGGAAGAGGTCGGAAGCAAGAATTTTCAACGGATCCTGGCCGAGATGTCCGAGGCGCTGCGGGCCGGCGAGACCTTCGCCAGTGCGGCGGACGCTCATCCCGAGGCATTCCCGCCGTACTACCTCGGCATCCTGCGGTCGGCCGAGCTCACCGGCAACCTGGACACGGTGCTCGACCAACTCGCCGACTACATCGACCGGGACACCGAAGCTCGCCGCAAGATCACCTCCGCCCTGATCTATCCGGCGATCGTCTTGGTGCTATCGATCGTGGCGGTCGTCGTCATCACGTCATTCGTCCTCCCCCGGTTCAAGACCTTTTTCACCTCGCTTCACGCCAAGCTTCCCCTCCCGACGCGTGTGTTGATCTCGATTGCGGACTTCTTCGTCTCTGACTGGTTCATCTTCGCCGGCATCGCAGCCCTGGCCGCCATCGCCGTGATCCTAAGCACGTCCACTCGACGTGGCCGTGACATCAGGGACGTGATACTCCTTCATGTCCCGGTGCTCGGCGACGTGATCCGCACTGCCATTCTGGAGCGGTTCTGCCGGATCCTCTGTTCGATGGTCGGGGCGGGTGTACCGCTTCCCGAAGCCCTCCTGGTGACGGGGAACGCAACGACCAACGCCGTCTTCCGGCGGGGCCTCAGCACCGCCCGCGACGGCATGCTGCGGGGCGAAGGACTGGCGACTCCCCTTGCGCAGACCGACCTCTTCCCGATCGCGGCACGTCGGATGTTCCTCGTCGGCGAGAGCACTGGAACTCTCGACCACCAACTCGACAGCGCCGCCAATTACTTCGACCGCGAGCTGGACTACAAGCTCAAGCACTTCACCAGTCTGTTCGAGCCGGCCGTGATCCTCTTCGTCGGCGTGATCGTGGGATTCGTCGCAATCGCCCTCGTGTCCGCCATGTACGGGATCTACCGACAGGTGCACATCACATGAACAGGCCTTTTCGATCGAACCGGCCGAGCCCCCTGGGAGGTTGACGCTATTCGAACGTTTGCGGGAACGGGGCGCCACGCCGACATCGACAGGGAGAGCCAACGCCGGCGCGCAAACCGGCGCCCCTCCCACTCCGACAACACAGACATCTCAAGAAGGGACCAAACAGCATGAGAGACAAAGCCAAACTCAACAGCCTGCAGAGGATGGTGGCGAAGCGGGATCAGGGTGGATTCACCCTGATCGAGCTCCTGATCGTCATCATCATCCTGGCCATCCTGGCCGCCATCGTCGTCTTCGCCGTAGGCAGCACGAACACCAACGCCATCGCGTCCTCGTGCAACGCTGATGCCAAGAGCGTCGAGACGGCTCTCGAGGCCTACAAGGCCCAGATCGGGAGTTATCCCTCGAGCCTCAGCGCGCTGACTTCGGGGCCAACTGCCACGACCATCAACGGCGTCAACGAGACCGTGGGGCCATGGCTCAAGGAGCTTCCGGCAACCAACAACTACATCATCTCCGCAGACAGTGCCGGCGTCGTATCAGTGGCGGGGCCTGGTGGGACTCCCGCTGCGAAGGTGTACACCAATACGGCCACGAACCCCTGCGACAGCCTGTGAGGCCCTGAAAGCCGATCGACTCGGCGACGCGAGCCCGGTGCCGGAGGACCGAACGGTCGGTTCCCCGGCACCGACCGCGTGACGGCGTCTGTCGTCGGACACGAGTCGAACTGTCGTTCCACGTCTTACTGGACGAACTCCATCCGGAGGCCTTCGGAGTCCCACTCCGGGTGTTCGGGTAGGTGAACCACACCGCGGGAGATGACCCGTCTTGCCGTCCACAGACACGCGGCCGCATCGAGGAGGTGGGCGAATGAGACGCCACGAACCTTCTGGTCGAGGATCCGCTCCACCCCGGGCATGCGCCCGTCGAGCAATGCTCGGCGCTCGGCTTGCCCCGCTTTGGTGTGTTTGGAGTACCGGACGGGCCTGTCCTCGTTGAGTTGGAAGAAACTGAGCTCAGGATGGACCTCGAAGATGGTGCGCTGCCAGTAGGGCGCCATCTGCTCGTGCACCTCCGCCGTCCGGTTGAGCATGCGCCACCCGATGGCGCTCAGACGTCCTCCGTTTGCCTTTCTGGCTTCCTCGTAGGAGCCGCACTCGATGGCGGCGCGCACCGGGGCGGACAGCACCGCGCCGGCTCGGGGCCGACCAAGAAGGGCCCGAGCCTGGCGATCACACGTGCGTCCCCGCGAGTCGGGGACATCGAGAAGTCCCACCGGCGAGAAGAGTGCCACGACCTGAAAGGCCGGCTTGTAGTCGAGCACTTCGAGAAACGTCGGGACGACCTGGGGTTGCTCGGGAGCCATGGTGATTCCCTGAAGCTTGGCCGACGCCATGAGCCAACCCTTGGGGCAGGGCACGACTCCGGCCAGGGTCCGGTACGGCAGGTGTGACCCCCGCCGTGATCCGGGCCTCGAAGTGGACATGGACATCACGGTACCGAGCGAGAGCCCCCTTCCGAGAATCGGGCGCCCGGCCGCTGACGATCAGTTGTTGGCGTTGTGAATGAGCCAGCTCTGGACACTCTCGGTCGTGCCACAGGCACCGAACGACCCCGATGCACAGGTTGGCCCGTCGACGAAATCGACGGTCGCCCACAGCGTGTAATTCGTCGACGAGCAACTGGTCGACGACGTCCCGCAGGCGTAGAAGTTCACCTCGCGGGATACGCCCGTGTTGGCGGGGAGCTGGTTGCGGGGAACCGTCGAACAATCCACGTACACGGGGGGGGAGTTCTGTCCGACCCGGATCCCCGTGGCGGAGGAGAGGCACGAGGTTGGGGGGGTGGGGGGACCGGGAAAGGTGGTGTTGGTGTAACGCACGGTCTGGATGGCGACTTGCATGGCCCCGCTGGTGCGGTATTCGAGGGACTGCTGGTCGAGGAGATGCGACGTGTTCAGGAGGCCGTTCCCGGAGAGGGTCACCACACCCAGGAGCACCAGTGCGATCACGATCATGAACACGAGCGCCAGCACGAGGATGGCTCCGTCCTCTCGCCGAGTCGTGAGACGGCCGGCCATGTCAGAAGTTCCTCTCGGGCGAGTTCATCTCGGTCACCGCCGTCGTAGCAGAAGCGACCCCGGCGGAGTTGGTGACGTTCGCGCTGGGTGTCCATATCAGACTGGTGTTGCCGTTCACCGTCGACACGCTGTCACTCGACAGCGTCAGCGTGACGGTCACCACCGTCTGCCCAGCGGCGTTCGTCGTCATCACCATCGTGGCATTGAGGTCCACGGTGCGAAAGCCGTTCACGTAACGCGTCCCCGAGTTGTCTCCCAGGGTCACGGTCCCGAGGTTGATGGTGTTGCACCGGCGGCCCGAGCACGAGATGGTGAGCTGCGTCTGGCTCCCTTGGCGGGTGAACTCAGCCGTGACGGCCTCCGAACCGCCCGCCCAACCGTTCTGGATGGTCCCGACCTTCATGGCTTCGTCATAGGTGAAGACGATCTGGTCACCACTGTCGGGCCTGTTGTCCTGAGGATTGCCCACGGTCTCGATGTCGAGGCCAGCCGGGGCGAGGGCCACCACCACCGGGGTCGAGCCGTTGGCCGCCGTGTAGGTGCCGTCACCGCCGTAGGACGCGCTCACGGTGTAGGTGCCGTTCAGGGCGCTCGTCACGGTACAAGAGCCGCTGCCGGTGTTGTCCAGGGTCGAGATCGCACATGTGGGCGCCGCTCCCGAAGGCGGGGTAATCGTCCACGTCACCGTTCCGGTGGGATTGGCGCCACCGTTGGGCTCGTTGATCGTCACCTTGACCGTGAAGGTCGACCCCGGCTGGGGGTTCTGTGGGGTGGTGGTGAAGCTCAGCGTCGGGGTTGCCTTGGACACGCCCACCGTCGTCGGGCCCGAGGCGCTGGAGACGTAGTTGCCGTCGCCCCCGTAGGTGGCGCTGGCCGAATAGGTCCCGATCACGGCATTGGTCACCGAGCACGTCGCAGTGTTGGTGCCTGTTCCACCCGAGGACATCTGGGAGTTGGCGCATGTGGGATTCGGCCCCGACGGTGCGGTGATCGACCACACCACCGTCCCGCTCGGCTGCGGGTCGCCGGCCACGGCGGGGTTGGCCCCGACGGCGGCGGTGAAGGTCAGCTTGGATCCGGGCTGAGCGGGCGTGGGCGAGGAGGTCTCCGTCACGGTGGTCGAGCTCGCCGCCTTACCGACGGTGATGACCCCCGTGCCGCTTCCGGGCAAATAGTTACCGGACCCTCCCGGGGCCGGATATCCGGCCGCCACCGTGTAGGTCCCCACCTGGGCCGGGTTCACCGAACACGTCGCCTTCGAGGTGTTCGTTCCGGCAATTGTGCTGAGGGTGGAATTGGCGCAAGCCGGTGAACCCGGACTCTGGGTGAAGCTCCACTGGATCGTGCCCGTCGGTGCCGCCGTCGTGCTGTTGGGCGGGACCACCGTTGCGGTGAAGGTCAGGGCGTCTCCGAGTGTGGGAGTCGTCGACGAAGACGTGGCGGCCACCAGCACAGTGGTCGTCGCTGAGCCGAGGGCGACAAAGCTCACCGATCCCGCCGAACCGTCGGGCGCGTGGGCTTCGACAATGATCTGCTGCGAGCCACTCATCGGACAGGTTGGTGACGAGCTGCTCACCCAACTGCTGCTCTGCGCGTCCCATTGCTGGACTTGGTCGACGGCGATGGAATAGCCCACCGGCGTGGTCCCTTTTACCGTTCCCCCCACCGTGAAGGCAGTGGGCGAAGCCGTGGCCATACCGTCGCTCACCGACACCGTCTGCGCTCCGGCCAGTCCGTTGGGAACAGTGAAGGTCACGGTGGCATCGCCACTGCTGTCAGTCTTGGAGCCATTGGTGATCGCCGCCGGAGTCGATGTCGCGCCTGAAATCAGAGAGACCGTCAAGGTGTGATAGGCGGCGAAGCCTGTCACGAAGACCGTCGATACCGAACCCACCGGGCCCGAGGCGGGGGTGGGTGCTCCGATGAGCCGGTACGCGGTGCGAGTGCAGTTCTTGAAGACACTCGACTGCTGGACTTCGAAGAGCGCGCTCTGGGCGAAACCGTTCAACACTGAGTCCACGGTGGAGAGGCTCTGCTGTGTCGTCGAGCTGGTGATGGCCGTCACGAGCGCACCGAGCAGGGCCGTGACGGTCAGCGCGATGATGACGATGGCAACCAGGACCTCGATCAGGGTATCGCCGACCTCGGAGACCAGCACACGGTGCCGGGCCCAGCGACCCGGCGACCCAAACCGGTTTGTGCCGCACCTGTCGATTACGGCGCGAACCTGACCATCCATGCCACGAGCCATCGTCGGGATCCGTCCTACTGGATGATGACGTCGAGGTTGAAGCTGAAGTCGAACAGCATGCTGTTGGCCACGATGTGCCCCGTGCTGATGTTGTTGCCGAACCCGTAGAGCCTAATTGTCGCATTCGGGACATAGATCTCGCCGCCATAGGTGTTCACCGACGTGGCTGCGCTGGCCAGGAAGACCGAGTTGGAGTCGTTGCCGTTCTGCCATAGCAAGACCCCGTGATATGGGTCCGACGTCGCCGAGATCGGGCCCAGGTCGATGTTGTTGGCTGCATTTCTATTACCCAGGGCCGTCGAACCGCCCGAGACATAGAAGAAGACGCCGCCCGGCGGGGGGTTCGGACAGGCGCTGCTGGCGGTACCACCTCCACACAACGCGCTTCCTGATCCGGAGACGTTCAGCCCATCGGTAAAGGTGTAGTGGCCCGTGCCGAAGTTCACGGTGTCCCTGCTTCCCACGCACAACGAGCTCCCGCAGCCCCCATTGGTCCCGAACTGGTAGTTGCCCCGCTCGAAATTGATCGTTCGACTATTCGGGAGGTTGAGCCCCCCGGCATAGAGCCCAGGAGTGCACGTCATCGTCGAACCACCCGAGCACGACCCGTCAGGTGACGTGATCGGCGCCACCGGATTCTGCGAGGCCCAGACGGCGAGAGGATCGGTGACCCTCGTGCTCGTGGAGACCGGGTTCGGGGCCACGTCGACATTGCCGGTCACGGCCTCGTGCGTTCCGCTTGTGGGGCAGGTCTGACCGTTGGAATTGTCGTTGAGGCAGTTGTAGACCTCCACACCGTTGGGCTGCGGATTGGCACACGAGGTGGTGGTTCCCGCCGTCACGGTGTTGTTGCTCGTGAAGAAGTTTGAGCTGATGGCCGGAGTGTTCCCCTTCGAGTTGTAGCCCGAGCCCAGCAGGATCGACCCGACGGCGCAGACGGTCTGTCCTGAGCTCAAGTTCGTGAACGAGATGTCGGTGCCGGTTCCGAGCAAGGTGAGCACGCCGTTGGGCTGGACGATGGGCGGCACCGGGATCCCCGACACGGGATCACCGGTGAGCGCGTACTGATATGGCGCACAGGCCGGTCCCGGGGCGGAACACCCCTGGGTGACGTTGAGCGTGACCGTCGAGACCATGTAGGTGAAGGTCCAGTCACTGGCAATCCCGGCGGGGCTACACGTCACACCCGTGGGGATGCCCGTAGGTGTCGGCGTGATGCAATTCACCACGGGTGTGGGGGGGTTCGTCGTACTCACATTGTCCGACAGGATCACGCGGCTCTGAGGTGTGGACGACCCGTTCGGACAGTAGAGGCGCACCAACTCCATGGGAGCGCCCGCCGATGGCGTCACCGTGTAGTACGAGACCACCGTCGCAGTGGCCGGCGGTTGTGAGCCCAATTGGAGTCCGAGGATGAGGTTGGTCGTTCCCGACAGACCTGCGGGACTGCATTGTTGGGGGGTACTGGCCGGGCTGGCCGCCGTCGTCACCTCGGCGGCACTCTCGATGTCGCGGACGTAGTAGGCAGACGCCGTCGTGGCGGCGCTCGCGTCTGCCACTTTGCCCTGAATGCCCTGGTCGTTCTTGAGGGTCGTGATCAGCACCATGGCGATGGCCCCGGCAACGAGGGGGAGGATGACGAGGACGACGAGGAGCTCGATGAGCGTAAAACCGTCTTCGGCTTTGGGGTTCCTCTGGTGGAAGCGACCACGTTGGAGAAGGCCCAAGCCCGCGTCAGCACTGCGGCTGTCTCGGCGCGGCTCCTTTTGGGCTACCCCCACGATCTCGGTCCCTTTGTCATCACTCAGTCGTCGTCCCCCCCGGACACGGTCACATCTGCCGGTGACGCATCGAGTCCCGGCTTCAGGACGCTGTCAACGCGGGCTCTCCCAGCCTGCACCCACGACCTGTGGGTCCAGGGCACCAAAATCTCCAGGCGAGGCGTAGCGCCGGGGCGGCTCAACCTCCTTCGGATACAGGCTCACCCGGAGTGCCGTCTCGTAGTCGATGAGGTCCTCTTCCATGAGAGCGTTGAGCCCCATCTCGAGCGTCTGCATGCCTTCGGACTGGTGCGTGGACACGACGTTGCGCAGCTGACGGGTCTTGCCCTCCCGGACCAGGTTGCGCACGGCGTGGTTGGCCATCAGGACTTCGTAGGCGGCCACGAGACCGCCGCCGATGCGGGGCACCAGCCGTTGGTAGATGACGCCTTCGAGCGTCGAAGCCAGCTGCACCTGGATCTGCTCACGGCGGTCCGAGGGGAAGATGTCCACGATCCGGTCGATGGCCTGGGCGCTGTCATTGGTATGCAACGTAGCGAAGACCAGGTGCCCGGTCTCGGCGATGGTCAAGGTGGTGGCGATGCTCTCCTGGTCGCGCATCTCACCCACGAGCAGCACGTCAGGGTCCTCGCGCAAGACTGAACGCAAGGCCCGAGAGAACGAGTCGGTATCAGTTCCCACCTCGCGCTGGCTGACGGCGGAGCGGTGGTTGGCATGGACGTACTCGATGGGGTCTTCGATCGTGACGATATGACACCGCCGGTAGCGGTTGATGTAGTCGATCATCGCGGCCAGGGTCGTCGACTTCCCCGAGCCCGTCGGGCCCGTCACGATGACGAGCCCCATGGGGAGCTCCACCAGCGACTCGATGGCCGGAGGCAAGCCGAGCTGGGCGAATCCAGGGATCTCGAATGGAATGATCCGCAACGCCAGGGAACAGGTGTCTCTCTGGTGAAAAGCGTTGCAGCGCAGGCGGGCTCGCTGTTTCCAACTGAAGGCGAAATCGATCTCACGCTCAGTTTCGTAGCGGGCGATGAGATCGGGACCCACGACCCCCTTCACGGCGCGCTCGACCGAGATCGGGCTGAAGACCTCACCTCCGGTGACCGGGCGCATCTCGCCGTCGACCCTGATGAGCGGCGGAGCGCCTGTGGTCAACAGAAGGTCGGTGCCGCGCAGATCCCATAGCTCCTCGAGCCAGGCATCGATCTCCGCGGTACTGCGGCTGAGAGGCATGGGTGGTCTGGGACTTACGCGGCGGCGTTACTGGGCATGGCAGACGTCCTCCTCGGGACGATGCGCTCGAGCGCCCGGGGCGATTGCGACCGGCGTCGCGCCCACCACCTTCTCACACGCGGTAACAACGTCTCCACCTTGCTCGACCGCCAGGGAGGCCCACGGCCCGAAGGGTCGCTCTGAGGCGACTCCGGCCACGACCAGTGGCACGCCTTGGTGCAGCGCGCAGATCACGCCGAGCTCGGCCTGCGAGGGCTCACTCATGGGCCGGGCCCGCACCGTCACCACCACGTCGAACCCGATGTCGAGCGGGCAGGTGCGGCCCTGGATGAGTGCGTTGCACGGAAAAGCCGGCTCGCCGGGCTCGTGACACCGCAGCACCCGGCACCCTCCGGCCTCGAGCTCGGTGGCCGATTGCTCGATCGCCCAGTCGTCGGTGCCGACCACGAGCACCGTGGGCGGCTCGATGCGGGGCTCCTCGAGAGAGGACCCCGTGGGCACCGGCGCCAGCCGGGCGCCCAGCTTGGATTTCATAGCTGCGGCCACCCTCTGAGTGTGGACCTCCCAGACCACAGCCCGACCTACAGCCGATCAACCCCCTCCCAACTTGGGCGGGGAGCCTGGCCGACGGTCCGGCGGTAGGGTTCGGAAAGTGCAGCCTGAACCCTCCAAGTAACCAGAGGGCTGCCACTACGCTACGTGGTAAGGCAAATGGTCGTAGTGGCAGGGGACGATAGATGGTGGTGACGACGAAAGTGGGATCGGCGGAAGCCGGCCGGACCTCAGCAGTGCCCGGTCGATCGGTCGGGAAGCTCCTCGTGGTCGACGACGACCCCGAGGTCAGGGGCATGCTCAGCCGCCTGCTCGAGGTCGAGGGCTACAAGGTCACCGAGGCGACGACGGGTGCCGAGGCCCTGGGCAGCTTGAGCAACGGGCAGGCTGACCTCGTGATCCTCGACGTCATGCTGACCACCGAGGACGGCTTCGACGTCTTGGCCTCAATCCGTCGGATCAGCGACGTCCCTGTGATCCTGGTCACGGCCAAAGGACACGAGACCGACCGGGTCCTCGGGCTCAAGCTCGGGGCCGACGACTATGTGGTGAAGCCCTTCTCCCCGGCCGAGCTGGCCGCCCGGGTAGGCACGGTGCTACGTCGGAGCGGCACGAGCCGGACTACGGCATCGTCGACCGGGACCCTCGAATTCGGCGACCTCGTCATCGACACCCTGGCCCGAGAGATCATGGTGTCGGATCGGCTCGTGGAGACGACCGCCAAGGAATTCGCGCTCCTCGCCTTCCTGGCCGGGTCACCGCGCCAGGTGTTCACCCGAGAGCAGCTTCTCGCCCAGGTCTGGGACTCGTCGTCGGAGTGGCAGGACGCCGGGACGGTAACCGAGCACATCCGTCGCATCCGTCGCAAGATCGAGGTGGATCCCGACAGCCCTCGGTGGGTTCGGACCGTGCGGGGCGTGGGATACCGCTTCGAGCCCTGATTCCCTATGGAAGATCGCCTGTCAAGCGCTCTTCTTGACGGATAATCCACCTGAGGCTGGAGTTTCATTGCGGGGAAGGTCGCCTCGTCTGCCGGCACCTCGTGTGCCTGGCTTCCGATGTCCTGCAAGGACT
>DATKQM010000012.1:0-17230 GCA_035532735.1 Acidimicrobiales bacterium | reverse complement strand
AGTCCTTGCAGGACATCGGAAGCCAGGCACACGAGGTGCCGGCAGACGAGGCGACCTTCCCCGCAATGAAACTCCAGCCTCAGGTGGATTATCCGTCAAGAAGAGCGCTTGACAGGCGATCTTCCATAGGGAATCAGGGCTTGCCGATCATGATGACCGTGGCCACCACGAACAGGACTCCCAGCACCACCGCGGCGCCGCTGACCTGACGACAATCCCGATCCAGCGCGCCGGCCCGGTCTGCCTCACCCCACCGTCGGGTGAGCTCGACCTGGATCCGGCGCTCCCCGGGCCACACCACGAGCTCGGCCAACAGCGCCGCCACCAGCCACACCATGAGCCCCACCACCACGAACCCGTCACCGGATCGGAAGGCCCCGTCGCTGGCCGCGATGAGAGCGAACCCGAACACCGGCACCCCGTAAAGCGCCCGGCCCGCCCAATTGACCCCCGGCCGGAAATACCGCCGGACCGCGTCGGCACCCGGGGTGGATGGCCCCCGCCGGGCCCGTCCCGCCTGGACCCCGGTCACGACCATGGTCCCGAAGCCGATCACGGCGCACAGGACATGAACCATGAGCAAGATGGTGTAGAGCGCGCCGGTGGGCACGCTGGGGGCGACCATCACGGCCGCCATCGTCGTCGCCGGACCCGACCCGGCGCCAGGAGGGCCCGTTCGCCGCGCACCGCGACATCTCCGGTGCGACGGCCACGGCCGGTGCTCGTCCGACCCAACTCGGAGCCAACAGCCAGGTGAACCGGTTCTCGGCACCGACTTTCGGGCCGACAAGACAACAACAGGACACATCAGACAGGTGGTAGCCGGCGCCAGGTAGCGTGTAGGTGGGCACGTGCATACGTATGGTGACCAAGCACGAGATCTTGGAGGACACGGTAAGTTACTGATGGGTCATTAAGGGCTGAAGGCATGGATCAGTGGACCAAAACGGCGAAAACAACACGGACGTTGGGGGCAAGGCGATGAACCAACTCCGCCTCGACCCGCTCACCGGCCGGTGGGTGGTCGTGAGCACCGACCGTTCGCGCCGCCCCTTCCATTTCGCCACGCCCGTCCCGGTCCAAGAAGACACCTCCCGGCCCTGCCCCTTCTGCCCCGGCAACGAGGAGTCCACCCCTCCGGCCCTCGAGACCTACGGATCGAGCGGCCACTGGCTGGTCCGGGTGGTCCCGAACCTCTACCCCGCCTTCGAGGGCGACCACCCCTTCGTGGTGGAGAACCGCGGACCGGTCTTCACCCAGGCCACCGCAGGAGGGATCCACGAGGTCCTCGTCCTCTCCCCCGAACACGAGAACGGCTGGGAGCACATCTCCGACGAGCAGGCCGTCCTCGTCATGGCGGCCATCAGGGACCGGATCGAGGAGCACTCGGCGGTCCCGGGCCTGCGCTACAGCCAGGCCATCGTCAACGCGGGACGTGAGGCGGGCGCTTCGATCGAGCACCCCCACGGCCAGCTCCTCGGGATGTCCTTTGTGCCGCGCGAGCTCGCCGAGGAGCAGGCCGGGTTCGCCCGGTTCGCGGGACGGTGCCTCTTGTGCACCACCGTCGACGCCGAGGAGGACGCCGGGTACCGCGTCGTCTACGCCAACGAGCGGGTCCTCGTGGTCTGCCCCTTCTGGAGCGGCAACCCCTACGAGATGCTGATCATCCCCCGCAACCACGGCCCCCATCTCCACCGGGCCGCCCCCGCCGACCTCTCCGCCGTGGGCCGTTCACTGCGGACCGTCTTGGGCTCGCTCGTGGAGCGACTCGGCGACGTCTCCTACAACATCGTCTTCCACTCCGCCCCGTACCGCGCGCCCGAGCCCTACCACTGGCACGTCCATGTCTGGCCGAAGCTCACCACCGCTGCGGGTTTCGAGGCGGGCACCGGAGTCCTCATCAACATCGTGCCTCCGGAGCAGGCCACCGAAGAGCTCCGCGTCGCCGTTCCCGCCTAGCTCTCCGTTTTCCCCTGGAGTCCAGGCTTGTCGATTCAGGCTTGGCCATAGACCACCAAGGTTGCGCTCCCATTCGTCGGTTAGCTCCGGCGAACGAAGCCCGCCGGCATCTTCCCGATCTCAATCGTGGCAGTTGGCGTTGTCACGACCGGACCCCTGGCTGAGAACACCTGCAGCTCGTCCTCGGCCTCGGCCTCGCCAAGAACCCATGATCTCCCGCTCTTCGTCAGTCATGTCGACAGCGAACGTTGGGCGAGGAGCTTGCAGAGCAAACACGAAAGTACTCATAGGCCGACCTACGAAGAGCCAGGTGCTGCTGCCCGATCGGCAAACAGACCGAGCCCGCGCTGCCAGCCGTCGGACGATCCCACGGCATCGCGCATCTGCTCCCAACCGGGGCCGTGGCGGTCGAGATGGCGGTGGGTGAGTTCGACACGGGTGGTGGTAGCGCTCTCGGAGAGGAATGTAACTTCAATCTCACTGACCTTCTCGGGGTTGGTTTCGAGCTGCCACTGCAGATTGATGTTCCAGGTGATCACGAACCGATGTGGTGGTTCGTATGCGAGCACCCGACCCCAACGGCACTCGGTCCCGTCGGTAGCGCGGTCATAGACAGCACCGCCGACATGGGGCTCGAAGATCATCTCGGCCAGCTCACCTTGAAGGATGTGGTGCTCGGGCGGCCACCAGCTGCCGATGCCTTCGGTGAATACCGAGAAGGCGTCCTCTTGAGAGGCCGAGACGACCACGGAGGTCCGGACGTCGGTATTGGTGTCTTGAGAGTTCATCGGGTTCCTCCTGTGTCTTCGACAACGGCTTGAAACGAGGCCAGCGCCAAGCTCCAAAAGCGCTCCAGGTACGCACGCAGTTCGGCTACGCCTGACGGATCGACGTGGTACCGGCGCCGAGTCCCCTCAGGCCTGTCCACCACGAGCCCGGCGTCTTTGAGCACTTTCAGATGTTGAGAAACCGCAGGCCGAGACACCGGCAGGCGAGCCGCCAGCTCTCCCACCGGAAGGGGCTCTTCGGCGAGCAGCTCGATGATGGCCAGCCGAGTCGGCTCGGCCAGGACGCCGAGAGGGGACCGTTCGTAAGTCCTCACGAACGGTAAGTTACTGCTTACCTAGATCCTCGTCAACTCGTCCTTCGAGGTGGCGCTTCGGGTCCGCCATCTCGGGCGATGATCTCGGCATTCATGACAAGGGGGCAACTCACCGGAGCGGGACAGATCTTGGAGAGCGTGGGCATTGGGTTCGGACCCTTTGTGACCCTTTCGACAGTTCCTAGGGACAGTGCAAATGTCTTTGACTGTCCCTTCCGAAGGGTGACGGGAAGCCAGATCCCTTGTCCCAGTCGACGACCGCTCCTCCCATCAACCGTGGCTAGGACAAGCACTCCTGCTTGTGCAAGGCGGTGGTTCTCCCAACGAGATTGCCCGACTCGTTCACGAGCCCAGGAGTTCCGATGGTGCATTGGACTCCGGAGAAGATCGCTCCTGAGTGCCAGAGGTCATCACCGGTAGAACCGACGGTCCTTGGAGCATCCTCTGAGCGCTACCGAACCGATGACGGAGACGATGAGAAGGGCAGAGGCGCGAACGCGACCCACGACCCACGACCATCGTCCCACAACGACCTCGTTGCGGTCGGTACCGCCGGACCTCGAATGAAGACTCATTAGCTCGACGCACCGGATGTCGCCGTTCCCGCTGATCAGCCCTCACCTCACCCGCAACTAACCCAGGAACACACCCGCCACGTCGCGGTAGAGATCGAGGTCGACGGTCTTCGACTTGGCCACGGCATCCGCGATGGGGACCCGGACGATCTCGCCGGACTGCAGTGCCACCATCATCCCGAAGGCCCCCTCGTGGACCGCCGCCACCGCGGCGACACCGAAACGCGTGGCGAGGACCCGGTCGAAGGCCGACGGCGTCCCGCCCCGTTGGATGTGTCCGAGGATGGTGGTCCGGGCCTCGAATCCCGTCCGGCCCTCGAGCTCGCTCGCCAGCCAGGCCCCGATCCCGCCCAAACGGGCGTGGCCGAATTGATCGAGGGGCGTTCCCGACGTGGCCAGTCGAGCCGACTCGGCGTCGGGACCGTCGACAGGGACCGCACCCTCGGAGATGACGACGATGGACGAGAACTGGCCGCCGCGGTGGCGGCGCTGCAACCGCTCGCACACCGCGTCGACGTCGAAGGGGACCTCGGGCACGAGGATCTCGGCCGCGCCCCCGGCGATCCCGGCGTGGGTGGCGATCCATCCCACGTGGCGTCCCATCACCTCGCAGACGATGACCCGGTGATGCGACTCCGCCGTCGTCCGCAACCGGTCGATGGCGTCGGTGGCGATCTGCACGGCGGTGTCGAACCCGAAGGTCACCTCGGTCCCCGACAGGTCGTTGTCGATGGTCTTCGGGACACCGACGACAGGGACGCCTTGATCCCCGAGTCGCCGGGCCACGCCCAAGGTGTCCTCGCCACCCACCGCCACCAGCGCGTCGATCTGCTGGGAGGCGAGGTTGGCCCGGGCGCGCTCGGGGCCACCCTCGATCGTAAAGGGGTTGGTCCGCGACGTGCCCAGGATGGTCCCGCCCAAGGCCAGGATGTCGCGGCACCTCGGCACGTCGAGAACCACGGACTGGTCCTCGAGGACGCCCTTCCATCCGTCGAGATACCCGATGACCTCGTCGCCGTGGCGCAACTCGGCGGTCAGGACGACAGCCCGGATCACGGCGTTGAGGCCAGGACAGTCACCCCCACCGTTGAGGATCCCGATGCGCATTCGAGCCGTCCTTTCAGTTCTCGCTCAGCCGGGCCTGGTGCACGGCGGCCCGGACGAGCTCGAACGACGCCGTGAGGATCCGCAGGGCCTCGCGCCCGGGAGGGACGAGGCCGGAGATCCCCGGTACGCCGAGATAGCCGGCCAGAAAGGCCCGGCGGTTGCGCGCCACCCAGGCGTCGGCCAGCTCGCTGAGACCGTCTCGTCCCGACGGGTCGCGTTCGTCCGCGGCATTGGTGGCCACGTGATCGAGGGACCACAACATGTCGGCGACATCGGCGAGCGGAGATCGGAAGACCGGTCCCCCGTCGTCGGTGTCGGGCGCGGTGTCGGCGTCGGGCGCGGTGCCCGTCTTGGGCGCGGTGCCCGTCTTGGGCACGGTGTCGGTCTTGGGCACAGTGTCGGTCTTGGGCACAGTGCCGGCCATCGACGTCGGTCGACCCCCGGTGTCGAAGTCGACGACGTACCAACCCTGTTCGGTCCGACAGGTCCGGCCCAGGTGGAAGTCCCCGTGGGTGCGGATGGCCTGCGACGTGACCTGAAGGGCGCGGAGCTCGACGAGCAGATCTTCGACGTCGGGGCGTTCGAGGATGTGCGGGGAGAGGGGGCGCAGCGCCTCTTCGATCCCCACCGCCCAGGCCCCCACGTCGCCGGGCCGGCGCCCGAAGGCCTTGTCGAGCCCGAGGTGCATGCGCGCCGTCATGGTGCCGAGGCGATGGGCCTCGGCCCCGAAGTCGCCGCCGGCGAGCTCGGGAGGGCCACCCGAGGCGTAGAGGTCGCGCACCGATGTGAGGGCGAGCGCGTAGCCCGAGGAAGCGCCGGCGAGGTACTCCTGGGCCATCCCGAGGTCACGCCCGGACCGGCGCCACACCGCCAGGGGTGCCGCCAGATGATTGAACCCGACCTCGTCGAGGGCGAGGAAGAGCTCGAGATCAGGGCGCGGCCCGTCGACGACCTCGTTGTAGACGGTGAAGGCGATCCGGTCCTCCATGGCCAGGGTCACCGAGCCCTTGTCGTCGCGCAGATGGTGGACGAGCGAGGGCTCGACCACCTCTCCCGACACCCGCTCGAGCAACATCGCCGCGACCACAGGGTCGCGTGTGGCGTCGACGACCACGGCCGCACCGTCGTCGTCGACGAGCGATCCGACCACGACGTCGTCGCCGTCGGGGATGAACGGGGCGTCTTCTGCGGAGGCCCGCAGACCGAAGACGACGTGGACAACCCGGTCACCGAGCTCGGCCACCACGTCGACGATGCCGGGACGACCCGGAGCGAGCATCTCCGCCTCGAGCAGCCGGACCGGGGCGACGTCCCACCCGGGCCGGCTCGCCGCGTAGGTCGAGACGAGACCTGTGAGCGCGGCCCGGGCCGAGTCCGACACGTCGACCACGCCGGTCTCCGCCGCGCTCATGCGAGGTCCCCGGGCGGCCCCGGATCGTCGGGACCGGCACCGGTCTCGGCGGTGAGCTCGAACCAGTAAAAGCCGTAGGGCCCCAGCGTCACGCTGTAGCTACCGTTCCCCACGGGCGGGAACGGTATCCGTCCCAGGAGCTCGACGGGGTTGCGATTGGCCCATCGGGCCAGTTCCAGCTCCGCAGGCTGGGCGAACCTGCTCAGGTTGTGTACGCAGAGGACGGGATTTTCCCCGGCCTCGGTCCGACCCGCCCGGCGCCCGCGTCCGGTGCGACGCGGGCGCGCCACGGCGTCGGGCTCGGGTTGGGGGCTGCGGACATAGGCGAGGATCGACGGGTTGGCACAGGGCACCAGATCGAAGGCACCGGTGCCGAACACGGGGAACTGCTTGCGGGTCTGGAGGATGTTGCGCAACCAGTGGAGATGGGAGCTGGGATTGCGCCGATGGGCTTCGACATTGACGGCCTCGAACCCGTAGACAGGGTCCATGAGGGGCGGAAGATAGAGTTGCGCGAAGTCGGCCCGGCTGAATCCGCCGTTGCGGTCGGGGCTCCACTGCATCGGGGTCCGGACCGAGTCCCGGTCTCCGAGATAGACGTTGTCGCCCATGAGGATCTCGTCGCCGTAGTAGATGACGGGGCTGCCCGGCAGCGAGAACAACACGGCATGCAGTAGCTCGGCGAGTCGGCGATCGCCGTCGAGCAACGGGGCCAGGCGACGGCCGATCCCCATGTGCCGGCGCATCCGGGGGTCCTTCACATATTCCGCCACCATGTAGTCGCGCTCTTCCTCGGTCACCTTCTCGAGGGTGAGCTCGTCGTGGTTGCGCAAGAAGATGGCCCACTGGCAGTTGTCGGGGATCTCCGGTGTCTGGGCCAGGATCTCGGTGACGGGGAAGCGCTGCTCGCGACGCACCGCCATGAACAACCGGGGCATGAGGGGGAAGTGGAAGCACATGTGGCACTCGTCGCCGTTGCCGAAGTAGTCGACGAGGTCCGCCGGCCATTGATTGGCCTCGGCCAACAGGACCCGGTTGGGATGCGCGGCGTCGACCTCCTTGCGGAGCTGACGGAGCAGGGCATGGGTCTCGGGAAGGTTCTCGCCCGTGGTCCCGTCGCGCTGGAAGAGATAGGGAACGGCATCGAGGCGGAAGCCGTCGAGACCGAGGTCCAACCAGAACCTGACCACACCGAACATGGCCTCGACCACGGCGGGGTTCTCGTAGTTGAGGTCGGGTTGATGGGAGTAGAAGCGGTGCCAGTAGTACTGCTGGCGGGTCTGTTCCCACGTCCAATTCGAGGTCTCCACATCCACGAAGACCACCCGGGCCTCGGGCCAGCGATGGTCGTCCTCGTTCCAGACGTACCAATCCGCCTTGGGATTGTCTCGCGACGACCGCGACTCGATGAACCAGGGATGTTGGTCGCTCGTGTGGTTCATGACGAGATCGGCGATCACCCTGATGCCACGTCGATGGGCGTCGTCGAGGAATTCCACGAGATCGTCAAGTTGTCCGAGATCGGCGTGGACGGTGAAGAAGTCGCTGATGTCATAGCCGCCGTCGCGCATGGGCGAGGGATAGAAGGGCAACAGCCACAGGGCATCGACACCGAGCCACTCGAGGTAGTCGAGCTTGGCCCGGAGCCCCGACAGGTCGCCGATGCCGTCATCGTTGGAGTCGAAGAAGCCGCGGGTGAGGACCTCGTAGAAGACACCCCGGCGGTACCAGTCGGCACCCCCCCTGGCCGGGAGGGCCGTGGGGCGGATCCCGGGCAGGCGTGCCCCACCGCTGCGGCGGGTGGAGGTCGGGGATCCCGTCGAAGCGCGAAGGCGCGGTGACTTGGCGGGTCGCGACACCGTCACGAGGCGACGCTCAACGTCCGGCGAACCGGGCCCGGCCCGGCCCGTGCTCGAGAAACGACGTCACGCCCGTGGCGGCGTCCTCGGTGTGCGACACCGCCACGAAGGCCGCCACCTCGAGCTCGAGCGCCTGCGCCAAGGGCTCGTCGAGGCCATCGTCGATAACCCGCTTGGCCGCGGCCAGCGCCTCGAGGGGGCCCGCCGCGAACCCCGCCGCCAGAGCGAGTGCCTCGTCCAAGACCATGTCGGGTGGCACCACCCGGTCCGCCAAGCCGATTCGCAGCGCCTCGTCCGCGCCGACCTGGCGTCCGGTGAACATCATGTCCTTCCCCCGACTCAGTCCCACCAGGCGAGGCAGTCGCTGCGTGGCGCCGCCGCCCGGGACGATGCCGAGGAGGATCTCGGGTTGCCCGAGGCGGGCGTCCTCGGAGACGACACGCAGGTCACAGGCCAGGGCCAGTTCCAGTCCGCCCCCGAGCGCGTACCCGGTGATCGCCGCGATCGTCACCCGAGGGAGCGCGGCGAGGGCGGTCGTGGCACCGTGAAAGGCAGTGGCGATGCGCGCCGCGGCGTCGGGCTCGCGGAACTCACCGACATCGGCACCCGCCGCGAAGATCCGGGGGCCGCCCCACAACACCACCGCACCCGGGGGGTCGTCGGCCAACTCGATCACCACGTCTCGCAGACGGCCGAGGAACGCCACCGACAAGGCATTCATCTTGGGCCGCTCCAGCGTCACGAGGGCCACGCCGTCGCGGCGGCGCTCCAGTGCCACCACGCCGGTGTCCCCATCGTGCGACGCGGGACCCGAGGCGACCATGCGCGCACCGTACCCGACCCCGCCCTGGGCGTCGCGCCAACGACCGTCACAGGCGCGCCGCTCGGCTCTGACGTGCTCCGGCGCGCCGATGGGGCTCCTGGAGCGGTGAATTAAGGGGTGGAGGACCGGTCTGGGCTCACGTCGGAGATGGGGTCACGTCGGAGATGGGGTCACGTCGGAGCGTGGGGCAGGTCGGTGGGCCCGCCGTAGACGGCCCGGAGGAGCCGGTCCGCGGCGTCGTAGGGGTCGAGGCGGTGCTCGACGACCGCGGTGGCGAGCCCTGCGAACTCGCCGTCGTGGCTCAGGCGGTCGACCTCGCTCCGGATCCGGGCCGCCAAGACCATCCGGAACTCGCGCTCGAGGCGCGCCGCACGCGTCACATCCAGGGCGCCGTGCTCGGCGAGATGGTGCTCGTGGCGGGTCAACTCCTCCCACAATGCGTCCACGCCGTCGCCGGTGGAGGCGGTGGTCTCGAGCACCGGCGGGCGCCAATCGCCGAGGGCAGTGAGGTCGAGCATCTGCTCGAGGTCCCGGCGCGTCTCCTTCGCCCCGGGCCGGTCGGCCTTGTTGATGACGAATATGTCCGCCGTCTCGAGGAGCCCCGCCTTGTTGGCCTGGACGGCGTCTCCCCACTTGGGGTTGAGCACGACGATGGTGGAGTCGGTGACCCCGGCCACCTCGACCTCGACCTGTCCGACGCCGACGGTCTCGACGAGGACGAGGGGGAATCGGGCCGCGGCGAGGACGCGGATCGCCTCGGGCACCGCAACCGCCAGCCCACCGAGATGTCCGCGCGACGCCATCGAGCGGATGAACACACCGGCGTCGAGCGCGTGGTCCTGCATCCGGACCCGGTCACCGAGGATCGCGCCGCCGGTGAACGGCGACGACGGGTCGACGGCCAGCACACCGAGCTGGGGCACGCCCGCAGCGCGCGCCGTGGCGATGAGGCGATCGACCAGCGTCGACTTGCCCGCGCCGGGAGGGCCGGTGATGCCGACCGTCCGTGCTTCGCTCCCGCTGCGATAGGCGAGGGCTGCCGCCGCCCGGCTGGCATCGCCACCGCTCTCGACCTGGGTCAACAGCCGGGCCAGGGCCACCCGGTCGCCCGTGATGGCCGCCTCAAGGAGGGCACTGGGATCACTCACCCGATCTCGCTGGGCCAGGGGTTTGGCGCCGGAGGGGTCGGGGGTGGGTGATCCGGAGGGGGAGGAAAGTGCAGGCGTCATGACTGCGAGGGAGCGTAGGCGGGTCGGGAGCGCGTCGGGAGCGGGTCGGGGGGGTCAGGCGCGGGTGACGTCTGCGCCCAACGAGCTGAGCGTGGCGGCGAGGTCCTCGTAGCCGCGGTCGATGTGCTGGGCGTCGGAGACGACCGTCTCGCCCTCGGCCATCATGCCGGCGAGGACCAACGCGGCGCCGGCACGGAGATCCGGGGCGCGCACCGGAGCACCCGAGAGTCGCCGCACCCCTCGTACCACGGCGTGGTGCCCCTCGGTCCGGATGTCCGCACCCATCCGTCGCAACTCGTCGACGTAACGGAACCGTCCGGCGAAGAGGTTCTCGGTGACGATCCCCACGCCGTCGGCGACACTCAGCATCGTCACCAGGAACGGCTTGTAGTCAGTCGCCACCCCCGGATAAGGCAGTGTCGCCACGTCCACACTGTGGAGTCGATCGGTCGACGTCGCCCGCATCCCCTCGGGGCCCTGGGTCACCGTCACCCCGAGGTCACCCATCTTGCGCAGGACCATGTCCATGTGGTCGGGACGACCGTCTTCGATGACGATGTCTCCCCCCGCCATGGCGACAGCAGACAACAAGGTGGCGGCCACGACCCGGTCGGGGATGACCCGATGCGACTGTGGTGAGGGGTGGAGCTCGTCGACGCCGTCGACCTCGATGTGCGACGTCCCCGCGCCACGGATCCGGGCTCCCATGTGCGTCAGGAAGTCGGCGAGATCAGAGACTTCGGGCTCGCGTGCCGCGTTCTCGATGACCGTCGTCCCCTTGGCCAGGACCGCCGCCATGAGGACGTTGTCCGTGGCGGTGTGGCTCGGGTACTCGAAGACCACCCGCTGGCCCACGAGACGACCCTCGGCACCACCGGGCACGCTGCCCTCGATGTTGCCGTGGACCGTCTCGAATACAGCGCCGAGCGTCGAGAGGCCGTGGAGGTGGATGTCGATGGGGCGGTTCCCGAAGTCGTCGCCACCGGGGAGCGACACACTGGCTCGTCCCGTGCGAGCCAGAAGCGGCCCGAGTACGACCACCGAGGCCCGCATCTTCTCCACGAGCTCGTAGGGCGCCTCGGGGACGAGGGTGGCCGGCGTGTCGATGACCAGGTCTCCGGGCCCGCCATGGGGCCCGTCCGGACCACGGTCGACCTGGGCGCCGATGGCCTCGAGAACCTCGGCCATGATCTCGACGTCGACGATGCGCGGCACGCCGGCGAGGACGTGGCGGCCCTCGGCCAAGAGGCACGCCGCCATCAGCTTGAGAGCGGAGTTCTTGGCGCCCCCGGCTGAGACCGTCCCGTGCAGAGAATCGCCGGGGCGCACGACGAATCGATCCATCGGGCTCGCCCTGATCAGACGACCGGGTTCTCGGCCCACCGTCCGAAGACCGACCCGAGAGAGCCGACGATCTCGCCCACCGTGGCATAGGCCCGGACGGCGTCGAGGATGGCGGGCATGAGATTGACCTCGGCGCGCGCCGCGTCGACGGCCACCTTGGCCAGGGTGGCGTCGACCTCTGATTGGCTGCGCCGCTGCCGGACCTCGGACAGGCGCTTGCGTTGGGCCTCGTCGACTTCGGGACCGATGTGCAGCGTCGGAGGGGCGGGCTCCTCGCTCCCCTCGGTGAAGGCGTTCACTCCCACCACGACGCGCCGACCGGTGGCCACCTTGCGCTGGAACACATAGGCGGCATCGGCGATCTCGCCCTGGAACCAGCTGTTCTCGATCCCGTGGTAGACGCCTTCGAGCATCGACCCCTCGCCCCACTGGTCGAGACGGTCAAAGATCGCCTCGGCCTGGCGCTCGATCTCGTCGGTGAGCGACTCCACGAACCACGAGCCACCGAGAGGGTCGGACACATTGGTGACACCAGTCTCGTGCGCGATGACCTGTTGCGTGCGAAGCGCGATCCGGGCCGCCTTCTCGGTGGGAAGTGCGAGGACCTCGTCCATCGAATTGGTATGGAGGCTCTGGGTCCCGCCCAGCACGCCGGCCAGGGCCTCGATGGCGGTCCGGACGATGTTCACCTCGGGCTGCTGGGCCGTGAGCGACACCCCGGCGGTCTGGGTGTGGAACCGCAACTGCAGCGACCGCGCCGATGTCGCCCCGTAACGGTTGGCCATCCAGCGCGCCCAGATCCGGCGTGCGGCGCGGTACTTGGCGATCTCCTCGAAGAAGTCGAGATGGGCGTTGAAGAAGAAGCTCAGCCGGGGCGCGAACTCGTCCACGGCGAGACCGGCGGCGAGGACCGCCTCGACATAGGCGAAACCGTTGGCAAGGGTGAAGGCGAGCTCCTGCGCGGCCGTGGAGCCGGCCTCGCGGATGTGGTAGCCCGACACCGACACGGGATGGAACTTGGGCATCTCGGCTGCACAGAAACGGACGACGTCGACGACGAGACGCATCGAAGGGCGGGGCGGGAAGATGTACTCCTTCTGTGCCTGATACTCCTTCAAGATATCGTTCTGGAGCGTTCCCCCCAATGCGCGCCGCGCCACGCCGGCCTTCTCGGCGGCACCCACGTACATGGCCATGAGGATTGGAGCCGGCGAGTTGATCGTCATCGACGTGGTCACCGCGCCCAGGTCGATGTCGGCGAAGAGGTCCTCGGCATCAGCGAGCGTGTCGACGGCGACGCCGCAGCGCCCCACCTCGCCCTCGGTGAGCGGGTCGTCCGAGTCGCGCCCCATGAGCGTCGGGAGGTCGAAGGCCACCGACAAGCCCCCGCTCCCCGCCCGCAGCAGCTCGCGAAAGCGCACGTTGGTGTCCTCCGCGGTGCCGAACCCCGCGAACAGCCGCATGGTCCAGAGCTTCGACCGGTACATCGAGGCGTACGGCCCCCGGGTATAGGGCGGCCCACCGGGCCAGCCCAGCCGCGCCGCCACCTGGTCCTCGGGCCAGTCCGCCGGGCCGTAGACCGGCGCCAGCCCGATGCCCGACATCGTCTCGAAATCGGTGTCCTGGAGCTCCGACGAGTCGTAGGCCTCCTGCCACCGCGCTCGGCCCTCGTCGAGGCCCTCGTGAGACGGGCTGTCCATGGCGTCCAGCCTAACGGCCCGCCCACGGCATTCTCGGACGCAACCGGCCCCATGCCGGCGCCAGGCAGGGCTCGGCCAAGCTCGTCACAGGGGTGCGAGAACTCGAGCCAGCAGTCGAACCAGCAGTCGAGCCAGCAGTCGAGCCAGCAGTCGAGATGGAATCCCCGGCGGTGGCTGCCGGCGCGCACTGAGCGCGTTATGGTCGAGACGTGGCGCCCAACCCTCGCGCACCCGACCGCAACCTGGCCATGGAGCTCGTCCGCGTGACCGAGGCCGCGGCGATGGCCGCGGGCCGGTGGATGGGACGAGGCGACAAGGAGGGCGCCGACGGCGCCGCGGTCCAAGCCATGCGCGTGGTGCTCCAGTCGGTGACCATGGACGGCGTCGTGGTGATCGGCGAGGGCGAGAAGGACCGCGCGCCCATGCTCTACAACGGCGAGCGCATCGGCGACGGCTCGCCTCCTCCCACCGACATCGCCGTCGACCCCATCGACGGGACGAGTCTCACTGCCCTCGGGCGCGGCGGGGCCCTGGCGGTGATCGCTGTGTCGGAACGCGGGACGATGTTCAACCCGGGGCCCTGTGTGTACATGGAGAAAGTGGCGGTCGGCCCCAAGGCAGCGGGGTCGGTGGACATTCGCCTCCCTCCGACCGAGAACCTCGAGGCCGTGGCCAAGGCGCTCGGCAAGTCGCTGCGCGACGTCACCGTCGTCATCCTCGACCGGCCCCGTCACGGCGAACTGATCGAGGAGGTGCGCGCCAGCGGGGCCCGGATAAAGCTGATCTCTGACGGCGACGTGGCCGGCGCCATCTCGGTGGCATGGCCCGACTCCGGCGTCGATGTCCTCTACGGGATCGGGGGTACACCCGAAGGGGTCATCGCCGCGGCCGCGCTCAAGTGCATGGGCGGGGAGATCCAAGGACGGCTCTACCCCCGCGACGACGACGAACGCCGGGCCGCCCTCGCGGCGGGGTACGACCTCGACGCGCTGCTCAGCACCGACGACCTCGTGAAGGGCGACAACTGCTTCTTCGCCGCCACGGCCGTCACCGACGGCGAGCTCCTCCAGGGTGTTCGGTACAACGACTATGGGATCACGACCCAGTCCATCGTGATGCGGTCTCGGTCGGGGACGGTCCGCTTCGTGAGTGCCCGCCACGCCCTGCACAAGCTGAGCGAGTACAGCCAGATCGAATTCGGCTGACGACCGGGGGCGAACCTGACCACTCCCCCGAGCCGGTATCCCCTGCGGAATGCCGATCCCGAGGAAAGGGCGCGGCTCGGGACCCTGGAGTCGCTCCACGACGCCTCCACCATCAGGCAATTCGAGCGGCTCGGGGTGACCCGTGGTTGGCACTGCGTCGAGCTCGGCGCGGGGGCGGGGTCGATCGCCCGGTGGCTCTCCGACGCCGTGGGCGACGACGGGTCGGTGACCGCCGTCGACCGTGACACGAGCCTCCTCGCTGACCTCGCGGCGAGCCCCAACGTCAGGGTCGTCGAAGGTGACCTCATGACCATGTCGTTCGGCTCCGCCTGCTTCGACCTCGCCCATTCGCGCTCGGTCCTGATGCACGTCGAGAACCCCGACACGGTGCTGGAGCACCTCGTCCCGGCCCTTCGGCCCGGGGCGGTGGTCCTCTTCGAGGAGACCGACGGCGAGCCCGCCCAACGCGCCGCGCGTGGCACGGAGATGCCGGGGCCGTTTCGCGACGTCATGGTGCCGCTGGCCATGCAGTGGACCTGGGCTCGGACACTGGCGTCCCGACTCGTCGCGCTCGGGTTCACCGACGTCCACGACGACCTCCGTGAGGACCTGCTCACGGGCGCTACTCCCGGCGCCGCGTTCTGGCGTCAGACCCTCGCCACCATCCGCCCCATCGTCACCGATCCTGCCCGGATGGCGGCGCTCGGACGCGACCCGGTCGACGACAACAGTTTCGACGGAATGATCGAATTGCTCGAGAACCCCGCCTTCTCGGCGCCCTTCGCAGCCCGGCACCGGGTTTCGGCGCGCCGGGCTTAGCCGGCGGGCTCAGGACGCTCGGGCGTCGGTCACCCCGGCCACCTCGAGGCGGACCTCGGCGCGTCGTTGGGCCGCTTCGGCGTCTTGGAGGGCCCGGTCGGCCTCTGTCTCCTCGCCCGCGTCGCTGGTCCCCGCCCGCGCCCCGCCGAGCTCGGCCAACAGCTGCGTGGCCCCGTCCAGAGCCCGCCGAGCCCGTTCGACGTCGATGTCCTGAGCACGCTCCGCGATCGGCGCGAGGACGCTGATGTGGTCCCCGTCGACCTGGACGAACCCGCCGTGCACCGCGGCGCGCTCTTCGGTTCCGTCCTCGTGATGGAAGCGGACGGGCCCTGGCACGATTGCACCGATCAATGGGGTGTGCCCGGGCATGAATGCGGCGTCGCCTCCGTCGGTGCGCAAGAAGACCGCTTCGACCTCTTCTTCGAGGAGGATGCGCTCGGGTGTGATGAGGCTGGCCGGGAAGGTGGCCATCGGTGCTACTCGGAACCGGCTTCGAGCGAACGAGCCTTCTCGAGCACCGACTCGACACCGCCCACGTTGAGGAACGCCTGCTCGGGGACATCGTCGAGATCGCCGTTGATCAGGACCTCGAACGACTCGACCGTCTCGGCGATCGGGACGGTCACACCTTTCAACCCCGTGAAGACCTCACCCACGTTGAAGGGCTGCGACAGGAACCGCTGGATCTTGCGGGCCCGGTTGACGATGAGCCGGTCCTCTTCGGACAGCTCGTCGAGGCCGAGGATGGCGATGATGTCCTGGAGCTCGCGGTAACGCTGCAGGACCACCTGGACCCGGCGGGCGACGTCGTAGTGGCGGTCGCCCACGATCTCAGGGGAGAGGATGTTCGACGTGGACGCCAACGGGTCGACGGCGGGGTAGATGCCGAGCGACGCGATCTGCCGGGACAGCTCGGTGGTCGCGTCGAGGTGGGTGAAGGTGGTGAACGGCGCGGGATCGGTGTAGTCGTCAGCAGGCACGTAGACGGCCTGGAGCGACGTGATGGAACGGCCCCGTGTCGAGGTGATCCGCTCCTGGAGCTCACCCATCTCGTCTGCCAATGTGGGCTGGTACCCCACCGCGGAGGGCATACGACCGAGCAACGTCGAGACCTCGGACCCGGCCTGGACGAAGCGGAAGATGTTGTCGATGAACAAGAGCACGTCCTGGTTCTTCACGTCCCGGAAGTACTCGGCCATCGTGAGCGCAGCCAGGCCGACCCGGAGACGGACGCCAGGAGGCTCGTCCATCTGCCCGTAGACGAGGGCGGCCTTTTCGATGACCCCCGACTCCTGCATCTCGAGCCAGAGGTCGGTTCCCTCACGGGTGCGCTCACCCACACCGGCGAACACCGACACCCCACCGTGGTTGAGCGCGACCCGGTTGATCATCTCCTGGATCAGCACGGTCTTCCCGACGCCCGCCCCTCCGAACAAGCCGATCTTCCCACCCTGGACATAGGGCTCGAGCAAGTCGATCACCTTGATGCCGGTCTCGAACATGAGCGCACGCGGCTCGAGCTGGTCGAAGGCCGGCGAGTCGCGGTGGATCTCCCACCGGTCCTCGACGGGCCCGATGTCATCGGTGTCGAGTGATTCCCCCAGCACGTTGAAGACGTGGCCCAACGTCGCGTCTCCCACCGGCACGGCCAGGCCGCGGTTGAGGTTGCGCACCGGCGTGCCCCGGTGCAGACCATCGGTCGCCTTCAGACACACGCACCGGACGCGGCCTTCACCGATCTGCTGGGCCACTTCGGCGGTGACGGTCACCTTGTTGCCCTCGAGGTCGAGGTCCATCTCGACGGCCATGTTGATCTCAGGCAGGGCGTGCGGCGGGAACTCGACGTCGACGACCGGTCCGGCGATCGCGACGATGCGCCCGTTCTCGCGGTGCTGTTGCCCGGTTGCGGTATCGGGGGCGAGGGTGGTCATGCGTTCTGCTCCTCGGTTGCTAGGGGGTGAGTCAGGTTGTGCGGCAGGTGCGCGGCCGAGCGGAGGGCCTCGGCGCCGCCTACGATCTCCATGATCTCGGTGGTGATCGAGTCCTGGCGGGCCCGGTTCATCACGCGCCGGAGTGTCTTGATCAGCTCTTCGGCGT
>DATKQM010000011.1:0-54517 GCA_035532735.1 Acidimicrobiales bacterium | reverse complement strand
TCCGCTCAGGTGGGCACGTCCACGGTCAAGCTGTCGTCGCTGTCGGGGGGCGGCGTGGCCACGTGGACCAAGGCGGTGCAGTTCGCCGGCACCGTCGGGTTCGACACCGAGATCTGGTTCGGGAAGGTCACGACGACCGGCGCCTCCACCATCACCTTCACGTGGTCGGCCTCCATCGCCGGTCACACCGCGGAGTACAGCGCCCAAGAGTTCACCGCCGGGCTGGGGTCGAGCACGGTGTGGGCGGTGGACAAGACCGGCACCGCCAACGGCGCCTCCTCCGCGACGGTTCCGTTCCCGAGCCTCACGCCGAGCGCGTCCGGTGAGCTGTACTTCGGCTATGCCGGGGTCGCCCAGATCGCCACCGGCGGGAGCACGACGGGCTTCACCTACGCCGTGACCTCGGAGAGCAACATCGTCGCCTTCGACCCCAACGTCTCGGGAGTCGTTACACCGACCGCCACCCAGTCACCGGCTGCGCTCTCGTCGTCGGTGGCGGTGCTGTTGAGTGCCGCGTAGGGCGAATGAGGTTGCCGCCGAACTGACAACAAATGCACTTCGCGGTTCCCACGGGGTCGAATACGCACCGCTAGGATCCGTGGAGATGGAGACACGCCTCGTCAAGGTCAGAGATGTCTCCGCACACGACGAGCGCGCATGGCGCGAGTTGGCTCTGCGGTCCTGGGAGCCAAATCCGTTCTTGGAACCCGACTTTCTCATGCTGTGTGCACGGCATTTGCCGGGCTATGCCGACACCACGCTTGTCGTCGCGCAGGACGGCGAGGCGTTTCGGGCCGTGATCCCCATCGTGGGTTTCGAACGGCCGCGCGTCCCTCCCCGGAAGATTGCGAGTTCCCGTGGTCGTCCGACCGCGGTTCGCTTGCTGGGAACACCTTTGCTGGATGCGGAGGGAGCCGACGCGGCGATGTGGGCGGTCCTTGATGCGCTTCACGAAGCGGCAAGGAAGAGACATTGGCCGGGAATCGTCTGGATAGACAAGATGGGCGACGACGGTCCTGTGGCGCATTGTCTGCGCCGGATGTGCCGAGCGCGGGGACTTCCTGTCTTTACCAAGGAGACTTGGGACCGGGGAGTGGTGCACCGCGGTGGGAGGTGGGCGAGTCCGCTGGGCAGCAAGCGCAGGAGGGAGATTGAAAGGAGACGAAGGACACTTTCCCGCGATAGCGGTGCGGAGGTGACATTGGTCGATCGAACCCTCGATCCTTCTGTCATCGACGACTTTCTCCGGATGGAGATGTCGGGGTGGAAAGGTAAAGAGGGTGGCCTCGCATTCGCCAAAGATGCTGCCACCACCGCCTGGTTCCGCCAGTGGTTTCAGTGCTGGGCCAACACCGGGCGCCTCAACGTGCTCTGCTTGCAGGCCGGCGATGTTCCTGTCGCCATCGAGTTCTTCGTTCGGGGTGGCGACGGCATTTTCTGTTTTCGGGGCGCGTATGACGAGGCGTACTCGAAATACGGGCCCGGAGCGATGGTGATCGCCGATTGCACTGGGTACTTGCGGGAACACACCGATGCGCAATGGATAGACTCGGCTGCCGACAAAGACAATGTGTTCATGTCCGAGCTCTTTCCCGAGCGTCGGACGCTGTCGACAATGTTCATCGGCGTCGGCGGGACCCTCGACCGCAGTGTGGTGTCGGCGCTTCCGGCCATGACCAGGCTCGTCACCGAGCGGCGCCGGCTCCAAGGCCGGTGGCGGCAAGACCGCTCGAGAGCGTCGGTCTCTGCCCACCCTCGCTCCTGAGCCTCGTCGAGGACGGGCCGCGCTGCTCGGTGACCGACGCCGGCTTCACGTCGCGTTTCCAAGCTCGGATTGTAGGCGGGCGATATCGGCCGAGCCCGTTGCATCGAGAGAGAACCCGGTGTGGAACAGCACCTGCATCGCGACGGTCAGGCAGGGGACACGCCGTCCGTTCAACTTCCCCGTGGTGAAGACCTCACCGGCGAGTCCCTTTCGGGAGGGGATCGCCTCCAAACCATGTTCGACGCATAGGGCAGCGCCGAGGTACTCCCAATCGATCTCGAGGAACTCGACGCGATGTCCGGCCGCATCCTCGAAATTTGACCGCTTGGGCATCCAGACCCCCCCGGTGTCGATGTTCACGTGATGGAAGCCGAGGGCGAGGAGGGTACGGCGAACCTTTGGCTCGTTCTCTTCGAATCTTTCGATCACGACGTCGAGGTCCTTGTGGCGACGTGTCTGCTTGGCGATGAGGGCGTCCACTCCCCATCCGCCTGCCAGCCAGTAGGGGACACCTGCGGTCTCCAGAGCATCAGCGATGATGAGCACATTGGCCCAACGCGTCTCTCTGAGCATCGGCTCGCGCAGGGAATTGAACATCGCCCTGATCGGTGTCGGGAGGCCATCGACGGCCCGCCAGAAGCGTTCGAATGTTCGGAGAAGAGTGGGGTGTCGTTTGATGAATCGTCGGGCACGTTCAGCCGCCACTGCCTTCCTGCCAAGCGGCAGGGGACGACGCGGTTGATCCGTCGTGTCGCCGTTCTCCATCGCTTCGGCTCCGCGCACGCCGGAAGCCATGAATTCCCCTCCTTCATCGACACGAAATCGTCGGGTTCCCCCGCAGCCAGTATATGAGCCCGCCCTCATTTAGGCCCGGAAGTCTTGGCAAAATCGAGGTGTCCGAGCCGGGGGCGCCGTGGGCGAAGCTGCTTATAGGGTTACAGGTGGCTCCTGCCTAGCGTGAACCGCTGTCGTACTCCCCACCGTCCGGATGGTTCGGGAGCCATGAGCCAAACTTCCGAAGCCACCGCGCTGATGGGCAGCAGCGACTCGAGTCGGTGTCCGGCTCGGCGCATGCGGCCCGGTCGAGCACCCTCGCCTATCGTGAGGTGGGGAATGATCTCGTCGAACCTCCCGCCGTAGGGAGGGTACTCGGGGAACTCGGCGGCAATGCGAGCCGTGAGATCCACGAAAGGGGCCCCTGGAGTGGGTGTCAGATACATCACCCTCTTGTCGAACCACCCGATCTCCGAGAGTGAGAAGTCGAAGGGTTTGGCCCGCCCGAAGAGGTCACCGAGTCGTTGCGCGAAGGACTCGGTGATCGATACCGGAGGTGCGAACGGATAGAGGACGGTGATGTGCGCGGGCATCCCCAATCCCGACGAGGGATCGAGCTTCTGGCGCAGAGGGTCGACGGTCCCTTCGGCAGCCTTCACGGGGACGAGCAGGGCGCTTTCGCGTGGTGTACCTAGTTCTCCGATGGACGCCATGTTACGAGGTCTGTTCCCAACCCTCGTGATGGCGACGTCGCGTGGTGCCCGGGACAGCTAGGCGCTGTCGGCATCCGGGTGCTTTAGGACCTGCGGCTGCTCATGTGGGTCCGGGAGTGACGCCCCCAACTCGTCGCGGAGCAGCGACACGTCGTGTTGGAGCGTCGGGCTGAGCTCGAATCCGATGTGGTAGAGCAGCTGTACTTCAGCGGAGAGGCACGGGACCCGTTGACCGCCCAGCGTGCCCTCGGTGTAGACGAGATGCTCGAATGCCTCGTGCGCCGACCCGTCGGATCCGGATTGCCCGAACTCGCGGGCCAAGATTCTCCAGTCGAGACTGACGAGTTCCACCCGGTGCCCCGCGCCATCGTCGAGGATCGACAATCTTGGCATCCAGGCGCGTTGTTCCGTCGCCGAGACGAGTCGGAATCCGAGCGGCTCGAGTGCGTCGATAGCCCGCTTCGCCTCGTTCTCGTAATCATCGATGGCGACGTCGAGATCGTCGTGGGAACGGCTCTGCCTTCCGAGGAGGGCGTCCACCCCCCATCCCCCGGCCACGTAATGCGGCACCTCCTGCGCTTCGAGGGCGCCGAGCACACCGAGCACGTCGGTGGCCTTCATGGTGCCTCGGAGGCGGTCCCTGAGAGGTCCCAGGAGCAAACCGAGTGGCGAGGATGGCGATAACGACGCAACCTTCCGGCTCAGCGTGCCCGCCGGCACCCACAGGGCGCGATGGTTCCTGACGAATCCGTAGAGCGCTCGAGCCGGCCTCTTGAAGGCGCTTCGGCCCGTCACCGGGCCGACAGTGCATGCGGGACGGGGAAGAACATCTCATGGGCACCGAGAAACCGGCTTAGGAACCGGGGGCCGAGCCCGTAGCCCCCCGTGAGCTCACCACCGGCGTCCGACGACAACTGCGACCCGTAGACAGCGAACGCGGCACGTTTGCGCTCGACATAGCCGGTGGTCCGCACGAGCTCGGGACGGGACGAGGCCTGCCAGGTACGAACCCATGATCGCGGGTGGTCCCACTGCCACACCGGGTACGCCAGGAGGCGGAGCCCGGATCCTGCGAGGGCTCGCCGTGTCGCCACCCCCAACGCGGCATGGTCGGGGTGGGGGTCGGCTTCCGACGTGGTCAGAACCTCCTCCGGCTTCCAGGCGCGGACGGCATCGGCAACAGCGTCCACCAACCCGTCTCCCGCCAGGTGCAGTTCTTGTTCGGGAAAGTCCAGGTGAGTCACGCTCTCGGCGGGCAGGCTGAGGAGCGAACAAGCAACGCGCAGCTCGGCGTCACGCGTGGCGATGTTCTGGGCTCGGTCCCTGCCCGGCGGCCAGGTGCCGCCGTCGGTCACCACGACCACATGCACGGGAGTCGAGGCATCGACTCGTCGCATGATCGTGGTCCCGCAACCGAGCGTCTCGTCATCGGGGTGAGGAGCGAGAACGAGGCACGATCGCCGGCTTGTCGCCTCGGTGGCGTCAGAGCCCGTGCGCTCGATGGCGGCGCCCACGACCTGGGACAACACCGGTTTGAAGGGCCGCAAAACCCGCTCTCGCCACGGTTCGGCCGCGTTCGAAGATTCCCCGGTCACGGCTCTCAAGGCTACGGCCTCTGGCTGACGGTGTTATGACAATGGAAGGCTGGTTTTCTAGCGAGGATCGTCGTGGGTGGCGACCGGGGATCCCGTCACCGAGGGCACTCGCCACCGGGCCGGGAGGGGACGCGTGATGAAGGCCAGGCCGCGCTGGCGCTCGCCTGGGCTTGCGCCGGTGGCGAAGTACGTCACGAGGTAGGTCGTGCACCCCGCGGCGGCTTCGAACACAAGCCATGCGATGGACCGAATGGCGATCCTGCGAAGGCCCAGGAGCACTGCGGTGCAGGCCAACGCCGGAAGGATGTTCGGGACCACGGCCCGCCATAGGAACGTCGAGACGGATATCCCGGTGGAGCGGCAACCAGCTACGAGGTAGCCCGGGAGGCGGACCAGGAGGATTCCCCCCAGGGTGCCGACGGCGACCCCCACAGGGCCGATGGCGAGGGCGACAGTGACCGAAAGCACGATGTTGACCGTCACCTCCACACTCCTGATGGCACACATCAAGGGCAGTTTTCCCGAGCCGATCATGATGTTGGACAGTGCTCGGACCGGCGAAGCCAGCGCCGTACTGGCACCCAGCACCATCAGGACGTGGGCCGACGTCCCGTACCCCGGTCCCACCCAAGCGAGCATCCCCGGCGAGGCCAGGATGATGAACACCAACGAGGTCATGAGGCCGGCCACCAAGGTGACGCGCGTCCCATCGACGGCGATCTCGGCCAGTGCTCCTGGCTCGCGGTTGCGCGCCGCGGCAGATGCATAGGGGAAGAACACCTGGGCCATCGAATCAAGGCCCGCGATCGCCGCCCCCGCCAGTTTCGAGCCCAACGCGTAGATGGCAGCGTCGCGCAGTCCGAGGACGATGCCCACGATCATCACGTCTCCCGTGGCGTAGATCGCGGCGAGTACCGCCTGGAGCAGGAACCACCCTGAAAGGTGAAGGGCCTGGCGTCGTTGTTCGCGATCGACCAGACGGGGACTGATGCGTGCCTCCGGCATGATGTGCTTGACCATGACCAGGCGCACCAGATGGAAGAAGATGGAGATGGCGCTGGTCGTCACGGCCAGTGCCACGATCCCGCCCCCGGACACCACCACCGCGATACTCGCAACTGCCGTGAAGAGTGTCATTGACGCGTTTGAGGCAGCCGCCATGTCGTAGCGCTGATGGCCTACCAGCGCCCCCCCGAATGTGTCTCCAGGGATCGAGACGGCCAGAGCCAACGCCAAGACGGCTACGACGACGATGACCTCGTTGTGCTGGTTCGCTGCCACATGGATGATGTGCGGCAGCGCGAACGACAAACCGCCGCCGAAGAGCAGCGCTATCACACCGAGGGGGACGAGAACGAAGAAGGTCGTGTTGAGTGTCCGCAACGCCTGGTCCGGTCGAACCGTGGCGTCCTCGGCGATCAGTTTGGTGGTCGCCCCGCCGAATCCCAGCTCGAACAGCTCCAGGTAGATGACCGCTCCGCTGGCCACAACCCACAAGCCGTAGGTGGTCTTACCCAGGTGGTGCAGGAGAATTGGCGTGAGTACCAAGGCCGAGAGGGCGGTCAGCCCCTGAGCCGCGTAATTCATGAAGACGTTGCGGCCGAAGCGAACCGGAAGGGCGCTGGTCGCGGCAGGCTCCCCCCGGACCTTGTCGGGCTGTCGGGTCCGGTCGGCCTTGTCGCCGCTGGGTCCCGATGGGGTCGTCACGCCGGCGTCAGCGCGTTCACCACCGCGAGGCGCATGACGCACCACCCTACGTGCTTCGTACCAGAGAGTGGTCGAACGCTCTGCTCGCGGGCCATGATCTGGTGACTTGCCATTTTCATCAGTTGCGCCATGCCACCCGCTTGAGGCCCACGACGGTTCGAACGGCGAAAGGCGGAAGATGCGAGGCGAACGACAGACGGCGCAATCTGGGAAGTTCGGTTCGGGCGAGGTCGGACCCCCGAGCAAGTGCCAAGGCGCCTTTGATCGCGATCCGCGCCTCACCGGTGCGTCCCGCCAAGAGAAGGGCCCGGGCTTGCCGGAGGCGCCAGCGCGCCCGAGGCCCGTTGGAGAGCACGGCCTGTGGCACAGGTCGTCCTTCGAGCCACCCGTCCCAAAACGCGAGGACGTCGTCTGCCACCCCCAGCCCGTGGTCCGGTCCTCGCTCGGCACCGGACTGGCCGCGGTGCTGTGCCCAGTGAGCGAGAGGAGTGGGTAGGTAATACAAGGCCCAGCCCGCGTCGGCCGCGGACAGGAACAGCTGCAGATCGGCACAGCAGAGTTCGGACCACTGGCGCGCCGGTCCTGCCCACACTTCCCGGCGCCACATCGTGGCATTGAGCAGAAGAAACCAATCCTCACGCAGCAGCGTCTCGAGAACGCCGTCGTGTCGGCCGGCACTGAGCGGGAACGGCCACGGTGACGTGCGGCCGCGTTCGTCGTCCAAAACCGTGGCGCAGCAGGCCAGACCGACCTCGGGGTCAGCGTCGAGCACAGCGACCAGAGACGACAGGTACGTGGGCTCCCACCAGTCATCGTCGTGAAGGACGGTCATATAGCGCCCCGCGGCCCGATCGAGAAGGGCGACGTGGTTCTTCGAGAATCCCAAACGCACCGGGTTCCGGCGGTAGATCACGCGAGGGTCGGCTGCTTCGGCCACGGCGGGCTCCCCGGCTCCCGTCTCGTCGCCGATCAGGACTTCGAAGTCGTCGAAGTCCTGCGTCAGCACGCTCTGGAGTGCTCGGCGCACAACCGTGGCGTCACGCGACATCGGCATGCACACCGACACTGCCGGAACCGTGTCGGACATGTCCCCAGTTTCCCACAGAACTTTGCTGCTCGAGGCCCATTTCGACGGTCGTTGAGTCGACGATGCCGGCGGGTAACCTGCTTGTCCGTGTCGATGGACCCTCAACCGAGCGACGAGGCGCGGGCGTCGCGCCGTCCTCTTCGTCTGGCGTGCTACTTCGACGCCCAGTCCCAAGGAGGCTCTTCGGCCAGCCTGGCGGTTCTGCTCGGTGCACTCGACCCCGCCTTCGATGTCACCGTGGTGGGCACATCCGAGGACATGGTCCGTTGGGTGGCCGCCTCCCGGCCGGGAGCCAAGATCAGGGTTCTCTCACCGGTCCGAAGCAAGTTCGACATCCGTGCCATCGCCGAGCACGTCCGGGCCATGCGCGAGCTTCGTCCCGACATTCTCCACGTCAATCTGGACAATCCATGGACCTCGCAGTACGGCACCCTCGCCGGAGCCGTTACGCGCACTCCGATGGTCGCCGTGCTGCACGGCCGCTCGGAGCCGTGGCGAAAGCGCCAACAATGGCTCGTTCGGCCAGTGGCCCGTCGGATCAAGGCCTATGTCTGTGTGTCGCGCGACTCGGCTCGCCACGTCGAGCCGATGCTGCACATGAAGCCGGGATCGATGCGTGTCATCCACAACGGCATGCCGGTGCCCCGCGAGCTTCCGCCCTCGCCGCCACCGAGTCCTCCGGGCACGCTCCACATCGGGGCGGTCGGGCGGCTGTCGCCGGAGAAGGGCCTCGGAGTGCTCATCGAAGCCATGGCCCGGCTCCCCCGGAGCCATCTCGTCTTGGTGGGCGACGGCCCTGAGCGCACCCGCTTGGAGAGGCTCGTCGACAAGCTCGGGCTGGTTGACAGGGTGGACTTCGCGGGATGGGTCGACCCCCCCTGGACCGCGACGTGGGCCTTCGACGTCCTGGCCATGCCTTCGTTCACCGAAGGATTCCCTCTGGTCATCGTGGAGGCGATGCTGGCGGGGATGCCGGTTGTCGCATCGCACGTGGGGGGAATCCCCGAGATCGTGGTCGAGGGTGACACGGGCATGCTCGTGCCGCCCCACGAGGCCGACGCGCTGGCCCGGGCGCTCCAGCGCATGGCGGAAGACGTCAGGTTACGAGAAGCGATGGCGGGTCGGTGCCGGGCCCTTGCGCTCCAAGAGTTCACCGCAACGACGATGGCGGCCCACTTCGAGGCCTTGTACGCGGAGGTCCGAGTCTGAGACGACAGGGCGGCTCGAGGTTGGTTCAGCTACCGAATACGTGCTCGTCGAGGGCGTCGAGCACCGCCGAGTCGGTGTCGATGTCGAATTTCCGGGCGAAGAACCGGCCCGAGTCGATGAGCTCGGTCAGGTCGTCGAGACCGAAGACGTCGGGGTGTCCGTCGACTGAGGTGAAGCGAACGTGATGGAGCTCCTCGTTGCGCACCCGGAGCCGTGGATCGTTGCACACGATCGTGGAGGTCGCAGACTCGTCTGGGATCACGGTTCGCGCGTAGTGACGGACATAGTCCGGGTGCTCACCGACGAATTCGACGACTGTTTCCGCGGCGCGGCGCGACAGCGCCATCCATTGTGATCCGTACCAGATCGGGAATCCGGGTGAGAACGGCGACCGTGCCGGTCTGACCCCCACCCGCATGGGCAGCGGGTCGGGGTAGCGGTACACCGTGATCTTGCGCTGCAGCTTGTAGAGGACGAAGTTGAGGTAGTGGGCGACGTCCGCGACGGGCCGACGGAGCCTCGGCGGGAGCCGTGCCATGACGCCGAGGCGAGGCAGGTTGCGGTACCGATAGTTGTAGCGCCGATCGCATTCCATGCGGAGCACGGCATCCTCGATGAGGTGGATCGGCCTTGCCTCGACGAAGGCGTCGGCGCCGGACCTCTCCAGCCGCTCTTCGAGCCTGATGACCGGGGCGATCGGATAGTCCTGTTCGGAGAGGAACACCACCCAGTCGAAGACCCGGTGCTCCACCATCCACGACAGGCTCGTCCAGGTGATGTCGACGATGGAGAAGTCACCCCACGACACCGGGGCGGGGCTCGCCAGGACGTCCACCCCCCCGACTGGTGCGACGATCTCCGAGTCCCAATCGGATCTGAAGCGGTCATGGTGGACCACCAAAGGGGACTCGGGTTGCGCCCGGCGAAGCGTGGCGAGGAGCCGGAGAAGCTGGCGAGGCGGGCGGTACGACGTGACGAAGTACGCGACCCGCACAGCTGCATCGTACCTACCGGGTGGGCACCTCCGGGATGGCCGTGGCGGCCGTCGTCGAGGGCGCCACCGCCGCGGCTGAACGAGCCTTCGCCTCCTTTCGGACGATGCGCAGGGTGTCGGCGGTAAAGAAGGCCTCTGAGAGCCAGTACCGCCAGCCCATCCATCGGAGATAAGGAAACGACTTACGCATGAACGCCGCGGCCGTCCGCGTGATGCTCCTGCTTTCGATCACGTCCTCCAGGCACGTCGGGAACACCTCGATGTGTATCCCGACGGCGGGGGTCATGCGCCCGATCGGTGTCGAATGTTCCCCTATCGACCGAAGATACCCTTCGGTCGTGTCGATGCCCGCGGCTCGGAAGCATCCCGAGCCACCGAACGCTCGTGGGTTGAAGTCGATGAGCCAGTCGAGCCCCTGCCCGTCGCGGATCACGTCCATGTTGGCCAGTCCCGTGCAGCCCACGACCTCGAGGACCTTCCTCCCGAACGCCACGAGCTGGGGGTCGTCGATCGTCTCGACTTCGGTGGCGCGGCCCACCGGTTGGTTCCACCGGACGATGCGATAGGCGAGCTCCTGCTCGATCCCGGTGGGGCCCACCGCGGCGGCGTAGTCGAGCTTTTCCCCCACCACGAACTGCTCGAAGAACTGGCAACCAGGACCATCGCCGTCATCGGCGATGGCCTCCACGAGGTCGTCGAGCTCGTGCGCGATGGCGACACCCTCGCCGCCGAAGCCGATCGATCCCTTCACCACGATCGGCAGCCCGAACTTCTCCACTGCCTCCTCAGCGGTGATCTCGGCCACCGGAATCATGGCGGGGGTACGCACGCCTGCTTGGGTGAACAGCTTCGACGCCACGACCTTGTCGACCATCGCCAGTCGTCTGACCAATTGTTCGGCTACCCGGGGCCGCAACTGGTCGGTGCACTCGCCTACCAACTCGGCCAACGACTCTGTGAATTGGATGTCTACGACGTTCTCGCCGGCGAGGATTTCGGTCAGCGCGTCAGGTCTCGGGTCATGGGGTAGCACCGCGTACCGGTCGAAGAGGAGCCGAGAACTGACGCGTGTCCTGCGCAGCCCCTCGGTGCTTGCTCGGACGGTCCGGACGCCGCCTCGTCGGAGGCCCGGCGCCAGCTGGTGAAACGCATTCCACTTGCCGTCATCGACGAAGACGACGGTCGGAGTGCCAGGGGGTCGTCGACGTCTGCCCATCACCGTCGCCCTTCGCGCTTGGTCATTCCGGTCCTGTCGGGGGTTTGAGGTCCCTAATGGCGGGACGGTGAGGACGTCGACCGCGTCCTGAACAGCTTAGGCGCCCTGCCGGGGAACGGGAACGCCCAAGTGCCGCACCATACCTTCGGCATCACGACGGCTCTGCCGCCGAAGGTATGGTGAGGAGTCGGGCGACTGGGAGGGGACCTGCGTCGGTGCAAGCGGAGGTCGTTACCGAGCTGGATCGGTTGGAGGAATTCGCTCCGGGCTGGGACGCCCTCGCCGTGGCGAGCAACAGGCCGCGGTCCTCACCGGTATTGACGCTGGCGTGGTACCGGCACGCAATGCCGGTCGGTACCAAGATCCGGGCGGTGATAGTGAGTGATGGGGACTCCGTCGTCGGTGCCGCGCCGTTCTACGTCGTGCGGTCCAGCGCCGGCTTTTACAGGTACGAACTAGCCGCTCCGATGCTTCACGGCGTCGAGCCGCTGTGCGCACCAGGGCGCGACGACGAGGTCTGGGAATCTATGGCCGTCGCCCTTGGAAATTCGGACCCAGCGCCGGACTCGGTGTCGCTCGACTGGCTGTTAGCCGATTCATCGTTACCGCAAGCCTTCCGTCGGGGTTGGCCCGGGCGACCCCCTGTCCTGATAGACGGACACACATTCGTGTCCCCACACGTGATGATCGCGGGCTGTGATTTTGAGGCATGGCTTCGGGAGCGCTCCAAGAATTTTCGCAACTCGGTTCGCTCAGATCACCGAAAGCTTCGGGCGGAGGGGTTCGAACATCGCATGTCCACCGAAGCCGCCGATGTCATCGAACGACTCCCTCAACAGCAGCGGCTCTACGAGCGTCGCCGAGCTGACCGAGGAGGTTCGGGCCCCCCCTTCGACGGACGTTTTCTGGACATGGTGTCCGAAGCCGTCGAAAGATCCGAGACGGGTCGACTGCGGCTGTCGACCTTCGAAAGGCCCGGAGAGGTGATCGCCACGGATCTCATCATCAACGCGGGGATGGGATCGAGCTCGTGGATCCGTGGTTTCGACGACGCATGGGCGAACCTGTCCCCGGGTCGCGCGAATCTGGCACTGTGCGTCGAGGACTCAATGTTGCGGGGCGAAGAGATTTTCGACCTCGGCCCCGGCGTCGAGCCATACAAGTCGTCGTTTACCGGAGACGAAGCAACACTGCAGGGTCACCTTCTGGTCCGGCGGGGTCTGCGCCCGTTCCATACGCCGGCCCAGCTTCTCCCCTACGCAGCGCGTCAGGCGGCTGGAAGGTTCGTGGGCCGGCTCAGGCACTCGGAGTAGGGTCGTAAAAAATCACCCAGGGTCCCCGTGTAGCACCCACGACGTGGGTAGCTTCGGAGGTATGAGTCGGGCAGTGGCGCGGGTGCTGCGGCGTGGCAAGGCGGCTGGCGGCGTCGTCCGGGCCGCCGGGGGGATTTTGCTGCGCGAGGGTCCGGTCGGTCGCTACGAAGTCGCCGTGGTCCACCGACCAGACAGGGACGACTGGTCGCTGCCCAAGGGCAAGGTCGATCCGGGCGAATCCTACGAGGACTGCGCGCTGCGCGAGGTGCTGGAGGAGACCGGCTACCGGTGTCGGCTTTTGGACTTCGTCGGGTTCACCGAGTACCGGGACCGGCGGGGACGTCAGAAGGTCGTTGGGTATTGGGTCATGGAGGTGCTCGGTGGAGACTTCGCCGTATCCGCCGAAGTCGACGTCCTCAAGTGGCTCGAGCTCGATTTCGCCGCGCACGCCCTCACCTACGAGCGTGATCGGCAGCTGCTCGCGTCCATCGACACCATAAGCCTCGCCCGCTCCGGCTGAGTCTCGGGCTACAGAGCCTGACGCGGACGCTGCGATGGGCAGGCCACGGCCGAGTTGTCACTCGAGAACCTCGGCACGCGGGCTCGCGCCCTCGGGGTTCTCAGAGGACGCCAGTCTCAGAGGGCCTCAGTCTCAAACGACACTGTCGAGGGCGCCGGCCAGGTCGGCGACGAGGTCGTCGAGAGCCTCGACACCGACACTGAGACGGACGAGATCACCCGGGACCTCGTTCGTGGTCCCCGCCGCGCTGGCGTGGGTCATCTTGCCGGGATGCTCGATCAGGCTCTCGACGCCGCCCAGGCTCTCGGCCAGGGTGAAGAGGCGCGTCCGGGTGCAGAGCTCGAGCGCCGCCTGCTCACCTCCCCGCAAAGTGAAGCTGACCATGCCACCGAACCCGCGCATCTGCCGGCTGGCCACGAGATGGCCCCGGTGGCTCTCGAGCGATGGGTGCAAGACAGAGCTCACGGCGCCGTGGCCGCGCAGCAACTCCACCACTCCGAGCGCATTGGCACAGTGGCGTTCCATCCGCAAGGGAAGGGTCATGACACCGCGCTGGACCAGATAGCAGTCAAAGGGCCCCGGGACCCCACCGGCCGCGTTCTGGAGGAAGCCGATGCGCTGCGCCCAGTTGGCGTCGTTGGTGGCCGCGAACCCGCCGATGACGTCGGAATGCCCACTGAGGTACTTGGTGGTCGAGTGCACCACAATGTCTGCCCCCAAGGTGAGGGGCTGTTGCAACCAGGGCGTGGCAAAGGTGTTGTCGACGACGACGAGCGCACCCTGGCGATGGGCGAGGGTGGCCACCGTGGCGATGTCCACGATGTCGAGGAGGGGATTCGTGGGCGTCTCGATCCAGATCATGCGCGTCTCGGGTCGCAGAACGTCTTCCAAGCGCGATAGATCCACGGCGTCCACCTCGAGCCCGGCCCGTCGGTGGACGGCCGTGGCCAACCGGTAGGTCCCGCCGTAGCTGTCGGTGGGCATGACCAGATGGTCGCCGGGGTCGAGAAGGCGCAAGATGGCGTCCTCGGCCGCCAGCCCACTGGCGAAGGCGAACCCGAAGGCGGCTCCTTCGAGCAGGGCCAGATGGGCTTCGAGACTGGCCCGGCTCGGATTGCCCGAACGGGCGTACTCATAGCCCCGGTCCACACCCACGCCGTCTTGTTCGAAGGTCGACGACAGGTAGACCGGCGTGTTGACTGCCCCCGTGGCCGGGTCGGGCCCGCCGCCGCCGTGGACGGCGCGCGTCTCGAACCCGAGACCGGTGAGGTCGCGCCGTTGCATCATCGGGCTCAGCGTGGTCCCGCTGCCAAGGTGGCGAGCACATCCGAACGGGTGATGACACCGACGGGATGGCCGCGGTCGAGCACCACCAGCGCAGAGGCGCCTTCGAGGCGTCCCACCGCGATGTGGACCTGCTCGCCCGCTCCGATCGTCGGCAAGGGTGGGCCCATCATGTCGCTCACGAGACGCTCCAGCATGGGGGCATCGGCGAAGACACTCTCCATGAGGTCGCGTTCGGTCACACCGCCCACCACCTCGGCCAGGACCACCGGTGGCTCGTGCTTGACCACCGGCATCTGGCTGACGCCGTACTCGCGCAGAATGGCGATGGCCTGGCGGACGGTCTCATCGGGATGGGTGTGCACGAGCGACGGCAACGACGGGTCCCGTGCCGCCAGGAGGTCGCCCACGGTCGTCCCCGCCGCCTGGAGGAAGCCGTAGTCAGCCATCCAGGCGTCGTTGTAGATCTTCGACAGATATCCACGCCCCGAGTCGGGGATGAGGACCACGATGACCGCGTCGGGGGGAAGGTCGCGCCCCACCACCAACGCGGCGGCGATGGCGGTGCCCCCCGATCCGCCCAGGAGCAGTCCTTCTTGGCGCGTCACCCGTCGTGCTGTGGCGAAGCTCTGGGCATCGGACACCGCCACCACCCGGTCGACGACCGAGGGGTCGTAGGTCGACGGCCAGAAGTCCTCGCCGATGCCCTCGACCAGATAGGGGCGCCCCGAACCTCCTGAGTAGACCGAGCCGTCGGGGTCGGCCCCGATGATCTGGACGGCGGGGTTGCGCTCTTTGAGGTACCGCCCGATGCCGGTGACTGTCCCGCCCGTGCCGATGCCGGCCACGAAGTGCGTGACACGTCCGCGCGTCTGCTCCCAGATCTCGGCCCCGGTCGTGTCGCGCTGGGCCTGGGGGTTGTTGGGGTTGTGGTACTGGTCGGGCTTCCACGCCAGAGGCACTTCCCGGGCCAGGCGGTCCGACACCGAGTAATAGGACTCGGGGTGTTCCGGAGCGACCGAGGTCGGACAGACGACGACCTCGGCGCCATAGGCGCGCAACAGGGCGATCTTCTCCGCTCCCACCTTGTCGGGGCAGACGAAGATGCAGTTGTAGCCGCGCCGTGCCGCCACGATGGCGAGCCCCACGCCGGTGTTGCCACTTGTGGGCTCGACGATGGTCCCCCCCGGTTGGAGTGCGCCGTCTCGTTCCGCGGCCTCGATCATGGCGAGCGCGATGCGGTCCTTCGACGAGCCTCCCGGGTTGAACAGCTCGAGCTTGGCGACGAGTGTGCACTCGAGGTCTCGTGCGGTGCGGTCCAACCGAACCATGGGGGTATGGCCGATCAGCTCGACCAGGGTGTCGGCCACGTCCATGGACGGACCAGGGTCGGTGACGCGCCGGATCTCGACACCGGTAAGTGTCTCGGACACGTCGTCGGCAATGGGCTCGTCGGTGAACAGCTCGGTAGGCAGCCCCGCCCGACGCAGCCCCGCCGCTACCGGCGCCGACTCGGCCACCGGCCCCCACACGCCCACCCGGCGAGGGATGCGGGCCCGGAGTGCGCCAACGAGCGTGGCCAGGGCTTCGTCGGAGCGAAATCGGTGGACATGGAGCGCCCGGTCCTCGAGTCGGGCGGGGGCCGGTTCACTGCCGACCACGACGAGCACATCCATATGGCCTCTTTACTCTAAGGCCGAGGGTGGCGTCGTTGACTGGTAGCTTCGATGACGCCCTTCGGGAGAGGTGCGAGAGCGGCCGAATCGGACTCACTGCTAATGAGTTGACCTGGGAAACTGGGTCCGAGGGTTCAAATCCCTCCCTCTCCGCTCTTGCGGCCCCTCCTCGATCCCTGTCGGCCGAGGTGGGGTCGTATGCAGCCCTGACATCGATTCTTCACTGAATCGCAACGCCAATCTGAGCTAGTTGCCAGGATCCAGGCTGACAATGGACACATGGAGCCCTTCATCTTGGAATCCTGCAACAGCACCTGGATCTTCGACGCGCCTCGCATGCGTTTCCGGCGCGTCCTGAAGGATGTGAGCGTCGGCAGCCATCCGGCCGCCACGGAGTGGCGCCCGTATTACGGCCTCGATCTCGACCCCGGGTCGGAGTCGTTCGTCGTCATGCTCAACGCCGAAGGCACCCGCCTGCTGAGCTCATGGCACCACACCGAGAGCTGTGCCCAGTGTGGTGGGCCGGCGACCGCTGAGCTCTCACTCGACGAGGTTCGCGCCGCAATCGCCTGATAGCGCGTTCTGGAGGTTCACAGGCCTCGCTCTCCGCCCTTTGAGCCTCCGCCGGTAGATTGTCCTGGTGCCCGAGCGATACTGGTTGGAGACCCTGGGGTGTCCGAAGAACCAGGTCGACTCGGACAAGCTGGTCGGGACGTTGCGACGCGACGGATACGAGCCGGCAGCTTCGCCCGACGCCGCCGATCTCGTGGTGGTCAACACCTGCGCCTTCATCGAGGCCGCCCGCCAGGAATCGATCGACACCATTCTCGACCTCGCCGCGGCGCGCCGCGAGGGCGCCCGCCTGGTCGTGACGGGATGTCTGGCCGAACGTCATGGCGACCAGCTCACCGCCGCGCTCCCCGAGGTCGACCTGGTGGTGGGGTTCGGGGTGCCCGTCACCCTCCGCCGACAGGTTGAGGGCACCCTCACCGACGACGGCGCGGCTGGCGAGGCCCCCCCGTCGTTCGACCTCTTGAACCTTCCTCGTCCCGCGGCCCATGCGCCGTGGGCGTACGTGAAGGTGGCCGAGGGCTGTGACCGGCGTTGCGGCTTCTGTGCCATCCCGTCGTTCCGTGGGCTGCAGCGGTCGCGCCCCGAGGATGTCGTCCTGGCCGAGGTGGACGAGCTCGGCGAGGGTGTCCACGAGGTGGTCCTCGTCGCGCAGGACCTGGCCTCATGGGGGCTCGACCGCAGCGCGCCCGAGCGGGTGGCCCGTCCGGCCGGGACGGTCCGCCCCATCGTCGGCCTCGTGCGTCGGCTGTCGCAGCGGGTCGAGCGCGTCCGACTGCTCTATCTCTATCCCTCCGCGCTCGACGACTCACTCATCGAAGCCATCGTGTCCACCGGTGTGCCCTATTTCGACCTGTCGTTGCAACACGTCTCGCGTCCCCTGGTCCAACAGATGCGTCGGTGGGGTGACGGCGAGAAGTTCCTCGAACGGATCGGCACCATCCGCGCCGGCGCACCCGACGCCGCGCTGCGGTCGTCGTTCATCCTGGGCTATCCCGGGGAGACCGAGGAAGACCACGACCTCCTCTTGTCGTTCCTGGCCGAGGCCCGTCTCGACTGGGCGGGCTTCTTCACCTTCTCCGAGGAACCGGGCACCTACGCCGAGGGGCTTCCCGGCTCGGTGCCGGCCGACCTCGCCCTGGAGCGGCTGCGCGAGTGCTCGGAGCTCCAAGACGCCATCACCGCCGAGCGCCGCGCCGGGCTCGTCGGGAAACAGCTCGATGTCCTCGTCGACGGGCCCGGCATGGCTCGGTCGCATCGCGAGGCCCCGGACATCGACGGCGTCGTCCACGTACCGACGACCCTCGCCGTGGGCGAGTTCCACAAGGTGGTGGTGACGGGCGCGGCCGGGCCGGACCTGTGGGCCGAGTCGTGACCGAGCCGCTGCGCGAGCGGATGCGGGTTTCCACCTTCGGGCCGTCGGCGCTCAACACGCCGGCCAACGCCCTCACCATGGCCCGGTTGCTCGCAACCCCGGTGCTCGTGGCGATCATCATCGTGCGCGGTCCGGGGTGGGCCCCCTTCGGCGTCGCCCTCGCCATCGGGCTCACCGACGGTGTCGACGGATGGTTGGCCCGACGCCAGGGCACCACCCGGTCCGGTGCGTTCCTCGACCCGTTGGCCGACAAGGCCGCCGTGGTGGGTGCCTTGTGCGCGGTGGCGGTGAACGGCGAGGTGCCGTGGTTGCCGGTGGCGATCATCGCGGCTCGCGAGGTGTGGATGAGCCTCTACCGCATCGCCGTGGGCCGGCGAGGGATCTCGATCCCCGCACGCGTGAGCGCCAAGGCGAAGACCCTCGTCCAAGGCATCGCCATCCTGCTCTGCTTGGCGCCATCGGTGGCCCCGCACCGCACCGTCCTTCTGGTGGGGCTGTGGGTGGCGGTCGCCTTCACCGTGGCGACCGGCGCGCAGTATCTCCTCGACGGCCGGCGCGCCGCCCAGGCGGCAGATCGGTGAGGATCGAGGTACTGGCGGTCGGCACCGAGTTGCTCCTCGGCCAGATCGTCGACACCAACTCGGCCTGGATGGGTGAACAGCTGGCCTTGGCGGGCATCGACTCGCATTTCCACCAGGTCGTCGGGGACAACCAGGCCCGGATCGTGTTGGCCCTTCGCACCGCCCTGGCCCGGAGCGACGGCGTCGTGGTGTGCGGTGGCCTCGGGCCCACCCACGACGACATCACCCGTGACGCCATCGCCGAGGTCATGGCCGTCCCGCTCGTCCGCGACGTCGAGATCGTGGACCGGATCAAGGTGATGTTCAGCTCGCGCGGTCGCGACACGCCCGAGAGCAACGGCCGCCAGGCGGACGTGCCCGTGGGTGCCACCCCTATCCCCCAACAGCTGGGCACCGCGCCGGGCCTCATCTGCCCGGTCGGCCACAAAGTCGTCTACGCCCTCCCGGGCGTGCCCTACGAGCTCGTCGAGATGTTCACCCGGGCGGTTCTGCCCGACCTGCGCGACCGTGCCGATCTGGCCGGCGAGGCGGCGGTGATCATGAGTCGCGTCGTCCGGACCTGGGGGATGAGCGAGTCCGGTCTCGCCGAGCTCCTGGCGCCGCGCATCGAGGCTTCCGACGCCTCGCCGGGCAGCCCCACCATCGCCTTTCTGGCGAGCGGGATCGAGGGGATCAAAGTCCGGATCACTGCCAAGGCGCCTCACGCCGCGGCCGCCACCTCGCTACTCGACGCCGAGGAGATGGAAGTGCGAGGGCTCGTCGGTCCGGTCGTCTTCGGGGTCGACGACACCACCATGGAGGCCGCCGTGGCCACTTTGTTGGTCGAACGTGCTCTCACCTTGGGCCTGGGCGAATCGCTCACCGGCGGGCTGGTCGCCTCGCGGCTGGTGGGTGTCCCGGGCGCGAGCGACTGGTTCCGCGGTGGCGTCGTCAGCTACGCCTCGGAGGTCAAGCACGACGTGCTCGGGGTGCCCGAAGGGCCGGTGGTGACCGAGTCCGCGGCCCGGGCCATGGCCGAGGGCGCCCGGCGCGTGCTGGGCGCGGATGTCGGCCTCGCCCTCACCGGTGTGGCGGGCCCCGACGAACAAGAAGGTGTGGCACCGGGCACCGTCATGGTGGGACTGGCGGGGCTCGGCCCCGAGGCCGAGTCGCTCGTGTTCCATCTGCCCGGTGACCGCGACCGGGTGCGCCAGTACGCGGCCATCTCCGCCCTCGACCTGTTGCGCCGGCGACTGCTGGCCACGGGGCCGGTCAGGGTTTGAGCAGGGCGCGGTAGCGGTCACAGGTTGGCTCGTCGAAGGCCACCAGTCGTACCACCGCTACCCCGGTGTCGCAGACGGTGAGGGTGTCCACCGCGATGCGCGCCGCGAGGTCGGCCGGGTACCCGTAGGCGCCGGTGGAGATGGCGGGAAACGCCAGGGACCGGGCCCCGAGCTCGTCGGCGACCTCGAGGCAACGCCGGTAACACGAGGCCAGGAGCTCGGCCTCGCGGCGCGTCCCGCCCTCCCACACCGGACCGACGGTGTGGATGATCCAGCGCGCCGCCAGGGCGAAACCCGGTGTCGCCTTGGCGTCGCCGGGCTCGCACCCGCCGAGCGCGGCGCACGCGGCCCGCAACCCCGGTGCGCCGGCGGCCCGATGGATGGCGCCGTCGACACCACCACCCCCGGCGAGCCGCCTGTTGGCGGCGTTGACGATGGCGTGGGTGTCCTGCGTGGTGATGTCGCCGCGCACGGCCTCGATCCGGGGGACGGCCATGACCGGTCATCCTCCCGCGTCCACGCCACGATCCACCACACCGGACGCCTTGCGTCTGCACACTGGACGTCGTGCGGCTGTTCGTGGCGGTGTGGCCACCCGAGAGCGTGGTCGAGATGCTGCTGGGCCTCGACCGCCCCGAGCTGCCATCGCTGCGGTGGACGACCGAGCCGCAGTGGCACGTGACCCTTCGTTTCCTGGGTGAGGTCGGTGATCCTGGCCCCGTGGCAGAGGCGCTCGCGGCCGTGCCCGGCGACTTGTCGGCCACCGGCCCGGGCGTGGTCCGGGCCGTCCTCGGGCCGACGACGGCGTGGTTCCCCGATCGTCAGGTGCTCCAGGTCCCGGTGGCGGGCCTCGACGGGTTGGCCCGGGCCGTGGCGACGGTGACCGCGCCCTGGGGCGAGAACGTCGAGGGTCACCGTTTCTCGGGACACCTCACCCTGGCCCGGGCCCGGGGACGGGCCCGGGGCCCCGCCGGCCTGGCGGGCGCATCGCTGGCGGCGACATGGCAGGTCCGGGGTTTCGAGTTGGTGTCCTCGGTGCTCGGCCGAGGCGGTTCGCGCTACGAGACGGTGGCGACGGTGCCTCTGGTCGATACGTCCCGGTCGCCGGCCTGAGCGATCAGCACGCCACCCCGAGCCGTCGGTACAGCCCCGCCGTCTCCGACGCCGTCGCCTTCCAACTGAACATCGCCGCCCGGGCCAGGCCCGCGGTCACGAGATGGCTCCGGCGGGCCTCGTCGGCGACCAGGTCACGGAGGGCCCCGGCGAGCTCAGGAGCATCCCCCGGGGTGGTGAGCACCGCCGCCTCGCCCAGTGATTCCTCCAAGGGCGGGATCCGGAAGGCGACGACCGATGCCCCGCACGCCATGGCCTCGAGGGGGGGAAGCCCGAACCCCTCGTAGGTCGACGGGTAGGCCACCACCGTGGCCGCGCCGTACAGCGCGGGCAGATGGGGCCTCGGCACGTAGCCGAGCAGCCGGGCACCGACCGGAGCAGCACCCCGGGCCGCGCCGGCGATGACGAGGGGGATCCCCGCGTCGCCACACGCGGTCGCCAACGTGGCCACGTCCTTGCGCGGTTCGATGGTCGCCACGCACAAGACGAACCGGTCGGGGAGGTCGTAGATGCGCCGGACCTCGTCCCGCTCGGCCTCGGACGCGGGTGCCATGTCCTTCGACGGCGCCTCGGCCACCACCGTGGCGTCGCACCCGAAGCGATCCCGGAGCCGCTGTGCGGTGAAGGCCGACACCGCCAACAGCGCGTCGGCCCGGCGCGCGGCATGGGCGATGGCGGCGCGCTCGCGCAGCACCCAACGTCGATTGAACGCCCAGGGGACGTCGTAGACGGCGAGGTCGTGCACCGTCGCCACCGTGGGGGCGCCGGGTCGCACCGGGATGTGGACGTCGAGGCCGTGGACCAGCGCAGCGGGACCGAGGCCCCGGGCCTCGGTGAGGATGGCCCGTATCCCCTGTCCCGGGTTGCGGACGATCGGGACCACCGTGGGGGGGAGCAGGTCCACCGCGTCGGCCCGGACGGAGGCCACGAGCTCCGCCTCGGTCACCTCGACGAGAGCCGACAACAACTCCACGATGTAGGTCTGGACCCCGCTCCCGCCGGGCCACAGCGACAGCGCGTTGAACGCCAGCCGCGGTCGTGTCATCGGCCAGACGGCGACATCGGGAAGGGCATCGTCACCGATTGTGGCTCGTCCCGGGGTCGAACCGGCCCATGGTCGGTTCCCCGGTCGCCCCCATTCCCCACCGAACAGGTGTTCGCAACTACACTGCTGGCATTCGGTGGTCACCAGCCGGAGGGATGTCACACCCCGTTCGTAGGGTCGGTCGAGTCAGTCGGGTCGGAGCGACGTAGCCGGTTCAATCAAGCGAAGAGAGGCATCGGACAAATGGAACGTGACAAGGCGCTCGACATGGCCCTGAGCCAGATCGAAAAGCAATTCGGCAAGGGCTCGGTCATGCGGATGGGGGAGAACCTCAACCTGGGGATCGAGTCGATCTCCACCGGGGCATTGGCGCTCGACCTGGCGCTCGGGATCGGCGGCCTCCCCCGGGGGCGCATCGTCGAGATCTACGGCCCCGAGTCGTCGGGTAAGTCGACCCTCGCCATGCACGTGGTGGCCGAGGCGCAGCGAAACGGCGGGATCTGCGCCTACATCGACGCCGAGCACGCCATGGACCCGGTCTACGCCGGCGCCATCGGCGTGAACGTCGACGACCTGCTCATCTCCCAACCCGACACCGGGGAGCAGGCCCTCGAGATCGCCGACATGCTCATCCGCTCGGGCGCGCTCGACGTCCTCGTCATCGACTCGGTGGCGGCGCTCACGCCGCGCGCCGAGATCGAGGGGGAGATGGGCGACAGCCACGTCGGGCTGCAGGCCCGGTTGATGTCCCAGGCGCTGCGCAAGCTCACCGGCACGCTGTCGAAGTCCAACACCATCGCCGTATTCATCAATCAGCTGCGCGAGAAGATCGGCGTGATGTACGGATCGCCCGAGGTCACCCCGGGTGGTCGGGCGCTCAAGTTCTATTCCTCGGTGCGCCTCGACATCCGTCGGATCGAGCAGATCAAAGACGGCGCGGAGGTCGTCGGGAGCCGCACACGGGTGAAGGTCGTCAAGAACAAGGTCAGCTCGCCGTTCAAGCAGGCCGAGTTCGACATCATGTACGGCCGGGGCATCAGCCGAGAGGGCTCGCTCCTGGATGTGGGTGTGGAGCTCGGACTCATCAAGAAGTCCGGGGCGTGGTTCACCTATGAGGGCGAGCAGCTCGGACAGGGACGCGAGAACGCCAAGCAGTTCCTGGTCGAGACGCCCGAGTTGATGATCGAGATCAACGAGCGGATCCGCTCGCAGCTGGCCGGCACGGTCCTCCCGGCGGGGGCAACGGTCGGTGCGATCGAGGAGGAAGGCGTTCCCGCCGCCGTGCCGGACTGACGCTCCTCGTTCTCATGATCCGCGGGCCGGGTTGCCGTCGGGCGGCCCGGCCCGTTGTCTGTCGGTCCTACGGCTTGGTGGTGGTGGCGGGACCGTTCGACGCCGTGGGCCCCGTGGTCGTGACCGGCACCGTGGACGGCACGATCTCCACCCAGGTCTGCCCGGGCTTCAGCGCAATGGTCGATCCGTTCGTAGCGGTCAAGGTGGTGGGGTCGCCCAACGCGGCCCGTTTCCACGTCCCGGTAATGGCCACACCGTCGCGGAGGACCAAGACAGGCCCGCTTCCGGTCATCTGCGACTGAACTTCGAGCCCGCCCTCGCTGTTCTCGAGCCAGGGCCCATAGGTGACGTGCACGGTCTGGACGACGATGTTCGTCGTGGCGATCTGACCGCCGCCAGAGACGGTGGCCGGCCTGCCGCTGTACGACAACAGCCAGTGCCCGCTCGCCGCGTCCCACGACCACAAGGTGTTGTTGGTCGCAGTGAAGGGGATGTGGACGGATCCGGTCGCCGCGCCCAAGGTTGTCGTCGGGGAGTAGGTGAAGAGCGGGGTCGGCGGCGTGGTGTCGTCGGCCTCGAGGCCCCAGCCCGCCGCGGCCGAGATGTAGGTGTCATAGGGAGCCACCCGGCCCGGCAGGTGCTTGATGATCGAGCCGTGGATGCGGAGGTCGAAGTCGCTCAGGTTGCCGTTGCTCAACATCGACAGCACCGGGTTGATCCCTCCCACGTGGACCAGGATGGGCTTGCTGAGCTGGTCGAGGATCTGCAGGTCGACGGCCCGTGCCGACCGGATGGGCCCGATGAGGCTCGGGCTCTGGCACTGGAACACCGCTGCGAAGCGCGTGATGCCGCCTTCCACGGGCTCGTCGAAAACGATGTCGGCCTGGTCGATGCCCGATTGGGGCCGGGCGTCGGGGTAGTCGTCCACCTTCACCGCCAGAGCCGGACGTTGCGGGACGACACCCCCCGTCGGTGCGAGCCCGGTGAGAGGACACAGGGGGCCGACCGCGGCCGCGGTCGTGGTCGGGGCCGCGATGTTCGCGGCGTTGTGGGAGGCCTTCTTGTTCCCTCCCCCGGCGTTGACCGCCAGCGCGATGCCAGCTCCGACCACGAGCACGGCGACCACGACCAAGGCAATGATCAAGGCGCGCGGCGACGAGCTCCGGGGGCCGCCACCGCCGGTGGCGTCGGCGGTGCTCGCGGCGCCGAACCCGATGCCGTTCGAAGCGATGTCACCGGATGCGGTGGCGGGGGTTGCGGTCGCGGGCGTGGTCGAGGCAGGGATGGACCGGGTCGGGTCCACCGGAACGGACTGGGTGAGGTCCCCCGGCGTTGCTGCCGGGGTCGCCTGGGTGGCGGTGTCCCATGATTCAGGTGCGGCGTTCTCGGGTGGCGCCGCGTTCTCGCCCTGATCCCCGTTCGGGACGTGGCCGGACTCCCCGGGGGTGGTGTCGTCAGGCATGGGCTCCCTTTTTTCGGCCCCGCGTCGGGGTCGGCGTCTCGACTGTCGCCGGTGTGGGTTGGGGATCGATCTCGAGCGCACCGCCGAAGATCGATCCGGGGCGAGGCTACTGCGTGGGCCCGGCTGGTCCGGTCCGGCGACACGGACTATGACAGGCTGTGGTGGGAACCGACGCAGTGCACAGCACGGCAACGGCGTTCTCGGGTGCCGCCACGGTCTACGAGCAGTCGCGACCGGGCTACCCGCCCGAAGCGCTGACCTGGCTCGGCGAACATCTGGGTCTGGGCCCGGGACGCAAGGTCCTCGATCTCGCGGCGGGGACGGGCAAGCTCACACGCGGACTCTTGGCCCTCGGCGCCACCGTCATCGCGATGGAGCCCGTCGAGGCGATGCGCGCCACACTGGCCGAGGCGGTGCCGGGTGCGATCGTCGTGGCGGGGGTGGCGCAGGTCATGCCGCTCGGCACCGGGACCGTCGACGCGCTCACGGTGGCTCAGGCCCTGCACTGGTTCGCCACCGAAGACGCCGTGGCTGAAATGCACAGAGTGCTCGGTGCGGGTCTCGGCTGGCGGTGGTGTGGAACCGACGAGATCTCTCGGACCCGCTGCAGGCAGCGCTGCAGCGTCTCATGGATCCGTGGCGCGGCGACACCCCGTCAGCGACCTCCGGTGCGTGGCGTGGCGCCCTCGAGGATGCCGGCCACGGCTCACCGCGTTTCCTGGTCGAGACCGAGCGACGGGTGCAATGGAGACAACCCCTCGATGTCGACGGTGTGGCGGGACGCGTGGCCTCGGTGAGCTTCATCGCGGCCATGGACAGCACCGCCCGCCAAGGCCTCTTGGAGCAGGTCCGCACCGAGGCCCGGCGTCACCCGCTCCCGCTCGAGTTGCCCTACACCGCCGAGATCTTCTGCTACCGACGCGCCGACTGAGTGCGCGGATGGGCGGGTCCCGGTGCCACCGGGTACGTTCGGCGCGTGCCGTCGCCCCGACAGATGCCGCCCTGGGCCCGCCGGATGGCCTCGGTGGCCATCCAGGCCGGATGGCAGTGGGTCTGTGATCTCGGTGGCATCGGGGCGGATCACCCCGTCGCCCGGCGCTTCGGGGCCTTCGGTCACCGCAGCCTGATCGCCTTTCCCCCCGGGGCGATCTTCAACGAGCGCTGGATCCGTATCGGGAGCAACACGATGATCGGCCCCTACGTCTCATTGTCGGCGGGCATGGCGCCGGGCCAGCAGATGGTGAGCGATCCCGTGGTGTCCATCGGCGACCGGACGCTCATCGGGCGAGGGAGCCACATCGTCGGCCACTTCTGCATCGAGATCGGTGACGACATCCAGACTGGGCCCTACGTCTACATCACGGACCAGAACCACGTCTACAGCGATCCCGATGTTCCCATCGGTGCGCAATGGCCGGTCGAGTCGAGCGTCCACATCGGGTCGGGTAGTTGGTTGGGCACCGGGGTGGTCGTGCTCCCGGGAAGCCGCATCGGCCGCAACGTCGCGGTCGGGGCGGGCTCGGTGGTCACCGGCGTCCTTCCCGACCACTGTGTGGCGGTGGGGTCTCCCGCCAAGGTCGTGAAGCGGTACTCGCCCGACGACGGCTGGTGCGCCACGGACCTCGCCGCACCCGACACGCTCGACGGCATGCCGGCCTCGCCCCCGGCGCCGAGCCGCCGGCGGAGCTCCGCTCAGAAGCTGGCCGGGAGCAACGGGCTCACGGCGCCGAAGAAGAAGAAGAGTGTGACGAGCGAGACCGCGCCCCCGAACCCGTAGACGATCCAGCGCGCCGATCGCGCCCGGCGGCGACGCGCCATCACGAACACTGCGGTGATCACGACCCCCGACAGCAGCCCCTGCTCCAATGCCGGCACCCAGTCGCCCTGTCCGCCGGCGAGGTCGCTGGTGCCCGGCGCTGATACCGATCCCGGTACCGACGTCGGTGGATGCGCGGTGGGAGCGGGAGTGGACGTCAGCTCGGCGTGGACCACGAGACGCTGTGACGCGCTGAACCGGGGGTTGCAGGTGGTCAGGGTGAGCTCGGGCGTCGCCGTGTTGTCGACCACCGAGGTATCCGAGGGGCTCACCACGAGGGTGTGGGTCACGCGGTAGGTGAACGCGCCCTGGACGGTGGTGATCTCGATGGTGTCGCCGGGGCCCAGCTTGTCGAGGTTGTAGAAGGGTGCCCCGTAGGTCGTGCGGTGTCCGGCGATGGCCGCGTTGCCCAGCTCTCCCGGTAGCGGGGTACCGGGATAGTGCCCCGGACCCTGGCGCAGGTCAGTGGTGGACGTCCCCTGCACGATCACCTTGTCGAGCCCGATCTTCGGGATCCGCAGGAACCCGATGGGATTGCCGTCATTGGGTGCCGCGATGGTGGGACCGACCGTCGGTTGGTCGCCTGCACCTGCTGCGGTGGTCGTGGTGGACGAGGAAGGTGCGGTCGTCGTCGTCGTTGACGGGTGGTCGACACGGTGTAGCTGGGCGTCGAGTCGTTGTCGAAGAACGGCCTGGCTGTGTGACTCGGCGATGCCCGTCCCCCACAGCTGGTAGGCCACGAAGAGCAGGATGAGCACCCCTGCGCTCAGGAGGATCCGGCCCAGTACGCCGGTGATGAGCCCCCGTCGCACGTAATCGAGACTACCCACCCATGCCCCCATCGAATCGGCATGGCTTGGATACACTCAGCTGGTGCTGGTCCTTTTCGTATGCACGGCCAACATGTGCAGGTCGCCGATGGCGGCCGCGCTGTTCGGACGGCTTTCCCTGGTCGGGGGGGACGATGCCCCCGAGGAAGTCTCCGTGGCGTCGGCGGGTCTGCTCGAAGGTGGGTACGCGTCACCCCCGGAGGTCGTCACCACGATGGCGGAACTGGGCGTCGACCTATCGGGTCACCGCAGCGCGCAGATCGACGCGGAGCTCGTGGCGACGTCGGAGGTGGTGCTCACCATGGGCCGTCGCCACGCTCGCGAGGTCGTGCTCCTCGATCCCTCGGCGTGGGGACGCACGTTCACGCTCAAGGAATTCGTACGCCGTGGAGAGTTGGTGGGGCGGCGGGGGCCCGACGACTCGCTCGAGGCGTGGCTCGAGCGTCTCCAACACGGGCGCAAACGCACCGACCTGGTGGGCAGCTCGCCCGCCGACGACGTGCCGGACCCCATCGGCGGCCCCTTGGACGGGTACCGCAAGACGGCGCGTGAGCTCGGCACCCTGGTGGAGTGCGCGGCGGCGTTGTTGTGGGTTCGGCGCGGGATCCGAACGTTGCCGGGGTGAGCGACTCCGACGCACCAACCGGTTCTTCGGAGGCCCCCGACACCCCCGACTCTTCAGACGCCCCCGACCTCCCACCGCGCGCCGACACCGCTTCGAGGCGCAGCACGGGTCGGCGTCACCGACGAAGGCGACCGAGACGGCGTCTCGTCTGGGGTGTGGTCCTCGTCGTGGTGCTGTGGCTGGTGGCGTCCGCAGTCGTCATCGCCCTCGGCCTCGTGCACGCCAGTCACGGCATGGCCGATGTGGACCAGGCCAGGGCGCATCTCTCGGCGTCTGACGTCGTGAGCCGTTCGGCCACGGGCCCGCTGCATGCCGCCGTCAAGGAATTCAACTCGGCGTACGGCTTTTTGCACTCGCCGCTCGTGGCGCCACTCGACATCGTCCCGGTCATCGGGAGGCAGCTGCGGTCGGTGCAGGACTTGTCATCGGCGTCGGGACAGGTGGCGACCATCGGCGCCGATGCCATCGACCAGGCCCACTCGGTGTTGGAGTCGTCCCACAGCAGCGGGACCGACCGGGTCGAGGAGTTGCGCGCCCTGGCCCAGCTGGCGACGAAGACGGACAAGGCGCTCGGGCGCATCGACACCGGCCCGGCCCACGCGCTCGTCTCCCCGCTCGCGTCAAAGCACGACACCTTCGTGCGTGACCTCACCGACGTGCGCACCCGGCTCCAACACGCGGCCGGGGTGGCGGGCACGATGGCCGACATCCTCCAGGGGCCCCAGACCTATCTCCTCCTGATGGCGAACAACGCCGAGATGCGGGCGGGATCCGGTGACTTCCTCGAGGTCGGAGCCCTGGCGGCGCGTGACGGGCATCTCGAGTTGTCGAACGTCAACCAGACCGTCAACATCCCCGTGGCGCCCGGCAAGGTGACCGTCACCGGGGACCTCGAGGCCCGGTGGGGCTGGATCAAGCCCGGCCAGGACTGGCGCAATCTGGGGTTCACGCCCCAGTTCGACGTCAACGGGCCCTTGGCGGCCCAGATGTGGGAGGCCGAGACGGGGCAGCACGTCGATGGGGTGATCGCCGTCGACGTCGAAGGACTCCACCAGATCCTCGAGGTGACGGGCCCGGTCACGTTGCACGACGGCACCGTCGTCGGCGCCGGCGACGTGGAGCAGCTCCTGACCCATGATCAGTACAAAGGCCTGGTCGACCAACCGAGTGGCGCGCCGGCGCGAGCCGAGGGGAGCCGTGAAGACCGGTTGGGGGCCCTGGCCCAGGCCGCGCTCGGCGCGCTCGAGAACGAATCCCTCGATCTCAAGTCCTTGTCGAATGCAATGACCACGGCGACCCAGGGTCGCCACCTCCTGATGTGGTCGGAGAACGCGCAAGCAGAGTCCGCCTGGGTCCAAGCCGGGGTGGCGGGCCAGTTGTCACCGGACTCGATGACGACGGCGGTGATCAACCGGGGAGGCAACAAGCTCGACCAGTACCTGTCGGTCGCCTCGGACCTGGACCTCAAGACCCAGGGCACCCACACCCAGGGGACCTTGACGGTGCACCTCAAAAACAGCACCCCACCTGGGCAATCCCAGTTTATTGCGGGGCCCTACCCGGGACTCGGGACCGTCTACGGCGAGTACCTCGGGGTCCTGGCCGTCAACCTGCCGGGCTACGCGTCGACCCCCCGTATCGAGGGCAATCCGCCCCTGGATGCTCTAGGTGCCGAGGGCCCGACCTGGGTGATCGCCACGCCCGTGGACGTGAAGGCGGGTCAGTCGCAAACCGTGGTCGTCCGGTTCACCCTGCCCCAGGCGTCGGGCGAGGTCCGGGTGCTTCCCACGGCGCGCCTGGCGCCTGTGACCTGGCATTACCGGGGGACGACCGAGACCGACGCCGGGCCTTTCTCTTTGTCCTGGTGAGCACCGGTAACCGGGGCTGACCTGGAATGCTTGGCTCCGTGGCCTGATTGGGCTCGAGCCACTCCTCGTCGCGGCCCCGCCACCAGGGATTAAGACCCGTTCGGCGAGGTCCAGTTGACCGAATGTTGACTTTCCATAGGGTCTCTGTCGATGCGGGTCCGTGACAATCCGTTGTAGGTCGCTCACGGAGTGGTGTGGGCGGAGGGGGCCCTGGGGAAGTGCCCGAGATCGGGCATGACACCGGTAGGGCAAGGTACAAGTGCAGGTCGGCGGGGGCGGGACATTCCGCCGATGATGAGGAAGTGGCGAGTAGATTCCGGTCACGGAGTGTGGCGGGAGTCTTTGACCGGGCATTTTGGATGCGGCGGCAAAGCCGCCGCGGGGTGAAGGGTAGAAGAGCGAAATGAAGAGCAAACTTCTCGGTCTGGGACTGGGCTTGACCCTCTCCACGCTGGGCGTGGCTGCGGTTCCGGCCACGGCGGCTTTCGCAGACACGTGTTACACGGGGTGCACGACGCCTTTGACGAGCCCGCCGCAGGTCACAACGCCTGCGCCGATTCCGCTCGCTGAGCCGCAGCCTGTCGCTGCCGGTGGCGGCCTGCCTTTTACGGGTGCTGACATCGAGGGGATGGCGGTCGCGGGCGCTGGCGCCCTGGTGGTCGGTGGCCTCATGGTGCGCCGAAGCCGTCGGCTTCGCCAGAGCGCGGCCTAACCTCTAATCCAATTCTCCGACACCCGACCAGAAGAAGCTGATAGCGCCATGTCAGTCGGACTGAATTACCAGTCCTGGGTCAATACGCGGCCGTCCGAGCGCATGGCGCGGGCGTTGCCTCTGCGCAGCAGGGCGACGGCGAGGACCGCCATGAGGACCGTGGCTCTCGCCGATGCCGTACTCCTCGTGGGTGTGGTGGCTGGTCTGGGGCTGTCCCTGGCGACATGGTGGGCTTGGGCCGCGGTGGTCATGGTCGTGAGCGCGTTGGCGCTCACCGGCCACTATCTGCCCCGGATCACGCTGAGCGTGGCCCGTGAGGCGCCAACGCTCGTGGCCTGCGCATGGGCGCCGTTCCTGGTCATGGCGCTCGCCAAGGTGCCGGGGCCCTCGACGAGCCGGCTGATCGTGACCGGTGCGGTCGTGGCCGGCAGCATCGTCGTGGCCCGGTGCGCGACCTACGGGCTCGTCCGCCTCTTGCGGACGCGTGGCTGGTTCGCCGAGCGGACATTGTTCGTCGGCGCCGGCGACGTCAGCGCCAAGATGGCGGTGACGCTCGAGGAGCACCCCGAGTACGGCCTTCGGCCCGTCGGGTTCCTGGACGAGGTCGACAGCGCCGGTCTCCCCCTGCCGTTGTTCGGTGGGGTGGGCATGCTCCGCATGGTGCTGTCGGAGGAGAGGATCGACCGCGTCGTCGTCGCCTTCGGCGTGACGCGCGAATCCGACATGGTCGACGTGTTCCGGGCGTGCGAAGACGCCTCGGTCGAGATCCACGTGCTTCCCCGGTTCTTCGAGCTCGCCACGGCCATGAACAGCCGCAATGTGGACGACGTGTGGGGCTACCCGCTCCTCCGGCTGCGCCGCTCGGTGCTGCGACGCCACTCCCGCATCGTCAAGAGGATCTTCGACGCCACGGTGGCAGCGTTCGCATTGCTTGTGATGTCCCCGCTCTACGCCGCCATCGCCACGGTGGTGAAGCTCACGAGCCCGGGCCCGGTCCACTTCCGCCAGCAGCGTGTGGGCCAGCGCGGCGTCATCGTCGACGTCCTCAAGTTCCGGTCGATGCGGGTGAATTCCCGCTCCGACGTGGAGTGGAATCCGACCAACGTCGCCGTGACCAAGATCGGGCACATCCTCCGGGTCACCGGTCTCGACGAGCTCCCCCAGCTCTGGAACATCTTGCGGGGGGACATGTCCCTCGTCGGTCCTCGACCCGAGCGCCCTTTCTTCGTCGAGCAGTTCAAAGTCGAGGTGCCCCGCTACGACGACCGGCACCGCGTTCCTGTCGGGCTCACCGGACTTGCCCAGGTCCACGGGCTCCGAGGCGACACGTCGATCGACGAGCGTGCCCGGCTCGACAATCAGTACATCGAGAACTGGTCCTTGTGGCGCGACGTGGTGATCCTCTTCCAGACCTTCACCGCCGTGATCCGCAACACCTTCGAGCCGCGTGGGGAGACGGGTCGGGCCGAGGCCACCGTGCTGCGGATCCACCGGGTCGAGGAGTCGAACCACAGCGACAACGCCTCGGTCGGGCCGACGACCCCGGGCGCGAAAGAGGCTTCATCGATCGGGTGACCCACCCTCGCGCCCCCATCACGCGAGACTGATCTTCGCCCGCAGGAGTCTGCCCGGCGACAACCCGATGAACCGACGACATCCATGGCCGCCCAACCGTCCCTCGACGAATTCGACTCTCTTCTCCCATTAGCTCCCGCGCCACGGGGCACGCTCGAACGAGCGTTGCGGGTACTGCTCGCCGACGCATCTGACCGCGGGGGGATCGCCCGGTACACCCAGTGTCTCCGGGCCGCCCTGGTCGCCGAACACGCGGAGGTTGCTTTGGCCGCTCCGGCGGGTGTCGGCGATCCAGAGCTTCTTTTGCGCCGCAGCCGGTGGGGACCCGATGTGGTCCGAATGAAAAAGCCCCGGCTCTATGCGCTGCGTCTAGGTGAGCTCGCCCCGTCGATCGTGGGGTTGGTCCGGGCTGTCCGTCGTGCTCATCCGTCAGTAGTCCACGTCCAGACCGAGGTAGTGCACGGCCTGGAGCCCCTGGTACTGCGCCAAATCTCCCGACGGACGCCCGTCATTCTCACGATCCACGATCCCCTCCCACTCGAGGGTGGCGCTCGTGCGGTGGCCGACCAAGCTAGACGCTGGCGTGCCGCGGACGCCCTCATCATCCACGGCGAAGAGCCCCGTTGCTTCGTGGAGGCAAGCGCCCCGGGTGTTCCCGTTCACGTCGTACCCGTGGACCTTCGACTCGGGGGTCCGTCCATCCCCAAGCGACAGGCGAGGAACGATCTGGGGCTCGACGACGTCCCGATGGCTCTGCTTCTGGGCCAGGTCCGTTCCTACAAGGGCATCGGTCTGTTGGCCCGCTCGTGGCCACGGGTAGTGGCGGCCTTGCCGGAGGCAAGGCTCCTGGTCGTGGGGGAGGCCTATGATTCGGCGGACCTCTCCATGCTGCAGGGGTGCTCGGGGGTCGAGGTGCGGCGGGGTTTTGTGGAGGAGGCCGACCTCGACAGGTGGGCCAGCGCGGCCGATGTTCTCGTGCTCCCATACGCCGTAGGGTCGCACTCGGGGGTCCTGCACCGGGGCTTGGCTGCAGGCACACCCGTCCTGGCGTCACCACCTCTCGCCGAGGAGGTGTACCGGACCGGAGCGGGGATCATCGTGCCCCTCGACCCGAAAGCCTGGGCCGATGCCCTGGTCTCGTCCCTCGGCGCCCACCCTTTGCCCCGGCCCAGCCCACCGACAGGGCGTGGGACCGCTCTGGGGACGCTCGCGGTATACAGAAAAGTCCTAGCTGAAAGGACACAGAGAGGGGAATGACGTTGCCAGGTGCAGTCCCGAGTGAATTCTTCCGATGGGGCCGGCCGTTTCTCGAACCGCAGAGAGCTAGGGTTAAAACGGTCAACAGCGATAGTAGGTCGCCCATTGGCCGCGCCCGCAGATCCGCATGGTCGGGTGTGACGGGAAGGCGAGAGTGGTGATGTGATGTCTTCAGATTCTGGGTCGACGAACCAACGGTTGGAGTCGGAGCAGGGATTTCACGACCACGCCTTTGAGCACGGGACTCGGTCGAAGGTCGGCAGGTTCTATCGGGTGCTCAACGATTGCTCTGCCGCGTATGAGGACAAGCTCATGGGGTTGACCGGCCCCGGCGTTGACATACTCGAATACGGTTGTGGAGTCGGGACCGACGCATTCGCTCTCGCCAAAGCGGGAGCGGTCGTGACTGCTATCGACATTTCCGAAGAGGGCATCCGTCAGACTCGAGATCGTGCCGCCGCCGAGGGATTGACCATTTCCTGCCGACAGATGAACGCTGAGGATCTCGAGTTCGACTCTTCAACATTCGGCGTCGTGTGTGGGCGTGGCATCCTCCATCACCTCGACCTGGACCGAGCGTTCGGCGAGCTTCGAAGGGTCATGAAGCCCGACGGCATCGGGATCTTCATGGAGCCGCTCGGTCACAATCCGATGATCAACCTGTTTCGTCGATTGACTCCCTCGTTGCGGACTCCTGACGAGCATCCCCTCCTCCTGCGGGATTTTGAACTCGCCAAGACATACTTTGATCAGGTTGAGGTGCAGTTTTACGGCCTCTTCCCGCTCCTCGCCCTGCCGGCTCCGGACTCAAAGCTGACTGATCGACTCGTGGCCCGCCTGTCGTCGGTCGATGCCGCGGTCTTGCCCAAGATTGGGAAAGCCGCCGGGCTTGCCTGGTACGCGATCATCAAGATGTCAGACCCGCGGCCGATCCGATAGCAGTTCTGGCGTCCACCACCGGGGGGTCGGGCCTTTGGGCTCGGCAAAACCCCTGATCCGGGGGGTCCTCGGCCACCGTCTGCTGTTTGCTGGGTGCAAGGGGTGTATGGGTCGTGGGTCCAGGATCTTGACCGGGTCCAGGGGGCCCCGGGGGCAGACGCGCGGGGGGTGGCAAGCCGGTGGCCACGTTCTGCGGGATTCGAGCGCCCTGCCGGGGTCTCATCGGGGAACCGCTGGGCGGGCGGCTACAGAGCAGCTTCAAATGGGACGAAACTAGTGAGCATGGGCCGACGATCGAAGGTGACGGTTGGCGCCCTCGGGGCGGCGGCAACGACCGGACACGTGCTGTATCCCGCGTGGCTGGCATGGGCGTCGCGCCGTCGCCAGGCCGCGGCCCCGACGGACCCCGAGCAGTGGCCGGCGGTGACCATGCTTGTGGCCGCGTACGGCGAGGCGGAGTGCATCGAGGCCAAGGTGCGCGATGTCCTCAACAACGGCTACCCCGGCCCGCTCGACGTCATGGTGGTGGCCGACGCGGACGTCGAGACCGCGGAGCGCGCCGAACACGCTGGAGCCACCGTCGTCACCGCCGACGAGCGCCTCGGCAAGGCGCAGGCGCTCAACCTCGGTTTCTCGAAGGTCACCGCTCCAGTCGTGGTGGTGAGCGACGCCAACAATGTCATCGCACCCGGCGCCATCGCGGCGCTGGTCCGACACCTCGGCGATCCCCGCGTCGGCGCCGTGGCGGGCGAGAAGGTCGAGGCCGACGGAGCGGGAGAGGACCTCTACTGGCGCTTCGAGTCCTGGCTCAAGCAGCGCGAGTGGCGGCTCGGGACCACCATCGGACTCGTGGGGGAGCTGGCCGCCATCCGCACCGACGCATGGCAGCCCGTCCCCGCCGACATCGCCACCGACGACCTGTGGACCGCCCTCGATCTCTCGGAGCGCGGCTATGTCATCGCGTACGAACCCCAAGCTCGGGCGTTCGATCCTCCCGTGCCCACGCTGGAGCAGCAGTGGGAGCGCCGGACGCGCAGTGTCTCGGGGGCGATGCATGTCTTCATGCGCCGCCGCCGCCAACTGAGCCCCGGGGGCGGGATCGTGGCGGCACAGATCTGGGGCCACCGGTTGGCCCGGTACACCATCGCGCCGGTCGCGCATCTTCTCCTGCTCGTGACGGCGCTGCGCCGCGTCCGCACGAGCAAGCTCGCCGTCTTGTTCCTCGGAGGGCATCTCGTGGCGTTGTGGGGCCTGGCGAGAAAGGCGACGGGCCCGTCCGAGCATGCCGGCCAACCCATCGATGGAGTCGACCCCGTCGACCTCGAAGCCGCCGGGGGTCGTCCCGCGTCGGGTCGAGCCGCGGGAGCAAAGGCGGCACAACGTGTTGCCGACGGCCTCAGCCAGGCCGTGTTCCTCAACGCTGTGGCTCTGGGCGGGGTCCTGCGATACATGCGAGGTGACCGGCTCACCCAATGGCCCGTCGTGCGCCACCCCAAAGCCTCGAGCACCCGTCGGCGATGAGGACGCTCATGGTGACGAAGTTCGTGCCTTTCCCCGACAACGACGGGGGAAAGCAGCGGGTCCTCGCCGTGGCCCGTCGCCTCGCACAAGGGTCGGATCTGGTGCTGTGTGCATACGACGACGGCGCCGCTGACGTCGCCGGCCTCGAGAAGCTCGGGATCGAGGTACGCAGCGTCCCGTGGAAGCCGACCACGGCCCGAGCGGCGCGGGGCGTGCTCAAGACAAGAAGTGTCTCGGCCGGGCGCTTCTTCAGCCCCGAGCTCGTGGCCGAGGTGCGCAGCGCGGCGGCACAAGGGCCAGTGGACCTGTTGCAGGTCGAGTACATGCAGATGGCGCCGCTCGGGCGCGACGTCGTGGCGGCACGGCGGGTGCTCGACCTCCACAACGTCGAATCCGCCCTCCTGCGCAGCTACGGACGGACCGCCCACGGTCCGTCGGCTCTGCTCGCCCACGCGGAAGCCGCCGCGCTGGCGGCGATGGAGCGCAAGGCGGCGCGCACCTTCGACACAGTCCTGGTCGTGAGTGAGAAAGAGCGAGACCGTTTGGCGCCGCAGTTCCCCCAGCTCCTCGTGTGCCCGAACGGCCGTGATCCCCACCCGTCGTACCCGCTCGAGCCCGCATCCTCCCCCACGGCCGCGTTCGTGGCGACACTCGGATGGGCGCCCAACGTCGACGCGGCGGTGTGGTTCTCAGGCGCGGTGTGGTCCGAGGTCCTGCGTCGGGTGCCGGCCGCCCGGCTCTTGCTCGTCGGGAGGGACCCCGCCCCGTCGGTGCGGGCCCTTGCATCCTCGTCGGTCGAGGTTTCCGGTACCGTCGCGGATGTCACGCCCTATCTTGCCCAGGCGCGCATCGCCGTCGCCCCGCTTCGGTCCGGAGGAGGTACCAGGCTGAAGATCCTCGAGGCACTCGATGCGGGGCGCCCCGTCGTGGCCACGTCGGTGGCTGTGGACGGCCTCGAGGACCTGATCGGGCGGGGTGTCGTGGTGGCAGATGACGCGGCCGCCATGATCGATGCCGTGACCGGCCTTCTCGACGACCCCGATGCTGCGGTGGCCCTGGGCCGCGCCGGCCACGCCGCGGTCGTCGATTCGCACAGTTGGGACGCGGCGCTGGCCCCCCTCCTCGAGACGGTGGCGTCGTGAGCCGGGTAATCCTGCTCATGGGCGGCCTGGTCGTCTCGACCATGCTCTTCTACGTCTTTGTCCAATGGGAGCGAAGCGCTCGCGAGCATTGGGTCGTGTTCTTGCTACTGGGCATGCTCATCGTCGAGTCAAGCCTCTACGGCAACTTCAGTGACGTCCCCCGGGGCATCTTCCATCCGGGCGCGGGCTCGTTCCAGTTCCGGACCCCCGAGGTCATCATCACCGTCGCCCTCCTCGCCCGCATGGCGGTCAAGGGACTGCCGACCCGGATCGGGGTCCCGGCACTGGCATGGCTGGCGGTGGCGGGCTGGTTGTCGCTCGAGATTGTGGAGGGAATCCTCCGCCACAACAGCACCACCTACATCCCATATGAGGCCAAGGCCATCGTGTACGTCGTGGGGGGGTACGCGCTCGTGGCGGGCGTTCCGGTGCGTCGGTTCATCGACGGCCGCGGCTTCGAGCGGACCCTGCGCTGGTCCGCGCTGCTCGCCACGGCGCTGGTCCTCATGACCGCCGCCAAATTCTCCTACAGCGCCAAGCTCCCGCTCATCCCGCTCAGCCACAGCGGCCCCATGGGGACAGACTCCGCGGCGCTGTTCGCCACCATCGGACTCATCGGATTGCTGCTCGAGCTGGCCAAGGATCGGCGCAGCCGGCTCAACCTCTTGGCCACGGTGCCACTGCTGCTGGGAGGGTTCTTCGCCTTCCAGCGTGCGGTCCTCTTGATGATCGGTGCCGCCATCGTCTTTGTGCTCGTGGTCGCCCTGGGGCGCACAGCCCGGCAGAGGCTCAGGGTCCGGATGGGGGAGATCCTCATCACCGCCTTGGCCGTGGTCGGTGTCGTGCTCGGCGTGTCGGTCATCCCTGCCATCACCGCCCAGCGCCCGGTGCAAACACCCTTCGCGTCGACCATCGGGAGAAATCTCAACCTGACGCTCAACAGTGGGGCCAAGGCCGAATCCGCCCAGGCCAGACTGAACAAGTGGAACGTGGCTCTCGGCGATGCCCGCCAACATCCGATCCTCGGAGAGGGACTCGGCTTCACCTACACTTATTACGTTCCCGGTCCGAACCAGTTCGTCACCACGGACCTCACCGAGAACATCGGCCTTGACCTCTTGTTGAGGACCGGAGTGATCGGATTGGTGTTGTTCCTCATTGCGCTCGTCGCTTCACTGGTGAACGGCTTCGCCGCCTGGCGGATGCACCCGGACCGGTTGGTGGCGGTGCTGGCGCTCGCCCTCGTCGCCGTCATCGTCGGGATGATCGCCCAGGGCCAGGTCGAGTCGATCTTCGAGAATTATCGAATAGCCACACTGCTCGGGCTGTCGCTCGGGCTGCTTCGCAGTGCTGTGACTTCGGGAGGTGGGACCATGATGGCCATGCGTACCTTTGGCGATTACCGCCACTACGAGGTGGTGTGACGCCATGGAGATCCGTCAAGTAATCCGAGACGTACGACACAACCTCCTCGTCGCCGTGGCCGCCCTGGTGCTATGCCTGCTCGCCGGCGTGGCGGCGGCGTTCCTACCCGCCAAGCAGTACAAGGCCACGACCCTCGTCCTCGCGCAGCCGAGTCCGACCACGGTGGACGGGGGGAGCTCCGCGTCGGTGATCGGCATCGTCGTCCCGCAGCTCCCCGCCGAGGCCACCGACGACACCAACGTCGCCATCGCCCGGAGCCGGCTCTCGGCTGCGGAGCGCGCCGTGGTCAGTTCGGTCACCGCCGCTGCTGACCCCGGCTCCGATGTGGTCACGATCGAGGCCACCAGCACGAGCCCGAAGGCGGCGGCGGATCTGGCCAACGCGGTTGCCCGTCGGCTCATCGCGTTCCAGCCCCAGCAGGTCCTGTACCGGCTGGTGCAGCTGGCACCGGCGACGTCACCGATGGCCGCGTCGAACCCGCGCAAGCCCATTCTCGTGGGGGCCGGCGCTTTCGGGGTCATCCTCGGAATCTTCTCGGCCATATGGGCGGCGGGGATCAGGCGTCGGCTCAGCCGGGTCACCGAGGTCAAGGAACGGATCGGCGCCACCGTCTTGGGCGAGATCCCGCGGGTGGCCGTGCCTGGGCTACGGCCCACTGATCTGTTCGTGAAGCACAGCGAGCCCATGGCCATGGAGGCGTTCCAGGAGCTACGGAGCAACCTGCTCATCAGCCTCCCGCCCGGTGAATCGGCGATGATCGCCGTGACGTCGTGCGACCCGGGTGAGGGAAAGACTTCGGTGGCGACGAACATCGCATGGGCGCTCGCCGCCCAGGACCGTCACGTCACCGCGCTGGACTTCGACCTCCGCAAGCCCGCATTGCACACCCAGATGGGCGTCCCCTTCGGTCCCGGAGTGACGAGTCGGCGGACCGAGGACGCACTCGCCCATGCCTCGCGCACGCCCAACCCCTATCTCGACGTGATCCCCGCCGGCATCATCGACCGGCATCCGTCGGACATCGTGTCCGCCCACCTGCCGCTGCTCATCGAGCAGCTGCGCGAGCGTCACGACACCGCGGTCATCGACTGCCCGCCGCTGATCGGTGTGGCCGAGACCGTGCTCATCGCCACCATGGTCGACCTCGTCATCGTGGTGGTCGACGCACGTCGGTTCAACCCCGAGCGGCTCCAGCAATGCCTGTTGCGCCTCGACAACGCCAACGCCAATGTGGCGATCGTCCTCAACCGGGTCCGGTTCAACCGTCGTCGCCGAGACGGGACCTACGGGTACGGTCACTTCCGTCGGGCTGACGCCCCGCCCGCGTCGGCCGTCCCCGTCGCCCCGAGCAGCGGCCCGCCGCCGCGCACCGAGAGGTCCAACGGCCGCCGGAGCGCGGTCGAACGCCCCGAGTCGGTGCGGATACCCGAGGCCAACGTCGTGCGGTCGTCCCCGCGCGACGCCACCCCGGGCATCACCGGTGTCTCGGGCCCGCCCGAGACCAAGGGCCCACCCGGCTACTGGCAACGCTGAGCCCCCAGGACCGGTCGGTCTGAGAACGGTCCGTACGAGAACCGTCGGTCTCCCCAGTCGATCGTCGCCAACAGGTCCCGCTCGATACCGGCGAGGCGTCCCGTAGTCCGGTGGCGTACTATGACGGCCGCGTCAGCCTCAGGGACGGGGCCGGGCGGGGAGCGTGAGATGAATCTTCACCATGTTGGTCTTCGACGGACGCGCCCGAAACCAGGTGCCGTGTTCGGGATGGTGGTGAGTACCGTGGTGTTGGCGGCGTGCTCAGCGGGCTCCACCACGTCGAAGACGAGCTCGTCGACCACGGTGGCCAGGACCACGGCGTCCACGAACCTCGCTTCCACCGGGCCCATCGCCCCCATCACAGGGGGGTTGAAGGGGAAGCCCGGCTACCTCGTCTACTGGGACCAGAACGAGGAGGTCGACTTCCTTTCGGTGCCTTCGGGCACCCAGGGACAGCTCTTTCCCCCCTGGGACCTCAATGGGCAGATGTGCGTCCTGCCCGACGGTCGCTTCGTCGGGGGAGTCGACCCCACGCTCCCGGGTCAGCACAATCTCGGCAGTGCCAAGCCCTACAAGCAGCCCGCCGATGGTGTGGAGCTCGACGACCCCAACGGTGCGTTCAGCGGCCAGACTCTGTACGTGCCAGGCCCGTACAAGCTTCCCGGCCAGAGCATCGGTAGCGACTCGCCGCCGACCTCCGATGGCGTGTTCAACAACAACCAGACCTACACGGGGTGCGCCATCGACAAGGCCGGCAACGTGTTCGGCAACGACATCGCCACCGCACAAGGCGCCTTCCCACCACCGAGCAGCGGGCGGCTGGTGGAGTGGTTCGCACCGAAGTACACCACGTATTGCATCGTGTACGGGCCGACATCGGGAGGCGTAGGGCCACACCACACCGACGGGACCGGCGGCCTGGCCCAGCCCGGGATGATGGCGCTGGCCGACAACGGCGACGTGCTCGTCCCGAACGTCGGCACCCAGAGCGTGCTCCGCTTCGCCGCCTCGTCACTGCCGTCGAGCGCGGCGGACTGCCCCGGCGGCATCTACAAGCGGAGCAAGGTGCACGTCTCGGCGTTCGTGACGGGCCTGGCCTTCCCGGCGGGGGTGGCCAAGGACCCCACCTGTGACTGCTTCGCCGTGAGCAGCTACATCGGCACTCCCGCCATCCGCTGGGTGACCAATCAGGGCAAGCCCCAGCCCGGGCGGGGCACGGTGCCCGGCACCACGATCGCGGACCTCGGCAAGGCACCGGACCAGTACAACCCCTTCGGCATGGCTTTCGCCCCGGACGGGACCCTGTACTTCGTCGACATCCACGTCGTGTGCAAGGGCCTGCTGACCGGGTGCGGGCCCGGCAGCTACCAAGGTCGCGTGATGAAGGTGACCATGACCAATGGCCAACCCGCAGCGCCGGTCACGATTGCCGGCGGTTTCGACTTCCCCACCAGCGTGACCGTGTGCGTGCCGGCCACAACGGTGTGCCCGTATCCAAACGGAGCCATCGTCGCTCCGTTGTCAGGGCCGGCCGAGAACCCGGCTCCGGACAAGGGCCCGCCCACAAATGCCCCGGCGACGGCGGGCTTCGGGTAACGACGCTTGTCCGAGAGGCGGGAAGTGAGCCCCGGGCCGGCCAGCCCCGGGCCGGCGGGTAAAGGGCCGGGGTCAGGGAGGTCACGGGCCAACCGGCGCCAGCCCGGGCTGAGGACGCTGGCGACGGCCACGGTGCTCGGCGCCGTGATGTCGGGGTGCGGCGGCCCGACGACGACGGCGCACACGGCGTCGTCCACTTCGACGCCAGCCACGACGTCCACCGTCGCCATCGCCCCCGCAGTCCCGACCGTGCCGGGCCCGTGGGATTGGCCCACCTACGGCCATGACGCCCAGCACACCTTCCACGGCCGGACCACATTGACCAAGACGACTGTCAAGACGTTGCGAAAAGCGTGGGTCTTTCCCACCGCTGATGCCGTCACGGCCACCCCGACCGTCGTCGATGGGGTCGTCTACGTCGGATCCTGGGACGACTACTTCTACGCCGTGGATCTCGAGACGGGCACGCTGCGGTGGAAGGTGCGGCTCAAGTCCCAGAACGCGGTCAAGCCCTATCCGGGCGAGGTGCACCGCGACCTCACGTCCGACGGCGGCCTCGTCACGTCTTCAGCGTGGTTCGAGCCCGCCACCGCTGGTCGTCCTGCCCTTGTCATCTTCGGAGGCGGCTACACCCTGTACGCGCTGAACGCCGCCGACGGTGCACTGTATTGGGAGCACGACTACACGGGAAGGCCCGATCAACCTCCGAGCCCGGACACCGACGGCACGCGCATCTTCTCGTCGCCGGTGGTCGAGAACGGGGTCGTGCTCTTCGGGGTGGACGTTGACGGCGCCGCCGGGTACGGGGGGTATGTGGTAGGGGCGAGCCTCGCCACCGGCGATCCCGTGTGGGAGTACCAGACCGACGTCGACGCCCAGGGGCACGTGCTCGACGACGGGTGCGGCAGCGTGTGGTCGTCGGGAACGGTGCTCCCCGCCCTCGGGTTGGTCGTCTTCGGCACCGCCGACTGCGACTTCGCCAACGCCCATCCCATGGCGGAGTCCATGATCGCCCTGCACGTCAACGACGGCGCCGTGGCGTGGCAGTACAAACCGGCTCGGCCCGACCCGCAGTGTGACTGGGACTTCGGAGCCACCCCCAATGCCGGGGTCGATGCAGCGGGGAAAGCCCTCTTTTTGGGCGAGGGCTCCAAAGACGGCACCTACTACGCCGTCGACCCCCGCACGGGCGGGCTGCGGTGGAAGACCAACGTGGTCTTCGGTGGGTTCTCGGGCGGTTTCATCGCGTCGACCGCCTATGACGGCAAGCGGGTGTACGGCGCCACGGCCGTCGGGGATTTCGGGCGCTTCGAGAGCAACAGCTCGAAGCAGTTGCTCTGCGATCCCTCCAACCCGCGCGACACGCAGTCGCAAGAGCCCACCGACGTGTCCTTCGACGGCGCCACCGGGAAAGTGCTCTGGCACGAGAGCCTCTCGTCGTCCTTCGCTCCGGTCACCGTGGCGGGCGGCCTGACCTTCAGCGGCCTGGCATTGTCGAAGGCGGCCATCGACGTACGTGACGGCGGGACGGGTCGTCTCATCGCTCAGGTGGCGCTGCCCCAGGCGAACTGGTCAGGCATCGCGACCGTGGGAGACGCCGTCGTCCTCGGGCTCGGCAACACCTACAACCCGGCCCACAATGGCATCGAGGTGCTCACTCCGGGCGGAGGGGCGCCGGTGGTACCGACGAGGTGACCGGGCGACGGGCTCAGCTCGCGGCGCGCGCCGCGGTGGGGCGGGGACGCCAGAAAGCGGGGATGTCGCGGGGCCGGCGGGGCTCGGCCAGGAGGTATCCCTGGTAGAGGTCACAGCCCAGTTGGCGTGCCACGTGCCGTTGCTGGCGGTTCTCCACGCCCTCGGCGATGACCCGCAGCCCCAGTCCGTGGGCGAGCTCGGTGATCGCCTCCACGATGCGCTCGTCCTCGGCGTCGGTGCCGAGGCCGCTCACGAAGGAGCGGTCGATCTTGATGTAGCTGACCGGCAGCCGCTTCAGGTAGCTGAGCGACGAGTAGCCGGTGCCGAAGTCGTCGATGGCGAGACGGACCCCGAACTCGCGCAGCTCCTCGAGCATGCCGTGAAGGTGCCCGTCATCGGAGACGAGGCCCGACTCGGTGATCTCGAGCATGAGGGCGCCGGGAGGCAGGCCGCTCTTCTCGAGGGCGCTGCGCAGGGCGGGCATGAGCTGTTGGCCGTCGAGCTGGCGCGGGGACACGTTTACGGCCAAGAAGGAGTCGGTGGCCTCGGGGTACATGGCCCGCCAGCGCGCCATCTGGGCGCAACCGGCTTCGAGCACCCATGCACCAAGGGCCACGATGAGCTCGGACTCCTCGGCCAGGCCGACAAAGCGCGCTGGCAGGAGCAGACCCCGGCGGGGGTGCTCCCAGCGCACCAGGGCCTCGAGGCCCAGCACGCGACCGTTGGCGAGCGATGCCAACGGCTGGTACTCGAGGCGCAGCTCGCCGTTCTCCACCGCGGTGCGGAGGTCGTGCTCGAGCTCGAGACGGTTCCCCACCTCTTCGCGGAGGCCCGCGTCGAAGATGGCCACACGCCCACGGCCTCTGGTCTTGGCCTGGAGCATGGCCATGTCCGCGTCTTGGAGGACATCGGAGGCCTCGCGACCGACATCGGCGAGGCGCACGAGCCCGATGCTCGGGGTCACCGACAACATGCGGCCGGTGCTCAGCTGGACGGGACGAGAAAGGATGGTCCGGAGCTCCTCGGCGCGCTGCAATGCCGCGTCGGTGTCGGTGACGTTGGGTTCGAGCGCCGCGAATTCGTCACCGTGGAGCCGGCTCAGGCTGATGACGTCAGGCATGGTGGCGCGCAGGCGCTCGGCCACGGCCAGCAGCACCTCGTCGCCCACGGCGTGACCGAGCGAGTCGTTGACGAGCTTGAACCGGTCGAGGTCGAAGAAGAACATGACCATCGACTGCAACGTCTCTTCGTCACTGTTCTCGATCGCACCCTGGACCGCGGTGAGAAATCCACTGCGGTTGGCGAGCCCTGTCAGCGGGTCGTTGCGCGCTTCCCAGGCGAGGCGGTCGAGGAGCTGCTTGCGATCGGTGATGTCGGACACCGAGCAGACCACCGTGGCGTTGTCCGCTCCCTCGGGATCCCCCAGCGGACGCGAGCTCACCGACAGCCACTGGTCCTGGCCGTGCTCATCGCGCACGCCGATGACGACGTTGGTGGTCGCCTCGCGCCGTGACAGGGCGACGGCCAGGGGCAGGGCGTCGGTGCGGAAGGGTGAACCGTCTTCACGCACCGCCCGGCGTCCCCCCGTGAAGATCTCGTCACCATGGCCCACGTGCAGGCGTGTGCCGAGGATCCTCGTGGCCGAGTCGTTGGTGGCGGCCACGGCACCTTCACGGTCGATGACCACCACGCCCTCTTCGAGCGCCGCCACGGCCGCCGCGTAGCGACGCTCAATGGCAGCGCGTGCGACCGCCGCCTCCTCCGCGAGCCGGCGCTCCGAAATGTCGCGCATGATGACCTGGAAGGCGGGCTTGCCGTTCCAACTCGTGCGGGCGCTGGCGATCTCGACCGGGAGCTCGCCGCCATCGATGCGCACCAACGTCAGCTCAAATCCCTTGACGACGTCACCCGGCTCGCGTAGATGGGCCAGCCGGGAGATGGTGGCGGTCAGGTCGTCAGGCGAGATGAACGACGTGATGGGTTTGCCGAGCGCGTCGGCGGCTGAGCTCAGGCCCACCATGCGTACTGCCGCAGGGTTGGTGTACACGACGAGTCCGTCTTGGTGGACGATGATCCCGTCCGGCGAGTGCTCGACAAGGAGCTGCAGCCGCTCGGCGACGTCGGCGGTGACCCAGGGAACGTCACCGGGCTCGGAGATGTCGGCGACAATCCCGAGCAACCGAGACCCCCCCGCGTCGGACACAGACACGGCGCGCACAAGGGCGCGGTGCGTTGACCCGTCCGGAGATTCGAACTCCTGGATCAGCTCATAATTCTCCCAGGCGATCCCACCCTTGACCGTCTCGACGATCGGTGCAAGCAAGGCTTCACCAAGTTCTGACGCGTAGAGCTCCTTGCCCTCTGCGCCCGGCGGAACCCGGTATCTGCCATGGGGGTCTTGGCCCGCCAGGAGCCGTTCGAGGGGGGCGTGCCAGACGATGCCGGCATCGGGCACCACGAGCTCCCAGATCACGACGTTGGTGAGATCGGACACCGCCGTGAGTTGTAGCGACGCGTTGGGGACGGAGTCGAAAGGACCCACTGGAGCGAGCGGGGGCGCGCTCCGCAGTAGCCCTAGACGTGCGTCGGCCATACCCTGCCTATCGGCGCCTGGAGAAGCGATCTTGAACCTGCTCACCCGGGGCGGCGGCGAAGGTGTGAATGCCACGGACGGTGCTGCTTCCCCCAACGAAACAACAATAATGTGATTTCGACTTTCCCCTCAGGCCGAAAAAATGAGTTCCGGTTGTATCGGCAGGTGGACCGCCACACTTGCCAAAAGAATCACTTTCGCCTCTTTACGAACATCTGTCCCAGACCTACTGTGTTGGCCCTTCCCCGGACGAGCAGAGGAGTTGGGACGGTGGCCACAGAAACCCGGCAGGACAGTTGGGCGATTCGAGACCGTGGCCGGTACCCGATCTCGGTATGTGGCGTCGGCGCGGTGACCGGGTATGGGTGGGGCCACAAGTTGCTCGTGGAGGGTCTGCTCTCGGGCCAAGCGGCGGACCGTCCCACGCCGGGGTTCTCCCCGTATTTCGAAGACGACCTGGCCTGGGTGGCTCCGATTCCCGACGAAGGCGACCCGTCTGACGGTCCCACTCGATACCAGCAGGCGGTGCGGTACGCGGCACGCGAGGCGTTCCACAATGCCGCCGACCGAGGCTGGAGACCGGGCGGTGTGGTCGGAATGGTGCACGGGTACGTGCTCGGCGACGTCGACGGGTGGAGCAGTTTTCACCAGCGCCGAGGACTCGATGCGTCACGGCGGGAATGGCTCGGCCTCATGCCCTCGACCGTCCTTTCCGAAGTGGCGAAGGAATTCGGGATCCACGGTCCCACCATGGCCGTGACCGCCATGTGTGCCTCGACCGTGGCCGGGCTGCTCACCGCCAAGATGTGGATCAATGCCGGGCTGGCCGATGATGTTCTCGTGCTCAGTGCGGACCTCTCGGTCACGCCCGAGAACTGCGCAGCCTTCAACAAGCTGGGCGCACTCTTCCTCGACACGCCATCACTCAATACCTGCCGGCCGTTCCAGGAGGGGAGCCGCGGGTTCACCGCCGGGGAGGCGGCCGTGGGATTCATCGTGTCGGGTCGACCCGCCGGCGCCTATGCCAAGGTCCTGGGCGGCGCCATGACGCAAGACGGCTTCCACGCCATCCACATCGCGCCCGATCACGAGCAGGTCTTTCGCGCCTTCCGCAATGCCGTCGATGACTCTGGGGTCCACCCCGAGGAAATCGCCTATATGAACGCGCATGGCACGGGGACCCGACAGTGCGACACCGCCGAGGCTGCCGTGCTTGACGCGCTGTTCCCGGCAGCCGAGGGCATTTTCTCGGTGAAGCCGCTCACCGGTCACTGCCAGGGCGCCGCCGGGGCCGTGGAGCTGACGGCATCGCTCTACGGGTTCGAGCGTGGTGTTATCCCCGCGCCGCCTCGAGTAGCCAAGGGCCACCCGCGCCTGTTGGACGGGCCCACAGCGTGTGTCGAGGGGCCCATCGTGAAGTCGTCTCTCGGCATGGGGGGACACAACGCCGTCATGGTGCTCGAGGCCGCTTCGGCCTAACTCTCGCCCGGGGTGCCCGCCCTTGGATGCGGGCGCGCACACCTAGGATCTCGGCTCGTGAGTCGATCCGAGCCGCGCATCGCCGTCGTGCCGGATTGGCCCCAGGCGGCCGAGGCCATCGTCAGCGGGGGCGGCCGGGTGGTGCCCGTGGGCGAAGCCGAGGGCCTGGTGTGGGTGGACTGGTCGGGGCCCGGGCGGCTCGGCTCGGTGCTCGAGGAGTCCCCGAAGATCTCGTGGGTCCATCTCCCGGGTGCGGGCATCGAGAGCTTCATCGAGGCCGGGCTCGTCGCCGACGGGCGGACGTGGACGTGCTCGAAGGGCGCGCACTCCTCGCTCATCGCCGAGCACGCCCTCGCCCTGGCCCTCGCCGGCCTGCACTCGTTGCCCACCTCGGCCCGGGCCTCCACGTGGGAAGCCACACGTGTCAGCGCGCTGGCCGGACAACCGGTGACCATCATCGGCGGGGGCGGCATCGCCAACGCCCTCGTGGGCTACCTGGCTCCCTTCGAGACAGAGGTGACCGTGGTCCGGCGCAGTACCCAGCCGGTGCCCGGCGCGCTGCGGACCCTCGGCACGGACTCACTGCATGACGCCCTGGACGACGCTCGAGTGGTGGTCCTCGCTCTCGCTCTCACCCCCGAGACCCGTCACATCATCGGTGCCGCGGAGCTCGAGGCCATGCACGAACGGGCGTGGCTCGTGAACGTGTCGCGCGGCGGCCATGTCGACACCGACGCGCTCGTCGACGCCCTGGGGCGACATGCCATCGCAGGAGCCGCCCTCGACGTCACCGATCCCGAGCCGCTGCCCGACGGCCATCGGCTGTGGAGCCTGGCCAACTGCATCATCACTCCCCACAACGCGGGGAGCTCGGGTGCGGTCATGCGGCTGCTCACCGACCGGATCCGCGACAACGTGGCGCGGCTGGGCTCGGGTGAGCCCCTCCTGGGCGTGATCGACGTCGTGGCCGGCTACTGAGTCCCGTTTCGGTACCCGGCGCTCCGTCCAGCCCGACCGGACGGGCCGGGGGGATCCCCATTAGCGTCAGACGCCATGCATACCGGTGACGTAGTGGCGGACTTCGAACTTCCCGACGAGACCGGGGGGCCCCGGCGCCTCAGCGAGTTCCTGGCCAAGGGGCCCGTGGTCCTGTTCTTCTATCCGGCCGCCATGACCATGGGGTGCACCCGGGAGAGCTGTCATTTCCGGGACTTGAAGGCGGAGTTCGAAGGCCTCGGCGCCCAGCGGCTGGGGATCAGCGCCGACTCCGTGGCCAAGCAGAAGCAGTTCTCCGACACCCACTCCTTCGACTACCCCTTGCTGTCGGACACCGACCGGACCGTGGCCGACCAGTTCGGGGTCAAGCGGGGCCTCAACATCCTCCCCAACAAACGCGCCACCTTCGTCATCGGGACCGACAGCAAGGTCCTCGCTGTCATCAACAGCGAAGTGAACATGGCCAAGCACGCCGACAGCGCCCTCGAGGTCCTGCGCAAGCACACCCCGTAACGGGTTCCCTCATGTAGTCAGCCGATATGGTCGGCGGGGATGGTGCCGAGCTTGCCGTGTTGGAAGTCATCGAGCGCCTGGACGATTTCGGCGCGTGTGTTCATGACGAAGGGTCCGTAGGTCACGACCGGCTCACCGATGGGTCGGCCTCCGAGCACGAGCACGTCGAGCTCGGGGGTTCGTGATTCCTGGCGGTCGCGGGCCGAGACCACGATGTCGTCACCGGCGCCGAACACCACCAGCTGGCCCATCCGCACGGGCCTGGCTTCGGTGCCGACCGATCCCTCGCCCCCCAGGACGTAGAGGAGCGCGTTGTGGTCGCGGCTCCACGGCAACGTGACGCGCGCGCCGGGGCTGACGGTCAGATGGGCCATGGCCATGGGGCTGTGGGTGACGCCGGGCCCGGCGTGGCCGGCCACCTCGCCGGCGATCACGCGTACCAGTGCCCCACCGTCAGGCGACGACACGAGGGCCACCTGGCCGGCCCCGATGTCCTGATAGCGCGGGGGGACCCACTTGTCCTTGGACGGGAGGTTGACCCAGAGCTGGATGCCATGGAAGAGGCCGCCCGACGTCACGAGCGCTTCGGGGGGTCGTTCGATGTGGAGGATGCCCGCACCGGCGGTCATCCACTGGGTGCCTCCGTTGGTGATGAGCCCGCCGCCCCCGGTCGAGTCCTGGTGCTGGAAGGTGCCGTCGATCATGTAGGTCACCGTCTCGAAACCCCGGTGGGGGTGCCAGGACGTGCCCCTCGGTTCGCCCGGCCCGTAGTCGACCTCGCCCATCTGGTCCATGTGGACGAACGGGTCGAGCTGGGCCAGGTCCACCCCGGCGAAGGCGCGCCGTACCGGGAACCCTTCGCCCTCGAAGCCCGAGGGTGCGTCGGTCACCGACACCACCGGTCGTTCCTGGTTGGCGGCGTCGGGCAGGGCGAGGCGGGGCAGGGAAGAGATGTCGTCGACGGTCACGGCCGGCATGGTGGCTCCTTGGCTCGAATTCCAATGCACGCAGGGTAACGCTATTTGCGGACGCAACATTCCTTCACGTACAGGGTCATTGTGACCCGGTCGCGGGGAGGGGCAGCCCGTCACCGGCCCCGAACCGGGTCTTGGCTATGGCGTCGAGAATCCATACCCCACCGACCCCGTGGACCTCCCACCGGTCGTCGGTCCGCACCAGGGCGGTGTCCTCGTCGATGCCGAGGAGGGTCGTCCCCGGCGGTTGCCACGAACCGAACCATTCGAGAGCCCCGGGCCGGAACCGCTCCATCTGGTCGAAGTGGGGAATGACGGCCAAGTTCGGAAGCAGGCCCAGCCCGTTGGCGACGCGGGGATGTTCGGGTGCCCGTCGCGAGGCACCTCCGGTGGGGAGGAGGTTGTTCGGGGCACCCGTGGTGAGTGCCATCGCCCCGGCTGAGCATCCAGCCAGTGCCGTCCCGGCCTGCCAGGCCGCCACGATGGCGTGCCACAGCGCGGTGTCGCGCAGGGTCTCGGCCAGATGATGGGGGTCGCCACCCGACAGGTAGACGAGCCCGGCTCCTTCGATCAGCTCGGCGGTGGCGGGGTCCTGGGCGTCGCGGCGGGTGCGGACGTCGAGCAGCACGGGCTCGACGCCCATGGCCTCGTAGTGCGATCGCCCCAGCTCGAGCCAGTACGACACACGGGCGTCGCCCTCCCGTGTCGCCGCGGTGGGCAGGACCACGACGCGCTGGGGGCGACCCTCGAGGAGCGCGGCGTCGACAGGCTCCATGACGGGAAGGAATTCACCGCTGCCCACCAAGGCCACCGGGCCCGGTCCGCCTGCCATGTCGCCCCTCTCGAGCCCGGCCTGCGCAGGGCACCGGCCTCACGGTACCTGGCGGGCCCGCCACCGGGCCCCCAGCTCAGGGTGCGAGGAGCTCCGCGTCGAGCGGCGCATCAGAGATCAGTTCGCCGGCGATCGACGGGGTGGGTGTGATCGAAGGCAGCGCGCCGCTGAAACGGACGGTCAGGCCCGCGCTGTGCATGACGCGGACGAACCACAACGTCGAGAGCACGATGCCGCCCACGGTCAGCACGGCCGAGACGACTGAGCGCTCGACGACGAAGGTCCGTACCGATGATTCGAGCAGGAGCCACATGATGAATCCGGCCTGGGTGGCGAGCACGACGAACCACAACAACGAGAGCCGCATGAAGAAACGGCGGACGAAGGGCCGGGCGAACATCTCGGGATCCAGGGGGCAGAAGTCGCGGGCCAACTTCTCGATGATGGGCCGCCGAGCCACTGCGGTCACGAGGAACAGGACGGCGACGAGAAACGTGCTCGCCGTGGGCTGGACGAAGTAGAGGAAGGCGCTCCCCGTCACATAGGCCACGAGGGTGCGGGCACTGACCAGGACCACGCTGAGGACGAGGACGGCCGGGACCTTGTGGCCGCGCACCAGCCGCCGGCCCAACGCCAAGAACGACCACGCCAGGGCGGCGATGAGGGCCCCGTGGAAGCCGTCGAGCAAGAGGACCAGGTAGAAGAGCGCTCCAGGCACGATCGTGCTCTCGAGGAGGGCCGGCGTGGCATGGCGCACGACGGCGCGCAGGGATGGCAACCGGAGGATGTCTTCCCCCCCGTCGTCTTCACCGCCTACCTCGGTCCCGAGGGCCGAGCGCGGACCGGATGCAACTTCCGCCGTGATCTCAACAGAGTACCAACGCCCGTTTTTCAAGCCTGGGTCGGGACGGCAAACAATTCTGACCGTCTCCGCCGACGGAATTGGTCCCTTGCTGTGGTCGCCAGAGGTCCCAAAGTGCACAGTACGTGAGATGACCACTGGCTGAATCACCACACAGAGTGCCAGCTCTTCAGGGCATTTTTCGTGCCTATAGCCGCGCTCTCGGGTTCTATCTCCGGCGTTAGGACCACGTTAAGTGGGATGTCGTTGTTGGACCCGAGTGCTTTAGGTGGTCAAAGTGAGCGCCGATAGTGGTTATCGGGCCACGAAATCGTGGCTTCTTGCTTTTTACCACTAGGAGTCACATGCAGGGAACGAAAGTCGGGCGTTTCGTAGCGTTGCCAAAGGAGATTGTGGTCGCCATGCTGGGCGTGGCGATAATGGTGACATTTGCGGTCGACCTGACCGCAACACCACGCTCTGCGACTGCAGAGCCCACCATCAAGTTCAGCGCCGTCCACTCCACCCGGGTCACGCAGCCCACCGTTCCCCCCACCACCCTCCCCGCCCCGACGACCACGGCGGCGCCTGCGGTGACGGCCCCCGCCCCGACGACCACGCCCCCGAAGCACGTGGCGACCCATGCCGTGGTCAACAAGGCGCCGGCGCCGGCGCCGGTGAAGGCCACGCCCGTCGCCCCCCCGGGGGCCTTCTCGTCTGCCCTCGGCTTGTTCGTGGGCTCGCAGGCCCCCTCCGATGTCCTCGCCCTCGGCCAGACACTCGGCGTCACGCCCACCATCGACACCGTCTACGCCGATCAGTCCTCGCAGTACTGCACCTACTCGCCGCCGACCACATCGATGACGCTCATGGTCGGCATCGGGAACTGCACCGCCGCACAGGTCGCGGCCATCGGTCAGAACCTCGTCCACGCCGGCCAGAGCCACGCCATCATCCGCATCATGTGGGAGCAGAACCAGAACCAAGCTGGTTGGTTCCAAACGTGGAATCAACTCTCCCTTACCTCCGCCCAGTACGTCTCGATCTTCCAGAGCACCGTTGTCGCCATGCGCGCCGTGAGCCCGACGTTCAGTTTCGTGTGGAACCCCAACGGCGGAACCGCCAATGAAGCAGCGGGACGGACATGGACCGACACCTGGCCGGGCAAGGCGTACGTCAACCTCGTCGGCATCGACCAGTACGACTGGCAAGGGTACGAAGCGAATGTCCAGGCGGTTGTGGCCTTCGCCCACGCGCAGGGACTTCCAGTGGCGATCCCCGAGTGGGGGTTGAACGGAGCTGATGACCCGACGTTCATCAATGTCATGGCCGGCCTCATCAAGAACCCTGCCAACGACATCACCGTGCAGGCGTACTTCAACTACGCCGGTTCCACCAACTCCGATATCACACAGTTCCCCGCGTCCGAGGCAGCCTACAAAGCAGATCTCGGATGACGGCTCACGGATCGTTGATTCGAGCTTGTCCAAGTTCGAAACAGTGCGCGCCGATAAGAAGGACGCGGAGATGGACGGCGTGAGCGAGTAACCGATGCCAGCACAAGACACCGAGTAGCAAACAGCAAATACCAGACACATCGCAGCGAGAAGAGACAACCAGGGAAGAAGTGCCGACGCTCCAACGGGGCGAGGCAGAGCGGCCGGGTTGGTGAATCGGCGGGAGACCAAGTCCATCACTGGCTTGGCTCGTCGCGCCCATTTGGCCCGGCTTGGGGGGACCGTGGACACAGCCAGGACGACACACCAGATCCGATGGGCAGCACGCGGCGGCGACATTGTCGGGCGGCTGGCCGGACTGCCCCGCATCGTTGCCGGGGGCCTGCTCTGCATGGCCCTGTCGCTCACCTCGGTGGGTGGGATCTTCTGGATCGGGGCGGCCCATGCGAGCTCGGGGGCATCGGCGGTGCCCCTTGGGGACTATGCCGGATGGACCAATGCCTCAGGCATCGCCTCGTTCGGGACCAAGACCAACACCCATCCCACCATGGCCGCGGACTACCTCGACCGCACCGACGGTTGGGCCGCCATGGACAACGGTGGCGGCGAAGGTGGTTGGAAGGGCTCGGGACTTCGCCTCGTGCTCGGCGTGCCCATCCTTCCCGGAGTGGGAACCCTCGCCCAAGGAGCGGCGGGCTCGTACAACCAGTACTTCGCCACGCTCGCTCAGAACCTCGTGTCGCAAGGAGAAGGCAATGCCATCTTGCGTCTGGGGTGGGAGTTCAACGGCAATTGGTATCCGTGGAGCGTCGCCAGCAACACCGACGCGCAGAACTTCGCCTCGTTCTGGCGCCAGATCGTGAACACCATGCGCGCTGTCCCCGGTGAGCAGTTCCAGTACCTGTGGAATCCCAACGGTGGCGGATCGACGAGCTGGGACCTGACCCAGGCGTATCCGGGGAACGCATACGTCGACTACGTCGGTACCGACCTCTACGACGAGTACTGGGGCACGCCCCAGACCCCTCAGGGATCGTGGACCAACGCCACGAACGAGAGTTGGGGTCTCAACTGGCTGTCGAGCTTCGCCGCTTCGCAGGGCAAGCCGATCGCGATTCCCGAATGGTCTGACTGCTTCCGCAGTGACGGGCACGGCCTCGGGGACGACCCCTACTTCATCAACCAGTTCGCCAACTGGGTTGCCACCAACAACGTTGCTTTCACCGACATCTTCTCGTTCAACGACACAGCGGGCGGACAGGACAACGACATCACCGATGGCAGGTTCCCGAATGCGTTGGCCGCCTTCAAAGCGGACTTCGGCGGTGGCAGCGGGGCCAGTCTCGTGGCACCGACGACCACCACCACGGTGAAGCCGCCGACGACCACGACGACCGGGGTGCTCACCAGGCAGTCGACGGCGTCATCGCCTCCGGGCACGCCGACGCACGTCAGGGCTTCGGTCAAGGGGAACACGGTGACGATCTCGTGGACCAACGGCTCGAAGACCATGGGTGACGATGTATTCCGCGACGGCGTCGAGATCGCCTGGCCCGGTCACGGCACGCCGGTGACCTCCTTCCGAGACACCAAGGTGGCGGCTGGCTCTCACGTCTACTTCGGGCGGGCCTACAACGCCGGGGGCGTCGGAGGGGCGAGCACCAAAGTGAAGGTCTGGGTCAGGGCCTCGGTGTCGGGAACGAGTCGGCATCGCTGTCACCCTCGGTGCTGTCGTCGCGCCCCC
>DATKQM010000010.1:0-17062 GCA_035532735.1 Acidimicrobiales bacterium | reverse complement strand
CAGAACAAGACTGAGTCGCACCGCTCGTTTTGGTCTTGAGCCCCCTCGGGTGGAACGAACAATGCTTCGTCCACGGGTCCAACATGTTTACTCAGGTCCATGTCGGCCGAGTCACCAGGGGTGACATCTCGGAAGGAAGTTGTGTGCCAGCTATCGCCGGAGCGTCCAAAACGAATGCAGCCGAGTCCTGGACCGTTGCCGACGTTACCCACCCTCCCTTGCCACACAAGCTCGCTGGTGATTTCGTGGGTCCAGGTCAGAGAGGGCGCCCAAGTCAACTCGCGATCGCGGCGAGCTTCGCGACCGAGCGCCAAGGTCGCCCGCACCATCAAGAGCGTGACAACGGCCAAACTAAGCCCGGATCCACCGGTCGTCATGACGTTGTAGGACACCGCGTATCCGCGAAAGGACCCTTCTGGCAAGGGAAAATGGTGGTTGCTGAGACCGACCACACTCCCAACCAGAAGGGCACCTTTTCGATGCGATCTTGCCACAGTCTCGACCGATGTGAGGTGACCTTCGACGACGAGCATCTCGTCGCCAACGCGGGGCTGATGTTGCCGGCCACGCTGGCTCAGCACCTGGGTGTGCGGGAGTTGTTCGACGAGCACGTGGACCTCGGTGATGCGCCGGGGCGCGCCAACGTGGGACACAAGGCGATGACCCTGATCCACTCGGCGCTCGCGGGCGGGGACTCGATCGATGACGCTGATGCGCTGCGGTCGGGTGACACCCAAGCGGTGCTGGGGCATGCGGTGTTGGCGCCGTCGACGTTGGGCACGTTCTTGCGCAGCTTCACCTGGGGGCATGCCCGTCAGCTCGATGTGGTGGCGGGCAAACTACTGACCAGGGCGTGGGCGGCGGGCGCGGGTCCGGGAGATGAGCCTTTCACGATCGATGTCGACTCCTCCATCCACGAGACCTACGGCTTGGCCAAACACGGTGGGACCCGCTTCACCTACAACCACGTGCGTGGCTATCACCCTCTGTATGCGGTGTCGGCGGGAACCGGAGACGTGCTGCATTCCCGCCTGCGGGGTGGGAATGCGCATGCCGGGCGCGGGGCGGCCAGCTTTCTCACCGAGACGTTCAACCGAGTACGGATAGCGGGTTCGACCGGTCCCCTCGTCCTGCGGGCCGACTCCGGCTTCTACAGCCGCACCGTCGTCGACGCCTGCCGCCAGGCCAAGGTGCGTTTCTCCATCACCGCCAAGCTCCACAAAGGTGGCGTGCACAAGGCGATTGCCGCCATCGAGGAGTCCGCCTGGGTCGCGATCCCTTACTTCCTCGATGGCGCCGATGTGGCCGAAGCCACCTATCAGCCTTTCGGCAACAAGGGTCAGCCCTGTCGCCTGATCGTGCGCAGGGTCCGGCCCACGCCGGGTAGCCAGCTCGCCTTGTTCGTTGAATTCTCCTACCACGCCTTCATCACCGACCGCCCCGGTGAGATGCTCGAGCTCGAAGCGGATCACCGTCGCCACGCCGAGATCGAGAACACCATCCGCGACCTGAAGTACGGCGTGGGTCTCAACCATCTGCCGTCGGGGCGATTCGGAGCGAATGCGGCCTGGCTGGCCTTCAACGTGATGGCCCACAACCTGGCCCGCTTCAGCACCAGGCTCGGCCTGGGCGACGGCCTCATCACCACCGAGACGCTTCGCCGCCGCTACCTGACAATCCCCGGACGCATCACTCGCTCAGCCCGACAGCGCACGCTGCACCTACCAGCGCGCTGGCCATGGGCTGAACGATTCATGGTGGCGCTACGACATCACCGCGACGTCGTGCTCGTGACTTGAGCCATCGTCAGCCGATGTGGCACACATCGCTTGCCGCCAGGAACACACGCTACTGATCAACAGGCGCTCTGATCCGACGCGCCCTAAAGTCAGCCTTTCCGACACCCACCAAGCATCAACGTCCGGAAACTCATGAAGTGCGCAGCACATGCCTGCTACCAGCAGCGAATCGGTGGATCCGGGCTAAGCTTGCGATTAAACCTCAGCCCGCCTCGCGGGCGGTCTGTTCGAGCATGAGCTGCTGGGCTTTCCCAGCCACTTCGCGCATCTGGGCGATCAGGGCGCGGACCGAACGATCGTTTCCGATCCATTCGTTGTAGAGCGTTGCCTCACGCTCGGTGAGCCGACGGTTGACGGTCTTGCCGTTGACCTTCGCTGTCCACTGGTAATAGGGGCCGTGTAGTCGGGGTGGGTCTGCGTGACAGCGACAACTCGGCTTTCCGCACTGGTTGTAGCGAGGAGCGACGCTGCCCGACGCGATGTAGCCGACCTCCGCCAACTGGCGTGCCAGCTCGCGGTAGCGGCGTTCGTAGTCCTCGAGCCGAGCGGTGGTCCTCTTGGTCGCCATGTGTTGCCTCCGCCACGAGTATCCCAACTCTGGTACCCGATAGTATGCATACTATCGGGCATGAGGAGACCACGACCTGGTGGTCAGGGTCCGACGGATGAAAGGAGGCGAGCCGACGAGCTGGTCGGCTTCCGAACGAACCTGCACGGTTGCTTCACGAGCTGGGGCGACGCGCTGTTCGAGCTGTGCGACGCCGCACTGTGCTCGGCTGGCCCGGTCACCTCGGTGCCGTCGCTCAGCCTGGAGCCGGTCTTCCGCCGCAGCCACGGCAGCCTGTACAAGTCGCTCGCTTTGGGGTCGATTGACGAGGAGCGGCTGCGTCGGAACCTCGTGGCCCACCGCCCGGGGCGCTGGCCCATGGTGTTCGCCGTGGACGCGTCGACGTGGGACCGCTGCGACGCCGAGACGAGCCCCGAACGAGGGTTCTATTACTCGGCCTCGAAGCACTCCGCCGGCCAGCCCATCGTGGCCGGGTGGTCCTATCAGTGGATCTGCCAGCTTGATTGGGCGCCGGACAGCTGGACCGCTCCCCTCGATGCCCGGCGCATCGCGCCCAACGAGGACGCCACGACGGCCACCATCGATCAGGTGCACCGGCTCGTGGGCCTTCTTCCCGAAGAGGGCGAGGTCCCGATGTTCGTCTTCGACGCCGGATATGACCCCATCGCGCTTGGTGCCGGGCTCGCCGATGCGCGTGCCCAGGTGCTCGTGCGCATCCGCTCGGACCGGATCTTCCACCCCGACCCCCAGGAGCGGACCACGGGCACCGTCGGGCGGCCCCGCCGCCACGGGGAGCGCTTCGCCTTGTCGGACCCCGCCACCTGGACCGCGCCCGATGCCGAGCGGCACGCGCACGATCCTCGTTACGGCGAGGTCCACGTGTCTGCGTGGCACGGCCTGCATCCCAAGCTCCACGGCCGGGGACGCTGGCGCGACCACGACGCCCCGCCCATCGTGCGCGGCACGGTAATCCGCGTCGAGGTCGAGCACCTCCCGAAGCCGACACGGGCCGTGAAGACGCTGTGGCTGTGGTGGTCGGGCCCCGGGGTCCCCGACCTCGACGTCTGTTGGCGCGCCTATCTGCGGTGCTTCGACATCGAACACACCTACCGGTTCGTGAAGAGCACATTGGGGTGGACCACGCCTTCGCTGCGCACACCCGAGCAGGCCGACCGCTGGACCTGGCTCGTCGCCGCCGCCTATACGCAACTCCGCCTGGCGCGCGGGCTCGTCGACGATTTGCGTCTGCCATGGGAGCGGCCGCGCTCTCCCACGGAGCTCACTCCGGCGCGCGTCCGCAGGGGGTTTCGACGACTCCGCCCGACACTCGGCACACCAGCCAGTCCACCGAAATCCGACACGGCGGGTCCTGGCCGTCCGAAAGGGACGCGAAAGCCGCCGAGAACCCGCTATCCAGCAGTCAAAAAGACCGCTTGAAGTGAGTCGGGGGTTTAATCACAAGCTAAGAGCGCATGCAAAAGGGGAGAGTCGCGGGTCGGGATGCCAGGACGAGATTCTTGGCACCACAGGTTTTGGCACCCCACACACTTTCGTCATCCGCGGGCTGGCCCGGCCCACCGTCGCGGGTCGGTCAGGCTCCGGCCTTCGCCGCCGCCGAGGCAAAGGCCTTGGCCCATTGGTAGTCGGCCTTGCCGGCAGGGGAGCGCGTGATGGCGTCTGCCACCACGACCTGGCCCGGGACCTTGTAGCCCGCCAACTGCTCCCGGCACTGCGCGCGCAGCTCCTCGCCGTCGATGGTGCAGCCGGGACGCGGCTGCACCACGGCCACCACCCGTTCGCCGAAGCGCTCGTCGGGCACGCCGACGACGAGGGCGTCCTCCACGACGTCGCAGCTCTTCAGGGCCGCCTCGACCTCGTCAGGGAAGACCTTCTCCCCTCCGGTGTTGATGCACAGCGATCCCCGGCCCAGGACTGTGATGGTGCCGTCGGCCTCGACGGTGGCCATGTCGCCGGGCAGGGCCCAGCGCTTGCCGCCGGCCTCCACGAAGGTGGCCGCCGTCTTCTCGGCGTCCCCGAGGTACCCAATGGGGATGTGGCCGCTGCGGGCTAGGCGCCCGACGGCGCCGGAGCCCGGGACCACAGGGTGTAGGTCGTCGCCGAGGACGTTCGTGCGGTCGTCGACGCGCAGTCGCGGCGCGCCGTAGGGATCGTCGTCGCGGGCGCTCCCACCCAGCTGCCCCGTCTCCGACGACCCGAAAGCATCCGCGACGATCCGGCCCGGTAGGATCTCGGCCAGGCGTCGCTTGGTCGCCGGTGACAGCACGGCCCCGCCCGAACCCACCGCCACGAGCGACGAGGTGTCGTAGCGTTCGCGGTGGGCGTCGAGCTCGTCGAGGAGGGGCCGGGCCATGGCGTCGCCCACGACGACGAGGATGTTCACCGCTTCGGTGCCCACGAGGTGCCACGCCAAGGCAGGGTCGAAGCGCCCGCCGGGGAGCGTGACGACCGTCCCGCCGCCGAACAGCATGGTGAACGCCAGCCAGTGGGCGCTCGCGTGCATGAACGGTGGGCACGGCAGCGCCGTCATACCCGGGCGCAGTACCCTCGTCGCCAGCTCCTCAGGCGACGCGATGACGTTGCCGAGTGCGAACGCGTCGCCACCGCCCATGGCGGCGAAGAAGATGTCCTCGTGGCGCCACAGCACACCCTTGGGCATGCCCGTGGTCCCCCCCGTGTAGACGCAGTAGAGATCGTCCGCAGAGCGCGACCCGAAGTCGCGCCATTCGGGGGCGCCGGCCAAGGCGCTCTCGTAGTCGTCGCCGACGCCCGACTCGCCGGCTTCGTCCGGCACCTCGAGCAGCGTCCGCGGTGGAGCCATCGCCACCAGGGCGTCTCCGACCGCAGGGGCGAAGCGGCTGTGGAAGACCAGGGCGACGAGCCCGGCGTCCCGGTACAGATAGCGGAGCTCCGCGGCGACGTAGCGGTAGTTCACGTTGACGGGAACGGCTCGGATCTTGAAGCAGGCGAGCATCCCCTCGAGGTACTCGCTCCCGTTCGCCAGATGCAGGCCGACCCGGTCGCCGCTGCCGATGCCGGCGCCGGCGAGGTGGTGTGCCAGGCGGTTGGCCCGGGCGTCGAGCTCGGTGTATGTGAGCCGGCGGCTGTCGGCGACCACGGCCGGTTGCCCCGGAACGAGGTCGACCACGCTCTCGAATAGGTCGGCCAGATTGAACTCCATCGCCGCTCCCCTCGATCGGCGGCTCGTCCATGTCTCTCGACCTAGTATTCCTCACGAGGCGTGATCCGCAGGGTGGCTCGGATGGATGAGCGTCGTTGGAGGGGCCGGTGGGGCACGCCCGGGGCATCGCGGACGGATCACAGGTCGCGGTCCCGACCGCGACCATGAAGGCGCTGTCGCCCGACGCGACCAGTACGGACCGGCAGTCCCCGTCGCCGGTCGACCGCGTCACCGGGTCCTATCGCACCGTGATGCGGTTCCTGGGCCGGCGGGCGCTCGCCCGGGCCACCCGCGCCGTCCCACGCACATTTCGGTTCATGGTGACCACAGCCATGAGTGGCGAGGTGGCCGACGGCCTGGCGACGCCGGGCCTGTCGTTGGGCCTGGCGGCCGGTGTTGCCATGGACGAGGCGCTGTTGGCAATGGCCATGACGCCGAGCCGGTTCCCCCGAAGGGCGGACTTCGCCCGGGTGAGCGCGGAACTGGCCGACGCCCGGCGGATGTTCTCCCGCCGGGGGTGGATCACCCGCCCCTCCTCATATCACCGCACCCCGCCGCCGCTCACCGCCGGGGACGTGGAGACGAGCCGGGGGTGGGCCACGGGCCTGGGGTACGAACGGATCACCTATGACAGCGGGTTCGCCACGCGTCCGGGCGAACCGGGCGGAGAGCGGTGGATGGCCTACGGGCCCAATGGCCGGGCGACGGCCGCCGTCCTGCGTCACCGGGGCGGGCCGCGCCCTTGGGTCGTGTGCGTCCACGGGTTCGCCATGGGATACCCGTTCATGGACTTCGCCGGGCTCCACACCGCCAAGCTGCACCGCGGGCTCGGGCTGAACGTGGCGTTGCCGGTGTTGCCCTTGCACGGCCCGCGCAAGGTGACCCTCGTGAGCGGCGAGCCCTTCCTCTCCTTCGACATGATGAATACGGTCCACGGGCTGACGCAGGCGGTGTGGGATATCCGTCGCCTCCTGTCGTGGATCAGGGCCCAGGGCGCGACCTCCATCGGCGTCTACGGGGTGTCGCTCGGGGCCTACGTCGTCTCGCTCCTCGCCAGCATCGAGGACGGGCTCGACGCGGTGGTGGCCGGCATCCCGGTGGTGGACTTCCCCTCTCTCTTCCAGGCCCACAGTCCGGTCCACATCCGGGCCCGGTCGATCGAGCACAACATCCTGGGTGGTGTGGCCGAAGATGTGTGCCGGGTGGTGTCACCGATGAGCCTCAAGCCGAAGGTGCCCCACGACCGTCGCTACATCTTCGCCGGCTACGGCGACCGCGTGGCCGTCCCGGAGCAGGCGCGCGCCCTGTGGGAGCACTGGGACAAGCCCCGCATCAGCTGGTACCCGGGGAACCACGTTGGGTACCTGTGGTCACGGCAGGTGGAGTCGTTCCTCGCGGAGTCCTTGGAGGCGTCTGGACTCAGCTGCAGACCCATCGCCGACGGGAGCTGAACCGTGGAGCGGATGGTCGGGCTCGACGCAAAGTTCCTTTACTCGGAGACCCCGTCGACCCACATGCACACCTTGAAGGTCGCGGTGTTCGACATGACCGCGCTCGGCGGCGGCTACTCCTACGGGCAGGTGCTGGAGCTGTTCGGCCGTCGACTCGACCGGCTCCCCCCGTTCCGCCGGCGGGCCGTGCCGGTCCCTCTGGGGCTCGGGCACCCGGTGTGGGTGGAAGACCCCGACTTCGACCTACGACGCCACGTCACCCGCCGCCGGGTGGCCGAGCCGGGCGGTGACCGCGAGCTGGCCGTCGTGGTGGCCGACGTGGCCGGCCGGCCCCTACACCGGGACCGGCCGCTGTGGGAGCTCGTTGTGGTGGAGGGCCTGGCCGGCAACCGGCTCGCTGTCGTGGCCAAGGTGCACCACGCGGTGGCCGACGGGGCCGCCGCGGTCGCCCTCCTGCTGCGCGCGCTAGGGGCGCCCGACGCGGGCTCCCGGGCCGGCGGGTGGCGCCCCGAGGCCATTCCCACACGGTCGCGGCTCCTGCGGATGGCGGCACGAGACCACGTCACGCGTCTGTGCCGGCTTCCCCAGCTGGCGACTCGCTCGGTTCGCGGTTTGCGCGCCTCGGAGGCCCGGAGGCGCGCATCGCCGGCGAAGCCGCCGCTGCCGTTCGACACGCCGAGGACGAGGTTCAATGTGTCGATCACCCCGGAGCGGACATTCGCCATGACGACCCTGCCGCTCGACGACCTGAAGGCCGTGCGCCGGTGGTCCGGGGCGACACTCAACGACGTCTACCTGGCTGTGTGCGGCGGTGCCCTACGGACGTACCTGCTCGGACAGGGACAGCTGCCCGACCGCTCACTCGTGGCCAGTGTCCCGGTGTCGACGGACCCGGATGCCACTCGTCTCGGCGGCAACCGCGTCGACAACCTGTATGTGTCCATCGGGACCGACATCGCCGACCCGCTCGAGCGGCTCCTCCACGTCCATGCCGTGGCCGCCGCGTCCAAAGACGTGCGCTCCGTCCTCGGTAACGATCTGCTGGAGAAGCGGGCCGACATCGTGCCCCCGCAGTTGTACGCGCTGGCCGTGCGGACGTGGTCCCGGACGGGCCTGGCCGATCACGTGCGGCCACCGGTCAACGTGGTGCTGTCGAACGTGCCGGGACCGCGCCAGCGCCTGCGGGTCGGGCAGGCCGAGCTGGACGCCATCTACTCGGTGGGCCCCATCCTCGAAGGCATCGGCCTCAACATGACGGCCTGGAGCTACGCCGACGCGCTGCACGTGTCGATCCTCGGGTGCCCGGTGAGCGTTCCTGATCCGTGGGCGATTGCCGAGGCCCTCCACGGCTCCCTGGCCCACATGACGCGCATCGCGGTCGAGGCGTCGTGAGCGACGGCAACGCCGGTTCCGAAAAGATCGGGTCCGCCCGGGACCCGGCGTTCCTGCGTGCCGCTCGGCCGATCCTGGAGCTCTTCGCGTCGTACTTTCGGGCCGAGGTCCGGGGGTTCGAGCGATTGCCGGACAGGGGGCCCTTCCTCGTGGTTGGCAACCACTCCGGGGGTCAGATCCCCCCGGACCTTCCCGTCCTGCTCACGGCGTGGTGGCACGAGCGGGGCGAGGACGAGCCGGTCTTCGCACTGTTCCACTCCTTTCTCCTGGGGATACCCGGAGTGGGGCCGGTCATGCAACGGGCCGGGGCCGTCGAGGCCGGCCGCGAGAGCGCCGAGGCGATCCTGCGCGGGGGTGGGATCCTCATCGACTACCCCGGCGGTGACCACGAGGTGTTCCGACCCTGGTGGAAGCGCAATCGCATCGACTTCGGCGACCGCGTCGGCGTGGTCCGCCTCGCCCTTCGCACCGGAGTCTCTGTCGTTCCCGCCGTTTCTGTCGGTGCCCACGAGACTGTCGTCGTCCTGGCGCGGGGTGAGCGGGTGGCGAAGCTCCTGGGCATCGACCGGATGTTCCGCATCAAGGTGATGCCCCTCGTGCTCGGGCCGCCGTTCGGGATCGTCCCTGGGGGGATCCCCACGTGGCCCCTCCCGTCGAAGATCACAGTCGAGCTGGGCGAGCCGCTCGACTGGTCGCTGCGGCACGGTCCTGAGGCGGCCGAGAACGAGGACGTTGTCCGGGAGTGCTACGACGAGCTCACCGGTACGATGCAGGCGATGCTCGACCGCCTCGCCGGCGAGCGTCGCTGTCCGATCCTCGGCTAGGTGTTGTCCTGGGTTGGTCCACGCGATGGGCGGCTGGCAGGCTGGTCGACACGGTGAGCAGCCTGAGGGGGTCCAGTTTGAAAGAGAGTTCCTCACCGCCCTTCAGCTTCAGCTAGTCGGCGCTCGGAGTCGCGTAATGTTCGAGAACTCGACGTGCTCGCTACGCCGCGAGTTCGTATTCGTGGGTCAACCCTCCAAGGCGGTCGCGTCGTCGAATACGTCGTAGCTTGGCCTGCGCTGCCTGCGCTGCCTGCGCTGCCTGCGCTCGCGTTCAGCGTAGGCGTTCGCGTTCGGGGTCCGGAAAGGCGTCTTGAGGATCTGGGCGCCTTCGGAGCGAAAGACCTCGTCGAAGTTCGCCACCTTCTTCACCGACCCTTGAGCTACGACCTCATTTGAGAGTGCCGGTCTATCATCGAAGAGCAATCGTCGGCGGCGGCCCCTCTTCACAGCAGTTTTGTCGACGCGAACCGGCCAATTATGTCGACAGCCCTGTGTGGGCCATCGACAAACCCCCGTCTTTCAGGGCCGGGACCGTACCTCTGCACGCCATTTCCCACGCTATCGGTGGTGTCACTTCCCCGCACTGCAGGAGTTCGAGCACCCGGATGAAGGCGATATGGATGAAGGACAAGGCCATCGTCACTGGCCAGGTGTCGGTGTCGCAACTCTCCTGCTCAGGGCCTGTGGATGCCATTCTCGGCACCCACACGACCGAGAGGTAGACGACGGCCTACAGCTGACTTTGGGCCAGTGCACCGCGCATCGTGGGGAAGGTAGCCGAGAAGAACGTAGACCATAAAGCCCCCTGTTCAACGGCGTGATCCACTATTCGGGCACTGCGGGAGATTGTCCGGCTACGTTTTGGCCTCGATCGCGGTGAGCCGAGGACTCTGGATCAAGTCGGCCAGCGCGTCAACCTGACGCGTGAGCGCACCCCGCCAAATCGAGGCACAGACCATGTCGAAGCTGCGGCACCCATTGTCGAATACCGGCGCTCGCGATCTGCTGATCGTCTAATTCGCCCTCGACGACCTCTGCGCGGCCGACCATCCCGCGTCACTGCCAGCACCCAGGATTGCCGTTCAGAGTGCATCCGTGTCGGACTCTTGAAGTTGTCGGTCAAGAGACCGCACCTGGTGGAACCGATAACACCTTGGACGCCCACGATGCGACGGCTACCTGTCAGTTCGTGCTGGTGAAGAGCACTGGTGTTTTCGATGATGCCGCTGAACCAAAGCTGGGACGTCGTGGGGTCGGGCCGTCGGAACGGCGCCGAATCGGATACACCCGAATGAGTGCGCCGCCAACTGACTGGCCGGACGCATGAGCACATCTGTCACGCGGACGAACGGAAGTGCTCACTACCCCGGTTGCCGCCCTCGTTATGAGAGTCAAGTGATCACATCGGCATTGCCAACTTCACGCCCCGTGACGGGTGGACATGTCCACTCATCATCTTCGGGGATGGCGCCGCAGAAATCGTCGTAGCAAGCTGAAGACGCAACTTCGGTTGCGCCTGCGAGGGCCACCGCACTGCCGATGCATGTGGGTTTGGCCCGGCCTGTCAATTTTGACGACGGCGACGCCCACAGATGCGGGCCCGTGGATCGCTGGAGGATTTCCCTTAGCACTTTGACGAATTCTTGCGGTACTCTTCTCCGAGGGCAACACCGTCAGGCAGACGTGGGGAAGGGACTGTGATGAAACGGACCTTGATGCTGCTGGTGATGGCAGCGCTCGTTGTCGGACTCGTTGCCGCTGAGGCCGGCGTGGCGTCGGCCAGAGGCCACGGGCACCGGGGCCGCCCGACGGCGACGGCGGCTTCGGGCACCGCAACGTGCAGCGTGAAGGCGGTCCTGACCTTCAACCCACCACTCCAGGCGAACGCCACCGGTGACTCCACGGTCATCCTGCACGCCCAGCTGGTGAAGTGCAGCGCCACGAGCGCCCACGGCCGTACGACGGGGCACATCGCGGCCGGGCTGGGCACGATCCCCACTGACACCTGCAGCGCCGCGAGCGCGGCCCCGTCATTCAGCGTTGTCGGCATGCGGTGGACCCCGCCGTCAAGGGTGGCCAGCTCGACCCTGTCGGCCACATCCTCGGGGACCGTGACCACCCTCGGGAACGGCAAGGCCGAAGTCTCCTACAGCGATCTTACCGTGACTGGGTCGTTCGCCACGTCCACCGGGACGGCGACCCTCGACAGCCGAGACACCGTCTCGAACCTCGGGTCTGCGTGCTCGGGCTCGGGGCTCGACGCCATCGCATTCGGTGGGGTCGCCAGCCTCTGAGCAAGCCACGCGGGATCGAGCGCACCGTATGGCAACGCGCCCCGCTGGGGTCGAAATAGACGTCGCCAACCGGGGCGGGGGCCTGCCTCACTCCCGCCGAATCGACCCGGGCGACACGAGGACGGGCGGGAACCGGATGCGTTTCCGAGAAGGGGGGTGGCGAACCGTGGAGAGAAGGCCGCGGATGATCCTCGGCGTCGTGGCTGCGCTCGCCATCGGCGTCGTCGGTGCGGTGGTGCCGTCGCTGATCGCGAGCGCCAACCCCCCAGTCCCCCCGCCGGCCGGGGCCATCGTCGCGGGCACGGCGGGGCCCGACTGCCCCTCGCCGTCGTACTCGACCATCCAGAGCGCCATCGACGCGGCCACGGCGGGCGCCACGGTCTACGTCTGCGCCGGCACCTACAACGAGAGTCCCACCATCGACAAGCCGCTCACCCTCGACGGCGCCCAGTACGACGTGGACGCCCGCAACCGCGGCGGGTCGACCGAGACCGTCGTCGACGGTGCCGGGGGGATCACCTACACAGCCGGGGCCACGGGCGGCGCCATCGACGGGTTCACCCTCCAGGGCTATACGGGCACCGCCGGGGCGATCGACGCCGTGGGCGTGGGCGCGGGCTGGCGCTTCGTCGACAACGTCATCGATGTGAGCACAGGTGGCGGGGTCTACCTGAACACCGGCGGGGTCGCCAACCCGGCCCCGAGCACTATCGACTCGAACCTGTTCCTCCAGGCCACACCGTCGGCCGCCACGTCGGGTGACTCCGGCCAGGCGGTGCTGCTCGCCCGGGGCGCCGCCGACAACGTGAGGGTGGAGTTCAACGCTTTTCAGAATCTGTCGGGGCCAGGTGCCGCCATCGACACCACGGGCGGTGGTGCGTGCGGAACCACGCTCGACACGACGAACTTCTCGCAGAACGTGGTGATCGCGGGCAACTCCCTCTCCGAGGACGGGGCATCGTTCACTGACCCCGTGAACGGCCCCGGGTTCATCGACGAGCCGTTCGTCACCCTCGTCTGCACGGACGGCGCGCAAGTCCGAGCCAACACCGTGACCATCACCAACGCCGGAGACTCTCACGCCAAGGGCCCGGTGGACCTCGCGGGCGGGGACTGGTCAACCGAGGTGAACGAGAACACGCTGACCGGCAACGGCGCCAGCAACGCCACGGGCATCGACGTGAACAGCGACTTCTATCCTCCCGGGACGGGCATGAGCGTCGTAGCCAACAACATCTCCGGGTTCCGCTACGGGATCGACGTGCGCAGCGGTACTGGTGGTCACGGCTACGCCGATCCGAGCGGCTTCACGATCAAGCTCAACAGGGTGTCGGCGTCGACGACCGACGGCATCGCGGTGCACGCCGGCAGCGGCGGGATGCTCAAGAACAATGCCGTGTCAGGCAGCACCGTCGACGACTGCCTCGACGGCACGAGCGGCTCGGCCACGGCCAACACCGCCAACACGTGGATCGGCGACGGCGGAAGCACCAGCTCCCCACTCGGCCTGTGCAGCTCGTTCGTGGCCCCCACCTTGACCATGCCGTCGTCTGTTACCGCCACGGTCGGAACGTTCCTCACCCTCACGGTGACGGCGTCGGGCTATCCCATCCCGTCTCTCACAAAGCTAGGAGGAGTTCCACACGGGCTGAGCTTCGTCGACAACCACGACGGCACGGCCACCATCGCAGGCACCCCCGTAGCCCGGGCCGCTGGGGTACATGCGATCCGGATTCGCGCCAAGAATGTCGCCCGGACCACAACGAATGTCGTCGCCGGAACCCTGACGATCCAGGTGGACGAAGCCTTGAAGATCACTTCTCGTGCCCTGAAACGCGCCGTGCCCGGGAAGCCCCTCTCCTTTGTGGTGAAGACGACGGGCTTTCCTCGCCCGTCCCTGGTCGAGTCCGGGTCACTGCCACCGGGCTTGAGTTTCACCGACCGAGGCGATGGCACGGCAATACTGGCCGGCACCCCGACGACGCTGCTTGCCATTGCCAATTGGCCGCTCACCATCACTGCTTCGAACGACGTGACGAGCGCCTCTCAGCTCTTCATGCTCACGACGAATAAGTCCCTGCGCTTCACCAGCGCCTCGAAAGTCACGGCCACGGCGGGCGTGCCGTTCAGCTTTCTGATCACCACTACCGCCTCCGTGAATCCGGTGGTGACGGAGTCGGGGTCGCTTCCGGTCGGTATTACCTTGACTGATCACGGTGACGGCACGGCCACGCTCTCGGGGACGGCCGCAATCGGGTCGAGACCCTCCTACAGGGTGATCCTGACCGCGACTAGCGGACAGCTCGTTCACTCCCGCGGCTTTACGCTTCATGTCAACACTGCGCCGGCCGTCACAAGCGCTGCTAGTGATTCGGTGGCCACGGGAGCGTCATTCACATTCAAGGTCACAAGCACCGGATACCCACGACCAACGGTCATGGAGTCAGGCGTGCTACCGGCCGGAGTTACTTTCGCGGCGACGGCCTATGGCGCGAAACTTACTGGGGTGCCAACGACCACCGGGACTTGGCTCATCACGATTACGGCAGCCAACACGGTGGGATCGGTGATCCAGTACCTCACGCTCGTCGTGCATTGACGGTTCTGAGAGAGGCGATTCGAACTGCGCAGGTCTCCTCGTCCACCCTTGGTCGGCCGGCCGGCCGGCCGGGCGAGCGGTCGGGTAGGTGCAGCGCCGAGCCACGAGGCGTCTGTGCCAGGTGAGCAGTGTGGCCGGAGTCACGCCGAAGGCGCCCCAGCGACCTCTGGGAAGCAGCCGGCGGAGGCCTGAAGGGTCCAAATAATCGGACGCGTCCCGTCGTCGCCACCGATCGCGTGGTGACTTGGGTATCAATCGCCGCTCGAGGATCGGGGCGTCACCGGGTCAGCAGCGGTCCGAGACTCTCGATCGGGGGACCCACGCAGTAGCGGGAGCGGTTAGCGGTAGGGGGAGGTCCATCGTCGGTACGGCCGATGGGGGGTGTCTCAGGCAGCGCGCTCGTACTCGTGGACGATGCCGCCGAGGACATCGCGACGGATGACCTTGCTGTCGCCGGTGGTCGAGGTCGCTGGGCGGGAGCGGTTGGTCGAGATCGAGACAGCGGTGGGGCCTGGCTTCGTTTGTATTGGCAGACGTACTCGGCGAGCAGGGCCTCCAGATGTCGTTGTGAGACGACGAGAAGGTGGTCGATGCAGTCCCTGGCGGCGGTCCGCACGAACCGCTCGGCGAAAGCGTTCTCCCTTTGTGAGGCGACCGGGGTTCGTATGGTCTCGATGCCGATGGAGGTGAGCACCGCATCGAACTTTGCGGTGAACTTGTGTGTGGGGGCTATCGACAGAACCCCGTCTTCCAGGGTCGGGACCGGACCTTCCACACGCGTTTCCCACGCTGTCGGCTGTGATTTCCCACATCGTTGCCGCCGCAAATCAAAGGGGGAAAGCCCTGGTTGCTCGCACTGGATGAACTTTTCGATCCCCACACGTCCGTGCCGATCGGTTCGGTGGCCTCAATCATGAACACCGGTTGGTCTCGTGACGTGGATCAGTATTCGGCACCCACAACTGGGAATCAGCCGCGGAGCTCGTAGGCCTCCCACGCGGGTGCGGACATCGCGCTCCGGAAACGGTCGAAGTGCCAAGGCCAGGCGGCCGGAACGCCGCGGTCGTCCAGGTACCAACTGCGACACCCCGTTGCCCAGACCGTCTTCTTGGCCGCTTCCACCCGCGCCACCTCGAATTCGTCCAGGGCGGCCTGAGTGGCGCTGATCTCCCGGCACTGGCCCGAACGGAGCCGTTCGACCAGTTGCAAGATGTAGCCGACCTGCAGTTCGGCCACCTCTACCAGGGAAAAGTTCCCCACGGGCCCGTTGGGCCCGTTGAGCATGAAGAAGTTGGGGAAGCCAGGCACTGAGATCGACAGGTAGGCCTCGGGGCGCTGGGACCATGCCTGCTCGAGGCTCTGATCGTCTCGGCCCACCACCGACATGGGTCGGACGAACGCGTCCACCTTGAAGCCGGTGGCGAGGACCAGGACGTCGAGCTCGTGGAGGTGGCCGACAACTGTGCGGACCCCGCCGGCCTCGATGCTGTCGATCGCGTCGGTGACCAAAGTGGCGTTGGGCTTCTGGATGGCCCGGTAGAAGTCGCCTGAGACGATGAGCCGCTTGCACGCGGCCCGGTAGTCGGGGCGTAGGAGCTCGCGGAGCTCGGGGTCGGTGACACTATCTTCAAGGTTCGTCAAGCAGGCTTGTTCGATTGTCTTCATCTGTGGCGATTCGGCGTCCACGATCGCACCGGAGAACCCGTCGTAGATCTGCGACACTCCGGCTCGCAATTGCTCGATCAGATGGGGGTCTTGCCGAAACGCCGCCTTTTCCTCGGGCGTGTACGCCGGGTTCATCGCCGGTATCACCCACTGAGCGGTGCGCTGGAACAACACCAGCTGCTCCACCCGATCCACAATGGCCGACACGATCTGCACAGAGGTAGAACCGGTGCCGATGATGCCGACCCGCGCCCCGTCGAGTGTGACTCCGTGGTCCCACCGGGCGCTGTGGAACAAGGCGCCGCCGAAGGAGTCGAGACCCTTGATATCGGGGTACTTTGGGTGATGGAGGACTCCGGTTGCCGCGATGACGACGTCGACCTGGTCGCGATGACCCCCCGCCGTCGAAAGCTGCCAACGCCCGTTCTCGAACGTGCAACTCATGACCTCGTCGCCAAAATGGATGAATGGAATGATTTCGGAGTCACGAGCGACGCGCTCGAAGTAGCTTTGGATTTCCGCGCCAGGGGAGAACGTGTGGCTCCACTCGGGGTTGAGGGCGAACGAGTAGCAGTAGAGGTGGGAGGGGACGTCGCAGGAGAGCCCGGGGTAGGTGTTCTCCCACCAGGTCCCCCCGAGGTGATCGTTCTTCTCATACACAGTGAAGTCCGAAAACCCCGCCTCCTTCAGCTTGACGGCGGTCAGGACCCCGGCCATCCCGGCCCCGATGATGGCGAATCGAAGACCTCGTCTGGTCTTCGACGACGTGGATACCAGGAGGGACTGGTTACTCATTCCTATTCTTCCTCAGTGTCTTCGTTGTGTCGCCATCCGAGCAGGAGTACCTGGTGATCCTCAGCCGGTCCGGAAGGCCCCGATCCAGTATTCGGACATTACGGGATTCATCCATGTATACGAACTCGCGGTGTAGTGAAGACGTCGAATTCGCCATGACGAAACCTCGCCCGGGGCCAGCGGTCGAGGAGTCGTGAGGAGGTGGGATTTGACGGAACCCTCTTGCGGCACCTGATTCTCGACACCTCACGGGCCTACCAGCCAAGTGGATTGCCTCGGAACAACGTTCGTGAGGGTTCACGTGTCCCACGATGACCCGCGACAGCACTCTTTTTTGGGCGCTTCCGGGTTCTCAGTGGGTCGCCACGTGCCCTGACCGGGCGGTTGGCGGCATGATTTGGCCGTGCGAGACACCGAGCTGTACCGCCATCTGTTGGGTCTTGAGTCACCGTGGGAGGTGAGCCGTGTCGAGCTGT
>DATKQM010000009.1:0-7535 GCA_035532735.1 Acidimicrobiales bacterium | reverse complement strand
CACCCGCAGCTTGGTGTTGGTGCTCTCGATCAACGCGTTGGACAACACCGTCAAATGCACCCGATGTCGAGGATGTGGCTAATCGGGAGCTGGTCCGTGTAACCCACCCGTTCCACCCCCTCACGGGCCGGGAGCTCGAGTTCGTCAAGCGACGCAAGAACTGGCGGGCCGACCGGGTCTACGTCTATGACCCCGACGGTGCGCTGGTGTCGCTGCCTGCGGAGTGGACCGACGCGGTGGCGCCAGATCCCTTCGTGGTGGTCTCAGCCGGTCGCTCGCCCTTCCACCTCGCAGATCTCGTGGCCTTGGCCGACCTGGTGGCCCAGCTTGCCGCCGGCGGCCCACCGAGTGTCAAGAGGAATTCGCCGTGAGTGTCCAGTCGATTTTGCGAGGGGTGCGACGGCTCCTGTGCTGGGCCACGCCCCCGGCTGGCCTTGGACGTCCAGTTACAGGGGATAAATGTGGGATTATCGACCGACCATCCACCCGGTCCTCGGGGCGATGCAGCATAATAGACTGGACACTACTTCCGGGGAGGTGCCATGGCCAGAGGGAAATCCGATCCGAAGGCGGCCGAGCTGGCCCGTTCAAGGACCCTCAACGCGCACCCAGAGACGGTGCGCGACGAGGCGTTCGTCTCCTCGGAGTTCTTCGACGCCCGCGACCTTGTCCAGGTCAAGTACGAGATGGTGCGCAAGGTCGAGACCGGCGACGCCTCAGTGCGTGCCGCCGCGGACGCCTTTGGGCTCTCGCGTCAGACCTATTACACCGCGGCGAGCGCCTTGGCCGAGAGTGGGCTGGCCGGACTGCTCCCGGCGAAGCCGGGGCCGCGTCGGGCGCACAAGCTCACCGACGAGGTGCTCGACCATGCCCAAACGCTCTTGGCCGCCGATCCGGCGCTGGGCTCGACCGCCCTGGCCGACGCGGTGGGGCAGCGCTTCGGGATCGAGGTCCATCCTCGCTCGGTCGAGCGAGCTCTCGCCCGTCGGGAGGCCGCTCGGAGTCCCAAAAGTCCCTGAGCCTGCTGGCGATCGGGCTGCTGGCCCCGAAGACCTGGCCGCCGGTTACGAAGCTCTGCGCGAGGCGGTCTTGGGCGAGCGGGCTGGCGGGTGGCGTTTCGGCCATGGGGTGCTCGCCGGGCGCGGCATGGCGGCCTGGATGGCCGCGTGGCCCGCCGGTTCAGTGGCACCCGAGCCCGGGACGACAGCCGACCCATCCGCCCCTCTAACCCAGTCCCCGTCCCCCTATCGAAATACCGAAGCGCTGTCGTCCCTGCCCGGTGCCGCGCAGATCGTCGCCGTGCTCGCCCAGATGGCACTTGCCCACAGCTGAATGCGCGCGCCCGCGCGCCCAAGACGAAAGGAACTCCGATGACCGATGTCTCGACAAAGGTGACCGCAGAGCATCTCCGGCGTGACGCCTACCTCTATGTCCGCCAGTCCAGCCTCTACCAGGTGGCTAACAACACTGAGTCGACCCGTCGCCAATACGACCTGCGTGGCCGGGCGATCGCACTGGGGTGGCCGGCCGACCGAGTCGTCGTGATCGACGTCGATCAGGGCCAGTCCGGGGCGTCGGCCGCCGATCGGGAAGGCTTCCAGCGTCTCGTGGCCGACGTCTCGCTCAACAAGGCGGGCATCGTGCTCGGCCTCGAGTGCTCGCGTCTCGCACGCAACAACGCTGATTGGCACCGACTCCTGCAACTCTGCGCCTTTGCCAACACGCTCATCTGCGACGAGGACGGTCTCTACGACCCCTCCACCATCAACGACCGCCTCCTGCTCGGCTTATCTGTATCGAGAATTGGGGTGTCTTTGACGTAGGCGACGGTGCTCTCAGCATCCACCCCTTGTCGTTGGCGACTCGTTATCTTGCCGTGTCCGACAACGTGGCTGAGGGTGGGGTGGGGGGATGCGGGTCCAGGCGGTCGATGTTCTCGACGGTGCGCGTACGTGGACGGTGCTCGGTGACGATCACTGCTGTGTCGAGCCGATCGAGGAGTTCTTGGAGTATCACCGGGTGCTCGGCTCGTCGCCGAACACGGTGCGGTCCTACGCGAAGGGTCTGCAGTTGTGGTGGACGTTCGTGGCCGAGAACGATGTGTCGTGGGAGGACCCTGGGGTCGAGTCCCTCCGAGCGTTCTTGACCTGGCTGGCGACCGGGCTGTCGCCGTCGGTGACCCCGTTGGGTCGGGCCGATCCGGCGCCGCCCAAGGTGACCGAGGCGACCGTCTCGGCTCGTTTGGCTGCGGTGGTGTCGTTTTACCGCTACCACCACGACGTACACGGTCGGGGCGCGTTGATTGCCCGGGCCTCGGCGGCACCGGCCCGGCGGGGTCGTTACCGTCCGATGCTGGTTCACCTTGACGCCCGGCGCCGTCGCCCGTCGAGCCCGCTGCGCCTGCGTCGCCAGCGGGCCGGTCCGCCACCGCTGCTCAGCCCCGCCCAGGTGCTGGCCATCTTGGACGGGTGCGCACGTTTCGACGTGGCGAGCGGCGTCTGGCGTGGGTCGTTGCGCGACCGGCTGCTCTTCGCCACCTTGGTCGAGACCGGCATGCGCCTCGGTGAGGCGCTGTCGTTGACCCATGCCGACTGGAACGTGGGCCGAGGTGACACGCCCTTCGTCGAGGTCGTCCCCAAAGAGCATCCCCACGGCCAGCGGGTCAAGGGCGGCCGGCACCGCCGGATCTACGTGTCGGATGAACTCGAGCGTCTCTACAGCGATTACCTGTGGATCCTGGCCGAGGCGACCGAGGAAGATGGCCGGACGCTCGAAGATGGTTGGTTCGTGTTCGTGAACCTGGCCCGGGAGCCGCGCTTCGCCCCGATGCGGCCCGAGAACGTCTACGCCACGGTGCGTCGTCTGCGCCGCACGCTCGGCGACACCGTGCCCGAAGGCTGGAGCCCGCACTGGGCCCGCCATACCCACGCCACGGCCTTGTTGTTGGCGGGAGTGCCCGAGCATGTGGTGAGCCGCAGGCTCGGGCATGCCGATGTGCAGACCACGATGGACCTCTACGGCTGGGTCACCGAGGACGCCGAGATGCGCGCCGCGGCCGAGTGGCGCCGCTTCGCCGAGGGCTGGCGGACAAGCGGTGACTGAGGACCGGCGGGCCACGCTGGTGGTGATGGCGAGCCCCTCATCGTCCTCGACTGCCGACGTGCGGGCCGTGCCCGCGTCGTTCGAGATCTCGGGGGATGCCGTCGATTTCGGCGTCGACCCGTGGCGGGCTTTGGCCTACGCCTACACGGCCCGTCCGGCGGCCCGCGTGGATGTGTCCGTGTTGCCGGACGCGATGCGCCATGAGCTGGTCTGGTGGTTGCATTCGTTGCACGTCGGCGGGGAGCGGGTGAACTCCCATGTCCTGGCAACCTGGGTCAAGGTCGCAAACGCAGCGTCGGCCGATCCGATCCGCCAGGTCCGGTCCTTTGTCGATCTGTCGGTGGCCGAGTGGATGGCGGCGGCCCGAGCCAGCTTCTACGGCCGTCATGACCGGTTGCCCGGGGTCACCTTCGAGCAGAACTACCGGGCGACGATCACCCGCCTTCACGCCGCGATAGGCCGTCGCCACGATACGGACGAGTGGTGGCGGGCCGATCGCTGGGACCCACGCCGCGACCCTCGGATCCCCCTGCGCGAGCACGAGGCGCTCGGCAACTCGCGCCTGAACTTCGAGCGGGTGGCCCAGCCGTGGCTGGCCGACGCGATCAAGTGGTACTTCGCGCTGAGCTTGGAAACCGGGAACCTGGTGTGGTCATCGTTGCCCTCCGCGTTGACCTACCTGGGCGCCTACCTCTCCGAGTTCTTGGTGGCTTCGGGGATCGACACCCCGACGCTGGTCGCAGACCCCGAGGTCGAGTTGCGCGCGGTGGCGTTGGCGTTCCTCGGCGATCTGCGTCAACGCAGATCGCGTCGGGGCCGACCCTTGAGCACCACCAGTGTGGCGTTGATCCAAACCGGGGTCAGCGCGTTCTACACCTTCATGGCCGATCACCGCCTCGAGGCGGCCCGGGCCCTGGACGAGCCCCGCTGGGCCGAACTGACGGACGCCTACGCCCGGTTCTGGCGGAGCGGGGAGTACCTCAGACGCGACCGGCACCGCAGTGGCAGCGACTACATCGACCCCGCCGCCTTGAGTCGCATCGTCGAGCATCTCGACATCTTGTCCTTGGCCAAGGATCAGACCAAGACCGTCGTGGTCGACGGTGTGCCCGGAGAGGTCGCCGGAATGGGCGACCCCCAAGCCATGCGCGCCTTCTTGCTCGAGGTGTTCACCGGCCGGCGGATCAACGAGATCCTCCTCGCCGACTTCCACCCCCTCTCGCCGCTGCCCGGCCTCGACCCCGATCAGCCACGGGGCGAGGGGGCGCTCGTGGCGCGGTTCCGCTACCGCCAGAGCAAGATCCACGGTGCACCTGACACGATCCTGGTCGAACAAGAGGTCGTCAACATCATTGCCGAGCAGCAAGCTTGGCTCGTCGATCACTTGGCCGCCGTCAACCCCGAGACGCCGCCCACGCCGCGCTATCTGTTCGTGGCCTGGCAGTCGAATCGTCGTGGCCTCCGGCCCTACAGCGCGCACACCCTGCGGGGCTTGCTCGCCACACTGGTGGGCGAGCTGCAGATCCGCGACGCGCAGGGGTGCCTCGTCGACTTTCAGCGCACCCACCGGATGCGGCACACCAAAGCCACCGAGCTTTTGAACTCGGGGGTTCCACTCCACGTGGTGCAGCGCTACATGGGTCATCTCTCCCCGGAGATGGCGATGCACTATGCCGCCACCCTGGCCAAAACTCACGAGGCGGAGTTCTTGCGGTTCAAGAAGTTGGGCCGCGACGGCCGCGACGTCGGCCTCGAACCCAGCGATGTCTATGAGCTGGTCCAGCTGGGGCGGCACACCGACCGGATCCTGCCCAACGGCGCCTGCCTCTTGCCCCCGCTCAAACGCTGCGATCGGGGTAATGCCTGCTTGACGTGTGATCACTTCGCCACCGACGGCCGCTATCTCGACGAGCTGGAGACCCAGCTGTCCGAGACCGAAGTGCTGATCGCCCGGCGCCAGGCCCAGCACCGTGACCGCACCGGCCAGGAGATGGGCGAGGGGAACGTCTGGTTGGATCAGCGTCTGGCCGAGCGCCGTTCCCTCGCCGCCATCGTCGCCGCCCTACACGCCGATGGTGCAGACGGCCACGCCGTGCGGGGAGCCGGTGTGCCCGGTCGAGCTGGCCAGCCGGTCGAACTCGACACCGAGCGGCACCGCCACGGGAAGCCCCAATGACCGACGACCCCCGCACCGAGGTGCTGCGCCGCGCCGCGTCAGCCAAACGCGACGCTGCCACCGGCCGGGCCGAGGCCGGTCTACGCAAGCTGATCAAGACTAACGCCCAGATCAGCTTCCGGGCCGTGGCAAACGCCGGTGGAGTGTCGACCGACTTCCTCTACCGCCACGCCGAGCTGCGGGCCCGCATCGAGCATCTGCGATCCCGCCAAAGCGTGAAGCCCGCGCCCGCGTCGGACACGGGTGCTGGCGTCGGTGCAAACACCAACGTGGTCGCCGCCTTGACCGCCAAGCTTCGCCAGGCGTGCAGCGAGACAGCCGACCTCAAGGCTCAGCTGGCAGTGGCCCATGGACAGCTGCTGGATCTACGCCGCCAACTCCACGGTGCCGTCATCGATCGATGAGCGAGGAACCAGGAGTCCGGGTCGAGTCGCGTACGCGAGCGGCGCCATGCTACTGACATGTCATCAACGATCTGACCAGCAACAATGACCTGATAATCGACCGCACATCCAGATAATTGGGCTTGAAGGGCACGATGTCCGAGGCCGAGCTGCACTTCATCCGGGCCAGACTCCAGGGCGGGATCCTGGCCAAGGCGGCGAGAGGGGAGCTGGCGCTACGCCTACCTATCGGCCTCGTCTATGACGCCGCCGGTGCGGTCACGAAGGACCCCGACGCCGGCGTCCGAGAAGCGATCGAACACTTCTTTTCCACGTTCGAGGCGACCGGTTCGGCGAGCGCGGTCGTCAAGGCGTTCGCCAAAGAGGGCCTCACGTTCCCCGCTCGCCACCTCGGCGGCCCCCATTCCGGCGAGCTGTACTGGGTGCCGCTACGCCACGAACACGCCCTCTTTGTCTTGCACAACCCTCGCTATGCCGGCGTTTACTTCTATGGGCGCCGACGCCGGGTCACCGACGCCGAGGGGCGGCACCGCACTGAGCTGAAGCCACGCGACGAGTGGAGCGTCTTTCTCCCCGGCGCCCACGACGGCTACATCAGCTTCACGGCCTTCGAGGCCAACCAGGTGATCCTCGCGGCCAACGCGGCGGCCCACGGTGAGGATCGCCGGGCTGGGCCGGCGCGCGAAGGTCCCGCGCTCCTCCAGGGCCTGGTCGTCTGCGGCAGGTGCGGCAAGCGAATGACCGTCGGCTACCACCAGCGCTGCAACGGCAGCTCGGTTCCCGACTACGCCTGTCAGGGCGAAGGCATCTCGACTGGGACCCCAGCGTGCCAGAACGTGTGCGGATCGGGTGTCGATGCCGCCGTCAGCGCTCTGGTGCTCGAGCAGCTCACCCCGCTCGCCATCGAGGCGGCGTTCCAAGTCTCAGAAGAACTCGCAAAGCAGGCGGCCGAAGCCGATCGCATCCGAATGAAAGGCGTCGAGCGGGCCCGCTACGCAGCCGAGGCCGCTCGCCGCCGCTATCTCGCCGTCGATCCGACCAACCGACTCGTGGCAGAGACCTTGGAGGCGGACTGGAACCACAAGCTGCGCGAAGTGGTCGACGCCGAAGACGATTACGAACGGTCTCGCAACGCGGCTGCCCATGTGCTTGAGCACGAGCACCGGGACCGTGTCCGGGCACTGGCCGAGGACCTACCCGCCTTGTGGCACGACCCCGACACCCCGATGCGCGAACGCAAACGTCTCATCCGCCTCCTCGTTACCGACGTCACCCTCATCAGGGGCGACGATCACATCACCGCGCACGTCCGCCTCTCTGGCGGCACCACCCACACCCTCTGCGTTCCCCGTCCACTGCGGGCCTGGGAGGCCCACACCACCCCAGCCGACACCATCTCGGTCATCGATGAGCTACTCGCCGACCACACCTATGGCGAAGCGGTGAAGATCCTCAACGAACGGGGTCTGACGGGGGGATGGGGCAAGCCCTTCAGTGTGCCATCGCTTACGCAACTGTGTCGGCTCCGGGGCATCCCCAGCCTGCGCGACCGGCTCCTGGCCGCCGGCATGCTCACGGCGGAGCAGATGGCGACCGAACTCGGCGTCACGAATCAGACGATCAAGATCTGGCGGCGCCGAGGAGCCATCACCGGCAGACGGGTCGACGGTCGCCGCGAGCACCTCTACTTCCCCGGGCAGTCCCGTCCTACCTACCATCGACGGAATCGCTGGCAACGAGATCAGGAGCGTGTCACAACCCCCCGTCATGATGCAGTGAGTCGGACCGCCGAAGACAAGACCGCCGGAACTTCAGGAAGAGGTGCAGTATGAAGGGCACACGTTGGACAAGTT
>DATKQM010000008.1:0-57256 GCA_035532735.1 Acidimicrobiales bacterium | reverse complement strand
AGTTGGAGTGGTCGTATTCCTTCTCATGGGCCTTCTAATCCTCCGCTACAGCGGGCATAGCGACGAGACCATCTGAACGGCGACTGTCTGCTGTGGGCGTTCCCATGTGCCCTGTGCGGTCACGACCGGATTCTCGTCGACATTTACACCCGTCGTGATGAACAATGGACTGCCGATGTGGTCGATAAGAGCAGCCTTTTGCTCGGTTACCGTGACCATTGCCGTGGCTGCCTGCGGGCAAACTGCGACTACGGAGCCACCTTCAACGACCGCGACCTCACCCACGACGACCATCGCCGTTGACCAGGGTGCCACCCCGTCCGGCTGGGTGCCGATGGCGTTCGACGACATCCAAGTCTCAGTACCGTCAACATGGGACATCGCCTTCGGCTGTCCCACGGGCATGGGGAACGTCTATCTGGGCAGTAGACCGACGATGTATTGTCAGAACGAACCTGTCGGAACAGACATCGTCGTCCTCGGCAATGCCAAAACCTCCAGTTCTCCCTATGGAGAACCGGCCGTCCTCAACCATTTTGGCATTCAATGGCTCGACCCCGGTCACACCATCATGCAAGTCCCATCACTGAACGCTTCGGTGAGTGCCACCGGTCCATTGGCAGCCGAGGTCCTCCACACCGTGACGTACTCCCCAAGGGCCGTGGCGCTCGCCAGTGGAACGTCCCCCACCGTCCCGAGCGGCTGGCACCGGGTGTCCTTCGGCGGTCTGAGCGCGGCCGTTCCGCGGAGTTGGGCTATCGAGCAACGAAAGGACTGGCCCCTTGGCTGTTCCCCCATCGACACCACTCTCAACGAACCGGGGGTGCTCCTCAGTGCCGGGGCTGAGGAGGTCGCGCCCTCTTGCCCGGCCCTCGCGTCGTCCTTCCAGGGCGTCACGACCCCTATCGACGGCCTCGTCATCGACCCAGGACCCGACGGACCCATCCCCTCCGGTGCATCGTTCGGACCGTGCAAGCGGATCGACGAGCTTCGGGTGTGTCCCATCACGAGCGATCCCTCCAGTGTTCTGGTCCTGTCGGTTCACCTTCCCAGCGGGACTCATCCGATCGCCGTTGAGATCGGGCTAGCGGGCTCCGGTCTGAGCGCTCGGACCATCATCGACTCCTTGCGCGCCGAGTGACGGAGGCGCCTCCTGTTGAGACTCCGGGTACGCAGGACGAAGACCGACAAGGAAATCGAAGGCACGCAAGAATGACGCTGTGCACCCCCGCGACTGGTGCTTCGACACGCCGATGACCAAAGCCATTCATCACCGGCCACGCTCTGGGGGTCGACGGCGGGTACACAGCGGGGCGCGATCACGATGTCACCGAGCTACTCGGCCTTGAACCAGACGCTCCGTTGCCCCGACCACAAGCGTGCCCAGGAGCTAGCCGAGGCCCCCGATCTGGGCGCGGTCCCGTTGGGTCTGCGACGATGCAGGTGGCGCCGTCGCTCGGTGGCGGCCCCGGGGGTTCAACGAAGGAGGCGACCGTGGACGGCGACATCGTGATCCGGGGAGGCTCGCTGATCGACGGGAGCGGCGCTCCGGCCCGGGCCGCCGACGTGGCGGTGTCCGAGGGGCGCATCGTGGCGATCGGAGAGGGCCTCCAAGGCAGAAGGGAGCTCGACGCCTCGGGCCAGGTCGTGGCGCCGGGGTTCATCGATATCCACACCCACTACGACGCGCAGGTGTTCTGGGACCCCTGGCTCACGCCGTCGTCGTTCCATGGTGTGACCAGTGTCATCGCCGGCAACTGCGGTTTCTCCATCGCACCGATCCGACCCGACCTCGTGCCACTGCTCGCTCGCACGCTCCAGCACGTCGAAGACATGAGTTTCGACACGCTGTCTGTGGGCGTGCCCTGGGACGAATTCGAGACCTTCCCGCAGTATCTCGACGCCGTCGAACGGCGCGGCACGTCGCTCAACTACGGCTGTTACGTCGGGCATACCGCCGTGCGGATGTATGTCATGGGGGAGGAGTCCTACGAGCGCGCCGCCACGCCCGAGGAGCTGGCGCGCATGCAGGCCGTGGTGGCCGAGTCCATGGCGGCGGGTGCGATGGGCTTCGCGTCGAGTGCGTCCCCGACGCACAACGGCGACGGTGGACGCCCCGTCCCGTCGCGCGTGGCGGACCTCGACGAGCTCCGAGCCCTGCTGGTGCCCGTGCACGACGCCAGAAAGGGGGTGGTCGCCCTGCTGCCGGGAGGGGTGATCCCCAACCGTCAGCTCTTCGACCTCCAGCGTGACGTGGGACGGCCCATCACCTGGACCGCCCTGCTCACGGTCAAGGGGTACCCGTACCACGAGAAGGTTGTGGCCGACAACGACGCCGCTTGGGAGGAAGGAGTGGAGGTGTGGCCCCAGGTCTCGTGTCGACCCCTCGTGTTCCAGATGAACCTGGCCGAGCCCTTCACGTTGAACATTCGGGCCAGTTTCTCCAAGCTCATGGGCCTCGACCTCGAGCAGCGCAAGGCTGTCTATCGCGACCCGGCGTGGCGCGCCGCGACCTGGGAAGAGCTCTCGGTCGGCACCGGCGGCGGCGGTGGGCTCCCCTTCAACTGGCCGTCGTTGTCCGTGGCCGAATCAGCGTCGCATCCCGAGCTCGTGGACCGCGGCGTGCTGGAGATCGCCGAGGAACGGGGATGCACGCCGCTCGACGTCATCCTCGACATCTCGCTCGACGACGACTTGAAGGCCCGGTTCTGGTCGGTGCTCGCCAACAACGATCCCGACGCCATCGCCTGGCTGTTGCCACGTGACAACGTCTTGCTTGGTCTGGCCGATTCGGGTGCACACGTCTCGCAACTCTGTGACGCCTGCTTCGCCACCGACCTGCTCGGCAATTGGGTGCGCGACCGACGCGTCATGTCCCTCGAGCGTGCCGTGCACAAGCTCACGGCTGAGCCGGCCGGGGTGTACGGGCTGACCGACCGGGGAAGCGTCGAGGTGGGCAAGGCCGCCGACCTGTGTGTTTTCGATCCCGACACCGTCGCCCCCGGCCCGCTGCGCCGGGTCTACGACTTCCCTGCCGACGGCGAGCGGCTCACCGCCGACCAGCCGGTGGGGATGACACACGTCCTCGTGAACGGCGTGCCGATCCGGCTCGATGGAGCGGCCGTGGCTGACGGGCTCGACTCCCGACCGGGGAAACTGCTGAGGAGCTGAGTCTCAGGGCCCGGCGACGTCGCCGGGCCAGTCGGCGACGGTCGCGACCCGACGCCCGTCCTCGAGGTACACGGTGTTGGTGGCGCCGACACACGCTCGGACACGTCGACGGAGTGGACCGCTCAGAAGCTCGAGCGCGGTTGCCATGTCGTCGAGGCGGTACTCGGAGATCTCGTCTTCTTGGAGCACGATGTGGGCGAACGCGGCGTCGTCGAGCGTGCCGCAGTCGAAGAGAAAGCGCATCCCGCCGGGTCGGTCCGGCCGTGGGCGGAGGAAGTCGACGCACACCAGTCGACCGCTCTCGACAACCAGCCCGCTCTCCTCGCCGACCTCGCGTCGACACGCCTCCCAGGGAGTCTCCCCGCTGTCCTCCATCTGGCCGCCGGGGACGGTCCACCCGCTCTTGTAGGTCGGCTTGAGCACGAGGAGTCGCCCCGACCGGTCGAAGACCAGAGCACCCGAAGAGGCAGGGATCCTCGGGATCTCGAAAGCGACGTCGGCGTCGAACGCGCCAGGGGGGCCCACCACGTGAGGTTCCCGTCTGTTCGCTTCGGAGTCAAGGATCTGACCGGCTCGGCGTGACCGGCCAAGCTGGGTGACGACAACGCGGGCGAACGGAGGGTCTGGGGTCGTGGACGGGGATGTGGAGGCGAAGGCCAAGGTGGACGCCAAGGTGGACGCGGGGGTGACCTTCTCCCACATCGGGATCTGCGTGGGAGATCTCGACCGGGCGCTGACCTTCTATTGCGAGGGTCTGGGCTTCGACCTGGTCCAGTCTCATACCGTGGGACCGGAGTTCGGGCCCCTCATGGAGCTCGACGAGGTCGCCTTGCAGTCTCGCTTCGTCCGGCGTGACGGCGTCTCGATCGAACTGCTGCATTTCGACTCTCCGGGGCACCGTGGCCAGGCAGAGCGACGTCCCATGAACCAGCTGGGGCTCACCCACCTGTCGCTGCGGGTGAGCGACGTCGACGTCATTGCCGAGCGCATCGAGTCGCTGGGGGGCAGCGTCATCCGCAGCACCCGGACCGCCTTCGGCGCGGCCGGATCGGCCGATGCCTTTGACTTCGTCTACTGCACGGATCCGGACGGGACCCGGGTCGAGCTCATGCACCTTCCAAGATGAGAAGAGGGCTACGGTCACGGCCGTGGCGGCACCGACCCCCCAGCACGAGCGCAGCGACCGGTCCATCGAGAACCTGATCGCCAGGTACGCCGAGCTGGTGGACGCCGGAGACTTCGGCGGGCTAGGAGAGCTCTTTTCCGAAGGGGTGTTCGGGGGCGAAGGCGACGCCGTCGTGGGGGGTCAGGAAGCGGTCGAGAAGATCTTCCGCGCCATGGTCCGCGTGTACGAGGACGGCACGCCGCGCACCAAGCACGTGACGACCAATATCCGCATCGATGTCGACGCAGACGCCGGGACCGCCGAGTCGCGCTCGTACGTGACGGTCTTCCAAGCGTTGCCCGACATGGCGATGCAGCCCATCGTGGCCGGTCGCTACCGCGATGTGTTCGTGTGTCGCGACGGTGTGTGGCGATTTACCGAACGACACTTCACGACCGACCTCGTCGGTGATGTCAGCCGTCATTTGCTCGTGGGACCCGAGGTTTTGGCGTCATAGGACGCCCCTACGCGCAGCATCCCCGCCGATCGGGGGGCCTTCTGCTAGAACGCATTTGACGATGCGTGAGGTGTCGATGACGGGTCGTGGTTGGATTTCCATGATCCGCGTTCGACTCTTAGCATCGGAGACCGTGGAGGGCGATGGCGCGGTGACGGTACGAGAATTGCACGTAGCGTGAAACTGGCGAACGTTTGGGTGGTCGAAAGTGGATGGGGCAATGCGGGCGGGAGTCTCGCCGCATTCGACCTCTGGGTCGAACCCACCGGTTGGACGCTCACCGACGCCGAGGAGCCGAGCGTCGAACGTGTGTGGCCCTGGGCTGTCATCGGTGGGCTCCAAGTCGTGCGGGGAGCAGGAAAGACGCCAGACGGGCATCCCGGGACGGCATTGGACGTGATCGTCAACGGCTGGCCGGTCCGGATCCTCGTGTCCAGCCAGGACCTGGCCAACGAGACGATCGCCATGCTGGGTGCCTTTGCGCCTGTCGACCATCCACTGCGGGCCACGCCGCGGGTGACGAAGGAGTCCTCGCTCCGACGACTCTCCGACGCGGGTCGCCGGTATGCAGGTGAGCCGGTCCGCGCTCGCCCCGCGTTTCTTCTGAGTGCCGGCGCCACCAGGCTGCGCTCGGCCCTGGTGGTCGTCGTGGTCCTCGGCGTGACGGTGGCGGTGGCGTCGATCGCAGGTGTGGCTACGAGCGCCCAGACGACGACCACACTGGGGTCGGTGTCGGGGCATGACACCACCACAGCTCCCCATGGACTCGGCTCGGAGCCCCCATCGACAGGGGGCACCGCCCCTGGCCAGGTGCCGGGCTCGTCAACGGCACCGACCTCGTCGCCTCCGGCGCTGGCCGCCTCGACCCGCCGCAAGGCAAACGCCCGTGGATCGGCGAGGCGGTCATCGAAGGCGGCCGCCACCCAGGCCACCACGACTGCAAAGCCCACGAGCACCACCACGAAGGCCGCCACCACCACGAAGCCCGCCACCACCACGACGGTGAAGGCGACCCCGACAACGCAGGCTCCCACGACCACCGGGGCGCCGCGGCCGACCACCACGACCACTCGGGCACGGCGCCCTCCACCCACCACGCAACCGCCGGTGACCACCACTGAAGCTCCACCCACCACGCAACCACCGGTGACCACCACTGAAGCTCCGACCACGACGCAACCGCCGGTGGCCACAACGTCGCTGTTGAAGTTGATCGTCCCGTTCTTATAGGGGGTCGGCACCCCTGTTCCGACCCCCTCCCGGGCAGGAACTGAAACATGTTCCTAGTCTTGGGCGGTCACGCACCGGGCCGAACTAGCCCGAGGGGGGGAGGTGGCGAGCGTGGTGGCAACGGAGACCCCCATCTACGACGGGATCGGTCGGGCCTATGCCCGTCACCGACGGGCCGATCCGCGCCTCGCCGCACGCGCGCCACGGGGACCTCTTTCATCGAGACGTGGTGGAGCCGGGCTTCGGCTCGTGATCCGGTCGTGACACCGGCCATGGGCTCGGCGTGCCCGTCCGACGGAGGTGGGTGTGGTCGAATATCGCGACGCAGCTCGAAGGGAGCCGATGCGTGGGTCTCGACGACATCGACCTGACCGACCTGGCGTACTTCGCGGCCGGCTTCCCTCACGACGCGTTCACACGGTTGCGCCACGAGGCGCCCGTCTGGTGGCACGAGCCCACCAGTCACACTCCGGACGGGACGGGCTTCTGGGTCGTGAGCCGTCACGCCGAGGCGCAGGCCATTGGGGCCGACGCCGAGGCGTTCTCCTCGTCGCGCGCCCCGGGGGCACCGGGAGGGGGCACGCTCATCGAGGACCTGCCCTACGGATTCGCCGCCGGGGTCCTGCTCAACATGATGGACGACCCCCGTCACCATCGGATCCGCCGTTTGGTCACCCCGGCGCTCACACCGCGCGCCCTGGCGCGCTTGGAGGGCGAGCTCCGGGCCCGCACCGCGGCCATCCTCGACGCCGTGGCGACACGCGGTGGGTGTGACTTCCTGGTCGAGGTGGCGGTCGAGCTTCCGTTGCAGGCCATCGCCATGCTGATGGGCATCCCCGACGGGGACCGGCACGACCTTATGGCTTGGACCAACGCCACGCTCACCTATGACGACCGCGAGCTCGGGGCCCGTAGTGCCGGATCGGAGCAGGCCGCCGCGGCCATGGCCGCATACGGCACCGCTCTGATCGATGCCAAGCGAGCCGAGGGAGGTGACGACATCGTCGCCACCGTGGCTCGGGCCACCGTCGAGGACGACGACGGCGACCTGGGGCCGCTCTCGGAGCTCGAGCTGCTCATGTTCTTCAACCTCCTGATCGCGGCGGGAAGCGAGACCACGCGCAACGCCATCGCGCTCGGGATGGCAGCGCTCATCGACAATCCGGGTCAATGGGACTTACTGCGTCGTGACCCGTCGGTGTGGCCCAGTGCAGTGGAGGAGATCTTGCGTTGGTCGAGCCCGACCCTCTACAACCGGCGCACGGCCACGCGCGACGTGGAGGTGGCGGGGGAGAAGATCAAAGCGGGGGACAAGGTCACGTTGTGGTGGGCGTCGGCCAACCGCGACGAGGAGGTGTTCGATGACCCCTTCACCTTCGACATCCGCCGCACCCCGAACCCCCATCTGGCCTTCGGCCACCGCAGTCATTTCTGCCTGGGGGCCAATCTGGCCCGCCTCGAGATCCGCATCATGCTCGAGGAGCTCCAAGCCCGCTTCCAACGGCTCTCGCTCGACGCACCCATCGAGAGGTTCCGCACCAACAAGCACGCCGGGGTGAAGCACATGTTCGTGACGTTCCATTGAGTGACGTCCTTTGACAGGAGGCGACATGGTGAACGACGCCGGTGACACCGACGGCACTGCGGTCGTGAGACGGTACCTCGACCGATTGGTGGCCCATGACTGGGAGGCGATGGCGTCGTGTCTGGCCGAGGACGTCGTTCGTGTGGGCCCCTTCGGTGACACCTACACACCGAGAGACCCCTACGTGGCATTCCTCGCCGATCTGATGCCCGCGCTTCCGGGCTACTCCATGCGGATCGACCGGGTCCTGAGTGCGGGCCACACCGTGGTCGTCGAGCTCACCGAGGTCGTCGACATCGGAGGCTCTCCGCTCGAGACACCCGAGGTGCTCGTCTTCGACCTCGACGACGAGCAACAGGTCGCCCGCATCGCCATCTATATCCAGCGTCTCGGCGAGGTCCCCGCCATGCCGTGACCGCAGTTCGCTGCGAGCGGGAGGCGGGTCGCGCCCGTCTCGACGCTAGTGCTCGACCACCTGGACGGTCTTGCCGTCGAGCCACTGACGCAGCACCAGGTAACGGCCCTTCAGCGCACCATGGTCGTAGTGCCCGAAGCCCATGGTGGTGCCGTCCATGCCGCTCGTGGCCGGGAGCTGCTTGACGCGTTCGAGGCCGTCTCTGATCCCGTCCCGGGTGAGGTGGGCGGCCCGGGCCACGGCCTCGGCCACGAGCCGGCCCATGTCGTAGGCGGCGACGCCGATGGGGCCGGCCGAGCTGCGTGGGGAACGCTCTCGCAGCGCGGCGCGCCTGGTGTTGTCGTTGGACACGGTGTCGACGTACACCCAGCCGTCCCAACCCGCCCGCCAGTCACGCCGGCCGTAGGCGAACATGAGGGCGGAGTTGGCCACCACCGGCACGTCCCACTTCTCGGACTCGAGCGCCACCGCCACGGCGCGCGCCGCCACACCCAGGCCGAGGTAGACGAGGCCTTCAGGGCTGCCGGCCCGCAGGCGCGCCACGATGGGCGAGACGTCCTCCGCCAGGGGCGGGACCGCCGCTACGGCGGTGATGTCGATGTCGAGTGCCCCGCAGGCCTCGGAGAAGAACTCTGCGTAGCGCCGGCCCACGGGGGAGTGGTCATGGGCGACCGCCACGCTGGTGCGTCCCTGGCGCGCCAGATATGCCGCCAGCACGGCGGGCTCTTCTTCGAGGGAGCCGACCTGGTAGTGGAACATGAACTTCCCGCGCGTCCGCTCGCCACCGGTGTAGTTGATGCACGGCACCCCCGCCGCGTCGGCCAGAGGTCCCACGATGAGCCCGTTGTCGCTGATGGTGGGACCGAGAATGACCAGCGCACCCGCCTCCACGAGCTCGGTGAACGACTTCTCCACGTCGAACGCGGTGCCTCCCGGGAGCCCATGGGCGTGGCGGGCCAACAACTCGAACGGCCGGTCGAGGCGCCCCGTGGCGGCCACCTCGTCGATGCCGATCCGGACCGCTTCTTCGAACAACGCTCCCTCGTCGGCCTGGGGGAAGTCGTAGAGGACACCGACGAGGACCGGTGCTGTCGTGCTCGGCGGGTTGGACATGGGTCCCCTTCGATCTTCTCGTCAGCGGGTGAGGACGACGACACTGGCGTTGGCACCGCGCCCCACGGTGTGGCCGAGCGCCAGGCGCGCTCCCTCGACCTGATTGTGTCCGGCCTCGCCACGCAGCTGGTGGACGAGGGAGACCACCTGTCCGAGCGCAGAGGCGCCGAGCGGCTCACCTTTGGACAGCAGCCCTCCACTGGTGTTGACGGGGATGCGTCCTCCGAGCGCAGTGGCACCTTCGTCGCACAACTGAGCCGCCCCGCCGGGCGGGCACAGCCCGAGCTCTTCGTACGAGAGCAGCTCGCGCGCCGCATCGGTGTCCTGACACTCCACGACGTCGAGGTCCTCAGGGCCGATCCCGGCCTCTTCGTAGGCGGCGGTGGCGGCCAGCGTGCTCGGGGCGGGGACCGATTCGTCGACGAGCCCTGACATGGGTGTCGATTCGTCGAGGACCGATCCCGGCAGGTGCGAACGCAGCACCGCGGCGCCGAGGCGGACCCGTGCCGGCGAGCCCGCACCAGCCCTCGCCTTGGCGCGGGTCAACACCATGGCGGCGGCTCCTTCGTTGGGAGTGCAGAGCATCCAGAGGTGAAGCGGGTCGCACACCAGACGCGACGTCAGCACCGCGGCGGCGTCGACCTCGGACCTGAACATGGCGTCGGGGTTGTGGACCCCGTGGCGGCGGTTCTTCACCACCACCGCGGCCAGATGGTCCTTGGTGACCCCCGAGTCCTGCATGAGGCGTTGGGCCCGGAGGGCGAAGTAGGCGGGCGTGGCGCCGAGCCCCGACACCTCCTGCCACGGCTCGAAGAACGACGACCGGATCATGCCCTTGGGCATCTTCTCCACACCGAACACGAGCACCGTGTCATAGGCCCCGGCCCGGATGGCACCGGCGCCCAACATGAGGGCCGCCCCGCCACTGGCACAGCCCGCTTCCACGTCGACGATGGGCATCCCGGTCATGCCGAGGCGCGCCAGCACCCTGTGCCCCGATGCCACGCCGCCGTAGGCGGTGGCGCAGAAGGCGGCCTGGAATCCGCCCGGGCCCACACCCGCCTGGCCCAACGCGCCCCGGACCGCGGTGACCCCCATGTCGGTGATGGTCCGGTCCGCGAAGCGGCCGAAGGGGTGGATCCCGACACCTGCGATCGCGACGTCGACGTCGGTCACCGGGGGTCTCGCGCCGAGAAGGCGTAGGTCATGACCCGATGGCCCTCGTCGTCGACGCCTACGGGCACCACCACCATGGCCATGGACTGGCCCGCGGACAGGCGCGACGGGTCGGTTTCGGTCAACCGGGTCACCACGCGCAGGGCTTCGGGGAGCTCGACCACGCCGAACCCGTACGGGAGGTCTCCGCCATACCCCGGCGGTGCGATGGTGACGGCGGTCCAGCTCCACAAGACCCCGGTGTCTGACAGCTCCACGGGGAGAGCCCCGTCGGCGGCGCAGTAGGGGCACGTGTCGTGGCGCGGGAAGTGATGCCGTCCACAGGCCTGGCACCGACTCCCGAGGAGTCGGGGGGGATCGGTGTCGGTGAAGAGCCCCACTCGAACAGCGACGGCGACTCCCGTCGCGCCCCCGTCGGGGGCCGTCTCGCCGAGGGTCACGGGAGCTGTGTTCAGGAAGCCTTGGTGGGCATGCTCTGCGCGCACACGATCTGGCGGAGCTCCTCCACGGCACGGCACAGCGCGTCGACCTTGTCGTTGAGGGCGGCCAACTCGCTCGATGAGCCCGTCGCGCCCGAGGGTGCCGTCGTGGCGTTCGGGCTGTCGCCCTGGCGAGCCTTGAGCTGTTCGTAGCAACAGCGCAGGAGCCGGGCCGTGTCGAATTCCTCGGCGACGTAGCGCCCGAGGAGCTCGCCGGTCTGGATGTCGATGGTGTGATCCGAGAAGATGGTGTCGAACGCGCCGAGCACCTCGTCGAGGCGGTCCTGGCCGAAGTACTCCATCTTCTCGAGGTCACTGCGGTCCGATCCCGCCACCTCGAGGCGATCGGCGAGGTTGAGGTCGTCGCGGTCGCGTAGCCCGTAGCCGAGCTCGTTGACTCGCTTGGCGAAGCTCATGCCGTGCTCGCCCTCGCGCCACGACACGGTCTGCAGCACCGCCTTCACATCGGGGTCGGTCGTCTTGTCGATCCATACCTGGAGGTACTGATGGGCGCGGGCCTCGTTGACCGCGATGGCGTTGAGCAGTCCGAGGTAGCTGGGCTTGTCCGACATCGTGACTCCTCTCCTGGGTGGCGTGGCGCACACCCCCGTGTGGCCTTTCACGACAGAGGCCCCTCCGGAACGATCCCATGGACCGCCCTGGTGGGCAAGCCGCCGTCTAAATGTGGCGCCGGGCTCTCAGTGGCCCCCGGGGCCGGCTCCGGCGACCGGCGAGAAGAGCGCGACCGCCGCCTCGTCGGACACCGCCTCGAAATGCGCCTCGACCGCCATCCCGATGCGCACGGCGTCGGGCTCGCATCCCACGATGTTGGTCATGACCCGGGGGCCTTCTTCGAGATCGACGAGGGCCACGACGTAGGGGATCCAGTCCCGGAAGGGACGGGAGTAGTTCTGGCGGATCACCGTGAAGCTGTAGACGGTGCCCCGCCCGCTCGCCTCGATCCAAACGACGGCACCACGGCACACGAGACAGCGGTCGCGCGGGTACAGCTGCCGGGCACCGCAGGTCGTGCACTGCTGGACCAGGAGCCGCCCGTCATGCGCCGCGGCCCAGTAGGGCGCAGAGTCGGCGTCGGGCGTCGGTGCCGGGCGGGGTTTGGGCGGCCGCTCGTCGGTGGCCTGGGGGGTGCGATCGGTCATGGTGCCTCCCGTCCGAGCACCAGGGTGGCGCCGGTCGACAACATTCCGCCGGTGCCGTGGGCCACGGCGATGCGCGCCCCGGGGACCTGGGTGGCGCCGCCCTGACCGCGCAGTTGTCGTACCGCTTCCACGATGAGGAACATGCCCCGCATCCCGGGGTGACAGGCCGAGAGGCCGCCCCCGTCGGTGTTGGTGGGGAGCCGACCGCCCACCTCGAGCCCGCCGTCCTCGACGAAGGCCCCGCCGTCGCCCTTGGCACAGAACCCCAGGTCCTCGAGGGTGAGGACCACCGTGATGGTGAACGAGTCGTAGAGCTGGGCCACATCGACATCTGCAGGGGTGATCCCCGCCCGGGCGAAGGCGACGGGCCCACATTGTGCGGCCGGGGTGATCGTGAGGCTGGGCATGGCGGACAGGTTCAGGTGATGCGTGGTGGCATGCGCCGCACCGAGGATGTAGATGGGCTCGCCGGGCAGATCCGCAGCGCGCTCCTCGGTGGTTACCACACACGCCCCGCCGCCGTCGGAGATCACGCAGCAGTCGAGCTTGTGCAGCGGGTCGGCCACCAGTCGCGACGAGACCACGTCGTCGACGGTGATCGGCTCGCGCTGTTGCGCCTGGGGGTTGGTCGCCGCGTGGTTGCGCATCGACACCGCCACCGCGGCCAGCTGCTCGGGGGTGGTGCCGAACTCGTGCATGTGCCGGCGCGCCGCCATGGCGTAGTTGCCCACCAAGGTGTTGCCCCACAGGGCGTCGTAGATGGCGGGCCCCGGGGCCAGTCCACCGCCCCCGGTGCCCCCGGTGCCGAGTCGTCGCCCCATCTGGGAGAGCTGGACGCTGCCGTAGGTGACGAGCACCACGTCGACCGCCCCGGACTCCACGGCGTAGGCGGCGTGCTCCACGAGGACCTCGAACGACGATCCCCCCGAGTTGGTCTCGTCGAAGTAGATGGGATGGAGCCCCAGGTACTCGGCCACCCCGGTGGCGTACATGGGGAAGAAGCCCGTGGTGGCGAAGCCGTCGACGTCGGCGAAGGTCAACCCGGCGTCGGCCAGGGCCCGATCGGCGGCCTGGCCGTGGACGGCGTGCTCGGAGAGATGCGGGAGATGGGGGTAGTCAGACGTCGCCACCCCGGCGATGACGGCTCGACGACCGCGTGGGAGGTTCACGGGCGCTCCCCTCGGTGCACGGCGGGGCGAAAGCGTGGGACGGCGAGCTCCGGTCCCATGTCCTCCCACGCCACCTCGACGGCCATGCCCACGGTGACCTCCTCGGGTTCCACCTCGACCAAGTTCGACACGATGCGAGCCCCCTGCGAGCCGTCGAGCTCCACCACGATCACGACGTAGGGGAGTTTGTCAGCCAGGGACGCGACGAAGGCCTGGCGCACGACGGTGAAGGTGAATACCGTCCCGGTGCCCGCCAGCTCGAACCATTCCGAGGCCGTGCTCCGACAGCGAGGGCACACCGGCCCCGGGGGATGGCGCGTGGTGCCACACGCGGTGCAACGCTGCACCACGAGGCGGTGACCGGCGGCCGCTTCCCACCATCCGACGGTCTCGGCGTTGGCGGCGGGCATCGGCATCTCGTCGGGGAACCAACGCTCGGTCATCGCCGTCCCAACACCAGCGCACTGCTGGGCACGCCCGCTGCGCTCGTGACGAGGCAGGTCTCGGCTCCGTCGACCTGACAGGTGGACTCGCCCCGGAGCTGGCGGACTCCTTCGACGACGTGGTTGAGGCCGTGGATATAGGCCTCGGACAAGCTGCCGCCATGGGTGTTGGTGGGAAGGGCCCCGTCGGGCCACGCCAGCGCGCCCGACGCCGCGAAGGGACCACCCTCACCTTGCCCGCAGAACCCGAAGTCCTCCAGGCTCAGAAGTACCAGCCCGGTGAAATGGTCGTAGATCTGGGCCACGTCGATGTCGGCAGGCCCCACCCCGGCCCGGGCCCACATCCGGGTCGCCACCCCCCGGGCCCCGGTGCTGGTGTAGTCGTCGTCGGGCATGCCGACGTTGGCGTACTGCCCGTAGCCGAAGCCCGCCGGGGCGCCCTGGGCCGCGCCCAGGACCGACACGGGTCTCTTGGCGCTGTCGGCGGCGCGTTCGGCCGTGGTGACAAGCACCGCGCAGGCGCCGTCGTTCTCGAGACAGCAGTCGAAGAGGCGGAAGGGCTCCGACACCAGGCGCGACGCCAGGTAGTCGTCCATGGTCATGGGACGGTCTCCCATCACGGCGCGTGGGTTTCTCGCCGCGTGGGCCCGTGTCGTGACGGCCACGTGTCCCATCTGTTCGGCGGTGGTGCCGAAACGGTGCATGTGCCGCTGCAACACCATGGCGTAGGCGATGGGTGGGCTGAACATGCCGAAGGGCATGGTGAAGGCGACGTGCGCCTCCAAGAGACTGGTGGCCCGGCGCAGGTGGGGTAGGCGCGGCGGGCCGACACGGGCGGGCATGTTGCCCGGTCCCTGGCCGAAGCGACGGAACTGGCCCTGGCACAACGACCGGTACACGACGACGGCTTCCGCCGCGCCGGTCTCCACCGCCATGGCCGCGTTGGCGACTGCGGCGCAAGCCCCGCCGCCGCCCGGTAGCCAGGACAGACTGGCGTAGCGCAGTTCGGGCAGTCCCAGATCGGCGGCCATGAAGGTCGCTTCGTTGCGGTCCTCGGCGAACGAGGCCAGGCCGTCGACGTCGTCGGGGCTCATGCCGGCATCGGCGATCGCCGCGAGTACGGCCTCGACGGCCAACCGGTACTCGCTGGCGTCGGTGATCCCGCCCCACTTGGCGTAGCGGGTCTCACCCACCCCGACCACACAGGCGGCACGCCCCACGGCGGTCACCGCGCCGACCAGTCGACGAGAACCTCCTCGGTGTGCTCGCCGAGCAGCGGTGGGCGGCGTTGCATCACCCAGGGCGACCCATGGGCCAGGAACGGCGCCCCGGGGTAGGTGACGGTGCGGTCGAGCTCGGGATGCTCGAGCTCGACGAAGTGGCCTCGGGCCCGGAGATGCCGGTCGTCGAGAACCTCGTCGGGGGAGCGGATCACGCCCCAGGGCAGGCCCGCCTCCTGGCCCAGTCGGTAGAGGGTCTCGCCGTCGTTCTTCTCGGCCAGTCGCTTGAGGGCGCGCCACACCTCGCGGTAGTTCCCGGCGCGGTGGACGGGGTCGGCGAAGGCGGGGTCGGACAACGGCCCGGCCACGCCTTGGGCTTCGAGCATCTCGAGCATCCCGGCGAAGACATGGGGGCCGAGGAAGTCGGGGTTGAGCGCGGCCACCTGTTTTCCGTCTGACCCGGTGAGGGTGGGGTGGGGCCCACGCCGGTGCACACCCCCTGAGCAGAGGTAGGTCATGAGGTGCCATTCGGTCATCGAGGCCGAGCACTCGTGGGCGGAGACGTCGATGAATTGTCCCGAACCCGACTCCGAGCGCCACGCCAATGCGCCCATCACTGCGATGGCCGCGTAGGTCGACGCCGTGCGCCAGGCCTGGTCGCCGAGGCTGGCGAGCGGGGGAGTGTCGTAGACACCGTCGGCACCGGGCCCGTACCCACAGGCCGCCATCGATCCGCCCAGCGCCATCAGCACGAGGTCGTCGGCGAGGTAGTCGGCCCAGGGCCCGTCGGATCCGAAGGGAGTGACCGCGCACACCACCAGGCCCGGGGCGCGCTCGTGCAGGGAGGCCACGCCGAGGCCCCGGGCTTGTGCCTCGGGGGGTCGCAACGTGTGGACGAGGACATCAGCGCGGTCACACAGCGCCAGGAGCCCGGTGTCATCGTCGATCACCACGGAGCGCTTCCCCACGTTGTCGGCCCAGAAGGCGAGGCTGCGGTCGGGACCGGGCTCGTCGTCGAGGAAGGGCCCGATGGTGCGCGAAGGCGCCCCCGCGGCAGGCTCCACCTTCACCACGTCGGCGCCCAGCCCCGCCAGCACCCTCCCGCAGTACTCGGCGGACTCGTCGGTGAGCTCGAGGACGCGCACCCCCTCGAGCGGTGCGGTCACGACAGGGCCCCGTCGGCGGCCAGGGCGGCGACATCCGCAGTGCTCATCCCGAGCATCTCGCAGAGCACGGACTCGTTGTCCTCGCCGAGACAGGGCGGTCCACGATGCAGGACCCCCCCGGTGTGTGGTGGCGTGACCGACATCCGGAAGGGGACGCCCTCGAGGGGGAGCGGTTCCACCTCAGCGTTGCCCAACATGGTGTAGTGCCCGCGCGCCGCCAGTTGGGGGTCGCGCTCGAGGCGGTCGGCTGCGTCTTGGACCGCACCGGCCGGGACCCCGGCGCGCTGGAGGAGTTCCATGACCTCGTAGCGGTCGCGCTCTGCTGTCCAGGACCCGACATGGGCGTCGAGGTCGTCGACGTGCTCGACGCGCCCCGCCATGGTGGCGAACCGGGGGTCGTGCGCCCACGGCGGTCGACCCATGGCCCCGACCAGTGCCTCCCAGTGCTCGTCGGTGCGACAGGAGACGACGACCCATTTGTCGTCACCCGCGGCGCGGTACGCGCCCGACGGCGCGCTCGGAGGATGGGCCCGCCGGTTGCCGGTCGGGAATCCCGGGCGGCGGCTGGGCCGGTTGTTGAGCGCCGCGTCGAGCAGCAGTGCTCCCGACAGGGCCGTGGCCGGCTCGAGCTGGGAGACGTCGATGTGCTGTCCCTCACCGGTGCGACGCCGGTGGATGGATCCGGCCAGGATGGCGATGGCGCCGAGATAGCCGCCCACGTGGTCGAGATAGGAGAACGACCACCCCGCCGGGGGTCGGTCCGGAAGGCCCACCATGAAGGTGCTGCCGGTCAGGGCCTGCGCTGTCGGGCCCATGGTCACGTTGGCGGCGTCGGGGCCTTCGTGGCCGAAGCCGCACATCGAGACGTAGATGAGGTCGGGCTTGATCTGGCGCATGACGTCGTAGGAGAGGCCCCATCGGTCGAGGGTGCCCGCTGCGAAGCTCTCGGTGACGACGTCGGACCGAGCCACGAGGTCTTTCAAAAGCGCCAGGCCCTTGGGATGGCGGGCGTTGACGGTGATGCTCTTCTTTCCCCCGGTGTTGTACTTGTAGAAGATCCCGCCCCGGTTGGGGCTCGGCGCGCCGGTGGCGTTGGCGAGGGTGGCGGCACCGAAGGCCTCGCCCCGTTCGCCGGGCTCGGGGACGAAGGGCGGCATGACCCGGATGGCGTCGGGAAAGCGGGTGCTCTCCACCCGGATGACCTCGGCTCCGAGACACCCGCAGATCAAGGTGGCCTGGGCCCCGAAGCCCAGTCGGGTGAAGTCGAGGATGCGAAGCCCCTCGAGCGCCATGGTGGACGGGCCCGGCGTGTCCCGCGCGCCTGCTCCCCCCCGAACCTGTGGCGTCACGGCGCCGACGATAGTGTGATCTCCGACACGCGTGTCAGGGAACGGCGGGCCGGGCCGACGCCGGGCTCGGCGTCACCGACAGGGACGGGAGGGCCTATGCAGCTCGAGGACCTGGTGCTCGTCAGCGTGGACGACCACGTCGTCGAGCCTCCGGACATGTTCGAGGGACGGGTGCCGGCGCGATTCGCCGACCTGGCCCCGCGCGTCGACGTGCGCGACGACGGCACCGAGATCTGGCGGTTCGACGGGAAGGAGGCCACCAACATCGGCCTCAACGCCGTGGCCGGTCGCCCTGTCGAGGAGTACGGCATCGAGCCCACGTCCTTCGCCGAGATCCGGTCGGGTTGCTACGACATCCACGACCGGGTGCGGGACATGGACGCCAACGGTGTCATCGCCTCGATGTGCTTTCCCTCGTTCCCCCAGCTGTGTGGCCAGCTCTTCGCCAAGGCGTCGGACCCCGAGCTCGGCCTGGCCGTGCTCCGGGCCTACAACGACTGGCACATCGACCAGTGGTGCGGCACCTACCCGGGCCGGTTCATCCCCCTGTCGCTCCCTCCCATCTGGGACCCGGCGGCCATGGCCGACGAGGTGCGTCGGGTGGCGGCCAAGGGATGTCACGCCGTGTCGTTCTCGGAGAACCCCTCCAAGCTCAAGCTGCCCAGCTTCCACAGCGACCATTGGGACCCTTTCTGGGCGGCCTGCAGCGACGAAGGCACCATCGTCTGCCTGCACATCGGCTCGTCGTCGTCACTGGTGGTCACCGCACCCGACGCTCCCATCGACGTCCTCATCGGACTCCAGCCCGTGAACATCGTCCAGTGCGCCGCGGACCTGCTGTGGTCGCCGGTGCTGCGAAAGTTCCCCGACCTGCGCGTCGCGTTGTCGGAGGGCGGGATCGGGTGGATCCCGTATTTCCTCGACCGGATGGACTGGATCTACACGCGCCACCACGGTTGGACGGGGCAGGACTTCGGCACCAAGCTGCCCAGCCAGGTCTTCGCGCAGCACATCGTCACCTGTTTCATCGACGACCCCGCCGGCATGGAACTGCGCCATCGTGTGGGCATCGATTCCATGTGCTGGGAGTCGGATTACCCCCACTCCGACTCGACCTGGCCCCAGTCGCCCGAGATGCTCATGAAGTCGCTCGACGGGGTCCCCGACGCCGACATCGAGAAGTTCACCCACAAAAACGCCATGCGGCACTACCGGTTCGACCCCTTCGCGCACCGCCCCAAGGAGCAGTGCACGGTGGGGGCCTTGCGCGCCCGGGCGGTCGACGTCGACGTGACGCCACGGCCCGGGAACCGGCCGACCGGACCGAGGATGACCAAGGCCACCGACTTGACGGGTCATCCCGGCACCAACCGGTAGGGCACGTCCGGAGGAACTCCGAATTGCGCGCCATGCCGTACGATCTCTGTCGTGGCCTACGACGAGGACCTCGCCGACCGCATCGGTGAATTGGTTGCGGTTGAGCGCGCCGTCGACCAGAAGAAGATGTTCGGTGGGCTCGCCTTCCTTCTCCACGGCAACCTGGTGATCGCTGCGAGTGGCCAGGGTGGGATCCTCGTCCGCGTCGACCCGGCGGAGTCCGACACGCTGATCAAGGCGCCGGGTGCGAGCATCGCGGTGATGCGGGGCCGGGCCATGTCTGGTTGGCTGCGGGTCACGCCGCAGCATCTCCGTACCAAACGCCAACTCGAGAAGTGGGTGAAGCTCGGCCTCGCCTACGCTCGCTCGTTGCCCGCCAAGCGGTAGCCCGGGGCTCAGCGCATCCAGACCTCGCGGATGCTCCCGGCTTCCATGTCCGAGGGTCCGCGCCGGCGCTGGTCCCACATCTCGGCACAGGACTCGGCGCAGAAGAGCAGTTCCCGCCCGTTGGCTTCTCGGCGTCGGGTCACGGCGGTGGCGTGGGTGAGGGGGATGCGGCAGACCGGGTCGGACTGGGTGTCGGTCCCGGCTTTGGGCAGGCCGACCCGGACCACGTCGATGGGTTGTTCGAGGCCGCGCACCGAGATCTGGTCGGCGGCCTCGACCGTGGCCCAGGGCGGGAGCTCGGACACCACCGAGGATACCGCCAGGACCTCCTGGCCCACGGCGAGGTCGCAGAGCCGGGCCGCCACGTTGACGGCGTGACCGATGTAGTCGTCCCCTTCGAGCAGGATGACAGTCCCCGTCGTGACCCCGCATTTGATGGTGACCGGCTCCGGGGCCACGTCGATGGCGGCTTTCATCTCCAAGGTGGCGGCCACGAGGGGCATGGTGTCGATGCTCACGAGCATCGCCCCGTCACCGAGCCACTTGGCGATGCGGACGGCGCGGCGAGAGCAGATGTCCCGTAACGCCGCACGGAAGACACCGAGCACCGCCACGGCGCGCTCGTCACCCTCGGACTCGGTGAGCGCGGTGAATCCCGACAGGTCGAGAAAGGCGAATGTCCGTCGGACGCGCATGGTCGATGATCTCACCGCCACCTTGGTCGGAGCGAGCCAGGCACGCCGCGGTGCATCAGGCCGGAACCGGCGTCATCGCCTCAGCGGTCGTGCTCCTCGGTCTCGATGTCGGTCACCTCGGCGAGCCGGGCCACATGGCGGCCTCCCTCGAAGTCGGTGGAGAAGAAGACGTCGACGATGGCCAGGGCCAGGTCGGGGCCCAGGATGCGGGCTCCCAACGAGAGGACGTTGGCATCGTTGTGGAGCCGGGCCAACCGTGCCGTCGTCTCGTCGTGACAGAGGGCGGCCCGGGCGCCGCGGACCTTGTTGGCGGTGATGTTCTCGCCCTGGCCGCTGCCGCCGAACACGATGGCCCGATCGGCAGTGCCGGCCACCACGGCGCGCGCCGCGGTGGCGCAGTACCACGGGTAGTCCACGGGGTCGTCGGAGAAGGTGCCGATGTCCTCGACCTCGAACCCCTTGGCGCGGAGGTGGGCGGCCACCACCTGCTTGAGGTGGAAGCCGGCATGGTCACTCCCGACGACGACGCGCATGGGGCGACAGCCAAACACCGACGGCGGGCGATGGCAACCGCAGCCCCCCCTGACCGGTCGTGGACTAGACCTGGTTCATGTCCCTCGGCTTCCCCGACGACCCCGACGACCCCGACGACCCCGACGACCCCGATGTCGACGGCCGGTGTCGCTGGGCGATGAGCAGCGCCGAGATGCGGGCCTACCACGACCTCGAGTGGGGAGTGCCGGTGCGTGACGACCGGACCTTGTTCGAGCGACTCACACTCGAGGGGGCCCAGGCCGGGTTGTCGTGGTCCTTGATCCTGGCCAAGCGAGAGGGGTATCGCAAAGCCTTCGCCGGGTTCGCCCCCGACCTCGTGGCCCGGTTCGACGAGGACGACGTCGAGCGGCTCATGACCGACGCCTCGATCGTCCGCAACCGACTCAAGATCGAGTCCACGGTGTCCAACGCCCGCGTCATCGACGCCATGCACGGGGCCGGCGCCAGCTTCGGGGAGCTGGTGTGGTCGTTCGTCTCGGACTCGACCCTGCACAATGCCTGGGCCGAGCTCGGTGAGCTCCCTTCGTCGACATCGACGTCGAAGGCCATGAGCAAAGAGCTGCGTCGGCGCGGCTTTCGCTTCGTGGGCCCCGTGACGTGTTACTCCACGATGCAGGCGGGGGGCCTGGTGAACGACCACGTGACGTCGTGTCCCCGGTGGAAGGACCTGGGGGGGCGGTAGGGTCGACAACGTGACCGACCCCTCTCCCAAGGATCGCGGGAGCTCCGATGACTCGGCCGGCAACGACCCCGTCGAGCCGGCTCCGCCCGATGGCGAGCACGGTCGCGAGCACGGCAGTGACGAGGAGATCGACGAGTCCAGCGACGAGTCCTTTCCCGCCAGCGACGCGCCACAGTGGTGGTCGGGCGGGCCCGACGACCACAAGTAGCCCGGCGAGCCCTCTGTGCGTGTCGGCGTCACCTCCTTCCTGACCGACCGGTCGATGCCGGTCGACGACTTCGCCCGAGCCGTCGAAGCGCGTGGATACGACTCGCTCTACCTGCCCGAGCACACGCACCTGCCGGTGGCCCTCGCCTCGCCGCCGGCATTGGTGAAGGGCGTCCATCTCGATGACTACAAGCGCAGCCTCGACCCCTTCGTGTCGTTGGCCGCCGCCGCGGCGGTCACCGACCGGATCCTGCTTGGCACCGGGGTGACCCTCGTCGCCCAGCACGACCCCATCGTCCTCGCCAAGCAGATCGCCACGCTCGACCGGCTCTCGGGCGGACGGTTCGTGCTCGGGATGGGCTACGGATGGAACCGCGACGAGGCGGCTGCCCATGGTGTGGACTTCGGCCAGCGCCGCGCCGTGGCCCGGGAGAAGGTCCTGTGCATGCAGGCGCTGTGGTCGGACGACGAGGCCGAGTTCCATGGTGCCTATGTGTCGCTGGCGCCGTCGTTCTCGTGGCCCAAGCCGGTCCAGCAACCGCGCGTCCGGACCCTTGTCGGCGGCGGGGCGGGGCCCGTGCTCTTCGGAGCCATCGCCGAGTATGCGGATGGGTGGATGCCCATCGGCGGGGCCGGCATCACCGATGCTCTCGAGGCCCTGCGCGGCGCCTTCGTGGCCGCGGGGCGCGACCCCGAGACCCTCGAGGTGGTCCCCTTCGGCACCGTGCCCGACGAGGGCAAGCTGGCCCACTACGAGGCCATCGGGTGTTCCGAGGTCGTGCTGCGTATCCCCTCGGGCCCTGGGCCCGAGATGGTGCGCGTCCTCGACGACTACACGCGCTTCTTGGCTGGTTGACGACGAGGCCTTCAGGTCGAGGTCGTCACGACGATTCGTTGCGTCGGCTCTACCGACCCGAGAGCATCCCCCCGGCGCGCCGCACGGCGTCGACACCCGACGTCGGCATGTTGAAGATGGCGTACTGGACGCCCGCGTCGGTGAGCTCTTGCACCCTGGACAGGATCTCGTCCTCCTGTCCCACCGTGAACCCGTCGGCGTCCTCACCGGCCGCGCCATGGAGCAGCTCCCAGGTCAGCTTGGTCTCCTCGGCCGAGTCGGTGATGACGAGGGTGCTGAGCACGCTGACGGTGATCGACGCCGGGTCGCGCCCCACGGCCTCACAGTGCTCGTGGAGCACCTTCACCTTGTGGGCGATGGCGGCCGGGTTCCCGGTGACGTTGCAGAAGTCGGCGTACTTGGCCACCAACCGCAGCGTCCGCTTCTCGCCGCCTCCGCCGATCAGGATGGGCGGACCACCGGGCTGGACGGGGCGGGGGAGGTTCCTCGCCTCGTGGACCGAGTAGTACTTGCCCGCGAAGGTTGCGACGTCGTCGCGGAACATCGACCTGCAGATCTGCACCGCTTCTTCGAGCCGGTCCATCCGCTCGGGCACGGGAGGGAAGTCCACCCCGAGGCCCTCGTGCTCCACGTCGTACCAGGCCGCCCCGATGCCGAGCATGGCCCGCCCGGCGCTGATGATGTCGAGGGTGGTGACGATCTTGGCCAGCAAGGCGGGGTTCCGGTAGGTGACGCCGGTCACCATGGTGCCCAGCTTGATCCGGCTGGTGCGCGCCGCGAGGCCACCGAGCAGTGTGTAGGACTCGAGCATGGGCATGGTGGGCCCGCCCAGCGCAGGGAGTTGGTAGAAGTGGTCCATCACCCACAGCGACTCGAAGCCCGATTCTTCGGCGGTCACCGCCAACTGGGCGACCGCTTCGAAGAGCTGGTCGTCGGGCACGCCGAGGGTGAAGTTGGGGATCTGGAGTCCGATTCGCATGGCCTTGATCATGGTCCACGCCCCGACGGCGCGCCGAGCGGGTACGCGTGCACGGCGCCGGAGGGAACCTGACCTCAGGTCGCCATCGGATTGGTCTTGATGACAGCGAAGGCTGCCCCGTCGGGGTCGGAGAGCACTGCGAAGCGCCCGGGCGGGATGTCGGTCGGGGGGACCAGTGTCGCCGCCCCTGCCTTGCTCGCCTTCGAGACGGTGCTGTCGGTGTCATCGACCGCGAAGTAGACGAGCCAGTGGTCCGGGACCTCGGCCGGCACCATGTCGGGCATCGGCAGCATGCCCGCTACCGGCGAATCCCCGAGTCTCCACTCCGTGTAGCTCATCCCATCCATGTCCAGGTCGTTGGCGTTCCACCCGAACACCTCTGGGTAGAAGGCCTTTGCAGCCGCGACGTCACGGGTGTTGAGCTCGTTCCAGGCGAACGAACCCGGCTCGTTGGCCAGCTCGGCCCCTTTGAAGGTCCTCGGCTGCCAGATGCCGATCGCGGCGCCGCTGGGGTCGGCGAAGACAGCCATCCGTCCGATGTCTGAAACGTCCATGGGCTCGACGAACACCGCCGCACCGGCTTTCTTGGCCAGGTCGGCCGTCGCGTCGGCGTCGTCGACAGAGATGTAGCTCACCCACGCACTGGGTTGGCCCTCCATCATGACGGTCATGTTGCCGGCCACGGTCTTTCCGCTCTTGCGGAGAATGGTGTAATGCCCCATCTCTTCGCCTTGGTCCTCAGCCTCCCAGCCGAAGAGATTGCTGTAGAAGGAGTTGGAGGCGGCGATGTCCTTGGCGCCGTGGTCGACCCATGACGGGGTACCGGCGGGATACGAGGTGAACTCGGGCATGTGGGCTCCTCCTGTTCGTCCTGTTCGTCCTGTTCGTTCTGGCCGTCGTTTGGCTGGTTCCCCCGTCTCGCAGCGTAGTCACCGTTGTTCGGTCGGGCTAGGGCGACACTGCGCGCCATGCAACAGGTTCTCGACCACTGACTGCTGCACGGCGCTCCGATCGCTTCGGAGCTCTGTGGCTACCCCCGTTCGGGCGGCGCGAAGACCACCAAAGCGGCGAAGTCCTCGGTGATGTCGACGAAGGTGTGGGCCTCGCCGGCCGGGACGAAGATGGCCTGGCCGGTCTCGAGCGCGATCGAATCCGTCGGTGGTCGGGAACACGGCCTGTAGCCGCCTCCAAGCTTCATCAGGCGGCATAGCCAACTCTGCTTGTCGTGAAGTCATTGCAACTCACTTCGCAATCCGGGAACTTTATCGACCCCCACGCCCTACCAATCGGTCGGGGTGACAGGAGGGTAGGGTCGCTGCATGGTTCCCATGCCCACACTCAGCCCGGCTCAACTGGCTCAGGTCGCTATGCACCACAAGGCGATGACCGAGGCCGTGCACGCCGCCCACGCTACGACTGACGCCGCCGAGAAGATCACCCACTGGATCACTTACCGCCAGCACGAGGCAGAGGTGAACAAGCTCATCCCGCCGAGCGCCGAACCGCTGTCCTGACAGGCCCCCACGCGCTGACTGTCGTCTGCACGATCATCCACCACGGCACTCTGAGTGAAGGCCACTGTCTAACTATCCGAGTCGTCCACTACCCCCACGTGCCCACAAGCCAGACACTCAGAACCCAATACGAACTGACTGCCTCCAGGTCCATCAGTAGCGCCGGGACGTCTCTCCCCACAGCCTGGACACGTCCCTATGTGGTCCCGACCTTCAGCCGCACGAACGAGAGAGTCCGTGGCTCGACGGCCCCGTGCCCGTAACTCGTCGCCACTGACCCAACGACCGCCGATGTAGGCCCCGCCCTGTTCACCTGTCCTACGTTCAGTGTCGTTCATTGCCCCTCAGCCGTAGAGGCGGAAAGGCGCAGGACTCCGAAAGGTATCGGTGACCACCTGCTCACCTCGCCGCCTACCTCAATGATCCGACTCGGAGCCGGTAGGTAACAGGGCCTAAATCCCCTGAGTCTCTCCGCACACCATCATCGAATGGATGGAGGCCGATCCGCACGACGTTGACTAAGGACTACGCAGGGAGGCCGGGACACGGGTATCGCCATCGGCTCTCACATTCCGACTCGTCTGGGGCGATGCCGCCGTGTCCCGCCAGTCCCTTTGGGTACTCCTGGTGCCATGGAGGTGCACCGACCCCCGGAGTCACCCGCCTGCCACGGTACAGAAGCACTTGGGCCTGCCGACGTGGCATCCCAGACTGCCACGGGTGGTCCCTTGTACCTCGTTGCGAACACGAGCCCATACGCTCCATATACAGGCATGACTACCGATGTGCCTACGGTGAGACCGTGACTTTGCATCGAGGTGCGATTCTGTGCGACTTCGACGGCTGCTGGAGCGCCCTGGTCGTGTCCAGTCCCATCGAGAGGTTGATGCCCCCCGTGAACGACATCATCCAGCACCGAGCATGGGTCAAGGGATGGACGACCGATGAGCAGGACCGGGACCGCTGTTCAAAGCACGGCCCGGCGTGAACCGGTGCCAGGTTCGCCCCTGACACTGTTCAACGCCCTGCCCTGCACCTCAGACAGTCCCCTGCAACAAAGGGCAGATTCGGCAGGGATCGAGGGCGCATCCATGCGAGTGACCGCTATCATTCAGGTCGGTGGACGATGCGTCGCCCCGTAAAGACCGGCGAAGCGATAGCGACCCAGTGCTCCTTCGCTCCTCCTGCCCATGGTACGAGCAAGCTTGACAAGATGCGCTTGGATCGATCGTCACGAGCATCGGTTATGTCTGTGCCGATGCCCTTTACGAGCACGCTCCACCCCTCCCAGGACAACGGGTCATTTGAATCGATCTGAAAGGCCACCCGTCCGAGCGTTGCCCCGGTGAGCTTGGTCCCGGGATCGGTTCGGAAGGCCACGGTCCGTCCGTCGAGGACGTAGTTGACCGGAAAGATCAGGGGCTGCCTGTCAAGGACAACGGCGATCCGTCCAACCGAGTGGGCGCCGAGCAGATCGAGGCACTCATCTTCTGACAGTTCGACCAGATTCTCGTTCACAGGTATCACTCTTCCACGGGTTGGACGAAGGCCAGACCGGCGAGTACCACGATCATCCTCACGGCGTCTCCAACACGAGTAGAGCGGCAAGGAGCAGGACCCGAAGGGCTCGGGGTGACCACCCGCAACCTCACCGCCTACTCACAATCATCCGACTCAGAGCCGGTCGGTAACAGGGTCTAAATCCTCTCCGTCTCCGCTGCGATCCACCTCTCACAGGGTGTGGACCGGATGTCCGAGTTGGAATCCCTGAGGCGATCGATCGCTATGGCGAACCCTCGGTCGCCAGCGCTCGATCGGGAAGAGGCGATGGCCCTGCTCTCCGAGCTACAGGACGTCCAGCGGCGACTCTGGAGGCTGAAGTACGAACTGCGGAAGTTGCTGGACGACGAGGCGTAGTCCCTACCGTGCGTCGGCTTTAGCAGACGCCCATTTCTAGGGCCGCCCTAGAAATGCCCCTAGAAACACTCCGCAACACCTCGCAACTGACCGCCACGGGACGCAAGTTCTCCCTAGTCACAGGTGCTACAGGGCGCAACCGCTGCCGTGCCTGGGTGCGCATGTGCTCCACCCAATGGGTGGTGCCCTGTCCCGGTGCCCTGAAGATCCCCGCACCTTCGAGCCGCCGGGCCCCGCCTGCATCTCCCACTCCCTGGCTCCTCGTACTCAGTGGCCCCGGGCGAGCCACTCGTCGAGGTGGGGTGCTTCGGCGCCGATGGTGGTGTCCGCACCGTGGCCGGGGTGGACCCTGGTGGAACCGGGAAGGCCGAGCAGTCGCGTCCGGATCGACTCGATGATGGTCGGGAAGAGGCAGATCCCGCCCGGCGAGTGGCCCGGGGTGTGGATGACCGACAGACGATGCTCACCCACGAGGAGCTCCTCGCCGCACGACCCTCAAGGGCCGATCACGACGACCGACCGCAGCACCTCGCCACGTTCCATCCGGTGGAAGGCATCCTCTACGCCTTCGAGGGGGATCGTCTCGGATACGAACCCGTCGAGGTCGAGCCGTCCCTGGAGATAGAGGTCGATCAGCATCGGGAAGTGGCGCGACGGCAGGCAGTCCCCGTACCAGCTGGGCTTGAGCCGTCCACCCCGCCCGAAGAACTCGATCATGGGGAGGTCGATCCGCATGTCGGGGGTGGGCACGCCCACCTGGACGAGGGTCCCGGCCAGGTCCCGGGCGAAGAAGGCCTGTTCCATCACCGTGGGGTTTCCCACCGCCTCGATGCAGACATCGGCTCCGTTGCCGCCCGTGAGCTCGCGCACCTTCTCCACCGGGTCCCCCTCGGACGCGTTCACCCCGTGGGTGGCGCCGAACCGTCGGGCCAGCTCGAGCTTCTTGGGGTCGAGGTCCACGGCGATCACCTGCGACGCGCCCGCCAGGACCGAGCCCGCCACCGCCGCGCAGCCCACCCCACCGCAGCCGAAGACCGCCACCGAGTCGCCGAGGCCCACCTCGCCGGTGAACATGGCCGCCCCGAGGCCGGCCATCACGCCGCAACCGAGCAACCCGGCCGCCTCGGGCCGCGCCCGGGAGTCGACCTTGGTGCACTGACCCGCGGCCACGAGGGTCTTCTCGGCGAAGGCCCCGATGCCGAGCGCGGGGGAGAGGGCGGTGCCGTCGGCCAGGGTCATCTTCTGGGTGGCGTTGTGGGTGGAGAAGCAGTACCAGGGCCGGCCCCGCCGACACGACCGGCACTCCCCGCACACCGCCCGCCAATTGAGGATGACGAAGTCGCCCGGGGTCACCGACGTGACATCGGGGCCGACCGACTCCACCACGCCGGCGGCCTCGTGGCCGAGGAGGAAGGGGAAGTCGTCGTTGATGCCCCCGTCGCGGTAGTGGAGGTCGGTGTGACAGACCCCGCACGCCTGGACCCCCACGACCGCCTCACCCGGACCGGGGTCGGGGACGAGGACGGTCTCGAGAGATACAGCTTGGCCCTTGGACCGTGCCACCACGCCCCGCACCTCGTGCGCCATCGGTTTCTCCTCCTCGAGCCTCGGGCGTGAAGGTACCGGACGATCCCGCTGGCAGCACCCCGGGGCGCACGCCGCGGTCAGGACGAGGGATCGGGCGCCGCTCAGGCGCCTCGAAGTCCGCCTGCCATCACCGTCGAGCCCCGGTAGGCCCGCGCCACCATGGTCACGAACTGATACACCCCGTCCTCATCTGGTCCGAGCTGCCCAGGTACCCAGTGCTCGGAGCCGAGGCCCCGTTGGACCGACTCGCACGCCGAGAAGTCCTGACGATTGGTGATGTCCCAGAAGTCCGACGCGTAGACGGCGTCGAACCCGGGCCCCTCGAGGTCTTCGGGGGAGAACGACCAACTGCACCGGACCCGGGTACGACCGGGCTGCAGCGGTGTGAGGAAGTGGGTCATCACGTAATCGGGGTGCAGGCTCAGTAAGACGTTCGGGAACAACACGAGATAGATCACCTCGCGCCGACCTCGACCGTCGAGTCCCCGCAACACCGTGCCGCCGCTCTTCCCGCTGAGCGACATCGTCTCGGCTCCCTCGCGCAGCGCCATCCACCCGCCGATCCAGGCACCGGGTCTGGTGTCGGTGTCGCCGGTGGTGGCGGGGGTGTCGCCGGTGGTGGCGGGCACGGGATAGTTCTCCCCGCTGCGCGGCGGGCTCACCGCACACAGCTCGGGATGGATCATCGGACAGTGGTAGCACTCCTGGTAATTCTCGATCACGACCTTCCAATTGGCTTCGACGACGTAGTCCTGTTCGGCCGCCACCCGCAGGCGCTCGGGCTCATACCCATCGACGAGCTCGTCGAGCCCGGCGAGATGTTGGTCCAGGGACAGGAGGTTCGTGGTCGGGCCTGAAGCCGCCACGAAGACCAGACCGTGCCGTTCCTCGGCGGGCAGTTCCACGAGACCGTTCTCTTCGGGGGCGAACGTGGCCCACTCGTCGAAGCGCGGGGCGTGACGCAACGAACCGTCGAGCCGATACGACCACGAGTGATAGGGGCACACGACGACCTGGAGGTTGCGGGACTCTCCGCAGGGGAGCAACTCGTGTCCCCGGTGCCGACAGGTGTTGGCGAAGGCCCGGAGTCGTCGGTCCTGGCCCCGGACGAGCAAGACCCCGCCGCCTCCGACCGACTCGGCCCGTTGGTCACCGACACGGGAGACGTCCTCACTTCGTCCCACCGCCGTCCACCCGCCCCGGAAGAAATGGCGTTGCTCCCAGTCGAACACCGCTTCGTCGACATAGGCGGCCCGAGGCAACAACCGGCTCTCTCCGAAAGGCCGGAGGGCGGCGGCCAAGCCCTCGGCGGGGAGCGGAGCCACATCTCCCGGATCTGCCATCCGACGAGAGTAGCGAGAGTAGATCGAGGCGGCTCGGGGTGTCCTCAGCCGGCCCGGGCGAAGATCGCCGCGTAGTTGAAGATGCCGGTGACGTAGTTCGACGTCGACGCCAGCATTCCTCTCGCCTGCACGGATTTGAGACCCTGGTAGTACCCGGCCACCGCGGTGTGGACATTGCCGCCGTCACGGACCGTCAGGTCGTGGAGGTAGGCGGCCGCCATGGCGATGTTGTCGGTCGCGACGTGGGGGTCGAGGCCGGGGTTGTGCAAGAGGACCGTCTGCGCGTAGGTCACGGTGGAAGGCTCGAGCTGACACAGCCCGATGGCACCGGACGTCGAGGTGGCGTCGGGCTGCCATCCCGACTCCCACCAGCACAGGGCTTCGAGAAGGCTCACCGCCACCCCCGACGCGTCGGCCGCGCTCACGAAGGCGGGCCGGAGTGCCAACCGATCGGGGTGGGCCAGGAGCGCGGCGGGGAGCGGCCCACCGGGGCCCCAACCCGGCGGCAAGGCCGACCCCGGCAACGAGAGACGGGCTCCGGCGAACACGACGTTGGGATTGGAGATCTTGTTGGTCGAGACCAGCGCGGCGACCGTCGTCTGGTAGCGCGCCGCGATGGAGCTCAGCGTGTCGCCTCTGCGCACCACGACCGTCGCGTTGGCGGGCGCCACCGCGGCGGCCGGGGGAGCGGGCGGACCGGGGGGACCGGGGATCTGGATGGTGTCACCGGCGTAGATCTGGTTCGGATTCGTGATCCCGTTGGCCGCCGCCAAGGCCGAGACGGTGGTGCCGTAACGCGCCGCGATGGCGCTCAAGGTGTCGCCGGGGCGCACCGTGGTCGTGGCCGCCAAGGCCGCGTCGGCGCTCCCCGCGCCGGTCAGCCAGACCATGAGGAGGACGGGTCCCACGACCATGACGGTCAGGACCGAGAAGAGCCCCCTGATCTGCGACCGCGATCGGCCGCGCCATCGGGCGCGCCATCGGGCGTGCCGGGGACGACGATTGGGAAACTGGCCACGGTCGGGGATCGTGTCGGGACCTGTCTGGCTTCGACCCATCGAGGTTTCATCGGCGTCCCGGGAGGGCCGATGAAGCCCCGGTTGGACCACAATTCACTTCACACCTTCACAGACCGAGGATCCAGTCGTTGACGACCGCTGCCACCTGGGAGTCCTTCCCCCGTAGTCCGTGATCCCCAGCTTCGATCCAGACATGGGTCACAGGCCCGAGGATCGCGGCCGTAGCTGCCTCGAGCTCTTGGCGGGACCCGAAGGTGTCGCGGGTGCCTGACACGAAGAGACAGGGCAGGTCGAGGGCGGGGAAATGTTCGGTCCGGAGTCGGTCGAGTCGGCCCGGTGGGTGCAGGGGATAGCTGACGAGGACGAGGGCCGCGGCGGCGAGACCGTCGGCGACAGCCATCGAGCACATCCGCCCACCCATCGACCGTCCTCCCAGCGCGATCCGACGCGGCGCGACACGCAGTGTCTCCGCCAGGGATTGCGCCGCCTCGACCACCGTGGCGATGAGGACCGGAGCCTTGTCCGGCGCGCGCCGGCCGGCCAACCGGTAGGGGAAGTCGACCCGCTCCACCGCAACGCCCGACACCGACACGGCATCGTCGATGGCGACGAGCGCGGGTTGGTCGCGCCCTGCGCTGGCACCGGGAGCGAGGACGAGACCGGCCACGCCCCGCCGTCTCGTCTTGGGGGGCGTGGCCGGGCCCGTCTTCGGAGTGCTCGGCACCGGTGTGACCTGTGTCAGGTGGCGGGCCCCGGGGCCAGCTGTACCTGGGTGCTCTGTTGTTGGCCCGAGGTGTCGACCCAACCCAGTTGGACCCTCTGTCCCGGGTGATGTCGTTCCATCAGGTTGGTGAGTGACGTGGCGCTCGTCACGGCCTGCCCGGCGAGCGAATTGATCACGTCCCCGGGGACGAGGCCGGCGTTGTCGGCGGGGGTCCCGGTCTCGACCGTGACGACATGGGCCCCGCCGTTGACCGGGGCGTTGTCGACGAGGACACCGATGAGCGCCGCGGCCCCGATATGGATGGTGTCGGATCCCTGTCCCGACAGGATCTGTCTGGCGATGGCCATGGCCTGGTTGATGGGGATGGCGAATCCCTGGGTTCCCGCCTGGAACTGGAACCCGCTCGATGCGGCGGTGTCGATGCCCATGACGAGGCCCGCCGAATTCACCAACGGTCCGCCCGAGTCGCCAGGCTTCAACGAGGCATCGGTCTCGATCAGCCCGGTGAGTTGCTCGTTGGTGTTGTCGGACTGGTCGCTGGCCGTGATGGCCTGGTCGAGATCGGTGACGTGGCCGTCCGCCGCGCTGGGTGTGCCCCCCACCCCACCGGCGTTCCCGACGGCGGTCACGGCGTTACCCACCTCCAGGTTCGAGGAGTTCCCGATGGCCACGGTCCGAAGGCCCGTGGCGCCGACGAGCTTCAACACGGCGATGTCCTGGGTCTTGTCGGTGCCGACCACCTCACCGGTGTAGGTCTCCCCGTTCCCGACGTCGGTCACGGTGATGCTGGTGGCACCGTCGATGACGTGGTTGTTGGTGAGGACGTCACCGAAGGTGTTGAGGACCATGCCGGTACCCGCCGCCTCACCACCGGAGAAGCCGAGCCGGGTGGTGATGTCGACGACGCCGGGATCCACCTCCGAGGCCACGGTGCCGGTCTCCGCCGCGCCCGACGGGGCCAAGGTGACCAGAGGCGACCCGTTCCCGACCTGGTTCTGGATGGTCTTGCGGCCCACCGCCACACCGAGCAGGGCGACGATGGCGACCAGGGCCGCCACCGCGATGATGTGCAGAGGACGGTTCCGGACCGGTTGATGAGGCGGCAACCAGATAGGGGGCCCACCCCATTGCCCCGGGCTCCATTGGCCGCCACCGTCCCACGGTTGCGACGGGCCCGGTGGCGACCACCCCGTTGCCGGATCAGGGGTGAGGGGCGCGGTCGGGTCCGACGCAGGGCGCTGCTCCGGTTCCCCCGGTGTCTCTGGAGGTTCCGGCGTCGCGTCCGGGTCGAAGGTCTCGCTCAAGGCCCCTCCTGGGGGGGCTCGGGGCAGCCGTGGCGTTGCCCTGTCTCCGTCCGAGTAGACAGCTGCGCCCGTTGCCCATGGCCTGGCGCCAGCTTGCGACCCGGTTTGTCCTCCTATTGTGCCCGGGCCGGCGCCGTTAGCCGACCGGAGCGCCCGAGAGCCGGGTCCCCGAGCTCACCGGAGAGCTCAGCCCGTGACGGGACCGTCGCCTCGGTGACCGCGCCCGACGTGACCTCGACGGCCAGATCGAAGGACCCCGGGACAGCTCCTTTGAGGCGGAGGTCGTAGGGGCCCGCCGCGAGCGACCCGAAGACCCCGGCGTAGAGCACCCGGTCACCGACATGTCGCTCCCGCACCGCGGTGTGGGTCCCGGCCCAGGTCCCCGCGCCGGGGCGGATCTCGATCTCCGCCCCGGCCAGGTCGAGGTCGGCGTAGACCACCAGGGCACCGGCGTGAGGGCCGATGTCGAGCACCACGCTGGCCTCGCCACTGGGTCCAAGAAGGCGTTCGGTGCCCGGGCCGTCGCCGTGGTGATGACCGTGGCCCGATCCCACCGTCAACTCGCCGGGACCAAGAACCCGCTGTGGGGGATCCCGAGGTAGGGGAACGAGGAGAGGTAGTCCTCGGTGCCCATGGCCGTGACATCCGCGGCGTCGGTGGTCAGGCCCTCGTTGATGGCGCCGGCGGCGCCGTCGGGGGTGTAGCTCGGGTCCACGAGCTTCAGCACGGCACCGGCCAGACATTGGAGCTCGATGGTGACCACGTCGTCGAAGACCCGGCGGCCGTTGGGGAAGCCGGCCACGTCGTTGCCGAGCAGTCCGGTGTTGGCCGGGCTCGTCGACGGCGGGATGGCCATGTTGAGTCGGAGCATGTCGGCCTGGGTCGTCCCCGTGAAGTTCTGGAACCCGGTGATGAGCCCGGGCGGGATACCCGTGAGGAGGATGGCCACCAGGTCGGCTCGGTTCGGTGCCGGGGGCCCGGCGTTGTAGGCGGCCAGGCTCGGGAAGACACCGGGGTAGAGGATCGGGAGGAGCTGGCAGAGCTGGGGGTTCGAGTAGAAGGACGCGAACTGGCTGTCGTTCCCGGGCGCCTGGGAGTTCCAGTAGTCCTTCTTGCCCATGGGGATCAGGACCTCGTTCACGAGGGGATTGCCCAGCCGTGACACCTGGACGTAGGGCCCGGTGCAGAAGTGGGCGCCGAAGTCGTCGCGTACCCGGACCTTCTGGCGGTAGGCGGCGGTCCACACGCCGATGACCGAGGTGGGTGACGCCATGTGACGCGACCCCCTCCAGCCGCTGCCGTTGGCCGCCAGCTCGGTGATGGGGATCTGGATGGCGATGCTGTGGACGTTGGCACCCTTCAGTGAGTTGATGCCCGCCGCCATCTGGCCGAGCCCGGTCTTCTCGAGCCCGAAGGTGGCGTGGTCCTGCTCGAAGGGCCGGAGGATGGCGAGGTCGAAGACGGCCCCGAGGTCGACGTAGAAGCCGTCGGCCCGCTGTCCCGCGAACACGATGACGTCATCGGCGAGGTTGTGCACGGCCGCGCTCGCCAGCGAGCCGTAGTCCGGGGTCGACAGCGGCCCGATGTTGCAGGGGGGACAAGCGAGGCCCGTCCCGAGGACGGTACGCCTCGAGTAGCCGCGCTCGGTGTCGACCCGGGTCACCGAGTAGGTCTGACGACGGTTCCAGTGGGCGTCGGTGAGCGACTGGATGGGCCCGGTGTTGTAGAGGAACGTGCCCGGGATGGTGACCTCGGTGTCGAAGCTGAACTCGAAGACGATGTCGGCGTCGCCGTCGCCGTCGTTGTCGATGCTGATCGTGTAGAGGACGTCGTTGCCGAACTCGTAGAAGTTGGGCCCGCCGTCAGGTCCCTCGAGCGGGACGTAGTTGGCGATGATCGTCACCGTGTCGGGCTCGTCGGGGCTCACGAAGGCGTAGAGGTCGGTGCTGTCTGCGACGGGGTCCTTGGAGATCTCGGGCGCTTCACGGTGCGATGACATGGCTCACTCCAGTTGTTCGTAGGGGCGGGGTTGCGGTCATTGACAGGTGTGACGGGGGTGACGTGGGTGACGTGGGTGACGTGGGGGTGACGTGGTTCGACGTGTTGGGGGAGGCGGGGCTCAGCGCGCGGCGCGGGCCAATTGGCTGGCGAGTTGGGGGTTGCGGACGATGACCTCTCGGGTGCCGTTGAAGAGGCTGATCTCGCCGGTGGAGAGATCGCGGACGTGGGCCACCAGGGGCTCGGAGAGATCTGCCGCACCGGCATCGGCCCCGGCGATCGAAGCGTCCGCAGCGGGACCTTCGGCCTCCCCGGCGCTGAGCAGACCGGAAAGACCCGGGACCGACGACAAGACGCCCGCGGCGGCAACCGCCATTGAGCCTCTGCCGAGAAACGTGCGCCTGGTGACTCCGGCCATGCTCGAACCTCCATTCCGGTGACCCTGACGTCGGCGCCGCCAGGGCGCGAACGTCCAGTACTCGGAATCGATCAGCGTTTCCCCGGGCCACGGCTCGTGTTCGGGGGTGTCGGCATCTCTTCGGTGCCCACCGGTGTTCTGGATGACGCGCCACGGGACTTCGTCATTGTCGAGGACTCGTCGGATCCGACCGGGTACGATCCCCGCATGCTCCGAACAGAGATCGACGCCGTCCTCGTCGAGGTGCTCCAGGATCGCCGGCTCCTCGCCCACCCCTTCTACCGCCGTTGGGAAGCGGGAACGCTCGAACGCGGTGAGTTGGCCGCGTACGCCGCGCAGTACCGGCATTTCGAGGCTGTCCTTCCCGATGTCCTCGAGCGCGTCGTCGGGCGCATCGACGACCCCACGGCGCGCCGTCTCGTCCAGGCCAACCTCGACGACGAGCTCGGTGTGCCTGCACCCCACCTCGAGTTGTTCGACGGTTTCGCCGACGCCGTCGGTGCACCCGCCGCCGCCGATGCGTCGCCCGCCACCGCCGTCTTGGTGAGCCTGTACACCGCCGTGGCAGACGAGTCACCGGTGGCCGCGCTCGCCTCCCTGGCGGCCTACGAAGTCCAGGCGGCAGAGATCGCAGGGTCCAAGGCCGAGGGCCTCCGCCTGCGCTACGGCGTGACCGACGAGGGGGCGCGCTTCTGGGATGTCCACTCCGGGGTCGACGAGGTCCACGGGACGTGGATCGTCGACGCCCTGGCCGCCGTCGCCGCCGACTCCGACGAGGTCCGCCACGCCGCCTCGGCGGCCGCGTCGGCATGGTGGGCGTTCCTCGACGAGCGCCAAGCGCAAGCGCCCGTCGCCCTCCCCTGCTGAGGAGCACCGCCATACCTGCGACGTCACGAATCGTTGACGTCGTCCCGTGCCCATGGCAGCTCGAGCGTGGTGGGTGACACCTCCCCGGCCCGCCCCGAAGCCCAAGGGTTCGACCGCATCCAAGAAGCCGGCGGGCGACGAGCTCGCTGACTACCGCCGGCGACGAGATCCCTCGATCACACCCGAGCCGGTCCCGGTCGGTGCCGGCCGGCGGCGGCGGCGGAGTGGCGGTGGTGGGGACTCGGCGGCGATCTTCGTCATCCAGGAGCACCACGCCCGGGCGTTGCATTGGGACTTCAGGCTCGAGCGCGAAGGCGTTCTCGTGTCCTGGGCCCTCCCCAAGGGTCTCCCCGTGGACAAAAAGACCAACCACCTGGCGGTGCACACCGAGGACCACCCCATGGAGTACGCCTCGTTCGCGGGGAAGATCCCACGCGGTGAGTACGGCGGCGGCGAGGTGATCGTGTGGGACCACGGCACCTACGAGGAATTGAAATGGTCCGATCGCGAAGTCATGGTCGTCCTCCATGGCCAGCGGGCCCAGGGGACATACGTGCTCTTCGCCACCGACAAGACCGGGCGCGGCGGTGGGCAGGGGGGTCGTTCGTGGATGATCCACAAGATGGACGACGACCCCGCGGGGTACGAGCCGTTGCCGCGGGAGATCCGGCCCATGCTCGCCACGTTGGGCGAATTACCCAAGGACGATGAGGCCTGGGCATACGAGTTCAAGTGGGACGGCATTCGGGCCATCTCCTACGTCGACGGCGGGCGGATCCGGATCGAGTCGCGCAACGGCAACGACCTCACCCGTTCCTTCCCGGAGCTGCGGGCTCTCGGCGAACAACTGGGCTCTCGCCGGGTCGTCCTCGACGGCGAGATCGTGGCGTTCGACGATGCGGGCCATCCCCGGTTTCAACTCCTCCAGCCCCGGATCCACGCCTCTGACGCCCACAAGGCCACGGCCCTGGCCGCGGAGCAGCCCGTCGTCTACGTCGTCTTCGATGTCTTGTACATCGACGGCGAGTCCCTGCTCGGGCTCTCCTACGAAGATCGCCGCCGACGACTCGAAGACCTTGGACTCCTTGCCACCAAGCCCGAGCACTGGACGCTGAGCCCACAGTTCGCCGGGCCCGGTGCCGATGTGCTCCGAGCCAGCCGGACCCAGGGTCTCGAAGGGGTTCTCGCCAAGCGCCTCGACTCGCCCTATCTGCCGGGGAAGAGGTCGCCGAGCTGGACGAAGGTCAAGAACCTTCTGACCCAGGAGGTGATCGTGGGGGGTTGGACACCGGGTGTCGGGAACCGGAAAGGTCGATTGGGCTCGCTCCTGCTCGGGATCCCAGCCGACCGAACCGTGGCCGGCAACACGGTGGTCGGCGAAGGACTGGACTACATCGGCCAGGTCGGGACGGGCTTCAGCGTGTCCACTCTCGATGACCTGGCCCGGAGACTCGAGCCCCGACAGGCGCAGCGCAGCCCGTTCGTCACCCCGGTGCCCCGGCGGTATGAGAACGTGGCCGTCTGGGTGAAGCCCACGCTCGTCGGCGAGGTGAGCTTCAGCGAGTGGACCAATGACGGCCGTCTCCGTCACCCGTCGTGGCGGGGCCTGCGCGACGACAAGTCCCCCCACGAGGTGCGCCGTGAGTCCTGAGACCCCCCGGGTGACCGTCAGTGTCGAGGGTCGGGAGCTCCAGCTCTCCAACCTGGACAAGCCGCTCTTCCCGACGGGGTTCACCAAAGGCGACATGCTCGACTACTACGCGCGCATCGCGCCGGCCATGCTCGGTCATCTCGCGCACCGGCCCGTGACGGTGAAGCGGTTTCCCCAAGGTGTCGACCACAAGGGGTTCATCGAGAAGAACGTCCCCAAGCATGCGCCGGATTGGATCAAGACCGTGACCATGCCGCGCAAGGGCACCGATCGTTGGGGCAAGCCCTCTGCCTCGGCGGCCGAACGGGACACGACCCAATTCGTCGTCGTGGACGGCCTGGCCACCTTGATGTGGTTGGTGAACCTGGCATCGGTGGAGTTCCACACGCCCATGTGGCGGACAGGACAGAAGGACCAGCCCCGGCCGCCCGATCTTCTCGTCTTCGACCTCGACCCGGGTCTCCCCGCCACCATCTCGGAGTGCTGTCGGGTGGCGCTGTTGCTGCGGGACCGTGCCGCCCGAGACGACATCGACCTCATGGCGAAGACCAGTGGATCCAAGGGCATGCAGCTCTACGGATCCGTGGCGGCCAAACGCTGGCCGTGGGAGCAGACGAGCACCTACGCGCACGACTTGGCTGAGGAGCTCGAGGAGTCGATTCCCGACCTGGCCCTGTCCAAGATGGCGAAGGCGCTGCGGGTGGGCCGGGTCTTCATCGACTGGAGCCAGAACAGCGGTGCCAAGACGACGGTGACCCCCTATTCCCTGCGTGCGCTCGACCATCCTTCGGTCTCGACCCCGCTCACATGGAGCGAGGTCGAAGAGGGCGCGGCTCGAGGCGCGGAGAAATTCCTCGCCTTCACCCCGGACGGCGTGTTGAGCCGGGTCGAGGCCATGGGTGACCTGTTCGGATCACTCGGCTCCTGACGGGGGCCGTCCGAGGCTCAACCGAGCGGGATTAGCCTCGGACGGGTCATGTCCGAGCCCCGCACTGCGATCCCCGAGGACCAGACCGGTGGCGGGCTCACCCACCGCCAAGTCCTCATCGTCCTGAGCGGTCTCATGTTGGGCATGCTCCTGGCCGCGCTCGACCAGACCATCGTGGCGACCGCCCTCCCCACGATCGTGGGGGATCTGCACGGGCTCAACCATCTGTCGTGGGTGGTGACGGCGTATCTCCTCACCACCACGCTGTCGACACCGCTCTACGGCAAGATCTCCGACCTCCACGGCCGAAAGAAGATCTTCCAGATCGCCATCGTCATCTTCCTGATCGGCTCGGCGCTGTCGGGCCTGAGTCGGAACATGGACCAGCTCATCGCGTTCCGGGCCCTCCAGGGCCTCGGCGGTGGCGGTCTCATGGCACTGGCCATGGCCATCGTGGGCGACATCGTGAGCCCGAGGGAGCGGGGCCGGTACCAGGGCTACTTCGGTGGCGTCTTCGCCCTGGCCAGCATCGGGGGCCCCCTGGCGGGCGGGTTCCTCACCGATCACCTCACCTGGCGCTGGATCTTCTACATCAACATCCCGGTGGGGATCCTGGCCCTGTTCATCACGAGTGCGGTCCTCCGGTTGCCGCTGCCCACCCGTTCGGTCCAGTCCATCGACTACACCGGCGCCGGGCTCATCGTGGCCGCGGTGACACCGCTGATCCTCGTGACGGTGTGGGGGGGGAGAACCTTTGCATGGGCATCGCCGGTGGTTGTCGGTCTCGTCGTCTTGTCGTTGGTGATGATCGCGGCGGTGATGTGGTGGGAGCGAAGAGCCCGAGAACCGATCTTCCCGCCCCGGGTGTTCGCCAACTCGATCGTCCGGTCCGGACTGGGGATGACGTTCTTCGTGACCGCCACGATGTTCGCGGCCATCATCTACATACCCGTCTACCTCCAACTGGTCGACGGGGAGTCGGCCACGCGCTCGGGCGTGCTCCTCTTGCCACTCATGGGCGGGATGCTCAGCACGTCGATCGTCTCGGGACGCCTCGTGACCCGGTACGGCCGCTACAAGATCTATCCCGTGTTCGGGACGGCCCTCATGACCACGGGGATGTTCCTGTTCACCGGACTCGGGGTCCACACCTCGTTGGGTCTGGCCAGTGGTTACATGGTGGTCTTCGGTGTCGGGATGGGGATGACCCTGCAGATCGTCGTGGTGGCGGTGCAGAACGCCGTCGAGCGCCGGGACCTGGGCAGCTCCACCTCGGCGGTGAGCTTCTTCCGCAACATCGGCGCCGCCTGCGGGACGGCGTTGCTCGGGACCGTCCTCGTGAGCAGGCTCGGGTTCTGGTTGCCCAAACTCGTCCCGGCCCACAGCGGGTTGAACCTGTCGCAGTCCTTCACGATCACCCCCGACGCGCTACGGGCCCTGCGCCCGGCCGTGCGGTCGGGCGTGGTCGACTCCTTCGTCCGGTCGCTCCATGTCGTGTTCATGGTGGGGATCCCCCTCGCCGCGCTGGCATTTGTCTGCGCGCTGTTGCTCAAAGACGCCCCCCTGCACAGCACCGTGGCCAAGGACCGAGAAGTGGCGGTGACCGAGACCGAGCCGGTGGTCCCCACTCCTCGTGCCGCGGTGGGTGGAGGGTGAACTTCTCCGGGGCGCCGACGACCCGTTGGTGCCCGAGGAGGCGGGACGCGTGAAAGGCTTCCTCGTCGGGCCGGACTGATGACCCGGCCTGAAGAGCCGGGCTGAAGTGAGACCGAGGAGAGGGCCAGTGGAACTAGGGGGTACGTCGGCCGTCGTCACGGGTGGGGCGAGCGGGATCGGCGCCGCGACGGTGGAGTTGCTGCGCGCCGCGGGGGCCCGGGTGGCCGTGCTCGACGTCCAGCAGGGATCGGGCCCGGCCGAGCTCTACCTCCGGTGCGACATCGCGGTGGAGGAGGAGGTTGTCGCCGCCGTCGGCCAAGCCCATGACTCCTTGGGTGGTCTCGACGCGGCCGTGCTCAATGCCGGCGTCGGTGGTTTCGGGTCGTTGGTCGACCTGTCGAGCGCCGAGTGGGACCGGGTGCTCGGCATCAACCTGCGGGGGACCTTCCTGTGCCTGCGCGAAGTGGGTAAGGCCATGGTGGCGGGAGGCCGGGGCGGCGCCATCGTGGCGGTGGGCTCGATCTCGGGTTTCCTCGCCGATCGGATGATGGGCCACTACAGCGTGTCCAAGGCCGGTGTGGCCGAGCTGGTCCGGGTGGCTGCCCGTGAGCTCGGCCCCTTCGGGATCCGGGTCAACGCCGTGGCCCCGGGGACGACCGACACCCCCATGTTCGCGTCGACCAAGCGCCTCCCGGGGTACCGGGAGCGGGTGGCCGAACGATCCGCGTTGGGTGAGGTCGGCACCCCCGACGGGGTGGCCCGGGCCATCCGGGCGCTGTTGGAATTGGACTGGGTGACCGGCCAGGTCCTGGCGGCGGACGGCGGGGTGTCGTTGTGGAGTCCGATCGACCCGGCCGAGGGCTTGGGGAAGTGATGGCGGGGCGGGTCCATCACAGCGCCATCCATGTCCGGGACATGGACACGAGCCTTCGTTTCTACCGGGACGGGATCGGCCTCGACGTCCTCATGGACCACGTCTTCGAGGGGGACTGGCCCACTCTCTTCGATGCGCCGGGCTCCACCTTGCGTTCCATCTTCCTCGGCGACCCGGCCCACGCCGACGCCGGGGTGGTCGAGCTCGTCACCTTCGACCCACCCGGTCCAGCCGCGCCGTCCCCGGCCCACGACGACGCCGAGAACACGACCGCCGGCTCCTCGAGGGCCGGCACCGGGTTCTTCTTGTTGTCGTTCTACGTTGACGTCGACGAGGTGGTCGCACGACTGGGCGCGTTGGGTTTCGGCCCGGGACGTCGGATCGAGCAGGCCGGACCGACAGGGGCTGTGTCCATGGCGTGTGTCTATGACCCCGACGGGATCCGGATCGAGCTCGTCGGCGTCCCCTCCCGGTAATTCGACCGTGCTGCGCAGCGAGACCCGGATCCTCACCACCCATGCCGGCAGCCTGCCCCGGCCGCGACCTCTCGCCGAGCTCCACGGGAAGCGGAGCCGTGGCGAGGAGGTCGACACCGCCGAGCTGCAAAGAGCGGTCTCCGACGCCACCGCGGCTGTAGTCGCCGCGCAGCTCGAGGCCGGGATCGACATCGGCAACGACGGGGAGCAGGCCCGAGAGAGCTTCGTGACCTATGTCCAGCACCGGATGACCGGATTCGCCGGCACGGGACAGCGACCGCTCATGCGGGACCTGCTCGACCACCCCGACTTCTTGGACCTGGTCGTGCCGCGCCATCTCCGTCGTCAGGTGAACCTCATGGCCGCCCCCGCCGCGGTGGGCGACGTCACCTACCGCGACACCCGAGAGGTCGATGCCGAGTGCGAACTCATGGCCGGGGCCGGTTTCGCCGAGACGTTCATGACCGCGGCGTCGCCGGGGATCGTGGCGTCGGTCATGGAGAACCGGCGCTACCCCTCGATGGAGGACTACGTCCTGGCCGTCGCCGGGGCCCTCCGATCCGAATACGAGGCCATCGTGGGCCGGGGCCTGTTGTTGCAGATCGACGCCCCCGACCTCGCCCTCGAACGCCACACGCTGTTCGCGGAGCGACCCCTGGCCGACTTCGTGGGATGGGTCGAGCTCGTCATCGGCGCCATCAACACCGCGTTGAGCGGGATCGAGCCGGTCCGGGTGCGCCTGCACGTGTGTTGGGGCAACTACGAAGGACCGCACACCCTCGATGTCGCCCTCGAGGAGATCCTCCCTCTCCTCTACCGGGCCGAGGTGGGTGGGTTGGTGGTGTCGATGGCCAACCCCCGTCATGCCCATGAGTACCGGTGCTTCGAACGGTTTCCGTTGCCCGACGACATGGTCCTCGTGGCGGGCGTGATCGACACCACCAGCAACTACGTGGAGCACCCCGAAGTGGTGGCGGACCGAATCGTCCGGGTGGCGGAGGTGGTCGGAGACCCCCGACGCGTCATCGCCGGCACCGACTGCGGTTTCGACACCTCGGCGGGGATCGGTGACATCGCCCCTTCGGTGGTGTGGGAGAAGCTCCGTGCCCTCCACGCCGGCGCGGCGCTGGCCACCACGAGGCTGTGGACCGCCTGACACGCGTAAGGTGTGCCTCATGGAGTACGTGAACCTGGGCAAGACCGGCTTGCGGGTGTCTCGGATCTGTCTCGGGATGATGAGCTTCGGCAACGACAGCGAGCGGGAATGGGTGCTCGACGAGGATGGCGCCGAGCCCATCGTGCGGGCCGCGGTCGAAGGTGGTGTCACCTTCTTCGACACCGCCGACACCTACTCCGGCGGTGCCAGTGAGGTCGCCACGGGGAGACTGGTGAGCAAGATGCTCACCCGGGACGAGATGGTCATCGCCACCAAGGTGTTCATGCCCGTCACGCCGGGCGAGAACGGGGGAGGGCTGTCGCGCAAGCACATCCTGTCGGGCATCGACGCATCGCTGACGCGACTCGGGATGGACTACGTCGACCTCTATCAGATCCACCGTTGGGACCCCCGGACGCCCATCGAGGAGACCATGGGCGCGCTCCACGACGTGGTGCGAGCCGGCAAGGCCCGGTACATCGGCGCCAGCAGCATGTTCTCGTGGCAGTTCGCCCAGGCCCAGCACGTGGCCGAGCGCCACGGATGGACCAAGTTCGTGTCCATGCAGCCCCACTACAACCTCCTCTATCGCGAGGAGGAGCGGGAGATGATCCCGCTGTGCATCGACCAGGGCATCGGGGTCATCCCCTGGAGCCCGCTGGCGCGCGGCGTGCTCACGGGCAACCGGGGCCGAGGTGACGAGCGCCGGACGACGCGGTCGGGCACCGACCCGTTCACCGACTACCTCTACAGCCAGCCGTCGGACTTCGACGTGGTCGAGCGGGTCGCCGAGGTGGCGGCCAAGCGCGACGTGGCGCCGGCGCAGGTGGCACTGGCGTGGTTGCTGCACCGCCCCGGGGTGACCGCGCCCATCGTCGGCTCCACCAAGCCCGGACATCTCACCGACGCCCTGGCGGCGGAGAAGCTCGATCTCAGTGGTGAGGAGATGAAGGCCCTCGAGGAGCTCTACATGCCCCACCCCGTGCTCGGGCACTTCTGACCCACGCCGGCTTCTGACCACAGGCCACGAAGCCCGGCCGGGGCCAAAGGCGCCTCAGACGAGGATGCGCTTGTCCGGAGCGCGGACACCCACCACGGCCAGGGTCCGACCCAGGCCGAGCATCATCCCGCAGCACATGGTGAGATCGGCGAGCTCGTCGTCGGAGAAGGCACCCCGGAGGCGTTCCCAGAGCTCCTCGCTCATGTTGAGGTGGTCGAGAGCGAAGTGTTGGGCGAACTCCGCGGCGAGCCGCTCCCGGTCACTGAGAGCGGTACTGGTGCGCCAGTTGGCGACCTCGCCGTAGAAACCCTCGTCGACCCCGGCGGCCAGGCCGTCGCGGGCCCGGGTGTCCTGGCAGACAGCGCAGTCGTTGATGAGCGCGATCGTCCACCGGGCCGACTCGCGCTCGCGGATGGGCAGCTTGGTGTTCTTGTAGACCGCTTGGGAGAGCGCTCCCATGCCCGCGGCCATCTCGGGACGCAGCAGCGCCCAGTCCACGTGCTCGCCGTAACCCCGGTCGGGAAATGAGATCCTTGCCATGGCGCCAGGCTAGTCCGGCCCGGTCGAAAGGGCGTGGCCCGGGATATGATCCGGGCGCCGAGTCGGCGCCGGCTTTCTGGTGGGTGGGGGTTCGGGTAGGGGGCGGAGATGGGTAGGACAGTGACACGATCCTCATGGTTCGTTGCCGCCGTTCTCGTCGTCCTGATCGGGTCGTCAGCGGGAACCGCCGCCGCGTCGGCACGCTCGGTCCCGCTCGGGGATTACGCCGGATGGGGCAATCCCGGCGGGGTCGCAGCCTTCGGGTCCAAGACCGGTACCCACCCCACGCTGGCGACTGACTACCTCGACTGGTCCTCGACCTGGGCCGCCCTGGACGGGGCTTCGGGCATCGGCGCGTGGAGGTATTCGGGCTACCGGCTCGTGTTGGGGGTGCCGATGCTTCCGAAGCAGGGCCGGAGCACGCTGTCGCATGGGGCCAGAGGCGCGTACAACTCGTACTTCGTCACGCTGGCGCGCAATCTCGTCAACGCCGGGGAGGGCGGCGCATACCTGCGGCTCGGGTGGGAGTTCAACGGCAACTGGTACAAGTGGAGCGTCCACAACGCCCGGGCCGCGGTCAAGTACGCGCGATATTTCCAGAACATCGTGAGAGCCATGCGGTCGGTGCCCGGCGAGTCGTTCAAGTTCGTCTGGAACCCCAACGGTGGGAACTCGCACGGCCGGCCCTACAACCCCAGCCTGGCCTACCCCGGGAACGGCTATGTGGACTTCATCGGCACCGATCTCTACGACGAGTCGTGGGTCCGACCACAGACCCCGGCCAACGGGTGGGCGGGACAGCTCTCCGAGACGTGGGGGCTCAACTGGCTGGCCTCGTTCGCGGCCGCCCACGGCAAGCCGATCGTCTTTCCCGAGTGGGGGGTGGCCATTCGCAGCGACGGCCACGGTTTGGGCGACGACCCCTATTTCGTGAACAACTTCGCGTCGTGGATCTCGTCGCACAGCGTGGCGTGGACCAACATCTTCACGGTGGACGCCTCCCAGCGAGACGACATCACCGACGGCAGGTTCCCCAACGCGCTGGCGGCCTTCCGAGCCGACTTCGGCTGATCCCGTCGGGAAGCGCTCACGTCGAGGTGGTGAGCTCCTCGATGCGGGCCAGGGTCTTCTCCATGTTCTTCCGGGTGGTCTCGGGGAGCGGACCGATCTTCAAGAACCAGCGCTGCATGTCCTGGGACAAGTCCCAGCTCTCTTTGACAAGTGTCCCGTCCTCGACGGGCTCGAGCTCGTAGCGCCAGATCCGTCCGGCCGCGACCCGTCCGACGATGCCGGGCGGCCTCGTCTGCCACGCGATCCGTCGGTTGTCCTCGAACTCGATGACGGTGCTCACCATCGAGTAGGGGATCCCCACCCGCATCGACATCCCGAACTTCGACCCCAGGGCCAAGCGCCGGGGCCCGCCCGCCTTCGCGCCCTGGATGGCCCCCGAGCCGTCGATGTCACGGTGGCGGCCGGGGTCGGCCACGATGGCGAAGATCGCCTCCGCAGGTGCGTGGATGAGCCGCTCCACCGTGATGACGTCTCCGTGCATTGCGGCTTACCTGAGCGCCGGGTGCTGGCGGGCGAGGAATGCCGCCAGGGCCTGTTGAGGCGCGGTGCGGGCGAACCCTGCCCCCACCCGGTTGGCGAACCCCGGGATGACGACAGCCTTGCCCTGTTCCATGCCCACCACGGCGAGGCGGGCCACCTCGGCGGCGGGGACCCACATGAACTTGGGGAGGGAGGACTCGGATTCCTCCTCGGTGAAACCGGCGGACTCCGCGAACTCGGTCTTCACCGGACCGGGGCACAGTGCGGTGACCGTGACGCCCGTGGCCGCGGCGCGGACCTCGGCGCGCAGGGCCCGGGTGTAGGAGAGGACGAAGGCCTTCGACCCTCCGTAGCCGGCCTGGCCGGGAAGGGGTTGGAATGCGGCCGTCGACGCCACGTTCAACACCGCTCCGCGTCCGCGCTCGACCATCCCGGGCACGAAGATGGAGCAGAGGTCGACGACTGCTTCGACGTCGGTGCGGATCATCGCCATCTCGCGCTGGCGATCGCTCTTGTGGACGGGGCCCGTGGTGGAGAACCCCGCGTTGTTGACGAGGATGTCGACGGTGAGGCCCCGCTCGGCCACGGTGCCGGGCAACCCGCCCCGGGCATCAGCGTCGGTGAGGTCGAGCCCGACCACCTCGGCACGGACGCCATGGGCCTTGTGGAGCTCAGCGGCGAGCTCGGTGAGTCGGGCTTCGCGCCGGGCGACCAAGGTGACCCCGTGGCCCCGCTTGGCCAATTCCCGAGCCAGATCGGCGCCGATCCCCGACGATGCGCCGGTGACCAGAGCGGTGGAGGTGGGTGACGGGGGAGCCAGGGCCATGACCCGATGGTAGGAGGCCGCACCGCCCGGCGATACCCCGACCCCGACCCCGCCGAGAGAGGGGACGTACCCTTACCCCGTGCCCGGCACCCCTTCGGTCGTCCCATCGGTCGTCATCGTGGGGTCCGGGGCAGCCGGATTGGCGGCCGCCCTGGCCGCGTCCGGTGCGGGCGCGGACGTGACGGTCCTCGAGCGGGCCCCCTCCGTCGGAGGCACCACGGCCATGTCGGGGGGCGTGGTCTGGATGCCCGGCCACGGCCGCAGTAAAGAAGGCAGTAAAGAAGGCAGTAAAGAAGACAGCATCGATGACGCTCTGCGGTACGTGGCCGGGGCCGGCGGTGAGGAGGTCGACCTCGAGCTCGTCCGGGCCTTCCTGTCCGACACCGGTCGGGTGGCCGACGCCATCGAAGCCCGGACACCCATCGAATGGGAGGTCCTCGAGCACTGGCCCGACTACCGGGGTGAGCTCTCCGGAGCCAGGGCCGGGGGTCGGTCGATGTGGCCCCGGCCCCTCCGCCTGCCGAGCGCTCTCGAGGGGCGGGTCCAGTCCGCCTTCGACCAACCCTCCCCGACCGACACGGCCGCCTTGACCGCCCCGTCCGGTGCGCCGGCCAACGACGGGGTGGTCCTCCGGGGCCATGTCCGGGGCCGGGCTCTCGTGGGGGGACTCCTCAGCGGGGTCCTCGACGCCGGCGTCGAGGTCCGGACCTCGGCCCGGGCCACCGGACTCGAGATCGTGGACGACTCGGTGGTCGGGGTCGTGGTCGACGGAGACCTCGTGCCCGGGCGGGTCGTCCTCGCCACGGGGGGCTTCCAACACGACCCAGCTCTGGTGAGCCGGTACCTCCGGGGACCGACCATCGCCCCGTTGGGGCCGGGGGGGTGCAGCGGTGACGGCCTCCAGATGGTGATGGCAGTCGACTCGGTGACGGCGAACGCGTCGGAGGGTTGGTGGATGCCGGCCATCTCGGTGCCCGGTGAATCCGTCGACGGCGTGGTCCACTACCGACCACTCCATGGCGAGCGGGCCCAACCGGGGGCGATCATGGTGGACCGGAACGGGCGACGGTTCGTCGACGAGGCTCAGAACTACGGCGACGTGGGCCGGGCCATGCGCGCCGCATCGTCGGCGGATGGCCCAGTGCCGCCTGACGGCACAGGATCGGCCGGTCCCTTCTGGTTGGTCTTCGACGCCGCCTATCGCCGTCGCTACCCGGTCGGCCCCCTCGAGCCCGGCTCTCCCGAAGCTGACCCGGGTGTCTCTGACCCGGAGTGGTTGGCCCGCGCCGATGACCTCGACGCGCTGGGCAAGATGATCGGGATGGAGCCGGGCGCGTTGGCGAAGACCGTGACACGGTTCAACCCAGCCGCCGCGGTCGGCTCGGACCCCGACTACGGACGGGGCTCGTTCCCCTACGACCGATGGATCGGCGACCCGAGCGCCCCCCACCCGACGTTGGCACCGTTGTGCGAGGCCCCCTTCTACGCCCTCGAAGTCCATCTCGGTTGCATGGGGACCAAGGGTGGCCCCCGTACCGATGGTTCGGGTCGGGTCTTGTCGTCGAAGGGCGTTGCGGTCCCCGGCCTGTACGTGGCGGGCAACGCCGCGGCGAGCCCCTTCGGCACCGCCACCGTGGCGGGCGGAGCCACGCTCGGGCCGGCCCTCGTGTTCGGGTTCCGGGCCGGCGAGGCCGCGGCGGGGGACCGGTGAACCCGCCCGAGCCCCGCCACGGGGCCCGGCTCATGCAGGAGCTCCTCGATCACGACACCCGGCCGGTCCCTTCTGTGCTCCGGGCCCTGGGCGACGCCACCCCGGCCACGACGTCGGTCCCCCGGGCCCGGTACACCAGTCGAGCGGTCCACGAGATCGAGCTCGACAAGGTCTGGGCCCGCGTCTGGCAGATGGCCTGTCGTCTGGAGCAGATCCCCGACGTCGGTGACAGTGTCGTCTACGACGCGCCGGGCCTGTCCCTCGTCGTGGTCCGCACTGCCCCGGACGAGGTCCGGGCCTTTCACAACTCCTGTCTCCACCGGGGCACCCGGTTGCAGATCCAACCCGGTCATCTCGACGAGCTCCGGTGTCCTTTCCACGGGTTCACCTGGAACCTCGACGGCTCCTTCGCGGGGATGCCCTGTCCCTGGGACTTCCCCCACGTCGAGGTCTCGTCGTTCTGTCTCCCCGAGGCGCGCCTCGGGACCTGGGGCGGCTTCGTCTTCGTGACCGTCGACAACGGGGCCCCGAGCCTCGAGGAGTACCTCGAGATCCTTCCCGAGCATTTCGCGGCCTGGGACCTCGCGGAGCGCTACCTCACCGCCCATGTCGTCCGAGTGGTCCCGTGCAATTGGAAGGTGGCTCTCGAGGCCTTCATCGAGAGCTATCACACCGTCGCCGTCCATCCCCAGTTGCTCAAGACCAGTGGCGACACCCAAACCCAGTACGACGTCTACGGGGGTGTCCGGCACGTCAACCGGATGATCACGCCGGTGGGGATCGCCAGTGAGCACGTCGAGGTGGGTGTCGAGGAGCAGGACATCCTCGACGCCATGTTCCTCACCAAGGACGACGACGCCGTGGTCCCCGAGGGTTCCAGCGCCCGCCGGGTCCTGGCCGAGCGGACCCGTCGACAGTTGGCGGACCGCACCGGGGGTGACTACTCGTCGATCTCCGACTGTGAGGCCCTCGACGCCATCGAGTACTTCGTCTTCCCCAACTTCGTGCCCTGGGCGGGCTACACCACACCCCTCGTCTACCGGTTCCGGCCCCATGACGACGACCACACCGCCGCGGTGATGGATGTCATGTTGCTCGAGCCCATACCGGTGACCGGCCCCCGACCGCCCCCGGCGCCGACCCGGCATCTCGCCGCCGGCGAACGGTGGGCCGATGCGCCCGAGCTCGGCTATCTGGGTCGCATCCTCGACCAGGACACCGCCACCCTGGCCCGCGTCCAGCGGGGGCTCGAGTCCGCGGCCGGCCCCGACGTGACCCTGGCCCGCTACCAGGAGAGCCGGATCCGCCATTTCCACGCCACCCTCGGCCAGTACCTGGAAGGTTGACGGTGTCCCGATCGGCGGGGAACTCCGAGGAGTCGGTCTGGGAGGCCGACGACACCGAGCCCGTCCTCGACACCACCGTGGCCTCGATCCTGCGCGACGCGGCCCGCCGCAGTCCCGACACCACCGCCCTGGTGGCCGGTTCAGCCGACCCCGCCAACCCTGCAGACCCCGCCAACCCTGCAGACCCCGCGGCGCGGCGGCGTTGGACCTACGCCGAGCTCCTTGCCGACGCGTTGGTGGCGGCCGAGGCGTTGGCGGCGGGCTTCGAACGCAGCGAGCGAGTGGCGGTCGTCGCCACCAGCATTCCCGAGTCCCTCATCCTCAGCTACGCGGCGGCCTTGGCCGGTGTGGTCCTCGTGCCGGTGAACCCGGCCCTACGCGCCGGCGAGCTCCGCCACATCCTCGGCCAATCCGGCGCGGCGGGGGCCTTCATGGTGTCGGACTACCGGGGTCACGACCTGGTGGCGACGCTCGCCGCCATCCGGGGCGACCTGCCGGCGTTGCGCCAGGTGGTGGTCTTCGACGACTGGGATGCCTTCTGCGCCGGTGCCTCGGAGCGCGATGGCCTCGAAGCAGACAGTGCGGGGTCGTTGCCGACTGTGGGGCCCGACGACGTGGCCCAGCTCGTCTACACCTCGGGGACGACGGGTGCGCCCAAAGGGGCGCTGCTCACCCATCGGGGCATGACCAACGCGGCGCGTTTCGGGGCCCTCCGTTTCGGGATGCGGCCCGGTGACGTCTATGTCCAGACCATGCCCCTGTTCCACGTGGGGGGCCAGGTGGTGTCGTTCCAGCTCTGCCAGAGCTCCGCCACGGCGGTGCTGGTGCGGGCTTTCGAGCCGGGCCTCGTCCTCGAGCTCATCGAGACCGAGAAGGCCACCCTCACCTGCGGGGTGCCCACCATGCTCCTCGCCCTCGTCGGCCATCCCGACTTCGGCCGTCGGGACCTCTCCTCCTTGCGGTCGGTGAGCGGAGGAGGCGCGGTGGTTCCCGCCGAGCTCGTGTCCCGGATCGAATCCGCCCTCGGGGTGCAGTTCGCGGTGGTCTTCGGCCAGACCGAGGCGTCGGGCTTCATCTCCCAGACCCGTCTCGACGACACCCCCCTGGACAAGGGCGCCACACTCGGTGTGCCGTTGCCGGGCATCGGGGCGCGCGTGGTCGACCCCGACACCGGCGCGCCGGTCGGTCGGGGCGAAGTCGGAGAGCTCGAGGTCCGCGGCCCGAATGTCATGGCCGGCTACCACGAGCTGTCCGAGGAGACCGCGGCGGCCATCGGGCCCGGAGGTTGGTTGCGGACCGGCGACCTGGTGACGATGGACGACCGGGGCTATCTCCGCATGACGGGCCGTCTCAAGGAGATGATCGTGTCCGGCGGCGAGAACATCTTCCCGGTGGAGATCGAGAACGCACTCCTCGAGCATCCCGACGTGGCCCAGGCCGCCGTCGTGGGTGTGCCCGACGACCGGTGGGGAGAGGCGGCGGTGGCCGTGGTCGTCCCCGTCGCCGGTCGCGTCCCGAACCCATCGGAACTCGAGGCGTACCTACGCGAACGCCTGGCGGCTTTCAAGGTGCCCCGCCGTTTCGTCCTCACCGACGACCTCCCCCGCACCGCCTCGGGCAAGGTCCAGAAGCACGTGGTCCGACACCAACTGGCGGACCATCCCGTGGACCAACCCGTGGACCAACCCGTGGACCAACCCGTGGACCAACCCGTGGACCAACCCGCGGACCAACCCGCGGACCAACCCGCGGACCAACCCGCGGACCGACCCGCGGACCGACCCGCGGACCGACCCGCGGAGCGACATGTCGGTCGGTGACGCCCGGTACGGCCGACGCGACCTCCTCCGGGGCGGCGGGCTGGTCCTGGCCGGGGCGGCATCGGCCGCGCTGGTGGGATGCTCGGGCGCATCGACAAAGGGCGCGCGCTCGTCGTCTGGGACATCGTCGTCCGGGACATCGTCGTCCGGGACATCGTCGTCGGGAACGACCTCGACCACCGCGGTGCTCGATACAGCGGCGTGGGCGACGCTGGCGTCTTCGTTGTCGGGACGACTGGTCCTGCCCTCGAGCCCGAGCTACGCCACGGCCCGGCTCCTCTACGACCCCCGCTTCGACAACCTGGCCCCGGCTGCCGTCGCCTATTGCGCGACCCCCGCCGAGGTCCAGCGCTGCATGGGGTTCGCGAGGTCCCATGGCGTCCGACCCATCCCCCGTTGTGGCGGCCACAGCTTCGCCGGCTACTCGTCAGGTCCCGGTCTCATCATCGACGTGACGCCCATGAACACCGTGACCGTGGCGAGAGCCGCGGGCGCGGAGCAGTCCCAAGCGGTGGTGGGGGCGGGGACCCTCCTCGTCGACCTCTACAACCAATTGTCACAGTCGGGCGTCCTCGTGGCGGGCGGTTCGTGTCCCACGGTCGGGATCTCGGGCCTCGCCCTCGGCGGTGGGGTCGGGGTGGTGGGACGGAAGTACGGCCTCACCTGTGACGCCATCGAGTCGGTCCAGATCGTCACCGCCGACGGCCGCATCCTCAGTTGTGACGCCTCGACCAACGCGGACCTCTACTGGGCCTGTCGGGGTGGGGGCGGGGGGAACTTCGGCATCGTCACCTCCTTCACCTTCCGGACCTCACCCATCCCGCCCTTGGCGCTCTTCACCCTGGACTGGCCCTCGTCGGCCGCCGCCGATGTCTTGGGGACGTGGTTCGCCTGGCAACACGCCGGCCCCGACGAGCTGTGGTCGAATTGCCAACTCCTCTCCGGCGGCAACGGCGCCCTCGAAGTGCGGACGGCGGGGATGTTCGTCGGCTCGACCACCGCGCTGGGCTCGTTGGTGGACACCCTCGTCGCCGCGGTCGGTGCCCAACCGTCCTACCGGTTCGTCGGCCCCGAGCAGTACCTCCACGCCATGCTCGTCGAGGCCGGATGCGAGAGCCTCGACGTCGCCCAGTGCCACCTCACCACCCATCTTCCCGCCGGCACCTTGGACCGCGCCGGCTCCGTGGCGTCGTCGGGCTATGTCTCAGCCCTTCCGTCCTCGACGGGGACCGCCGCCTTCGTGGGCACCGTGAACGACCTCATCCAGACCCTGCCCCATCTCGGGGGAGGTGTCGTCTTCGACGCGTTGGGCGGAGCCATCAACGCCGTCAAGCCGACCGACACCGCCTTCGTCCACCGCAACGCCATCGCCGGCATCCAGGCTTCAGTGGCCACCGGCGCCAGCGCGTCGCTGGCTCAGCAGGGCCGGTCCTGGTTGTCCCACTTCGCCACGTCGGTGGCGACCTACGTCGACGGCCAGGCGTACCAGAACTACATCGACCCCACCCTGGTCGACTGGCAGCAGGCCTACTACGGGTCGAACCTCGGTCGGTTGGTGTCGGTGAAAGCGGCGTATGACCCCGACGACGTCTTTCATTTCGCCCAGTCCATCCCCACCCGCCTCGCCACGGGCAGGTGAATCCGTGCCACCATGAAGGCCGGAGAAGGGGGTAGTCGGTGCACGACCTCGTCGTTCGAGCCGGATCAGTGGTGGACGGCACCGGAGCGCCCGCCCGCACCGCCGACATCGCCGTCGACGACGGACGGATCACCGCCGTGGGTGCCCTCAACGGGGTCTCGGCGAGACACACCATCGACGCCGATGGCGCGCTGGTCACCCCCGGTTGGGTCGACATCCACACCCACTACGACGGCCAGGCCACCTGGGACGAGGTCCTCGCCCCCAGCGCGTGGCACGGGGTGACCACCGTCGTCACCGGCAATTGCGGGGTCGGCTTCGCGCCGGCCCGGCCCGACCGCCACGACTGGCTCATCGGTCTCATGGAGGGCGTCGAGGACATCCCCGGCACCGCGCTGGCCGAAGGCATGACCTGGGACTGGGAGAGCTTCCCCGAGTACCTCGACGCCCTCGACCGCCGCCGGTTCACCGTCGACGTGGGCACCCAGATCGCCCACGGCGCGGTCCGGGCCTACGTCATGGGCGAACGCGGGGCCCGCAACGAGCCCGCCGATGCCGATGACATCGAGGCCATGCGGGTCATCGTGCGAGAAGCGCTGGCCGCCGGCGCCCTCGGCTTCTCGACGTCGCGGACCATCGCCCATCGGGCCATCGACGGCGAGCCCGTCCCCGGGACCTACGCGGCCGAGGACGAGTTGTTCGGGATCGGCGCCGCCCTCGGCGATCTCGACACCGGGATCTTCGAGCTGGCCCCCGCCGGCGTGGCGGGGGAGGACATCATCGCCCCGGCCAAGGAGGTGGACTGGATGCGCCGCCTCTCGGTCGCCATCGGCCGCCCTGTCACCTTCGCCCTCCTCCAGATCGGGGACGCGCCGGAGCTGTGGCGCGAGCTCATGGACGAGTCGCTGCGCGCCGCGCAGGAAGGTGCCCAGCTCTGGCCCCAGGTCGCCGGGCGCGCCACGGGACTGCTCACCGGTCTGCACACGTCGTACTGCATGTTCGACTCCATCCCCGCCTATCAGGCCCTCAAGGCCCGCAACCTCTCCGACACCCAGTTGTTCCAGGCCCTCTGCGACCCGTCGGTGCGCGAGTCCATCGTCTCGTTTGAGCCCGAGCCCGATCACCGGGCCGCGCTGGAACGGGCCTACGCGGTCAACTTCGTCCTCGGCTCGCCGCCGGACTACGAGCCGGGCCCCGACGCGTCCCTGGCGTCGATGGCGGCGGATTCGGGCCGTCATCCTCTCGAGATCGCCTACGAGGTCATGCTCGAGTCCGAAGGACATGGCCTTCTGTATTTCCCCATCCTCAACTACGCCTCGATGAGCCTGGAGCCGGTCCGGGAGATGCTCCTGCACCCGCGCGCCGTGGCGGGCCTCGGCGACGGCGGCGCGCACTGCGGTGTCATCTGCGACTCGCCCCAACCGACCTTCATGTTGTCGCACTGGACCCGGGACCGGACCCGGGGCGAGCTCCTCCCCCTCGAGTGGATGGTCAAGAAGCAGACCCTCGACACCGCCCGCCTCTACGGCCTCGGGGACCGGGGCACCCTCGAGCCCGGCATGCTCGGCGACATCAACGTGATCGACTACGAGAACCTCCGACTGGGAACGCCCGTGGTGGTCAACGACCTCCCGGCGGGAGGACGACGGCTCGTCCAGGACGCGGTGGGCTATCTGGCCACCGTCAAGTCGGGCCAGATGACCTTCGACAACGGGAGTGACACCGGGGCCCGCCCGGGCGCGCTCGTGCGCGGCGCCCGCTGAGCGTCGGTCGATCGATGGCGGAGAAGACGCAAGCGCTCGACGACGCCGGGCTCGTGGCGATGTTCGAGACCATGGCCCTCATCGCGGCCACCGACGACGCGCTCCGGGCTGCGATCTCGGCGGGGTCCGCCACGCTCGCCTACTACTCGCCGCGCGGCCAAGAAGCCGTGGCGGCGGGTTGCGCGGCCGCTCTTCGGCCTGACGATTACCTCGTCACCACCTACCGGGGGCTCCACGACCAGATCGCCAAGGGTGTCCCCCTCCGGCCCTTGCTGGCCGAGATGTTGGGCAAGGCGGAGGGAACCGGTCACGGCAAGGGTGGCCCCATGCACGTCTCGTGGCCCGACGTCGGGCTCATGCTGACCACCGGTGTCGTGGGCTCGGGCCTTCCCATCGCGGCCGGACTGGCCTGGGCGGCGGCCCGCCAGGGCGCGGGGCGCGTCACCGTGGCCTCGTTCGGCGACGGCGCCACGAACATCGGCGCCTTCCACGAAGCGGCCAACCTCGCCGCGGTGTGGGGCCTCCCGGTGATCTTCCTCTGTCAGAACAACGGCTACGGCGAGCACACCGCCTTCGCCGATCACCTCCGCGTCGACCACGTGGCCCAGCGCGCCGCGGCCTACGGCATGCCCGGTGTGACCGTCGACGGTAACGATCCCGCGGCCGTCTATGACGCCGTGTCGACCGCCGCGGCCCGGGCCCGGGCGGGGGAGGGGCCGACACTGGTCGAGGCCCAGACCTACCGGCTCTTCGGCCACGTCTTCGGCGACCGCATGACCTATGTCGATCCGGCCGAGCTCGAAGAGGCCTGGAAGCGAGAGCCCCTGGCCCGCTTTCGCCACGTCCTGGTGGCGCGCGGCGCGCTCTCCGATTCGGACGCCGACGCGCTCGAGGCGCGTGGTGTCACGGTGGCTGCAACCACGCTGGCCGAGGTTCTCGGCCTCGGTGAGCTCGGCGCCGACGAAGTGCTCACCGACGTCGTGGGGCCAAAGGCAACAGCACCGAAGGGAAGAGCAAAGGCCGCAGTGAAGGGGGCCGCAGTGACGGGGCCGGTGCCCGGCGGGTCGGTGGAGATGAGTGTCCGCTCCGCCATCACCCTGGCGCTCGACGAGGCGCTGGCGTCTGACCCTCGGGTGGTCCTGCTCGGCGAGGACATCTCCGACAACGGGGTCTTCGGGGTGACCAAGGGCCTCGCCGCCAAGCACGGCGCCGACCGGGTCCGCGACACCCCCATCTCGGAACAGGCCATCGTGGGTGCAGCCGTGGGCGCCGCGCTCGGCGGGCTCCGGCCCGTGGCCGAGATCATGTTCATGGACTTTCTCGGGATCTGTCTGGACCAGCTCGCCAACCACGCCGCCAAGCTCCGCTACATGTCGGGGGGCCTCACCCCGGTCCCCATGGTCCTCCGCACGGCGGTGGGAGGAGGACTCCAGGTCGGTGCCCAGCACTCCCAGATGCTCGAGGCCTGGCTCACCCACGTCCCGGGTCTCAAGGTGGTGGTGCCGAGCACGCCGTCAGATGCCCGCGGCCTCTTGGCGGCCTGCATCGCCGATGAGGATCCCTGTGTCTTCATCGAGCAGGTCCTCCTCCTGTCGCGCAAGGGGCCCGTCGACGGCACTCCCATCGAGCTCGGGGTGGCCGACATCAAGCGGCCCGGCTCCGACGTCACCGTCGTGACCTACGGCCGACAGGTCCACGACGCTGTCGCCGTCGCCGACGCGCTGGCCTCGAAGGGTGTCGAGGTCGAAGTCCTCGACCTCCGATCCCTCGTCCCCCTCGACGAAGCCGCAGTGCTCGAGTCGGTGGGCCGGACCCGTCGCGCCGTCATCCTCCACGAGGCGGTGGTGACCGGCGGCTTCGGTGCCGAGCTGGCGGCAGGGATCTCCGAGGCCCTCTTCGGTCGGTTGGTGGCGCCGGTCCTGCGCGTCGGCGCCCTCCCGGCTCCGTTGCCCTATGCCAAGGAGCTGGAACGTCTGGCCCTGCCGGGCCCGGAACGACTCCTCGAGGCCCTCGAGTGGGTCATGGCCTACGAGTCCTGAGGCCTCAACGCCTCGTGTTGTTGCGACTCCCCAAGATCGGCATGGAGATGACCGAAGCCGTTCTCGCTTCATGGTTGGTCGACGACGGGGCCGTGGTCGACAAGGGCCAACCTCTCTACGAGATGGAGACCGACAAGGTCACCAACGAGATCGACTCGCCGGTCACGGGTCGGCTCCGTCGCATCGCGCTCGAGGGTGAGACCTATCAGGTCGGTGACCCGGTGGCCGAGATCGACGAAGACTGACCCTGTCCCGGACGACGCGCGCGACACCGCGTCCGACACGCGTCGGAACCTCAGCTCGTATCCCGGAACGGCGTCCCGGTCTCGAACCTCGCTCCTCCGGGCGGTTCCCGCCATTCCCAGGATCCCCCTCGGTCGGTGAGCTTCCATCCCTCGTTGGTGATGAGGCCGTGATGCCAGGCACAGACCCTGGCCAACCCGGCCAGGTTGCTCGTCTTGCACTTCACGTAGTCCACGTCCCAGTGATGGTTCTGAAGCCCATGGGCCACGTCGCACTTGGGGACCACACACACCGGGTCTCGTTCTTCGAG
>DATKQM010000007.1:0-29800 GCA_035532735.1 Acidimicrobiales bacterium | reverse complement strand
GTTCCCTCGAAGATGGTGTAGATCTTCGAGTCCCGGTGCCAACGCTCTACCGGGTGCTCACGGATGTAGCCGTAGCCGCCCATGATCTGGATGGCCTGCTCAGTGACCCACACCGCGGTCTCGCCCGCATAGAGCTTGGACATCGACCCTTCGCCGGCGACGAAAGGCTTGCCGGTCCGTCCCATCCACGCGGCGCGCCACACGAGGAGCCTCGACGCGTCGATGCGCATCTTCATGTCCGCCAGCTTGAAGGCGATCCCCTGGTTCTCGATGATGAGCCGACCGAAGGCCTTGCGCTCCTTGGCGTAGTCGAGGGCATATTCGTAGGCGGCACGGGAGATGCCGAGGGCTTGGGCACCCACCGACGGACGGGTCGCCTCGAACGTCGCCAAGGCCGCCTGGGAGTTGGACCGCTTCCCCTCGCGGGCGCGGGCCATCTTGGCGTCGAGCTTCTCTTTGCCCCCGAGCAGGCAGTGCCCCGGGACCCGCACGCCGTCGAGGATGACTTCGCCGGTGTGCGACGCCCGGATGCCCATCTTCTTGAACTTCAGACCCGCCGACAGGCCCGGCGTCCCCGGGGGGACGATGAAGCTGGCCTGACCGCGCGAGCCGAGCTCGGGGTCGACGGCGGCGACGACGACGTGGATATCGGCGATGCCGCCGTTGGTGATCCAGGTCTTGGTCCCGTTGATGACCCACTCGTCCTTGGCCTGGTCGTAGACGGCCCGGGTGCGCAGCGAGCTCACGTCGGACCCGGCGTCGGGTTCGGACACGGCGAACGCGGCCATCTGGATCTTCTCGGGAGTCCCGAAGCACTGCGGCCCCCACTCACCGAGCTGCTCGGGAGTCCCATTGGCGACGATGCCGGCGAGCCCCAGGGCGCTGCCGAAGATGGCGAGCCCGATCCCGGCGTCACCCCACGCCAGCTCCTCGTTGGCGATCGGCATCATCAACCCGCCCGGGTCGAAGAAGCACTGGGTCATGAAGTCGAAGGAGTACAAACCGATCCGGGCGGCCTCTTCGATGATGGGCCACGGGGTCTCTTCCCGCTCGTCCCATTCGTGGGCCGCGGGTCGAATCACGTCTTCGGCGAAGTCGTGGACCCACTTCTGGATCTGCAGCTGGTCTTCGCTGAGATCGAGCGAGAACTCGGACATTTCTTCCCCTCCGTCCAAGCGCCGCCCGGGCCCGTGGAGCCTGGTCGGCACGGTTGTGGCGTAAGCATCCCCGTGCCTACGGGCACGGGGATGGCCTTGACCTATCCGTTGTTACTCAACGGTAACCTATGGACGGCGGTTTCGACAACCATTCGGGACGACGTTGTCATGCCTGACCTCATGACCAGGGAGAACACGAGCGCCCCGGCGATGACGAGGCCTCCCTCGAAGAACGGGGAGCCCACACCGAGCAGCTCGTAGGACAGCCCCCCGACCGCCGGTCCAACGATCCTGGCCAACGCGGAGAGCGCCTGCTGGACGCCGAGGGCGGCACCGCGCCCCTCAGACCCCGCCCGGGCCACCACGAGGGCGTTGAGTGCCGGGGTGCTCAGGCTCTGGCCGGCGGTGATCAAAATGAGCGGCAGGACAAGGCTCACGCGCGCATGCACCGTCGGGATGAGCACGAGCCCGCAACACTCGGCGACCAGTCCCGCCCTCAGGCATCCGAGGTCCCCGATGCGCGCCGCCAGAGGGCGCACCAGACCTCCCTGCACCACCACCGCGACCACCCCCACCATGGCGAAGACGGCCCCAATGGCGGCCAGGCCGAAGCCCAGACGGCGTTGGCCGAACAAGGCGAAGGTCGCCTCGAAGGCGCTGAACGACGCGATCAGCATGACGGTGACGACGGCGGGAGCCGAGATCCTCCGAAGGACGGTGCGCATCGATTCACGGGGAACGACACTGCCTTCGGCGTTGCCCTGCGGTCCGGGCTGGGGGCGGGTCTCGGGGAGCCTTCTGCTGGCAACCACGGCGTTGACACCGGCAATGCCGGCCGCCACGTAGAACGGGATGCGCGCCCCACCCAGAGCGGCCAGGCCCCCGATGGCCGGGCCGACGACGAACCCCACTCCGTAGGCGGCGCCGAGGAGCCCGAAGACCCGGATGCGATCGTCGGGACCCACCATGTCGGTCGCGGATGCCTGGGCCACGGCCACGCTGCCACCCGAGGCACCGTCGAGGAGGCGGGCCACCACGAGGAGCCACAACGAGCCCGCCACCCCGGTGAGGAGGCTCGCCGCCGCGGTTCCCGCCAGCGACACGATGAGCAGAGGCTTGCGCCCGACCCGGTCCGAGAGCCGTCCGAGCAACGGCGCGCTCACGAACTGCGCGGCCGAGAACGCCGCGAGGAGGAACCCGACCGACGCGGGGCCGGCGCCGAGGTGCCGCGCGTACAACGGCAGGAGGGGGACGACGATGCCGAAGCCCAGAAGATCGACGGCCACCGTGGTCCACAACACCCCGAACCCCGGCGGCAGGCCACGACCCATCGGATGCAGACCGGGGAGCGAGGCCCGCCGCGACCGCTGGGCCTCCGACATGGCTCACAGCAGAGGGCACTGCCCAGGCAACGTCAAGTCGGGTGGTGAGCCTCCACCCCGCTCGATGTCGCGTCCTCGTCAGGTGGTGGCGACCGTGTCAGGCGGTGGCGGGCCGCACCTCGACGGCTTGCAGGCCTTTCGGGCCCTCTGTCAATTCGAATTCGACCGGCTGCCCCTCTTCGAGGCTCCGGTAGCCGTTCATCTGGATGGCGCTGTGGTGAACGAAGACGTCTTCGCCGTCCGACTGGGCGATGAATCCGTACCCCTTCTCCGAGTTGGTTCCGAGTTGAACCACTTGACCGTTCCCGATGCCACCTCATTCTCCCCTCTGTCCTCCTACATCCCCCCACGCGCAAAAAGGTAGCAGCGAGCGCGTCCGACCTGGGGGTTTCATGAGGGCTCGACCCGAGTGCCGGGCCGTCCCCGAGCGGCTCAGCTCAACGATGGAGACGAGTGCCGTCGGGCCCGTCTTCGACGACCCATCCTCGGGCTTCGAGATCGCCTCGGATGGCGTCGGCCCGCGCATAGTCGCCCCCTGTGCGCGCCAGGTCGCGCTCGGACACCAGCGCGGCCACCTCGGCGTCCACCGCCGGGCCCGCACCGGCGAGTGGCAACCCGAGCGCGTTACACAGCACCGCGGCGGTGACCGCCAGTCGTCGACCTTCGTCGGGCTTCCCCTCGTCGATGGCGGAATTAGCTCGGCGGGCCAGGTCGAAGATCTCGGCCAGGGCACCGGGGGTGTCGAGATCGTCGTCCATGTGCTCCACGAACGATGCCAGCGCGTCGGCGTCGGCTCCGACCCCAGTGGCCTGCGCGGCGGTGACACCGGCGCCGGGCGCCACGAGATCGAACCGACGCGCCAGCTTGTCGAGACGGGCAAGTCCCTGTTCGGCTTGCTCGACGGTGGACGGGGTCACCTCAATGGGCGAGCGGTAGTGGGCGCGCAGTACCAAGAGCCGATAGGCCCGGGCATCGGCGCGCTCGAGCAGATCGGTGAGGGAGGTGAAGTTCCCGAGAGACTTCGACATCTTTTCGCCCCCGACCATGACCCACCCGTTGTGAACCCAGTGACGGGCGAAGGCGAGCTCCAGCCCGATGGCCTGGGCGCGCTCGTTCTCGTGATGCGGGAAGGCGAGGTCCAATCCCCCCCCGTGGATGTCGAAGTCCTCGCCGAGGAGGTCCAGCGACATCACCACGCACTCGGTGTGCCACCCCGGGCGCCCCGGACCCCACGGCGATGGCCAGGTGGGCTCACCGGGCCGTGCCTTCTTCCACAGGACGAAGTCCAAGGGCGAGCGCTTCTCCTCACCGGGGTCCACACGCGCCCCGGCGCGCAGGGAGTCCAAGCTCTGGCGGGCCAGGAGCCCGTAGCCGTCGATCTCGTCCACCGAGAGGTAGACGCCGTCGGAGGTCTCGTAGGCCAGCCCGCGATCGACGAGGGCGACGATCAGCTCGACCATGTCCCCCACGAACGCCGTGGCGTGGGGGGTCTCGGTGGGCCGCCTCACCCCGAGGCTGTCGACGGCGTCCCACCACACCGCCTCGTACTCACCGGCGACCTCGGCCTCGGTCCGGCCCTCCTCGGAGGCCCGGGTGATGATGTTGTCGTCGATGTCGGTGATGTTCGACACGAAACGGACCTCGAGACCGCGAAACTCGAGGAAGCGCCGCAGCACGTCGAAGACGAGGGCCATGCGGCCGTGGCCGAGGTGCGGCACGTCGTAGACGGTGAGTCCACAGACGTACATCGACACGCGGCCTTCCTCCCGGAGCTCGAGGGGTCGGACGGTGCCCGTCGCAGTGTCATGAAGGCGCAGCACTCGGAGTACGGTAATCGCACCGTGGAGACCACCGGGAATTTCAGCGCGACTATCGAAATACACGGGCCCGAGCTCGAGGAGCCGCGGTCCCCGGAGGTCCCCGACAAGCCGTCTCTCGAGGGCCTCGAGGCCAAATGGTCGGCCCGGTGGGAGGAATCGGGCACCTATAGATTCGACCGGTCCGCACCTCGCGCTCGGGTCTTCGCCATCGACACGCCGCCTCCCACGGTGTCTGGCTCCCTGCACATCGGCCACATGTTCTCCTATACCCATACCGATGCCGTAGCTCGCTTTCGGCGGATGCGCGGCTACGACGTCTTCTATCCGATGGGTTGGGACGACAACGGCCTCCCCACAGAACGCCGCGTCCAGAACTACTACGGCGTCCGTTGCGACCCGAGTTTGCGTTACGACCCTTCCTTCTCGCCGCCCGACAAGCCCGGCAAGGACACTGTCTCGATCTCAAGGCCGAACTTCATCGAATTGTGCGATCGGCTGGTCGTCGAGGACGAGAAGGCCTTCGAGCATCTCTGGCGAACGCTCGGCCTGTCGGTGGACTGGAGCCAGAACTACGCCACCATCGACGACTCCTCGCGTCGAACGTCACAACACGCCTTTCTCAGAATGCTCCACTCGGGGAACGTGTACTCGACAGAGGCACCCACCCAATGGGACGTCGACTTTCAGACGGCGGTATCCCAAGCCGAGATGGAGGACCGCGAACTCGCCGGTGCATATCACCGGCTTCGATTCGCCCAGGTGGGGTCAGATGGGGCGGTCGACATCGAAACCACGCGCCCTGAGCTGCTGGCCGCGTGCGTGGCTCTTGTCGCCCACCCCGATGACGACCGCTACCGACCGCTCGTCGGCCACGAGGTGGTCACCCCGCTGTTCGGAGTCCGTGTGCCGGTGCTCGCCCATCAGCTCGCCGATCCCGAGAAGGGCTCGGGCGTCGCCATGATCTGTACGTTCGGCGACAGCACCGACGTGACGTGGTGGCGCGAGCTGTCTCTGCCCACCCGGACCATCGTGGGCCGCAACGGACGGTTGCGCGCCGTGCCATGGGGCGACGAGGAGTGGACCTCCGAGGACACCGCGGCCGCGACCCGTGCCTACGGCGAGATCGAGGGACGCACCGTCTCTCAGGCCCGGACCCGCATCGTGGAGATGCTGGCTGAGGCAGGGGCGCTCATCGGCGAGCCCAAACCCATCCGACACCCTGTGAAGTTCTACGAACGCGGTGATCGACCCCTCGAGATCGTCTCGAGCCGGCAGTGGTACGTGCGAACGCTCGCGATGCGCGAACGCCTCCTCGAGAGGGGTCGCCAGCTGCATTGGCATCCACCGCACATGCGCCACCGCTACGAGGCGTGGGTGGAGGGGCTGAACGGCGACTGGAACATCAGCCGTCAGCGCTTCTTCGGCGTGTCGTTCCCGGTGTGGTATTCCGTCCACGACGACGGCTCGATCGACCACGACCATCCCCTTCTCGCTGCCGAGGACCGCCTCCCGGTCGACCCCTCGAGCGATGTCCCCGACGGGTATTCCGAGGGCCAACGCGGGGCACCGGGCGGGTTCGTCGGTGATCCCGATGTCATGGACACCTGGGCTACGTCCTCATTGACCCCTCTGATCGCGGGCCGCAGGGAGGACGACCCCGATCTCTTCTCGAGGGTGTTCCCCATGGATCTGCGCCCCCAGGCGCACGAGATCATCCGGACCTGGCTGTTCAGCACCATCGTGCGGAGCGAGCTCGAATACGGGTGCCTGCCGTGGACAGACACCGCCATCTCGGGATGGGTCCTCGACCCCGAGCGCAAGAAGATGTCGAAGTCGCGCGGCAACGTCGTGACACCCTTGCCCCTTCTCGAGTCCCACGGCGCCGACGGGGTGCGATATTGGGCCGCCAGTGGGCGACCCGGGGTCGACACGGCGGTGGACGAGGGCCAGATGAAGGTGGGCCGGCGTCTCGCCATCAAGGTCCTCAACGCGTCGCGTTTCACGTTGACGAGACTCCGCACCCAGGCGGCCGGGAGCGGTGCGGTGAGCGCCCCACTCGATCTCGCCATGTTGCGCCGACTCGCCGACGTCGTCATCGAAGCCACGACAGCTCTCGACTCTTACGACTATGCACGGGCCCTCGAGCGCACTGAAGCCTTCTTCTGGTCCTTCTGTGACGACTACCTCGAACTGGTCAAGACACGCGCCTACGAGGACTCCACCGCCCCGGGCCCGACGTCGGCACGTGCCTCACTGGCCATCGCCCTATCGATCCAGCTGCGCCTTCTCGCCCCCTTCGTGCCCTTCGTGACCGAAGAAGTGTGGTCGTGGTGGCACGAGGGCTCGATCCACCGCTCGCCGTGGCCCGATGTCCGAGAGCTCGCTCCGGCACAGGACCACGGCGACATCGCCGTGCTCGACATGGCCGCCTCTGTCCTCGGCGAGGTGCGCAGAGCCAAGACCACCCGTCAGGTGTCCATGCGGGCCCCGGTGACGAAGCTGACCGTCGTCGACGACCCCGAGCGTCTCGCCTTGCTCGACCTCGCCGAATCGGACTTGCGCGACGCGGGGGGCGTCGAGGAGCTCGTCCTGCGACCGGGGTCTCCCGAGGTCGTCGTGGAGCTCGCCCCGGCCGACGGGGAGAGCAAAGGAACACGACCCTGATGGCGGGTGAACAGGCCCACTCCGCCGAAGAGGTCCAGGCCGAGCTCGAGGCGGTCCTGAGCGGGTGCCGCGCCTCGCACGACGTCTTGGTCAGCACCCTTTCCGACCTCGACGATGCGGCTGTTCGACGTCCGAGCCGACTGGACAGCTGGACGGTCGGACACGTCATGACGCATCTGGCCCGCAACGCCGACTCTCATACGCGAATGCTCACCGCGGCGTGCCAGGGCGAGGCTGTCGAGCAGTATGCCGGCGGTCGAGAGGAGCGTGCGAAGAACATCGAGGCCGGCGCCCGACGCAGCGCCGCGGCGCTGTTGGACGACACGTTGCGATCGATCACCGAGCTCGAGGCGGCCTGGGTGGCGATGACACCGCAGTCCTGGGACGGCAAGGGGCTCTCGCATGGTCGACCATGGCCGTGTCGGGCCATGCCCTACTTCCGCTGGCGCGAGGTCGAGATTCACCACGTCGACATGGGAACGGGGTACGAACCCACAGACTGGCCCGAGGGCTACGTAGGTCGCGAACTCCAGCTCACGCTGGCCACGGTCCCGGGTCGTCTCGCTGATGCAGCCGAACGACGGAGGCTCCTGGCATGGCTCACCGGCCGAGCCCCGGCACCGGGAGCGCTCGACCTGGCGGGATGGGAGTCGCGCCCGGGGAACTACTTCAGCGGCATCTCAGGCTGAGCGGGGCCGAGCAGGCCCCGAGCGCATGAGCGGTCAGTCGTCGAGCTTGAACACCCGCATGGCGTTCTCGCGCAGGAACTTCGGCCACACCCGATCGCGCAGCGGGACATCGGCCAACTCCGAGAAGATCCGCTCCAAGGTGAGCGCCATGGGGTAGTACCCCGCGTACAGGATCTTGTCCGCGCCGCGCGTGTTGGCGTAATCGATGATCGCCTTCGGGTAGTACTTCGGTGCGAACGCGCTCGTCATGTAGTGAAGGCCGGGCCACTTGAGCATCAGCTTGACCGCAAGGTCCTCCCAAGGCTCGGCCCCGTGTCGCATGACGATGCGCAGCTCGGGGAAGTCGTAGCAGACCTGGTCGAAATGCATGACATCTTGGCAGGCCGAGGGCACCCGGGGGCCGGCGATACCGGCGTTGACGACGATGGGGAGATCGAGGTCGATGCACGCCTGGTAGACGGGGTAGTACCGGCGGTCACTGACCGGGACCTGGGGGTTGCAACCCGCCGGAAAGGTCGTCACGGCCTTGATGTCGTACTGGGCATGAGCCTGACGGATACGGCGCACCGCCCCGGTGATGTCGTTGGGGTCCAACGCCTCGAGGTTCGCCTTGAACCGGTCGGGGTGCTCAGAAAGCGCACGGTCCACGACCGATCCCGCCAGTCCCACCAGTCCGATGGCGATTCCGAACCGGTCCATCTCCGCCAAGGTCACTGCCACTGGGTCGTCATCCTCGGAGATGGCGTTGGGGTCGCCTTTGAACATGTAGGCGATCGGGGATTTCGAGGACGCGCTCTCCTCGTCGCGCAGTTGCGGCTTGAGGAAGTCGAAACGACGGGCGGCGCGCCCGCTCGGGAACCCGATCATGCAGTCGACCACCCCGACGTCGGTTGGCATCGGCACGGCTCGTCACCGTACAGGGGTCGGGAGTCTCGAGGGCGACGACGGGCGGGGTCCGGGCACCCCCAAGCAGCCCGACGGTCCGGATGGCAACCTAGGGGGACCGCCCACGGGCGAAGACCGGCTCCCCGGCACGACATTGGAGGATGGGATCGATGGACGTCGCCGACATGACGGGCAAGACCGTGATCGTCACCGGTGGGAATTCGGGGATCGGTCTCGAGACGGCGGCTGCCCTGACCAAGGCCGGGGCGAAGACCCTGATCACCGCCCGCGACCGCGGTCGCGGCGAGGCCGCTCTGGCCGACCTCCGGGCCCGGTCGGGAACCGGAGAAGTGGATCTCGTCGTCTTCGACCTGGCCAGCATCGCCTCGATCAGAGAAGGGGCGGCCGCCATCTTGGCGACGTGCGACCGGATCGACGTCCTGGTGAACAACGCGGGGTTGGTGCTGTCAGACCGGCGCGAAACCGAGGACGGATTCGAAGCGACCTTCGGGGTCAACCACCTTGGGCCGTTCGTCCTCACCGAGCTCCTGCTCCAACGGATCAAGGACAGCGCACCGGCCCGCATCGTGAACGTCGCCTCGACGGCGCACAAAGGGGCCGGAAAGGGCCTCGACTTCGACGACCTCCAGTCCACCCGCGGCTACAGCGGCATGCAGGTCTACTCCAAGTCGAAGCTCGCCAACATCTATTTCACGACCGAGCTGGCCCGCAGACTCGAGGACACCGGGGTCACGGTGAACTGCCTGCACCCTGGCACGGTGGCGACGGGGTACGGCCGAGACGGCGATTCCTCGGGCGTGCTCGCCTTCGGGCTCAAGGTCATCAAGCCCTTCATTCTCAGTGCCGAGCAGGGAGCGCGGACGTCGATCTACCTGGCGTCATCCCCCGATGTCGCAGGGGTGACGGGTCAGTACTTCGTGAAGAACCAAGCCCGCAAGCCGTCGAAGATCGCCCAGAGCGATGAGGCGGCGCAGAGGTTGTGGAAGGAGAGCGAGGAGCTCGTCGCCGCCGAGGCGTAGGGCTCAGCCCGCCTCGCCCATGTAGGTGTCCAACAGGTGATCGCCGACTTCGGCCGGGGTGCCCGTTCGCACCATTCGACCGTTCACCATGACTCCGGCTCGGTCGGCGATGGCCAAGGCCGTCTGGGCAAACTGCTCGACGAGCAGGATCGTGATGCCTTCTTGGGCCACGGCTTGGGCCACGAGCTCGTAGAGCTCGGCCACGACGAGCGGTGCCAGGCCCATCGAGATCTCGTCCAGGAGCAACATGCGGGGGTTCGTGAACAGGGCCCGGGCCAAGGCCAGCATCTGCTGCTCGCCTCCCGAAAGCCTCCCCGCCAACTGTCGGCGCCGTTCGCCGAGGACGGGGAACCGGGCGTAGCTCTGCTCCTCGAGGTCCGAGACCTTCGTCGCCCTGCTGCGGTAGCTGTACATGAGGAGGTTCTCGGCGACGGTCAGGTTGGGGAAGACAGCGCGACCCTCGGGCACCGCACAGAGGCCCCGGCGCGCCAACCGGTCGGGCACGGGCCGGCGGATCTCTTCACCGTCGAAGGACACGGTGCCCGTCGTGGCCGGCATCCGGCCGCTCGCCACCTTGAGCAATGTGGACTTGCCGGCGCCGTTCGGGCCCAGCAGCGCGTAGACCGACCCTTCCGGTACCTCAAGCGACACCTTGTGGACCACCTCGATGCGGCCGTAGGCGGCGCTGACATCGGTGATCGACAACATGGGTGGGCCCGACACCACTGCGGGCTGTCGGGGGAAGGTGATCATCTTCTTGTCGGCGCCGACGGTGGACGGACGAGCTGCATTGCCCGGCGAGCCCACGAACACGGGCGACGACTGCTCGGGAGGGGGAGCCTCTTCGGCGGCACCCAGGTACGCGGCCTGGACCGCAGGGTCGGCCTGCACGCTGGCGGGATCGCCATGCGCGATGACGGCGCCGTAGTCGAGGACGCTCACGTAGTGGCAGATGTTCATCACGAGACTCATGTCGTGCTCGACCAGCAAGACGGCGATACCCCGGTGGGCAAGGTCCACGAGGACTCGACCCAGCTCGACGGTCTCTTCCTGATTCAACCCGGAGCTCGGCTCGTCGACGAGGAGCACCGACGGGCCGGTGGCGAGGGCCCGACCGAGCTCGACCAGGCGCGCCAGGCCGGTGGGAAGCAGATCGGTCGGCTCGTCGGCGACGTGGGACAACCCGACGTGGGCGAGGATGATGTCCGCTTCTGTGCGCGAGCTGGCGCCGGTGGAACGGCGTCGTCTCGTCTCCGCGGCCATCTGCACGTTCTCGCGCGCGGTGAGGGTTCCGAAGAGCTCGAGTCGTTGGAAGGTGCGAGCGATCCCGAGTCGAGCCCGTTGATGGGGAGAGACGCGGGTGACGTCGACACCACCGAGTCGCACCCGACCCTGCGTCGGAGGCTGCAGCCCGGTGATCACGTTGAACAGGGTCGTCTTCCCGGCTCCGTTGGGACCGATCAGACCGTTCACCGCCCCGGCATGAACTTCGAGATTGACATCGTGGAGGGCCTGGAGTCCCCCGAATCGAACGGAGATCTCCTCGACGGCGAGCTCAGCCAACGGAACGGACCTCCGTCCCGACCATCCCCAGGGCTGGGGCGGGCTCGAGCCCGGTGTCCAACTGGTCGACGATCGGCGCACCCCGTCCTTGTCGTCGGTTCCAGAAATCCGTGACCTCGGCATAGAACTTGCCGATGCCGTTGGGGTTGCGGCCGATGGTGACCACACCGAAGCCGATGAGCAGCTGGGTGAGGTTGGGTACCTGCGGGATGTGCGCACCGATGACAGGGCCGACTGCGATGAACACCCCGGCGAGCACCGCGCCCGTGAGCAAGTTGACGCCTGCCAGTGTGAGCCCCACGAAGATGGCGATGCTGAAGAGGAAGTTGAACTGCTGGGCTCCGACCACGGTGCCGATGCCACCGTAGAGCGCGCCGGCCAGCCCGGCTAGCCCAGCCGAGAACGCGAACACGATGAGCTTTGTGATGGTGAGGCTCAGTCCGACGGTACTGCAGGCAGCCGGTGAGTCGTTCATGCCGACGAGTCGCCGACCGAAGGGCCCTCGGCGAAGGGCCCCCACGCCGATCATGCAAAGGGCCAACACGACAGCGAGGAACACATCGAAAGCACGATCGGTGGCGAAGCGCATGCCGAAGATATTGGGGCGACCGACCTGCACCGTGCCGCCGACCCCCATGATGGAGCTCGATTGGAAAAAGACGTTGTCCATCAAGACCGCGAACGCCAAGGTGGCGAGCGCCAGGTAAAGGCCCCGCAGGCGCAGCACCGGAAGGGCGAGCACCGCACCGACCCCCGCGCAGACGCCCACCGCCGCCAGCAAGCCCAGGATCGAGCTGCCGCCGTCGACTGCGTGCATCGTCACGGCCCCGATGCCCAGGAACGTGAACTGACACAGCGAGACCTGACCCGCGTACCCCGAGAGGGGTACGAGACTCAATGCCAGAAGCGACAGCGCCAAGGCGTTGCCCATCGTGAAGAGACTGTTCCCGGTCAGCACGGCACCGAGAAGGATGACCACGATAACCACGGCCAGGCCCCCGATCACCGTCGTCCTGGCGCTGGCAACGCGCGGGGGCCGGACACGCACCACTCGGCCGATGGCGATGCGTACCTCGGGGATGAGGAGCAGCGCCAGGAACAACATGGCCATGGGCAGCGCCGCGTCGACGTCATTCACAATGCTTTGCGGTGCGTAGCCGATAGCCATGGCATTGGCCACACCCAGGATCATGGCGCCGAGGAAGGTCATGGGCAGGCTCCGCAACCGGCCCACCACGGCGGCGGCATACCCGTAGATCACGAGCTGGGTGAGCGTCTGGATATTCATCCCCTGCACGCTCGGCGCGAGGAGGATGCCGCCGAGCCCGGCGAACATGACGCCGATCATCCAGGCGTAGGCCGATATCCGCCCCGACGGTGCCCCAGACAGTGACGCCAGGCTCGGGTCGTCGACCACGGCGCGCATGGCCACACCGGTCCGGGTACGACGGAAGAATACCCGTAGGAAGATCGCCACGGCGATGGCCACTCCCACGGTGATGAGCTGCTCCCACGACAGCGTGATGCCCGCCAGTGAGACGGGGTTGCCACTGAAGAGCTCAGGGGTGTTGTACGAGTTGGCGGTTGGGCTCCAGATGGCACCGGCGGCGGCGACGAGCACGAGGAGCAGGCCCAAGGTGACCGCCAGCCGGATGCTCGTGGCTGCACCGTAGAGAGGGCGCATGACGACCCGTTCCACCACGACCCCGAGCACGGGGGCCGCCACGAACAGGACAATGACGATGGACAGTGGTTCGGACAGTCCCCAGCCCTGCCACAACTGCCAGAACAGATAGGCCATGACCATGCCCATGGCGCCGTGGGCGAAGTTGAAGATTCCCGTCGTGTTGTACGTGACCACGAGACCGCTGGCGCTCACAGCGTAGATGGCGCCGAAGACCAGGCCGGCGATGAGGAAGCTGAGAAACTCGGTCACCGAACGACGAGCTCCTGCGAGCGACTGCCCGAGGGTCGGGTGTTACAGCGATCGTCCATCTGCTGCCCTACGACGTCGGCCGAATCATCGCGGTATAGCCGGGCTCCTTGAGAAAGCTGTTCGAGCCGCAGTAGAACCCCGTGGTCGGCGTGGGTGCCACCCGCTTGATCTTGCCGTTCTGTACCTGAGCTAACAAGAAGCATCCCGACGGAATGGCCCCGGCCGGATTGCTGGGCGGGACGAGACCACCGGCATCGAAGAACGTGATCTTGTTCAGGGCGGCGACAAGACCCGACCGCGTGGGCGGGTTGCCGGCACCCTGCAGCGCCTGGGCGAAGAGCATTGCCGACGCCCAGCCGTAGACCGCCTCGATCTCGAAGTTGGGCTTGGAATCGACCTTGTTCATCCACTTGTTGAACAGTCCCACCGCAGGCACGGTCTTGGCGTCCTGGCCGAGGTACAACGCATAACCCTGCTCGATGTACATGTTGTTGGCCGCGCTACCGGCCAGCTTCAATAGCTGCGCCGAGTAGGCCGCACCCTCGATGTTGATCGCCTTGAAGTTCTGCTGCTGGAACTGCTTCGCCAGTGTGGCCGCATAGTTGTCCGGCAGCTCGGTCGAGAAGAACATCTTCACGCCCTTGTTTTTCATGGCGATGATGTCGGGCAGGAAGTTGGTGTCGAAGGGCCCCACGCCGTGGTCGTAGACGACCTGCATCCCGGCCGCCTTCATGGCGGCCTCGACGGCGGTCTCGGCCGCCGTCGTCGAAGCGGTGGCGTTCTCCCAGATGATCCCGACCTTCTTCACGGCCTGTGGATACGTCTTCTTCAGGTACTTGAAGAGGTTGAGCGGGTAGTAATTCTCGGGATTGGGCAGCGGGCTGTAGAGATACGGGTCAGTCGAGAGCCCCGGGCTCAACGAGAACCCGACGTCGGGGACCCGGGCCAGGTCGATGAGGGGCTTCTCGGCCGAGTCGAGGAGTGAGAACCCACCGACGAGGGCAAAGTCGTTGCGGATCTGGGTGCCGGTGGCCGTAGCGACTTGGCCGCCTTGGAAGGTGCTGTCCTGGGCGTCGAGGATCAGCCTCCGACCGTTGACCCCACCGTTGTTGTTGATATACGCGAAGTAGGCCTTGGTGCCGTCCTCGGCCCCTTTGAACAACCCTGGGATCGGTGACGACAAGTCGTCGACCTGGCCCACCGTGACCGAGGTGGCGGTGACCCCGGGCGAGCTGCCCGACGTCCCCGACGACCGGGACCCACCTGTGGGGCTCGAGGCCTGAGTCGTCGTGGTGGCGTTGTTCCCGGTCTTCGACGAGCAGGCCACGAGAACGATGACACACACGGAGAGTGTGACTGCGAGCCCGACACGTGGCGAAAATCGGCCGGCCAGGCGTCGACGGCGCGGTCGCATTCGCACGCTGCCTCCGTTCGCGTTCACAAGGCCCCCCTCTGTGTCCCGATCCTCACCGTGCGACTCTTCCCCGGAGTCGCACAACCAGCTTGCCATGTGGCCCTGTCAAGGCCGGCGCGCCCCGCACCCACGGCATCCCCGATGCTGGGCCGAGCCCGATCACACGCGAGCCGAAGCGGAACGCGTTCTAGTTATTAATGCTACGTCAGATGGGGTCGCTATGGGTAGTGACCATCCGGTACCGGGGCTGACCTGCCCGGGCGCAGGGACAGGTCTCGGGGTGGCTGAAACAGGGCCGGCGACCCGGCTACGAGGCCCGGGGTGCGTCGGTGTGGTGAGCCCGCAGCTCGGCGGTTCGCTGGGCGCGGGCTCCCTCGAGAAATCGGACCACCGCCGCCACCGCGTGGGCGCTGCGTACTGACGGGAGCACGTCGAAGGCGTGCTGGGTATAGGGAAGCTCGGCATAGACCACGACCGATTTGGAGACCGCCCGAAGGGCCCTGACAAAAGCTCGGGCGTCGGCCACCGGGACGAGTGTGTCGTTGGTCCCGTGCACAACGAAGAACGGTGGTGCCTCCGCGTTGACCCTGTGCAAAGGGGACGCGGACTCGAACACGGCGGGTTCGTCGGCGATCTTTCGTTTGAAGACCCGGCGCTCGAGCAGCGCCAGGAGTCCTTCGTCGTACTGCGAGGTGCCCCGGCCGGCGGTCATGTCGTAGACCCCGTAGAACGGCACGCAGGCATCCACCGAGGCATCGAGCGCCTCGAATCCGGGCTGGAAAACGGAGTCGCCGGGGGTGAGCGCGAGCAGGGCCGAGAGGTGTCCGCCCGCCGATCCGCCTGACACGGCGATGAACGCAGGGTCACCGCCGTACTCGGCAATGTGCTCGCGCACCCACACCAAGGCCCGCTTGCAGTCGACGATGTGGTCGGGCCACGTGGCGCGCGGGCTCAGCCGGTAGTTGATCGTGACGGTCACCCAGCCGCGCCGGGCGAGCTCATGGAGGAGGGGCAGACCCTGTTCGCGTTTGTCCCCGATGACCCACGCGCCGCCGTGGATGTACACCAGGACCGGAGCGCCGGTCGGTGGGTCGCCGCGTCGCCGGATGATGTCGAGCCGATGCGCTCGGACACTGTCACCCATGTAGTCGACGTTGCGAATTGCCTGCACCGACCGAGCCGGGCGCGGCAAGGGATAGAGAAGGCGGCGGAAGCGCCACATGGTGTCGCCACCGTGCCCGGGGAGATCGGCGACGTCCGACGCCGGCAGGGGCGTCTCGGTCTCGGCTCGAAGGAAGACCGCACCTGCGCCGGCCGAGATCCGGGCGTGGACGACGAGCCCGCTCCACGACGCTGCATTGACCGCCAGCGCCACCCAACCGGGCCACGACCCGAGCGCACCTTCGAGACCGAACACCACGGTGGCAGCCAGTTGCCAGGCAATGTGCCAGATCGGCATCTCGGCGGTGTACCAACCAGCGAAGAAGCTCGGCACCACGAGGAGCTGGTGGCGGGCGGGTCGGAAGGCGTTGACCACCAACAAGGCGCCCACGAGGCTGACCGCCAGGTACACCCACGCCCACGTCATGGCACCATCCTCGCTCATGGTGGGAAGATGGCGCACGCCGACATGGCGGGCGGCCGCGGGGCGTCGGGGGGGCACGAACCGACCAACGAGGGCATGACGATGATGGAACAGCTCACCGGGCTCGACGCAACCTTCTTGTACCTGGAGACACCCAGCCTGCACATGCACGTCTCGATGGCGGCGATGTTCGACCCATCGACGGTGCCGGGCGGCTACTCGTTCGACAAACTGCGCGATCTGGTGAGCTCGCGCCTCGAGCTGGCTCCCATCTTCCGCCGGCGGTTGGTCGAGGTTCCGTTCCGTCTGGGCCACCCCTACTGGGTCGACGACCCCAACTTCGACATCGAGTACCACATCCGTCGCGGCGCCGTACCGGCTCCCGGAGGCGTCGAGGAGCTGGCCCAGTTCGTCGGTGACGTCTGCAGCCGCCAGCTCGACCGGAGCAAGCCGCTGTGGGAGATGTACATCGTCGAGGGGCTGCGCGGGGGCCAGATCGCAGTCGTGACCAAGATCCACCACTGCACCATCGACGGCGTCTCGGGCGCCGAGTTGCTGTCCCAGCTCTTCGACCTCGAACCCGAGCCTCCGGCTCGACCCGCGCCCGACGCACCCATGTCGGTCGACGAGCGCCTTCCGTCGGACCTCCACCTCATGGCCCAGTCGGTCGGGACCCGCCTGACACGCCCCCTCGGGATGACCAAGCTGGCATGGCGCACCGGATGGGCCCTGCTCGACGTGCGCCGAGTACGGGCTCGGGGACAAGGACGCGCCGCGCTTCCCCTCACGACGCCGCGCACCTCGCTCAACGCGGCGATCACGCCACACCGACGCGTGGCCTTCTCCTCTATCTCCCTCGAGGATGCCAAGCGCATCAAACGGGCCTGCGACACAACCCTCAACGACGTGGTCCTGGCGGTGTGCACGGGAGCATTGCGGCGCTACCTCCTCGACGGTGACGAGTTGCCCGACGGGCCCCTCGTGGCCACGGTGCCGGTGTCGACGGCCCCGACCGACGCCAACCGACGGGGTGCCAACAAGGTCTCGGCGATGTTCGTGTCCCTGCCCTGCCACATTGCCGATCCCGTCGAGAGGCTCCAGTCGATCCGCGAGAACACCAAAGGAGCCAAAGAGGAGCACAACGCGCTCGGCGCAGACGTGCTCCTCAATTGGGCCGAGCACGCCACCCCGAACGTGTTCTCGGCGGCAGCCCGTGCCTATACGAGGCTGAAGCTCGCCGATCACCACCGGCCCATCCACAGTCTGGTGATCTCCAATGTGCCCGGACCGGACTTCCCGCTGTACCTGGCCGGGGCGGAGATGGTGGCCGGCTTCCCGCTGGGCCCGGTCATGGACGGGGCCGGGCTGAACATCACCGTCATGAGCTACCGGGGAGTCCTCAACTGGGGGCTCATGGCCTGTGCCGAGACAGTGCCGCACCTTGCCGACCTTGGGGCCTACATCCCCGACGCCATCGAAGAGCTGGCCTCGGCAGCCAAGCTCGCCCCGACGCACGCCGTGGGTGTGGCACCGGGTCGACCCCAGCCGCGCCAGATCGTGAAATCAGTGCATCGCACCCCGCAGCCCACGCGCTGACCTCGGCGCGAACCGGCGACGGGAAGACAAGGGGTGCGCGAGGGTCGACGTCCACTGCGAGTCGGGATGGTCGGCTGCGGGATGATCGGCCAGATCCACGCGGACGGACTACGCAAGCTGTCCGAGGATGGCGAGGTGGTGACCGTCGCAGCGGCCGACCCCTCCGAGCCGTCGAGGACGGCGACCGCGCAGAACTGCGCGTTCGAGTACCTGACCGACGATCCCATGCGGGTCATCGAGGACCCGGACATCGACGCTGTCATGATCACCTCGCCCACCTCGACACATCGTGAACTGGTGCTTGGAACCTTGGAATCGGGGAAGTCCCTCTTCTGCGAGAAGCCTCTCGCACCGACCATCGCCGAAGTCCGCGAGCTCTGCGAAGCGGTGGCAATGACCGCACGCCCCGCCCAGGTCGGCTTTCACTCGCGCTTTCACCCCATCGTCAACAAGATGCGGCGACTCGTCGTGTCGGCCGAGCTCGGGACCCCGATGGCCTACACCCTGCGCGACGACCAGTACTGGCCCACGAGCGCTGTCGTCCCAGGGCACAGCTCATGGCGTTCGGATCGCGCCCAAGCAGGAGGAGGGGCTCTCCTCGAACACTCGATCCACGCCGCGGACATCGTGTGCTGGATGTTCGGTCCTGCTGTCCGGGTCCGCGCGAGCACCCGGTCGGTGTTCGGATACGACGTCGAAGACGTGGCGACGGTACTGGTGGAGCACGCCTCAGGTGTCATCGGCACCATCCTCAGTGTCTTCAACGGCGTGCGAGGACGCGAGGAGCGACGGTTCGAGGTTTTCTTCGAGCGTGGAGCAGTCGAGGCCACCACCGACTTCATCGTCGGAGCAACCGAGGAAAGCCTTCTGATCCAGAGGCCCGACATGGCCCCCGAGCGCCCCGATCTCGCTGTCATGCGAGAGGACCATTTTGCCGAGCTCGGCCTCCCTCGCCGCGACTTCGTCTTCTACACCTACCCCGCTGACCGCCACTGGGTCCACTGCGTCGACGATGACACAACCGCGGCGCCAGGATTCGACGACGCCCTCCGAGCTCACGAACTGGTCGACGCCGCCTATCGATCAGCAGCCACCGGGTCGGCGGTCGCCCCCTGACGTCCATGCCCCTGAGCGCCAGGATGCACCGATGACCGACGTCCCCCCGGAGCCCACACCCCGGTCGTCTCGTCCCGGCATCGCAAGACTCGCATCGGCGATCTCCAAGTGGTTGGAGCCCGAGGACAACCCGTCAGGCGTGATCTACGGAACCATCGCCGTCGGAGCGGTCCTCGCCGCCGAGAACACCCGTCGCGAGACGTTCGGAGACACCATCGAAGCCACCGTCATCATTCTCGGGCTGTATTGGCTCGCCCACACCTACGCCACCGTGGTAGGCGATCGGCTCAAGACCCGCGCCTCGCTCTCACGGCGCGGGCTATGGCGTGCACTGCTGCACGAGGGGTCCATCGTCAAAGGCGCCGCCATCCCGATCGCCGTGCTGGGCCTATTGTGGGGAGCGGGTGTCACGCTTCAGACCGGGGTCACCGCCGCGCTGTGGAGCAGCGCGCTCTCCCTGGTGGGTTTCGAGATCATCGCCACTCTACGCAGTGGCGCGACGGGAGCCCGTCGGTTCGCCCAGATCGGAGTGGGCGCGCTCCTCGGCGCGGGGGTTCTTCTCGTGCGCGTCGTCTTGCACTGACATCGCAACGCGACGAGTCGAGGCCGCCTCGGTGGGACGGAGAAGACTGCAAGCCACTCCGGACCCGACAGCCATCGACGCCGCGTACCACCACAAGAGCCGGAAGTTGTCGAGGGCGACGGCCGCGGTATGTGGAGAGCCTAGGATCACGACCAGCAACGCCACACCGAAAGCACCTCCGACCTGACGGGCGGTCTGGTTAACGGCACTCCCCACGGCAAATCGTTCGGGGTGCAAGCTCGAGACCGCGGCCGCGCTCAGCACCGGGAACGTCAGGCCGATCCCGAGACCGGTGATCAGCGTGGCAGGGAGCCAGCGCGCCAGGTAGGCGGGGTGCAACCCGATCCGGGTCGCGTACCAGACGAGCCCACCGGCGAAACACGCCGTTCCCACCAGCAGAACTCGGCGGAACCCGACGCGTGCGGCCACTCGACCAGCTGGACCCGAGACCGCCGCTACGACGAGCGGCCCGGGGGTCACAGCGAGACCGGCGCGCAAGATGGAGTAGTGCCACACGGAGGTGAGAAAGAGAATGTTGCCGAGGAGCATGGCGAAGAACCCCATCGCATAGAACAAGGTGGCCACGTTGGCCACGCTGAAGGACCGAGCCGAGAACAAGGTCAGGTCCAAGACAGGCTCAGCGTGGTGGGCGGACCGGTACACAAACGATGCCCCCTGGACCGCGGCGATCAGGAAGCAGGCCAGCACCCGACCGCCTGACCAGCCCCAGCTCGGCCCTTCGGAGATCCCGAGTACCAAGGCAGCCAGCGCCGTACTCAGGAGCACGACCCCGAGGTAGTCGGGTCGAGCTCGGACCTTGTCGGATTTGGAGTCATGCAGGACCCGACGCCCGACCGTCCAGGCCACCGCCCCGACCGGCAGGTTCACGTAGAAGGCCCAACGCCAGCCGCCCGCGGAGATGAGCAGTGCGCCAAGAGACGGGCCTGTCGCCACCGCCAACGCGCCGACACCGCCCCACATGGCCACGACCTGGGAGCGGCGTTCGGTCGGGAACGCTCCGAGCAGCAGTCCCAGCGAGGCGGGAAGCATCGCCGCGGCTCCCGCGCCCTGGATCAGTCTCCCCGCGATCAGAAGGCTCACCGCCGGCGCCAGCCCACACAACGCCGATCCCAGGCTGAATACGGCCAGGCCGGCGAAGAACACCCGCCGACGGCCGATGCGATCGGCACTTCGCCCTGCGGTCACGAGGAGCGACCCGAACACGATGGAGTAGCCGGTGATCACCCAGGCCAACGTGGCCCGGGAGTCGTGACGGAAGGACCGCTCCAGCGCAGGGAAGGCGACATTGACGATCGAGAGGTCGAGCGACGCCATGAAGGCCCCGAGCGCGGTGACCACGAAGATGGCGGAACTGCCCGACTTCACCGCCGGGGCCGATTCGGTCACTACCGTCGAGGATCCTCTCATAAAACCCACTGTAGGCCATTGCATTCCATCATGCAACTCACTATCCTGGGGGTGTGGAACGCAAAAGCTTCGCCGAGATGGACTGCTCTGTGGCCCAGTGTCTCGAGGTCGTGGGCGAATGGTGGAGCATGCTCATCGTCCGGGACGTCTTCTTGGGTGTGAGCCGGTTCGACGATTTCCAGCGGCGCCTCGGGATCTCGCGCAACATCCTCCAGCAGCGCCTCGCCCACCTGGTCGGGGCCGGCGTCTTGCACCGGGTGCCGTACTCCGAGCATCCCCCCCGTTACGACTACCGCCTGACCGACAAGGGTCGTGACCTCTGGCCCGTGCTCACGGCCATGCGGCAATGGGGAGACCGTTACGCGGCTCCTTCGGGCCCGCCCCTGGTGGTCTCCCACAAGGCGTGCGGCTCGGCATCCGAGGCGGTCCTGGTCTGTGGTTCATGTGGTGAGCCGATCGGGCCGAGAGACGTCGAAGCCAAGCAGGGCCGAGGCCACCGGGGCGTCGAATTGGTGCCCTCCCGAGTTCGCCATGCTTGACTGTCAAGTTCCTTGACTATCTCTAGAAGCGCTCGAAGGTCAGGGTCCGGCTTGTCAGGTGCAACCTCCGCGTCGTCGTTCGTGATGTCCGCGTCAGGTCTTGCAGGGTGGGATCGGCTTCGTTGCCCGCGCTCTCATGCAGCGGTGGCCATCATTTCTCGACAGTTGCTATGAAGCCGCGCTGCGATGTTTGCCAAGTGCAAAGGGTTCCGGTTCCTTCCCGCACCAGACCGACGCCACGCTGGGGGGCAAGCGCGGTCAATTGCATGCGGAAAGGAACCGGAGAAGTCTCGGTCCCGTGTGGCTCGGGGCGCGAGGAGACTGGGATGACGCTGCGTGGTCGCACACCTGGAGCGCGGGCCGCTCTCGATTCCAGGCATGCCGAGTCGGGGGAGCTGGACGCCTGACGCCACAACATCGACTTGCCCTTTCCGACGGACCTATGTCCGAGCGCGATTCTCGGCGTTGGAGTCGCCAGGGTCTGGGGCAACGATGTCACGAGGGGAACCCAAGGGTCCTCGTCCGTGCGTAGTGTGCATCGTTCCACGAACCGAACTGCGCCGCAAGCCCCGGGTAGATCACCTCGCATGCTGCGGAACGTGACCCAGGCGTCTGGATCCGCGCTGACATGCAAGAGGAGGATTTGAACCTCCGACGTTCGGGTTATGAACGCGCCTAACCGTGCCACTGCCACCCCTTGTCGTGTACCTGAAGGTAAAGGAAATTCCCTCGGTCGCAGGGTTGGCAAAGGAGTCGGTCACGGAGGATTTGAGGGTTCAGGTTGAACCTACTTCTGATAGATGAAGGCGGCCCCGTCTGGTGCGTAACTCCCTGTCCCGACGATTTCCGCGGAACCGGAAATCGCTACCGAGATGCCGAATTGGTCGCCCGGCGCCGATGAAGGGTAGGTCAAGGTCGCGGTCGGTATGGACCAAACGCCACCGGCTCTCTTGTAGATGTAGGCCGCGCCCGTGAAGGAGCCGGTGTCTTCGGCGCCGACGATGACGTAACCGCCCGAGATCGCGACAACGCCGAAGTCATCCCGTGGGGTGCTTGCCGGACCGAGGAGAGTGAAGTTTGGCCCCGCGGACCAAGCGGCGCCCTTCGCCTTGATGTAGGTGTAGGCCGTCCCCGGGGTTGAGGTGAAATCGGTGGCGCCCACGACGGCGGTGTTGCCCGAGATCGCGACCGAATGGCCGAAGTTCGAGGCTCCGACCGGGACCGTGAGCGTTCCCCCCGCCGGAGCCATATTGACCGCAGGTATACACGCAGCGTTTACTTGCAGGTATGACTGTTCCTATGGCCCTCCTCGGGCTCCTCGACCGCGAACCGAGCCACGGCTACGACCTGAAGCACGACTACGACGCGTACTTCGGCCGCGGCCGGCCGCTTCCCTTCGGCCAGGTGTATGCCACCCTCGCCCGTCTGGCGAGAGACGGAAAGACCACGGCCGGGGAGGCTGAGCCCGGGGCCGGTCCGGACCGCAAGCGCTACACCATCACCGAGACCGGGAAGAGCGAGGTCGAGGCGTGGCTCGCCGAGCCCATCCCGGCCGAGCCCTACCTCCAAACCGACCTCTTCGTGAAGGTCGTGCTCTCGCTCATGCTCGGCCGCCGCGCCGAGGAGTACCTCGACGCGCAGCGGGCCGCCCATCTCCGGCGGATGCGCGAGCTCACCGAGCTCAAGCAACGGGACAGCTTCGTCGACGCCCTGCTCGCCGACCACGGCCTCTTCCACCTGGAAGCCGACCTGCGCTGGATCGACCTCACCGAAGCGCGACTCGCGGCGCTCGCCGAGGAGGTGGCGTCATGACCGCAGCCAACGGTGCTTCCCTGCTCCAAGGCGGAGGGGTGGTCATCGAGGGGCGAAACCTCGTGCTCTTTTTCGGGGAGACCCCGGCGCTCCGCGGGGCCAGTCTTGGCGTGAAGCCTGGCGAGATCGTCGCTGTGATGGGCCCGAGCGGCTCGGGCAAGTCCACCCTGCTCCACTGCCTGGCGGGCATCCTCGTCCCAGACTCCGGCGAGGTCTACTTCGACGGTCAGCGCCTCGACGCCATGCGGGAGGGCGAGCGCTCCAGGCTACGGCGTGATCGCTTCGGCTTCGTGTTCCAGTTCGGCCAGCTCGTGCCGGAGCTGACCGCCGAGGAGAACGTCGCCCTGCCGCTGTTGCTCGGTGGCACGCACCGTGACGAGGCCCTCCGTGAAGCGCGCAGCTGGTTCGAACGCCTTGACCTAGAGGGTATGGAACGCCACCGAACCGGCGAGATGTCGGGCGGCCAGTCCCAGCGCGTCGCGTTGGCGCGCGGACTCGTCACCCACCCCGACGTGCTCTTCGCCGACGAACCAACCGGCTCGCTCGACTCGCTGAACGGGGAGCTGGTCATGGACCTGTTGACGCGTGCCGCGCGCGAGCAGGGATCGACGGTGATCCTCGTCACGCACGAGCCCCGCGTCGCCGCCTACGCCGACCGCGAGGTGATCGTCCGCGATGGGCGTGTGACCTCGATGGCACCCGTCGCGCCATGATCCGACTCGGCCTACGCTTGACGTTGGGAAGCGGTCGCGAGGCGGCGCTACGCGTCCTCGTCACCGCGGCTGCGGTTGCCCTCGGCGTGGGTCTGCTGCTGTTCGCCCTCGCCGGCATGAACGGGCTGCACGCCCAGACTGACCGTGGTGCATGGCTCGACACCTCGGTGCAATCGCCTCCGTCGACCGAGAGCGGCACGACGTCCGACCGGCTGCGATGGCTGCTCAGCGTCGACCAGTTCGGCAACCAGTCGATCGACCGCGTCGACGTTGCCGCCACCGGACCGAACGCGCCGATTCCGCCGGGGATTGCGCATCTGCCCGGAGCGGGAGAGTTCTACGCATCGCCGGCCCTCACGAGTCTCCTCGCGTCCGTGCCGGCGAGCGAGCTGCGGGACCGGTTCCCCGGACGCCAGATCGGGACCATCGGCGCAGCGGCACTTCCGGCGCCGAACTCGCTGGTCATCGTCATCGGCCACGACGCGCGCCAGCTCTCGCAGGTCTCTGGGGCGTTCGAGGTCCGAGGCATTCAGCAAACGCCGAGCAGCTGCTACGCCTGCCAGAGCGGCGTCGGGAGCGGACCCGTACTGAGGTGGATCCTGGCGGGCGGAGCCGTCGCCTTGTTGTTGCCCGTGCTCATCTTGATCGCGACGGCGAGCCGGCTGTCCGCGGCGCGGCGAGAGGAGCGTTTCGCCGCCATGCGCCTCGTCGGGGCGACGCCACATCAGGTCTCGGTGATCGCAGCGGTGGAGGCGACGGTCGCCGCCCTCGCGGGAGTGGCGGTGGGGTTCGCACTCTTCTTCGTGTTCCGGCCGCTGCTCGTCCACGTCCCCTTCGCCGGACTGCCCTTCACCCAGGGTGACCTCTCGCTCCAGGGGATCGACGTGGCACTCGTCGTCATCGGCGTCCCGATCGCCGCTGTCGTGTCCTCGCGCCTCGCGCTGCGCCGCGTCCAGATCTCGCCGCTCGGCGTGAGCCGACGAGCCTCGTCTGCTCCACCGCGGATCGGTCGGATCATCCCACTTCTGGCTGGCGTCGCCCTGCTCGCGTACTTCGCAGTCGCCGGCAAGCCGAAGAGCAACGGCAGCCAGATTCAAGAGGTGCTCGTGGGCTTCGTGCTCATCGTGGTGGGGCTGGTCCTCGCCGGACCGTGGCTGACCAAGATGGGCTCTCGGCTCATGGCCACGCGGGCGCGTCGGCCCGCCACGCTCATCGCCGGTCGCCGGCTCCTCGACAACCCTCGGGCGGCCTTCCGCTCGATCAGTGGGCTCGTGCTCGCCCTCTTCGTCGCGAGCGCAGCCATCGGGGCGCTCAGCTCGATTGTCGCCGTCAGCTCCCAGGGAGGCAGCGCCGCGTCGACCGCAACCCTCGACGACCAGCCCTGCGGAGTCACGAATTCGTGTGACGCCTCCACCGAGGTTCCCTCTGTCCCACGTCAGGTGCTCACGGGGCTCCGCGCCGCGCCAGGGGTGCGCGGCGTGACGGTGGTCCACGTCGGCCTGACCCGTATGCAGCAGATGAACGGGGTGGGGTTGGTCGCGTGCGACCAGCTGAGGAAGACGCCCGCGATCGGCAAGTGCGCACCGGGAGCGACGGTGGCGACGGTCGGCTACTTCCTCCAGCCGGTCACGGGGAACAACTCGGCGTCCTCATCGACGGTCTGGCCGTCCGCGCACATGTCGGTGGCGAGCATCGCGAGTCTTCCCGCCGAGGCGGTCGTCGTCGCCACGGACGGATCGTCCCGCTCTCTCGAGCTGGTACGGACCGCGCTCGAGCGGGCCTTTCCCTTCCGCGGAACGCCGGTGGTGGTCAAGGGGAACACGCCGGACGGCGCGCGTCTTCTCACGATGATCCAGGACCTGACCGACGTGATCATCGTGGCGAGCCTGATCATCGCCGCCTGCAGCCTCGCCGTGAACATCGCCGCCGGGTTGAGCGAGCGCAAGCGCCCGTTCAGCCTGCTCAGGCTCACTGGCGTCTCCACCGGCGTCCTGCACCGCGTGGTCGCGCTGGAGAGCGCGCTGCCACTCCTTCTCGTCGCCGCGGTGTCGATCGTGGTCGGCCTGGTTTCCGCTGGGCTCTACCTCCACTCCCAGGCCGGCATCGCTTTCCGAATCCCGGGAATTGCGTACTGGCTCACCGTCATAGGCGGACTTGCTGCTTCACTTGCGATCATCGCCTCGACGTTCCCGCTTCTCAACCGGATCACCGGGCCGGAGGTCGCCCGAAACGATTGAGGCCAAACCACCTTCGAGAAGGGACGGATCGTCGGAAGAGAGATCTGATCTGCGGACAGATCAACCGTTCTTGAGCGATCCTCTGAAGGGGAACACCGGCGCTATCGGATGCATAACGACGGCTCGGTGTGCGGCCTGGCCGAGTCTCGTGTGCGCGCCATAACTGCAATTTGCGTTTTGCAACCTGTATCCAGGTGTCGCGCCCCGGGTGAAAAGACAAAGGCCTTCAACTCGATCGTGGTGCCGCCGAAGTGAGCCTAGTTTTCGATTCGTGATCGATGGCGCACCAAGAGGGGGACGCCGACAGGATCCAGGGCGACGTGTCGAGAGCGGAAATGGTCGACTTCTTAGCCGTGGCACCCGGCACAGCAACGACCGAACGCGAAACTTCGATCTATCCGAATTTCAAATCGACCTCGGACCACAACAGCGCGCACAACGCACCCCGACGCATGCCCGCGAGCGCCGCCAGCATCACCATGGTGGCGAGGCGAGGATCAGGGAGCTCTGCCGCTTCGACGATGCTCCGGGCGTCCTCGACTGAGGGGCCTTCACCCGTCTGGGTGTCAAGCGCCTCGAACTAGGGCCGGACTGGCCCATCGGCATCGCGTTTGGCGTTCACCTGACGCCGTCGCCAGAGGACCATTTCGGGCCTTACCTGACGCCGTCGACTGGTTCGCCATCCTTCGAGGAGATACATGACGAGCAGAAAGTCTTTCTGAGCGCTCGTGGTCTGGCGGCGTGACCGCCATGCTCGACGAGGCGCCGGCTGGCGGAGTCGTGGCGAGGGTCACTGGGGGCGACCTTCTCCGGCAGCACAGATAGGGTCGCGACCGTGGGCTTCTACCGAGAGCAGGTCCTTCCCCGCCTGGTGGACCGGGCATGTGGCACCGGCGCTCTGCGACGCTGGCGCGCCGAGGTGACGGACGGACTCGTGGGCCGGGTCGTCGAGGTCGGATTCGGCTCCGGTCTCAATGTCGAGCACTATCCACCAGAAGTGGAAAGGGTGTTCGCGGTCGAACCCGCCGCGCTCGCACGGCGGTTGGCTGCCAAGCGCATTGCAGCCGGCGGGACACCCGTCGAGCACATCGGTCTTGATGGCCAGGCGATCCCCCTCGACGACGCCAGCTGCGACGCCGCGCTCTCCACGTTCACGCTCTGTACCGTCCCCGATCCTGCCAAGGTTCTGTCGGAACTCCGTCGGGTTCTCCGGGCGGGGGGTCGCTTCCATTTCCTCGAACACGGACTCTCTCCTGACGCTTCGGTGGCCCGGTGGCAGGACCGCCTCGACCCGTGGCAGCGCCGGCTGGCAGATGGCTGCCATCTCACACGCGATGCTGCAACTCTCGTCGGCGATGCTGGCTTCGTGATCGAACGGATCGAGCGGCGCTATGCCAAGGGACCGAAACCGTGGAGCTGGTTCACCCTCGGCGTGGCGGCAAATCCGGCTAATCCGTCGCCATAGCGGCGAGACCGTACAATCGTCTCCGCGGCGTCATCGGCCAGGAGTAGACCACAAGTTCATACCTCTCAGCTCGCCCCCGAGTAGGACGTTTGAAACTCTTCGAATGGCGCCTATGCACGCGGCCCGTAGACGGTCGCCATCCCACCGTCCATGAGCAGCGCCAGCGACAGAACCTCGGCGACCTCTTCCGGCGTGGCCCCTTGCCGAGCGGCCGACGTGGTGTGGTAGGCGATCCAGCCGTCATGCCTCACCCCTGTCGTACGTCTCTTGCAGGTCCAACACGGCCCGACCTCGGTTATGTCCCCCGGGGTATCACGTTGTGGTGCGATGGGGGAATGACACCGGGCCGGTGGTCGTTGTAGAATATACCCCAGGGGGTATTGACGAATGGCCATGGTGACTGTCACCAAAGAGGACTTCGAAACCGCGGCGACCAGCAGGGACATCGTGCTGGTGGATGGCTGGGCACCGTGGTGCGGGCCCTGCCGGGCGTTCGCCCCGGTCTTCGAGAAGGCCTCGGACACTCACTCGGATCTGGTGTTTGCCAAGGTCGACACCGAAGCTGAGCAGGAGTTGGCCGCTGCATTCGACATCATGTCGATCCCGACCCTCATGATCCTGCGCGACAAGGTGATCGTCTACAGGGAGGGCGGAGCACTACCGGCTCCGGCAATGGACGAGCTCATCGGGAAGGTACGTGACCTCGACATGGCCGAGATCCATCGCCGCATCGCCGAATCCAACGTCGCGTCATGACCCCTCGGCGTCCCAGAGCCGCAGGTGACGATGCGACGCTGGACGTTGTTGGGCTGCCGTCGGTGGTCGCGGTGTGCGCCCACCCCGACGACGAGTCCTTCGGCTTGGGCGCCGTCATCGGTAGTCTCACGGCCGCCGGAACATCGACCTCTGTGCTCAGCTTCACGCACGGCGAGGCGTCAACCCTGCATGGGGCGCCAGGTGACCTTCGTGCCGTCCGAGCCGCCGAGCTTGCTGCCGCCGCCCATGCACTCACAGTCAGCGATGTGCGGCTGCTAGACCACGCCGATGGAAGTCTCGACTGCATCGACCTCGACATGCTGGTCGACGACGTCGTTCACTATGTCCATGCGGTTGGTGCTCATGGGCTACTTGTCTTCGATCTCGATGGGATCACGGGACACCGCGACCATCAACGGGCGACAGAGGCGGCGTTGCGTGCAGGCGAGTCACTTGATCTGCCTGTGATTGCATGGTCGATTCCCGCTTCGGTGGCCGATTCCCTCAATGCCGCTTTCGGCACCTGCTTCGTCGGCCGCCGCGAGGATGAGGTTGACATCGTGCTTCGTGTCGACCGCTCTATTCAGCATCGCGCCATCGCTCTGCATGCAAGCCAAGCTACGGACAATCCCGTGCTCTGGCGCCGGCTGGAGCTCATGGGCGACAACGAATGGTTGCGGTGGCTCCGGGCGCCATCTGTCACCGGCTAACCCCAGTGGAAAGTTCAGGTCAGGATCGGTGAGAGCGAACCACGACCTCGATGGCTGTCGCCTCGCCCTCCGAGGTGGAGATCGGGCGGTGGACACGCTCCGCTCTCTCGATCGTAAGTGCCGAGCCGATATCGCCGACAACGTCCTCGGGCCCGTAGAGAACGGCGGGATTCTGTGGCAAGCCGGCTCCAGTCATGTCCGCCCACGGGTGACAAACCCATGTGCATCAAGGCAGTAGTCCACCCGGCGGCCTCGCCGGGTGGCGGTCCCCAGCCCCTGCCTCGCGCAGCACACGCAGGTAATAGGAGAGCAGGTTGCTCGCGATGGGCACCTGATCCTTGAAGTTGCAGACACAACAACCACCGCGAGCCCGGCACACCCACGACGCTCACCCTTGCAGGGTGGGCCAGAGCCGCAAGGCGCAACGTCAGTTCAACGGGACTTGTTTCAAGAACCGTTTGAAGTCACCACACCGTGAGGGTACGGCGAGCAGGAGGCCCGGCAATAAGGCAGTTCGTAACTTCCGGATCCGGTCCTTATCGCACAGCGCCGCTAGGGGCTCACGTCGGGTTTGATTGAGCAGTGATGGTGTAGTTCCACTCGCCGTGAAACTCATGAGAGTCGAGGGGAACGGCGGCCAGCTCTTTGTTGGTGATCTTGACGCCGGTCGGATACCAACTCGGGTCGTAGTCCGCCTGGATGGTGAGCCC
>DATKQM010000006.1:0-9728 GCA_035532735.1 Acidimicrobiales bacterium | reverse complement strand
ACCGCCACGGGCCGCACCAGCCTGCTGGCGTTCTACGGCCGGCGCGCCCGGCGCATCATCCCGGCCGCGGCCCTGGTCATCGTGGTGAGCGTCCTGGCCACCCGCCTCCTCCTCGGCGTGGTGGCGACCAGCCAGGTCGTGGGTGATGCCCGCTGGGCGTCGGTGTTCCTGGCCAACTTCCACTTCACAGCCACCGGGACCGACTACTTCCTCTCGCAGCGCCCCCCGTCCCCGTTGCAGAGCTTCTGGTCGTTGGCCGTGGAGGAGCAGTTCTACGTCGTCTACCCGACGATCTTCCTCCTGGTGGCGACGGTGGGCCGTCGCCTGTCGCTGCGGGCCAAGCTCGGCGCGTTCCTCACCCTGGCCGTGGTGACGTCGTTCGTGTGGTCGGTCGCCCAGACGTCCTCGGATGCGACGGCGGCGTACTTCTCGCCCTTCACCCGGGCGTGGGAGCTGGCGCTGGGGGCGCTCGTGGCCGTGGCCGCAGGGAAGCTCCGGCGCCTCCCACCGCCCCTGGCCGCCGCGATGACGTGGGTGGGCCTGGCCGGCATCGTGGGCGCCGCCGTCGGGTTCACGAACACCACGCCGTACCCGGGCTCGTGGGTGGCCGTCCCCGTGGTGGCCGCCGCCCTCGTGATCGCCGGGGGGACGGCCGCCCCGCGGGCGGGGGCCGAGGCGCTGCTGTCGTTGGGGGCGTTCCGATGGCTGGGGCGCTGGTCGTACTCCTTGTACCTGTGGCACTGGCCGATCCTGGTGATCGCCGCCCAGTACCAGGGGCGCCGCACCCTGCCGGTGATCGACGACGTGCTCCTGGCGGTGATCGCGCTGGGGCTGTCGGTGCTCACCTACTTCATCGTGGAGAACCCGATCCGTCATGCCCGGGTGCTGGCGCGTATCCGGTGGGCGAGCGTCGGCACCGGTGTCGTCGCCAGCGCGTTGTGCATCGGTGTCGTCACGGTGATGGCACCTGCCGCCGGTGCCGGGGCGGCCGCCCAGGGAGCGGTGCCCGGCTCGGGCCTGGCGCCCGCAACGGCGGCGGCGGTACAGCGCGCCGTGGCGCGCGCCCGCCTCATCACGACGGTCCCCGCTGACGTCAGCCCCTCGGTGGCGGCCGCGCCCGACGACTGGGGAGGGTTGCCGGCCGACGCCTACGGCTGCGAGGCGCATCTGGCCGTCACCACCGTCCCCTCGTGCGTGTTCGGCGACCCGCACGGCGCCCACACCATGGTCCTCTACGGCGATTCGTCGGCGCTCATGTGGTTCGAGGCGTTCGACGCCATCGCCAAGCAGGCGGGGTGGCGACTGGTGGTGCTGGGCAAGGACTGGTGCCACGCGGCGTTGGTGGCGCGCACCAATCCGCCCGGGTTCGGGGCCCTGGGTGGCCGCTTCACGCAGTGCGACGTCTGGCACCGGTACGCCACGCAGCGCATCAACGCCATGAACCCCGACCTGTTGATCGTGACCGGGATCCCCCGGGGGCAGGTGTACCCGAGCGGCAAGCTCACCCCGGCGCTGTGGGAGCAGGGCCTGTCGCAGGCGCTGACCGCGGTGAACGCGCCGAGGACCCGCAAGGTGGTGCTCGGGGACATCCCCATCACCCCCCACATCAATCCGAATTGTCTCGCCCGCCACGTCGACAATGTGCAGGCGTGCTCCGGAGTGCCCAGTCCGTACTACCGAGCGATGGATGCGGCCGAGCAGACTGCCGCCGCCGGCGCGGGTGCGCGCTACGTGAACGTGACGCCGTGGTTCTGCTCGACGACGTGCACCGACATCATCGACAACATCGTCGTCTACAAGGACGACGACCACATCACGGCCACGTACAGCCGCTACCTGGAGAACGTCCTCGCCTCGGCGCTCGGCTTCGGGCCCGTGCGCTGAGCTCGGCCCCGCAACCGTCTCCGGAGCGTGCGCTCGGGAGCGATTTCACCGTGCATCGAATGGATGTTCGTAGTGATCCCCGTCCTGCTCGAGCATGGCCGAGCCAGCCCGAACCGGGTTTTGTCCTTCATGGGGGGGGTCAGTAGCGTTCACCTCACCGTGTTTCGCGCCCGACGCATACCCTCAGCATGCCGTCCCCGACGCTCACAACGAGGTCGCGCCGCCGCGGCCGGTTTCGTGTCGACGCTTGTCGCCGCGACCTCGCTGACCATGGTCATCGGCCCCCGGACCGCGGCGGCCAGCCAGATCTCGGATCTCCAGGCGCAGGCGGCGTCGATCTCACAGAAGCTGGTGCAGCAGCAGCTGCAGATCGGCGCCGAGCAACAGCAGTATTCGGTGGCGTCCGAGAAGGTGGCCGCCGATAACCGGGCGATCACCGCCACTGCACAACAGCTCAGCCAGGACCAACAGCAGATCGCCGTGGATACGAGCGCGGTGCGCCAGTTGGCGATCAAGTCGTACATGAACGGTGGCAAGCTGTCGGGATCGGGGACAGCGCTGTTCACCGGCAACGCCGAGCAGGCGCAGTTGGTCAACGAGTACGCAGCCATCGCAGCCGGCGGCATGGAGTCGGCTCTCGACCAGCTGCAGACCGCTCAGCTCACGCTCCAGGCGCACGAGGAGACGCTGCAGCAGCAGCAGGACCAGGACAGGTCGGAGCAGGAACAGCAGGCCGCCGACCTCGCCCAGGCCCAGAGCACCGAGCACCAGATGGAGGCCGTGCAGCGTCAGGTGACCGGGCAGCTGGCAGCCGCCGTCGCCGCCCAGACCACCGCGCAGGCCACCGCGGCCGCGGCCGCCGTGGCCGCCGCCACGCGGTCGGCTCCGCAGACGGCGGTCAACGGGACGACCTCCACGCCGGCGTCAGGCGCGGACCCCGCCCTCAATCCCTACCTGCAGTGTGTCGTGCGGGCGGAGTCGGGCGGAAACTATGCAGCGGTGTCCCCCAACGGGATGTACATGGGGGCGTTCCAGTTCAGCCAGGCCACGTGGAACAGCGCGGCGCGGGCTGCCGGCCGCCCGGACCTGGTCGGCGTGCCGCCGAACCGTGCGTCCAAGGCCGATCAGGACACCGTGGCCGTCGCCCTCTACGCCCTCGACGGTCAGCAGCCGTGGCTCGGAGACCGCTGCAGCTCGTAGGCGCGGGAGCGGATGCCCCTGGTCGCGGCGTCGGAAGACCCCGCTCACCCGAAGTGTCGAGCGCGGCGAGAACAGGGTGCCCGCTCCAGGCTTCCCGGTGACTCTGGGGAACCCGAGGGACCCTTGACCGCTGTGAGCAGGCAATTCGCAGTGGTGTCGACCGGGGCCGCCGGGGGCACGGCACGAGACCGTCAGTTTTGACGAGGCAGCGTGGTCCGGAAAGGGTTAGGAAGGCAACCACCGAACCTTGGGGGCACCGATGAAGCATCGTTCCACGGCCATGACGACCCGCATGATCTTGACCGCCGCCGTGCTCAGCCTCGGCCTGGTGGTCGTGACCGGCGGCGTCGGCCATGCCGCCACCGGGTTGAAGCTGAAGGTCTCGCAGAAAGCCGGCCTGTCACTCGACCAGCAGGTGACGGTCAGCGGCAAGGCCCCGGGGGACAACGGGCATTACCTGGTCGAGTGCCTCCCGACCGCGACCGACACGTCGTCAGGCTGCGACCTGTCGACCGAGGTGGCGATCACCGTCAACGCCAAGGGCGTGATCACGCCCGTGGCCTTCACGGTCGTCGGCCCGAGCGACGGCACGTGCGCGCCCAAGAAGGCCGTACTGGCGTGCGGCATCGACCTGGTGACGAGCGGCACCACCGGGCCCGTCGCCCCGGGGACGACGGTGACCTTCCCGCGCTACTACCTCTCCCTGGGCGACTCCTACTCCGTCGGCTACCAACCGTCGCCCACGCCCGCGGCGACGTACGGCTACACGGGCTACGTGGCCAAGAAGGAGAAAATGACCCTGGTGAACTTCGGCTGCGGCGGGGCCACCAGCGACTCGATCCTCACGTTCACGGGAAGGTGTGGCGTGGACGCCTACGGCCCACCCGCCGCGTTGAACCCCGGGCCCATCGCGGCGGGCCAGAGCCAGGTGACTGCGGCCGAGGCGTTCATCGCCACCCATCCGGGCCAGATCGGCCTCATCACCGTGTCGATCGGCGGCAACGACGTCACGCCGTGTGCCGCGGCGGCTCCCGGGAACCCGGTCAACGGCGCAACCGACGCCATCACCTGCGTCAGCAACGGCAAGGCCCTTATCCAGGCCAACGTGACCACACTCGTCGGCGACCTGAGCACGTCGGCCGGCCCGACCGTGCCGATCGTCGGCCTCACCTATCCCGACGTGCTCCTCGGCCTGTGGGTGTTCCCGTCGTTCCCGGCCACCACGGCCAACCAGACCCTGGCCTCGGAGTCGACGTTGGCCTTCAACCTGCTGATCAACCCCACCCTGGCCGCCGCTTACACCGGCGTGCCCAACGGCAAGTTCGTCGACGTCACCGCCGCCACCGGCGCCTACACCCCGCTGACCAAGCTCAGCAACCTGGCGCCCTACGGCAAGATCCCCAAGGCGGTGGCCGAGGTGTGCAAGTACACCTGGTACTGCGCCCTCGGGAACATCCACGCCAACGACAAGGGCTACAAGACGATCGGTAAGCTGATCGCCGCAGCGCTGTAGGCGACGAGGCTCCGGCCAAGAGCCCAGTCGACGTTCAGTGGCTCCTCCGGGCTACCGACGAAGTGGTCGTGCACCTCGAAGAATTGGATGTCGGGCGGGATGGGGCGCGCCAACCCCTCGAAACGCGGGGATGACTCTCTCGGACCGCTGATCCTCGAACTCCTCTCGTGATTCACAGACGTCGATGATTCGAAATCCGTCGTCGGTCTTCGTGATCCATTGCAAGAGCACGCCACGCGGTCCCGGTCCTCCGGGTCGAGACCCGAGCCGTTCGATGACCTGGTCGTACTGGTCAAGGGTGGTACCCCGGAATCCATCTGCACCCCCCCCGTGTGTGAACACCGATCAGTACCGGAAATCGAACTGCACGTCGGCCTCGGCAGCAACTGCACCCGAATGGTGTGAAGCCGGACCCCTGGGTGTGCATGCGGAAACACGTCGAAGACCTGCGGTGACAGGAGGTCTGAGGAGGCAAAAGACTCCTGATTTCGACTGAGATTCCTGCCGTCATAGAGAGTTCCCTACCTGCAGTGTGTCGTGCGGGCGGAGTCGGGCGGAGTCGGGCGGAAACTATGCAGCGGTGTCCCCCAACGGGATGTACATGGGGGCGTTCCAGTTCAGCCAGGCCACGTGGAACAGCGCGGCGCGGGCTGCCGGCCGCCCGGACCTGGTCGGCGTGCCGCCGGACCGTGCGTCCAAGGCCGATCAGGACACCGTGGCCGTCGCCCTCTACGCCCTCGACGGTCAGCAGCCGTGGCTCGGAGACCGCTGCAGCTCGTGACGGGGTCGACATCGACCCGATCCTTTCTGGACCTTTCCCTCAGGCCTTCGCCCACGATGAGGTGCCCATAGGATCGGGCTGACACCACATGTGGGTGGCCTCAGTCAAGGTCGCTGTCGGCGGAAGTGATGAACCAGTCCGAAGGATTGAGGATGACCGGTTTCAAGGACTCGTCGCTCGTGTAGGCGAGGAAGCGAATGCCCTGATTGCGACGTTGGAAGAACCCGCTCGTCCGAAATGCGTTCTCAGCTTGCACGTTCAGCGTGTTGCACAGCACGGCAGTCGCACCGAGTGCGCGAGCCACCCGGAGGCTCGACGACAGCAATCGGGCGACGTCACCGGGCGCCGCGAGGTAGTCGACGAGCGCGAGAACCGGGCGCCCGCTCCACGTCGTCCAACGAAGCACAAGGTACCCGATCAGTCGTTCGCGATGGAGGACGTAGTAGCGAAGGTATTCGCTCCGATGCGGGCAGTCGTCGAACCTCCATCGGAGCCACGGGGCGTCGCGGTGGGAGATGGCGCGGTAGAGGACCGACACTTCCTGCCAGAGGACGTCGGCACGCTGATCGAAGGCGCTGATGGAAAGGAGGTCGGTGCGGGCATTGCGGATGCGGTCCACCCCGCCCAATAGCCACAGTGCCGGCGCGATCAGTGGAAGCGCCAGATAGCGCACGAGCATGGGTGCGCCTTCCCAGCGAAGGATGGCTCGGGGATCGAGCAGGCGGAGGTACATGGGGACACGTCCCATGTCGGTCGAGCGCCTGCGCAATAAGGACCGATATGCGGCGTGGGAGACGCTCAGACCGGCCGAGACGAGACACGACCGCCGGTGGGCTTCGGACAGGGCAGGGCCGATTCCGCTTCCCCGCCACTCCGGGTCCACCATGAGCTCGACCGCCCATGAGCCCCGGCAACGTCCGTCCTCGACGGTGAGGTCAAAGGGGATCCCAGCCTCGGTGCCGACGATCTGGCCGCCGCGACGGCAGACCCAGATCGTCAGCCCCTCGTCCGGCCGCAAGGGATGGCGCGAGAACAGCCAGTCAGCTCGGCTGTGGTCGAGCACTCGGCTGCCCGCTTCGTACATGTGAGCCTGGAATGCCCGCAGCTCACCGAGGTCGTCCTCCGTGCACCGGGAAACCCCGTCTGCTTCATCCGGGACCTCCGGGCTCATCCGGGGATCGCTCCTTTCGCCGGCCTGCTGGAGAGGTACCGGCTCCAGGAGCCTAAACGCCGAGCAGCCAGCAAGTCCGGTCGCTCGCTGACCTTGTTGCCCTGGCCGAGGGCGGAACGATCAAGCAGTATCGCTCGGTTAGACCGCGGTTCGTGCCAGGAAGTGTGGCACACTCGCGATCTCCGAAGCTGTGCGGTCTTTCTGCGTCACACTGAACGGTCGGGCCAACCCTCGGCTCCCTGCGGATGTCGACTGGAGGGAATCGTCATGACGACACTGCACGCCATCGGGAACTGGCTGTACCACTTCTTCGGCGTCGGCGGCTCGGGCCCCTACTACGGCTTCTGGTCAGGGGCAGGATCCGATATCGGCGAGGTCACGTTGATCGGTGCTGTCATCGTCGGGATGCGTCACGTGAACTGCCATGACAAAGGCTGCTGGAGGATCATCACACACAGAGTCGACGGCACGCCCTTCAAAGCCTGCCGCAAGCACCACCCCATATTGTCGAAACAGCCTCGCATTACTGCGGAGCTCATGGCGAAGGCGCACGAGGAGATTCAAGCGCAGCGCCGAGCGGATGCAGCCAGGATCGAGGACATCCACAAGCACTTTGCCACGCTGACAACGGACGCCGAGAGCGCTGCTGGCGACAATCCATAGACATCGGACCTCGCCTTACGCCGTAGAGATGTTGACTCGAGCACTCCTGCTGTCTCTCAACCCACGACTCGAACAGCCTCGGACGTACCGGCCGAGATTCTCAGGAGTTGGTCGACAGCACCCACATCGAGCGGCCGAGCGAAGAGGAATCCCTGACCGGTATCGACCCCCTCCGCTCTGAGCCGCATCAGCTGCTCGTCATGCTCGACACCCTCGGCGACGGTTTCGAGCCCGAGCACCTTGCCGAGTCGGACCAGCGTGTGGACGATGGCGGCAGAGTCTGACGAGTCGGCAATCCCTGAGACGAAGGACTGGTCGATCTTCAAGACATCAATGGGGAATTGCTGTAGGTACGCGAGCGACGAGTAGCCGGTGCCGAAGTCGTCGATGGCGAGCCGCACCCCGATCGCCTTCAGCTGCGCAAGTCGGGCCAGGGTGCACTGGACGTCGTTCATCAAGGTGGTCTCAGTGAGCTCCAACGTCAACATGCCGGGATCGAAGCCGGACGCCGTGAGGGCGCCATGGACATCGTCGACGATCCGGTCCCGTCCGAGCTGAACAGCCGAGATGTTGACTGACACAAACAATGGATGACCCTGATTCTCCCATACCGCACCCTGTCGGCACGCGACCTCGAGCACCCACTGACCGACCGGAATGATGAGGCCGCTCGATTCGAGGAGGGGGATGAATACGTCGGGCTGAAGGACGCCCCGTTCCGGATGGTGCCAGCGCAAGAGTGCCTCAACGCCGGTAACCGCTCCGGAGGCGAGGTTGATGGTGGGTTGGTAGACCAGGAAGAGTTCGTCGGCTTTGAGGGCGCGATGTAGATCCACGTCGAGGTTTCGGAAATCGTCGACGGCTTTGCGCATCGATGGGGAGAAGGGCACGGCGCGCCGCTTGCCGGTGGCCTTGGCCCGGTAGAGGGCGATGTCGGCATCTTGCAGCAGCTCGTCAGGTGTCGCCCGGACGTCCTCGGCGATGCCGATGCTGGCAGTGACTGCCAACGGAGTGTCGTGGCCCGGTATCTCGAATGGGGTCGCCAGTACGTCAAGGATCCGATCCGCCACCACCTGGGCACCTGCTGCCAGTGAGGTGCCCTCGAGCAGCACGACGAACTCGTCACCACCCAAACGTCCAACCGTGTCCACTTCACGAAGCGCACTCGTCATTCTGGTTCCGACCGCGAGGAGCAGCTGATCGCCTGCTGCGTGGCCCAAGGTGTCGTTGATGTCCTTGAAATCGTCGAGGTCGAGGAACAGTACGGCCAAAGGGGTGCGCTGTCGTCGAGCGCGCGCCAGCATCTGACCAGCCCGATCGAGGATCAAGGCCCGATTGGGGAGTCCGGTGAGCGAGTCGTGGAAAGCCTGGTGGTGGAGCTCGTCGGTGCGTTCATGCACCAGAAGCAGCGCCCGAGAACGGCTGGTGCCGAGCACATAGATCAAGGTTGCGAACAACAGACTGAGCATGATCCCACCCAACAACAGGGTAAGGGCGTCCGCGTTGGAGAGCATTCCAGCGCCGGTCGACGCACCGAAGACCCGGACATGCCATCCGTTGTGCAGGTCGATCGTCGTCGACTGCGCTCGGATAGGTGTCGAGCCGGCCTTGAAGATCGCCTTGGGAGAATCCTGGCCGTAGTTGAATGTCACCGCGGTGAATGGATGGTGTTCCAGGGCGGCCTTCAAGAAGACACTCGGGAGGACCTCCGTGCCGGTCCAACCGATCAACGCGCTACGGCGAGCTTGGGTCGTCGTCGGCACGACGCCGCCACGGTAGATGGCGGTCCCCACTACCAGCATTGCGTTCTTTCCCTGTCCGTAGGGAAAGTACGCGGCCCGGCCCGAGTCCCGAGTCTCAACCAGCGCCGGGCCTAGCGGGCTGTCGCAGTAGTCGATGCCGGCGGGAAGGTTCTGTTGCGTGCCCCGTGATCGCTCTACTGTCTGGAAGCAGTAGTAGGGACGCCGTCCCGCCGGAGTGACCTGGAAGGTGCCATCGGCAGCCAGCGGACCTGAGGGGTCGGCGGCTTCTCGGGCGGCAAAAGCACTCAGCTGTGATGCCGGGACAAGTGTGACCTCGCCGATATTCATGACTTCTGGGTATTGCGCGAACACCCGAATGGAGTTGGTCCACTGTACGAACTGAGACTGGGTGGCATTGGGATTGCCGATCAAGAAGGCTCCGGCACCTAGTGCGAGGTCTTGTTGGTGTTGGATGGTCTCCGTCAGCGACGAGGCGATCTCCGCAGAGGTCGCGGCAAAGGCCTGATGCGACTTCTGGTCCTGCTCCCGTCCCAGCGCATTGGCCCCCATGATCGAGCTGGCAGAGCCCACAAGGACCAACAGCGCTGTCGTCGCTGACCAAACAGACCGTCGCGCGATCATCGGCCTCGATCCCCTCCTCCTCGTGCTCGCCAGATCATCCGTCGAGCACAGTCGGGGTCGGCAGGAGTCGCCTGGGTAATGGTTGCGTCGAGCGTTCAGAATCCGGGGACTCGACCGTTGGCGCTACCGTTG
>DATKQM010000005.1:0-20700 GCA_035532735.1 Acidimicrobiales bacterium | reverse complement strand
GACTCGGTCGTCACCTTGTCGACGTTGACCTTGTCGAGCGCGTCGGCGAGTGCTTCGAGTTGCTTGCGGCTCAGACGGTCCACGAAATGCCGCCGCACCTGCTCGACGTGGTCGGGAGCGGCCGTTTCGAGCCGAGCTGTTCCGGCCGGCGTGAGCACCGCGTAGGCGCCGCGGCGATCGGTGGGGCAGCGATGACGTTCGACCAGGCCCGAAGCCACCAACCCGTCGAGTCGCCGCGTGAGACCACTGGGGGAGAGCAGGAGCCGGTCGGCCAGTTCGCTCATGCGCATGCGGCCACCCTCTTGTTCGGAGAGCTCCACGAGGACCCCGTAGTCGGTCACCGACATGCCTTGCGATGCCTGGAGCTCGGCGTCCAGCCTGGCGATCAGACGGGCGTGGGCCCGAAGCAGTGACCGCCATGCATGCATTTCGACGTCATCGAGCCAGGGAGTCGCACGCGTCGTGGACATAAGTCCAGCGTACCGGACCAGCTAGTAATTGCGCTCGCAATTACTGCGGAATCCCGAAAAATCCCCAGGTGGATGGTTCCGGCTCTCGTAACGTGGGTGATCGATGGCGCCCGAACCGACCACCCTGCGGGGACTGCTCGCCGACCTCGAGGCCGAGCACGCCGATCTCGAAGGCCTGCTCGTAGGCCTCGACGAAGCCTCGTGGGGAACCATGACGCCGGCGGACGGGTGGGCCGTTCGTGACCAGGTCAGCCATCTGGCGTTCTTCGACGACGCCGCGAAGATGGCGATCCTCGATCCGACCGCCTTCACGACCTTGGCCGAAGCTGCGTTGGCGGCCGAAGGCGATCCCATGGCCGAGCACCTGGCCCGTGGTCGGGCTCTGGAGGGCCGGGCCGTGCTGGCGTGGTGGCAGGGCGCTCGACGGGCCATGGCGGGCGCGGCCGACGGCCTCGACGCCCATGATCGCGTCCCCTGGTTCGGTCCCCCCATGGGGGCACTCTCGTTCGTCTCGGCGCGCCTCATGGAGACCTGGGCCCATGGCCAGGATGTGGCCGACGCCCTGGGCGTCACCCGGGTACCGACTTCACGTCTTCGCCACATCGCCCATCTCGGAGTGCGGGCCCGGCCCTTCTCGTACGTCGTCCACGGGCTGGAGGTGCGTCCCGAGCCCGTGGCCGTGGCGCTGACGGGGCCCTCGGGAGAGCGTTGGGAATGGGACATGGGCGCGTCGTCCGAGCTCGTCTCCGGTACGGCACTCGATTTCTGTCTCGTCGTGACCCAGCGCCGCCATCTGGCCGACACGGATCTGACGGTGCGCGGGCCGGTGGCCCAACAATGGCTCTCGATCGCCCAGGCCTTCGCCGGGCCTCCCGGCAACGGTCGATCGCCCCTGTCTGTCGAGGGGTCGTCGCCGGCTCCTCGGTAGACCACTCAGGTCGGAGAAGGTGGGATCTCGCTGCGGGTGGCCGTCCCCGTGCCGGTGAGCACGGTTTCCTCGGTGTCGTCTCGGGCTTCGGTGTCGTCGTGGGCCGGTGGTGATGCACCAGAGCGTTGGCGACGACGCAGGATGACCATCACGATGAGGCCGGCCACGAACAAGACCAGGCCCGCGATCTGGACGAGCACCGAGCCCAGATGGCCGATCTCCCCGAGCCAGAGGCGCTCCTCGTAGAAGCGAGTGAGCCCCCACAGCGCCATGGTGGCGGCGAGGACGAACCCGACAGGACGGTCGCGGTAGTAACGCTCGATCAGCAAGAGCACTCCGAAGATGATGAAGCTGTCGATGGCTTGGAGGATCGGCACCGGGAGGCGTTTGCCGACCTGGCCGGCGTAGTACATGCCGAACCACTCATGGGTTGGATGTCCACCTCCCGCCACCATCAACTGGGGACCGAGCAGACGCCCCACGCCCCAGGCCGCCATGAGCACGGGGGCCACGATGTCGAGGGCCCGCATGATCGAGAGCTCGGGACAGCGACGGCGGGCGAGGATCAAACCCGTGGGGACGCCGCCCAACAGACCTCCGAACGACGAGAGCCCGCCCTGCCACACCTGGAGGATCTGACCCGGGTCGGCCTTGTACGTCGAGAAGTTCGCCAGGACGTGCAAGAGACGGGCGCCGACGACCGAAGCGATCACGATCCAGATGAAGACACCCGTGAACCACTCGGTCGGGTATCCGTTGGACCGCAGCCGACGCTCGAAGTACCGGTACGCCAACCAGAAGGTGATGGCCAGCCCGATGCCGTAGGTGTGGATGACGATGGGCAGCGGTCCGAGGTGGAAGGCGACGGGGATGGGCTTCACGGCGGTCCTCGCGACACGGGCGGGCCCCGCGGGCCCCCACCCCGCTCAGCGTAGCCCCGACGGTCCGGGTTCCCTCGTCGCGCACCGCCGGCGGAACTGCTGGGGCCCTGTTCGACGCGCTCAAAGGCCCCCTATTAGCGTCGGCGCCGCATCCCGTCGTGGTCGGCGGGTCTGCATCGGGGAGGGTGGGATGGGAGCGCTTGAGGGCAAGATCGCCATCGTGACGGGCGGTGCCTCGGGGATCGGCCTCGCTAGCAGCAGGAGGCTCCATGCCGAGGGCGCCACTGTGGTCGTGGTCGACGCCAACGGCGCGGGAGCACAGACCGCCGCGGCCGAGCTCGGCGGTGTGGCGGTCCAGGCCGATGTCGGCAACGTCGATGACTGGCCCCGGATCCTCGACGCGGCACGCCCGTTGGGTGGAGTCGACATCGCGTATCTCAATGCCGGAGTCACCACCGGCGAGGAGGACATCACGAAGGTGACCGACGAGCAGTACCGACGGATCATGTCGGTGAATGTCGACGGCATCGTGTTCGGCACCCGGGCCGTCGTGCCCGAGCTCGTGGCGCGCGGCGGGGGAGCGGTGGTGGCGACGTCGTCGTTGGCGGGCATCGTGGCCTTCTCCGGCGATCCGATGTACACCCTGACCAAGCACGCGGTGGTGGGTTTCGTCCGCTCGGTGGCGCCGCGCCTCATCGAGCACCACATCACGATCAACGCCATCTGCCCGGGCCTCGTGGACACACCGCTCATCGACGGCCAGATCCGCGACAGCCTGGCCGGGGTCGGGTTCCCCCTGATCGCGCCCGAGGACGTGGCCGAAGCGGTCCTCGGTTGCGTCCTCGGATCAGAGACCGGCCAGGCGATGGTCGTCCAGCTCGGGCGAGAAGCCGTCGCCTATCGCTTCGGTCGCCCCCCCGGCCCTCGTGCGCCGGGGGTGGAGGGAAGGATCCCCCCCGAGTGGCTGGCCGACACCAGCCCCACCGCGCCCAAGCCTCCAGGCTGAAGCAATACCGCACCGGCGTGTCTGTCGAGGTGACGGTCAGGGGCGTCCGGCGCCGACGAGCCCGCTCGTCCAGATCCCGGTGATCTGGATGTTGGTTCCGGTCTCCATCGCTTGGACCATCTCGCCTGGGCCCACATACATCGTCACGTGCCCGATGGTGTTGCCTTCGCGATAGAAGAGCAGGTCACCGGGCTGGAGGTCTGACAACGAGACGTGGGTCAGCTCGGCGTACTGGTCCGCGGCGGAATGAGAGAGCGAGACCCCGGCGTGCGCCCACGCCCACATGGTGAGCCCCGAGCAATCGAAACCGGCGCCCGGTGAGGCACCGGCCCAGACATAGGGGACGCCGATTTGGGACTCGGCCGCGGCGACTGCTTCGGCTCCCCCTCCACCGGGGACGGCGGGGACATTGCGGAGGCCTCCGTTGTCACTCAATCGGTGCGCGGCGGCGACACGTGCTTGGAAGGCCGCCGCCTGTGCCGCAGCCTCGGCGGCTTGGCGCTGGGCTACCAACGTGGCGATGTGACCCTTGAGCTTCGAAAGAGTCGCCTGTTGGTCGGCGAGCGCGGACTGTGCGCCCTGTTTGGCGGTCTGCGCCGCGGCAAGGGTCGTACGAGCCTGGGACTGTGTCGTCTCGAGCGCGCTCTGCTGCGCGTTCAGGACGCTCTCGGACTGGTTCAGGCGGTCGATCGCCCCTGACACGCTCTGGCTCGCCACCTGTTGGTATTCCTGGACGGCGGCGGCCCGCTCTCCACCGGGCGCGAACAGCTGGTCGAGGTTGTCGTTCGAATTCCCCGTTGTGTAGTTCTGGATCGCCAAATGCTGGAGGTCGGCGCGAGCCGAGCCCACCTGTGTCTTGGTCCGGGCGATCTGCGCCTGGGTCTGGCTCACCTGCTGCTCGAGTTGCTGGACCCGGATCTGGTCCTGGTCGTACTGCTCCGAGAGCGTGGCGAGCTGGGCACCTTGGGCCTGGATCTGCGCCGCGATCTGGGCCGCTTGGGCCTGGGCGCTCTCCAGCTGGTCGGCGGAAGCGGACCTTGTCGTTGCCAGGGCCGGTCCCGCCATGAAGACGAGCGCGACAAACGCCGAAACGGCTCGACTGCGTCGGGGGGACCGCCGGGCCCGCCGACCCGACCGTGCCTTCGAGTACTGCTCGAGGCAAGTCACAACAGCCCCGTGTCTATCAATTGCAGGTCAGCGGGGCAAGCATTTGTCGAGGTTCGTGCTCAGCCGAGCGCGAATCGGCGCCAATCGGCGCGAGCGAGGTGGCGTCGTCGTGCTGTGGTGGCGCCAGTAGCGTCGTTGCTGTGCATCCCATCGAGAGGCTGCGGTACGTGGCGCGCGCGGGATGGGCGCCGCCCGCGGTGTTGGCCGCCGAGGCGGCGTGGGCGCTCGGTGACCTGGCGTTGCACGAAGGTTCGGCCGTCCTGCCCGCCTGTCGGCGACTGCTCGACCGCCATCCCGGCTGCGGACCGTTGTGGTGGGTGACCGCCCGCATACTCACGGCGGGAGATGCCGCCGAGGAGGCGGAGCGCTGTGTCGACCTGCTCGAGGCCGATCCGACGTCCGATCTCCTGCACGAAGGCCTGGGGAGCGAGACCCGGATGGTCCGTCACGGAGGCGTGGGGGATGTCGCTAGCGCCGATGTCGTGGTCGTGGAGGTCGACGCCATCGGCCCCCGAGGAGTGGTCCTCGACGCCGATGACATCGGCCTGATCGAGGCGGCCCGTGCCGTCGGAGTGCCGGTGTGGGCCGAGGGCGGAGTCGGACGGGTGATGCCGCCCAGGCTCTGGGAGGCCATGGTCAGGCGGATCGACGGGTCTCACCACGCCCGATCCGGCGTGGTGGTAGGTCTCGACGGGATCGTGCGCGTGGCGGGCCCGGTCGGCATCCAGGATGTGGCGGTCGCTCTCGCCTCGAGCGACTGTCCCGAGCCCGGAGAGCTTTTGGCGCGTTGGTGAGGTTGATCGACGATCGACGTCGGTGATGTATAGGGTCGGCGCCCATGGGCGAGATGATCAAGTTTCCGAGCAACGGGTCAGAGGGTCAGGGGTATCTGGCGGTGCCGCCGAAAGGCGGAGGCCCCGGTGTGATCGTGATCCAGGAATGGTGGGGCCTCGTGCCGCACATCGAGGACGTCTGCGACAGGTTCGCGGCGGCGGGTTTCGTCGCACTTGCTCCGGACCTGTACCGGGGAACCAAAGTCTCCGAGCCCGACGAAGCCGGCAAGGAGATGATGGCCTTGGCACTCGACCGGGCCGCCAAGGACATGTCGGGGGCTGTCGACGAGGTCGTGAGGCGGGCGTCGGGCGACAAGGTCGGCGTGGTCGGGTTCTGCATGGGCGGCGGTCTTGCCCTCGTGCTCGCCACACAGCGTCCCGATGCCGTGGCCGCGTGTGTGTCGTTCTACGGGCTGATTCCCTGGCCCGACGCCCAGCCCGACTTCTCGAAGCTCTCCGCGGCTGTGCTCGTCCATGTGGCGGGCAACGATGAGTACTTCTCGCCGGAGGCGGCCCGAGCACTCGAAGACCAGCTGCACCGGTTGGGCAAGGTGGCCGAGTTCCACGTCTATGACGACACCGAGCACGCCTTCTTCAACGACACCCGGCCCGAGGTGCACGACGCCGGTGCGTCAGCGACGGCGTGGACGCGCACGGTCGACTTCTTTCACAGCCGCCTCGGGTGACTCTGAGCTTTGACGAGGGCGGCGGTGCGGTGGGCCGGTACCTCCTGTTGGGTCTCGAGACGGGCCGTCACATCGACGGATTGGTCGACGCCTACTACGGCCCGCCGACGCTCGCCGAGCGGGTGGCCGCGGCGCCGGTGTTGGATCCGCATCGCCTGGTCGAAGACGGCCGAGCCCTGATCGCCGATTTAGACGGCGGGACACCCCTCGGAGGCGACGTCGGCGCCGAGTCGGTCCCCGAGTCCGGCAGCGCCCGACGCCGGCGGTGGCTTCGGGCCCAGACACTGGGACTGCTCACCACGGCGCGCCGCCTGGCGGGCGAGACCATCGGGTACGAGGAGGAAGTCGAGTTGTGTTACGGGGTACGGCCCCGGCCCGTCCCCGACGACGAGCTGGCGGCCGCGCACCGTCGACTCGACGAGGCGGTCCCCGGTTCGGGGCCGATCGGAGAGCGCCTCATCGCATGGCGGGAATCACACGCCGTGCCCGTCGACCGTCTTCCCGCCGCCATCGGCTCACTGGCCCAGGACCTGCGCGAGCGGACGCAGCGTCTGTTCGGGTTGCCCGACGGTGAGCACATCGAGTTCGAGCTCGTCACCGACAAGCCCTGGTCGGGCTTCAACACGTATCTGGGCGGATTGCGTTCCCGGGTGTCGGTCAACACCGATCTGCCCGTCCTGTCGACGTCGTTGGCGCACCTCGTCGCGCACGAGGCCTATCCAGGACATCACACCGAACACTGCCGTAAGGAAGTCGGACTGGTGCGGCGCCGGCATTGGCTCGAAGAGACCATCTTCCTCGTGGGCACTCCCCAGTGCCTCATCGCCGAAGGTCTGGCCGATCTCGGCCTCGAGGTGGTGCTGGGTCCGAGACCCGAACCGGTCGTGGCCGAGCATCTTCATCCCCTGGGCATCCGGTACGACGCCGAGGTCATCGCGGCCGTGTCCGAGGCCAGTGAGGCCCTCGGCGCGGTCCGAGCCAATGCGGCGTGGCGGCTCCATGCCGACGGTGCAGATCCCGAGACCGTCATCGACGAGGTGGCCCGCTGGGCGCTGCTCCCGAGAGCCCGAGCCGCCAAGGCGGTGGAGTTCTTGCTCCACCCCACGTGGCGCGCCTACATCACCTGTTACGTCGACGGTCTGCGGCTGTGCCGTCGGTTCGTGGCCGACGACCCCAACCGCTTCGCCGAGCTCCTGAGCGAGCAGCTCGTCCCCGACGACCTGGCGGCGTAGCGCACACCGGTAGGCGGGCCCGGGACGGGCGCACGGCGAAAGGCTCGAGGCCCGTGGAGGTTGGGGAGAGGGCACCGATAACATGCGACGCATGTCACAACGCAGCCGGAACCTTCCCCGCCGATCCTGCTTCTCCACTCCGGGCTCGAACGAGCGTTTCCTCGAGAAGGCGCCCACGGTGCCGGCCGACATGTCGTTCCTCGACCTCGAGGATTCGGTCGCACCCCTCGAAAAGGACTCGGCGCGGGCCAAGGTCGTCGAAGCCATCCGCAAGCAACCCTGGGATGACCGGGTGCTGTGTGTCCGTATCAACGCCTGGGACACCGAGTGGACCTACGGCGACGTCATCGAGGTGGTGGGCAACTCCGGTGAACGCCTCGATGAGGTCATGCTCCCCAAGGTGCAATCCGCGGCCGAGGTCGTCGCACTGGACCTGTTGCTGACCCAGGTCGAGAAGAGAAGCGGCCTACCCGTCGGACACATCGGCATCGAGGCCCAGATCGAGACCACGCGGGGCCTGATCAACGTGGACGAGATCTGCGCCGCGTCTTCTCGTTTGGAGACCATCATCTTCGGCCCCGCCGACTTCGCGGCGTCGATGGAGATGCCCGTGTTGACCGGTGGCGTCCAGATCCCGGAGTACCCCGGCGACCATTTCCACTACGTCTTCAGCCGGATCCTCATGGCGGGCAGGGCGAACGGACTACAGGTCATCGACGGCCCGTACCTGAGGGTCAAGGACATGGACGGACTACGCGACTTCGCCCAACGCACGCGCGTCCTCGGCTACGACGGTAAATGGGCGCTCACCCCGGACCAGGTAGCGGTCCTCAACGAGTTGTACTCACCCACCCAAGAGCAATTCGACCACGCCTGGGACATCCTCGACGCCTATCAGACGGCGACCGAGGACGACCGCAAGGGTGCGGTCATGTTCGGCGACGAAATGATCGACGAGGCCAGTCGCAAGATGGCCACGAAGTTCGTCTTCCGTGGCGAGCGCGCCGGACTGAGCCGTTCGAAGAGCTAAGCGCCCGACGCCTGTTCCACCAACCGGCGGGCCACCACCTTGAGCGCCAGGGTCTCGTCGGCGCCCTCGAAGATGGAGAGGACCCGCGCGTCGACGAAGTACCGGCTCACGGGAAATTCCTCGGCGTAGCCCATGCCGCCGTGGATCTGCATGGCCTCGCGCGTGATCCATTCGGCGGCACGACAGACATAGGCCTTGAGCATCGAGGCTTCCAAGGTCCCTTCGCCTTGCGCCATGAGCCGAGCCACCTGGTACGCGAATTGGCGGGCGACCTGGATGAGCACCGCCATACGGGTCAGCTTGGCCTGGGTGAGTTGGTACTCGGCGATGGGCCGGCCGAAGACGACCCGGTCAGCGGCATAGGCCGAGGCCGCTTCGTAGGCGGCCTGCATGACGCCGAGGGCGCGGGCCGCGGTCTGGAGACGGCCGTTCTCGAAACCCGCCATCTGGGCATAGAAGCCCCGACCCACCCCGTCCTCACCGCCGACGAGGTTGGCCGAGGGGACGAACCAATTCTCGAAGGCGATCTCGTAGGAGTGCATGCCCCGGTATCCCAGGGTGTCGATGGGACGACCCTCCATCCGACCCGGAGGGTCGTCTCGTGCGTCGGTACCCGGGTCCTGGCTGAAGAGAAACCCCTCGCCGTCACCGCGGGGCTTCTCCACGATGAACAACGACAGGCCCCGGTGGGCTTTGGACCGGTCGGGGTCGGTCCGGGCCAACAGCATGAGCACGTCGGCTCGGGCCGCGAAGGTGCACCACGTCTTCACGCCGTTGACCAACCAACCTCGCGAGGTGCGGGTGGCGGCGGTGACGATGGCGGCCACGTCGGACCCGAAGTCGGGCTCTGTGACGGCCACCGCGTTCATCACCTCCCCCGAGGCCAGGCGGGGCAGCCATGTCTCTTTCTGCTCGTCGGTGCCACCGGCCACGAGCGCACGGCTCAGGATCTCGGGGCGGGTGATGAGCGATCCTCCGGCCCCGAGCGAGCCCCAGGACAATTCCTCGGTAGCCACCACCATCCCCATGTAGTCGCTGGCACCTCCGGTGGCGAAGCCGCCGTATTCCTCGGGGATCGACAATCCGAGTGCCCCCATCTCCGCCAGCCCGGTGATGATCTCCTCGGGGATATCCGCGTTGGCGCGGTGAATGTGTTCGGCGTGGGGGCGGATCTGCTCCGACGCGAAGCGGTGGAACGTCTCGCGCACGAGCTCGAAGTCGGGATCGAGGTGACGATCTCCCTCGTTCCCGACGAGCGAGGCGAGGTAGCCGGGATCGCGAAACGTGGCGACAAAGTCCCGGGCCCCTTCGAGCCAATCAGTCGTGGTGGCGAAGGCACCTTCACGACCGACGATGCGACCGGCCAGATCGGCGAGCGCGTCGGCCACGAATGCGCAGGCGATGTGGGCCTCGTCGGTCCCGTTGGCGCCGTAGGCGAGGGCTGCGTGCGCGGCTCGGACGCCCGCGGCCACGTGGGCGAGGTCATAGGCGACGACCTGGTCCGCGTCGGGCCCACCCGCGGCCGCCAGCCGTTTGGCGGCGCCGGTCACCACCGACGACGCCAGTGCCACCGCCGCGACGGCGGCCTCGAGGTCCGGGCCCCGAGCCTCCCGAGGGCTCGAGCTCATCGGTCCCCCCCGAGACGGTCCGGGACGCGGCCGAGCACGGTGACCAGTGGAGGCAGCACCACGGGGTCGTCACCGGGATCCACATCGGTGAGCGAGCCCAGGTACTCGGTGACGGGCCCCGGGCCCACGCCGGCCGGTGCTTCGGCCCAGGCGTCGACGATGTCGAGGCCGGCGTCCCGGACGAGCGCGGGCAAAAGGGCCCCGATGTCGGGATGCGGGGCGTCGGGCATCGACAACGCCACCCCACCCACCCGACCGGCCGAGGTGATGGGCTCTTGGGCCACCACCCACCCTCCGGGGCGCACCGCTTGGCGCATGCGCTCCAACACCACGGCGGGATCCACGACGTGCATCAAGAGGAAACGGCAGAACGCCAGATCGACCGCCTCGGGGAGGAGAAGGTCCTCGCCGGCTTGGGTGATGGCAAGCACCTGAGAGAACGTGGCCGCGGCCGAGGCGACCTCGTCCCGGGCGCGTGGATCGCTGTCGACGGCGTAGACGCGCCCGTCGTGGCCCACGATCTCTGCCAGTGCCACCGAGACATCCCCCCCGCCGGCGCCGACGTCCACACACCGCCAACCGGGCGCGACGGCGAGGCGTTCGAGCGCCGTGGCCAGCGGGCGCCGATAGACGTCGTCGCGCAGGGCGTTCGGCACGGGCCAAGACGCTACTGGCTGTAGCCTGCCGAGCGTGAAGGTCACGATGCTCTTGTGTGACGCGGCACAGGTTGCCGACGGGAAGCTCTTCGTGCTGGGCGGAGGTTGGTCCCTGACCGGGCCCGACCCCATGCCGTCGGGCATCGCCCTGAAGATCGACGTCGGCTGGCACGAGGCCGACCAGGTGCATCACTGGGAGCTCTACCTCGAAGACGCCGATGGTCGGCCCGTGATGGTGGACACGCCCGACGGAACTCACCCTGTCGAGGTGCGCGGCGAGTTCAACGTCGTCCGTCCCACCACCGTCCCGTTGGGCACTCCCATCGATGTGGCGTTGGCGGTCAACCTGGGACCCCTGCCCCTCGAGCCCGGCAACCGCTACACGTGGCGCCTCTCGATCGGTGGCGAGTCCGAGGCGGACTGGGCATTGGGGTTCACGACGCGTCCGCGGGCGGTGCCATGACCACCTACGACCGACCCTTCGGGCGGTACTTCGAGGACTTCGAGCCCGGGGACGTCTACCGCCACTGGCCGGGCAAGACCGTCACGGAGTACGACGACCACCTCTTCTGCATGATCACCATGAATCATCACCCGTTGCACACCAACGAGTGGTTCGCCCAACACGAGACCGTGCATGGCAAGAACGTGGTCGTGGGGAACCTCGTGTACTCGCTCGTGCTGGGCATGAGCGTGCCCGACGTGAGCGGATCGTGCATCGCCAACCTCGAGGTCGAGTCCCTCGTGCACCGGTACCCGACCTTTCACGGCGACACTATCTACGCCGAGACACGTGTGATCGACAAGGTGGAGTCGTCGTCCAAACCCGACCGGGGGATCGTCACGGTGGAGTCCAAGGGATTCAACCAGCGCGGCGAAGAGGTCTGCTTCTTCCGGCGGAAGCTGATGGTGTGGAAGCGCGAGTCTGCACCGGCGCGCCGCCGTCCCTACGGGGACGACGTCTGGGATTGATCACCGCACCCCGAGGCCCGCAGCTGCGGCGCATCCGCCGCGCCGTCCTCGGCGTGAGCAAGTCCGGGCTGCGCCCGTTCCCGTGGCGAGCGACCCGTGATCCCTGGGCGGTCCTCGTGAGTGAGGTGATGCTCCAACAGACCCAGGCTCCCCGAGTGGTGGGCCCCTACCTCCGCTTCCTGGCGCTGTTCCCGACGGCTTCGGCCTATGCGGATGCCGGGCTCGGCCCCGTGCTCGAGGCGTGGGCGGGGCTGGGCTACAACCGCCGGGCCCGATCTCTGCACCGAGCCGCTCGGGCCATCGTCGAGGACCACGACGGGGTCGTTCCGTCGGACCTCCGGGCTCTGCGAGCCCTGCCGGGTGTGGGGGCCTACTCGGCCCGGGCCGTCCTCGTCTTCGCGTACGAGCACCACCAGGCCGTGGTGGACGTCAACGTGGCCAGGGTCCTGACCCGGGCGGTGGCCGGGGTGCCGCTCGCTCCGGGCGCGCTGCAGAGGTTGGCGGACTCGTTGGTGCCAGCAGGTGGCGCGTGGCGGTGGAATCAAGCCCTTATGGAAATCGGGGCCGTCGTCTGCACCGCACGCGCCCCCGCGTGCGGTCGATGTCCGCTGGCGGGCACCTGTTTGTGGCGCAGGGCCGCCGACACCACGCCTGACCCCGCACCGGCCCCGTCGCGCCAGACCCGCTTCGAGGGCTCTGACCGCCAGGGACGAGGTCGCCTGGTCGACGCCCTGCGATCGGGCCCCGTCCCCCCGAGCCGGTTACGCGCCGTGTGCGGCTGGCCCGAGGACCCCGAACGGGCCCGTCGGGTCGCCGACGGTCTTGTCACCGACGGCCTGGCTCGGCGGGGTCGAGGCAACGTCTTGGTTCTCCCGTGATCCAGTCATTGAGAGGACTTCAGCCCTCGAGAAAGCGCGTGACATGCGCGGCGACGACGTCGGGCTGCTCGAGGTGAAGGAAATGCCCGGCGTGTTCGACAGTCACCCATTCCGAGCCTTCTGACAACACGGACCGGACGTCGCCGACTGCGTCGATGGCCATGCAGCCATCATCGGCGCCGTGGAGGTACAAGGTGGGTTGGGCCGGAGCCGAAGCCGCGGCCTGCTGCGCCTCCTCGTAGACCGGGTTGTGAAGAGCCGGGTCGAACACGGCCCGGTAGTAACCGAGGGCGGCGGCGAGGTTGGCTGGGTTCGCCAGGGACTCCTTCACCTTGACGAGGTCCCACGAAGCGTCGTAGCCCGGTGACCAGTCCGCCCAGAGGCCGTCGAGGAACTCTTGGCCGGGTGCGCTCAGCACCATCTCGGCGACCGGTGTCTGGAAGAGGAAGATGTAGAAGCTGCGCTTCATCTGTCGGTAGGTGAGAAACGATGGCAACGAGGCGGCCAGGGGCGGGACGGCCATGGTGACGACGCGCCGCCACCGCTGCGGATGCAGCGTCGCCGCCCCGTAACTGGCGTAGGCGCCCCAGTCGTGGCCCACCAGCACGGCTCGGTTGTCTCCCCCGAGGACGTCGTGCAGCATCGAGGCGTCAGCGGCGAGGGCGCCTACCTGATAGCTCCGGTCCTCGGGGATCCCCGTGGGTGCAATGCCTCGCATCCAGGGGGCGACGACGTGGTACCCGGCCTCGGTCAGGGTCGGCATGAGACGGCGCCAGGTATGGGCGGTGTCGGGAAACCCGTGCAAGCACAGCGCCAGGGGGTCCCGAGGCGAGCCCGACTCAAGGTACGAGAACTCGATGCCGTTGACATGTACAGCCCTTTGCAGCATCGACGCAGAGTAGTGTCGGCTGCGCAGGGTCCTCCTCGGTTCCTCGCCGCCGAGCTACGTCGGCGGCGAGATGCACCGGAGCCGGTGGGGGGAGTCTGAGGGGGAAGGGGTCGTCCGCTGCGAGTCACATTCTTCGGCGTGAGGGGCTCGTGTCCGTGTTCGGGCAAGGAGTACGTCCGCTACGGCGGCAACACCGCGTGTGTGGCCGTCGAGATCGGGGACGAGCCACCCATCGTCCTTGACCTCGGCACGGGACTGCGCCCATTCGGCCACGCCCTCGAGGACCGCTACGGCCTGGGCAATCCGGTCGTGGTCACGGCCTTTCTGACACACCTGCATTGGGATCACATCATCGGCCTTCCGTTCTGCACGCCCTTACTGCGTGAAGGCGGCCAGATGGATGTCTACGGCCCGCCCCAGGACGGTGGTTCGCTCCACGACCTCATCGACAGGGTCGTCAAACCCCCGTTCTTCCCGGTGCAGGTCAAAGAGCTTCAGGGCAAGATCGAGTTCTATGCCGTGACCGACGATGTCATCGCGGTGGGATCGGCGAAGGTCCTCGTGCGCGAGGTTCCCCACGTGGGGACCACCCTCGGCTTCCGCATCGAGGCCGGCGACAGCGCGGTGGCCTTCGTGAGCGATCACCAGGCTCCCGAGGACCGCTCCCACGTCGACGCGGCGGTGCTCGAGCTGTGCGATCGAGCCGATCTGGTCATCCACGACGCCCAGTACACCGAGAAGGAGTACCGGGCCAAGGCCACCTGGGGCCACTCCACGGTCGCCTACGCCGCGCACGTTGCGGCCGAGGCCGGGGCTCGCCAGTTGGCGTTGTTCCACCACGATCCTCGCCACACCGACGACGACATCGACCGGATGCTCGTCGAGGCCCAGGCGACCGACGACGCCCGCCGTCTCGACGGCGTGCTCGCCGCCAGGGAAGGATTGACGATCGACCTCGGCCGCTCCTGACCTCCTCAGGCCGCCACCGGGGACGACGAGTGCCTGAGGACGACGAGGGGACGTGATGGCCGAGGTGACAGGGACGCCGTTCGATTCGGCGCGATTTCGAGAGGTGCTCGGGCATTTCGCCACGGGCGTCACGATCGTCACCGCCATGGAGGGCGACGAGCCCGTCGGCTTCACGTGCCAGGCCTTCACGGCGTTGTCACTCGACCCACCGCTGGTGGCGCTCGCTCCCGGGAAGAACTCAACGAGCTGGCCCCGGATCGCCGCCGCCGGGTCGTTCTGCGTCAACATCCTGGCCGAGGACCAAGAGGCGCTCAGCCGGGACTTCGCGATCTCGGGTGGCGACAAGTTCACCGGGGTGGGATGGCACCCGGCCGCCAACGGCGCCCCCGTCCTCGACGGCGCTCTGGCCTGGGTCGAGTGCGACCTCGAACTGGCCCACGAGGCCGGTGACCACGAGCTCGTCATCGGTCGGGTGCGGAAGATGGGCGTGAGCCGGGGTCGTCCCCTCGTCTACTACCGCGGCGGCTTCGGGCGGTTCGAGTCCTAGCCCCCGTCGGGCGCGTTCCCCGTCCCACGTCGATCATGTCGGGGCGCGGCGATTAGGGTCGCCGAAATGGCCAGGATCAACCCTTCTGACGCAATTGCCGACGTGGTCCTCATCGAGGCCGACGTCCATGGTGACGAGCGAGGGCGATTCGTCGAGACGTATCGCCGGTCGTGGTTCCCTCTCGGTCGCGAAATGGTGCAGGGGAACAGGTCCGAGAAGCAGGCCGGCGCCGTGGTCGGCCTGCACTACCACCTCCACCAGGCGGACTATTGGTACGTGCTGCGCGGGGCGGCCCGGGTCGTCCTGCACGATCTCCGGGTCGGGTCTCCGACCGAAGGGGTCACGCTGGCGCTCGACCTCGACGGTGCGCATGACAACGGGGTGTTCATCCCTCCCGGTGTGGCCCACGGGTTCGCGTCGCTCACCGACGTGCTGCTGTGGTACCTGGTCGACAGCTACTACAACCCCAACGACGAGCTGGGGGTGGCTTGGGACGATCCCGACATCGCCGCGCAGTGGGGGATCGAGGCACCGGTGCTCTCGGTGCGCGATCAGTCCAATCCCGCTCGGGCCGACCTCGACTCGTCGGTACGGCCTCGGTACGGCCTGCGTACCTAACGGGGACCTGCATACGAATCGTGGTATGTCTTTCCGGTGACACGCTGACCGGCTGGACTCAGGCGCCGGGAACCGGCACGCTGGCTGGTGTGGACGAGTCGAAGCAGTGGGTGGAGTTCGGTCGCTGGCTCGCCGAGCAGCGCGAGCAGCGCGGACTTCGCCGCCGCGATGCCGCTCGACGAGCCAAGGTCTCCGAAACCTTGTGGCGCGATCTCGAGACCGGCCGCAAGGAAGCCATCGGTGCCATCCGACTCCTCCCCAATCCGAGCGCAGACGTCCTCGAGCGTGTCGCCGGTGCCCTGGAGCTCCCTTTGGAGGACGTCCTGGCCCGGATCGGGCGTCCGACCCGGCCGACCCGCCCTTCGTCCAGCCCGTCTTCTGACAGTGCTCGGGTCGAGGACGACGGCTCACTCCTGGCGGTGAAACTCCGACGGCTCTCTTCACGCGACCGGGCGCTCGTCGAACGCGTCGTCGACGCCATGATCGAGCTCGAGCAAGATCACCGCGGCTGAGGCCCCAGTGCGTTTCGGCATCTTCTACGAGTTCCAACTGCCCCGTCCCTGGGGCCCAGACGACGAGCACCGCCTCCTCAAAGAAGCCCTGGAACAGGTCGAGCTCGCTGATCGACTGGGGTTCGACTACGTCTGGGAGGTCGAGCACCATTTCCTCGAGGAGTACTCCCACTCCTCGGCACCCGAGGTCTTCTTGGCTGCCGCCAGCCAACGCACCAGTCGCATCCGACTGGGCCACGGCATCGTGCAACTTCCCATGGGGTTCAACCACCCCGCCCGGGTGGCCGAACGGGTCGCCACTCTCGACCTCGTGTCAGACGGCCGCGTCGATCTCGGCACCGGGGAGTCGAGCTCGGAGGCGGAGCTGGGTGGGTACGGCGTCGAACGGGCCACCAAGCGCGAGCAATGGCGCGAAGCCATCGACGTCGTGACCCGGCTCATGGTCGAAGAGCCCTTCGCTGGGTACGACGGTCGGTTCGTGCAGATGCCACCGAGGAATCTGGTGCCCAAGCCGTTGCAGCGGCCCCATCCACCGCTGTGGGTGGCATGCAGCCGCCGCGACACGATCCATCTGGCGGCCACGTTGGGGATCGGGGCGTTGACGTTCTCGTTCGTCGAGGCCGACGAGGCCAAGGCCTGGGTGGCGGACTACTACGACACGATCGCGTCTCAGCAATGCGTCGCGGCCGGGTTCGCGGTCAACCCCAACCTTGCATGCGTCTTACCGCTCATGTGCCACGCCGATGAGTCCACCGCCATCGACCGCGGTCTCGACGGCAGTCACTTCTTCGGCTATTCACTCGGGCACTACTACGTCTTCGGCATGCACAAGCCTGGTGTCACCGACGTGTGGCAGGAGTTCGAGGAGAATCGAGAGCGGTTCGGCTTCAGTCGTGCCGTCGCGGCCCAGACCGGTCAGCAGTTGGGTGCGCAGCTCATGGAACATGGCCTCGGGTCGCTGCGTGGTGCGGTGGGGACCCCGGCACAGATCACAGCGCTCGTACGTCAGTACGAAGCCGCCGGCGTCGATCAGTTGATCTTCGTCAGCCAAGCAGGTCGAAACCGTCACGAGCACATCTGCGAGTCCCTCGAGTTGTTCGCCTCGCAAGTCATGCCCGAGTTCCGCGCACGCGCCGAGGAGATCGAGGCGCGCAAGCTCGAGCGTCTCGCTCCGTCGATCGAGGCGGCGCTGGCCCGACGTGATCCGCGGCGCCCTGCGCCGGCGGACTATGCATTTCCCGCCATGCCCCAGTTCTGACGCCCGAGCCCGTCAGGGGCGCGCCGGGGGCTCCCACGCTGGGAATTGGCCCGAATTGCCGTGTGCATCGCCCCGAAGTTCCCAACTGGCCTCACGTTCGGTTGAATGGTGACGATGACAGCGGTCGTAGTTCTCGGTGTGATCGCCCTCTTCGCGGCCATCGTGGCGTGGATGACATGGCACCGCGGAGCCGACGAGCGTCAATCCGTCCAACATCATCAGCACACCTTGGAGACCCTTCGCCAGGTCGCCGATGGCCGCCCGGTCTCGACCCGCCGCGCATCTCGACGCGACAAGGGGGCGTTCACCGAGGCCGTCGTCAGCCCCCCGACCGCGGTCCGGAACCACACCGCACCAACGGCACTTCGTCGTACGGGACCGAGATTGCCCGGCGGGGTCGAACAGGCCCGTCGCGACGGACGAGCCCGGGTGCGTCGGACCCGGCTCATTGCCGGGGCGGTGGTGATCGTCGTGGCCGGGGCCGTCGGTGCCGAGTTGGCATTGGGGAGGTCCGAACACCCCACGCGTACCGCGTCGAGTGGGACCACGCACCCGGCGCGGCCCCTGACCTCTGCCGGTGGCGCCGTGTCGAGCACGACGGTGCTCTCGGCTGACCTCACACCGACGGGGGTGACCGCGTTCAACGCGAGATATGCGATCCCTACGACGACCTATACCGTGGCCATCCACGCCTCGGCGTCGTGCTGGGTGATGGCGACCGACCCTGTGACGGGCAAGGTGGTTTGGACAGGGACGATCGCGTCGGGGGCATCGCAGTCGGTCCCGGGTTCGGGAAGTCTCCACGTCCAACTCGGAGCCCCTACCGACGCCAGCGTGACGCTGGACGGTCGACCGGTCCAGCTTCCCGCCAACTTCCGCTCGCCCTTCACGTTGGAATTCGAGACCGCTTCGTAGGGCCGACCACCAACGCCTTCAGGTCGCCAGTCCGACGGCGTCGAGGACGAACGAGATGACGAAGGCCTCGTCGCGCCAGGCCTCGTAGCGCCCCGAGGGCCCGGCGTGGCCGGAGTCGAGCTCGATCTTGAAGAGCACGCGCCCGGCGGGATCCGCGGCGCGCAATTTCTGGACCCACTTGGCAGGCTCCCAGTAGCCGACCCGAGGGTCCTCGAGCCCGGCGGTGACGAGCATGTCCGGATACCGGGTCGTGCGGACGTTCTCGTAAGGCGTGTAGGACTTCATGACCGAGTAGACGTCAGGATCCGCACAGGGGTTCCCCCACTCCTCCGACTCGATGACCGTCAGAGGGAGGGTGTCGTCGAGCATCGTGTTCAGGCAGTCGACGAAGGGCACCTCGGCCACCATGGCCCGGAAGAGCTCGGGTGCGATGTTCGCCACCGCTCCCACCAGCAGACCACCGGCGGACCCCCCCCGCGCCACCAGTCGTTGCGGAGCCGTCCACCGGTCGTCAACGAGCTGGCGGGCGCATGCCACGAAGTCGGTGAAGGTGTTGGGCTTGGCGAGGAGCTTGCCGTCCTCGTACCAGCGACGCCCGAGCTCGCCGCCCCCGCGAACATGGGCGATGGCGAAGACGAACCCTCGCTCGAGGAGGCTGAGCCGCAGCGAGGAGAACACCGGGTCCATCGACGCCTCGTAGGAGCCGTAGCCGTACAAGAGGCACGGCGCAGTCCCGTCACGGGCCACGTCGCGCCGTACCACGATCGACATGGGCACCTTGGTCCCGTCCGGCGCGATCGCCCACTGACGCTCGGTGATATAGCGGGCGGGGTCGTAGTCGCCCAGGACCGGCTGGCGCTTGCGCAACACCGCGTCGCCGCTGTCGAGGTCGAGGTCGTAGACGGATCGGGGGGTGACCAGTGAGGAGTACTCGTAGCGCAGCGACCTGCTCGTGAACTCGGGGTTCGGCCCTCCCCATGACGACGAGGGGGTCTCGGGGCACGGCACGAGGTAACCCTCGGGCAGGGCGAGGTCCCACACAGGGGCCTCGGATGGGAGGCCGATGACTCTGATACGCGGCATCCCTTCCCGCCGCTCATAGCTCACGATGTGGCCGGCGAAGACGTCGAGGCCTTCGAGCCGCACGTCGGGGCGGTGGGGGATCACCTCGCTCCAGGCCTGTCGCGACGGGTTGTCGTCCGGTGTGGCCACGACCCGGAAGTTCTCCGCCTGGTCGTTGGTGAGCATGAGGAAGGTGCCACCGTGGTGCTCGACGCCGTACTCGACACCTTGGCGACGCGCTTCGACGACCCGGGGGGCCGTCTCGGGTCGGCCGGCGGGGATGACGTGGACTTCGGAGGTGATCCGCGAGTGCATCTCCACCACGACGTACTCGCCGTCCTTGGTCCGGCCCACGCCCAGGTGGAATCGCTCGTCGGGCTCTTCCACCACGAGAGTGTCGGCCTCCGCGGCGGTGCCGACGCGATGTCGCCAGAGTTGGTACGGACGGTTGGCCGCGTCGGGCCGGGTGTAGAAGAGGGTGGCGTCGTCATTGGCCCAGGCCACGCCGTACGACGTGCCCTCGATGGTGTCGGCCAGATCTTCCCCGGTCTCGAGGTCGCGCACCTGCAGGGTGAATCGCTCGTCCCCGGTGGTGTCGGTGGCGTAGGCGAGTCGGTTGTGTCCAGGGCTCACCGCCAGGTTGGCGACGTCGAGGTACCCGTGCGTGGCGGCGAGGATGTTCTCGTCGAGGAGCACCTGCTCGTCGACGAGGTGCTCATCGGACACCGCAGGGGGCGTGGTCACGTCTCGCTCTGGTCCTCCGACGGGGAGACGGCAGTGGACCGGGTAGTCCGCACCCTCGACGGTGCGCACGTAGTACCACCACGGCCCCTTGGTCACCGGGACGGACAGGTCGGTCTCGACGATCCGAGCCTTCATCTCGGCGTAGAGCCCCTCGCGCAGGCCGGCGAGACGAGCGGTCTGGCGCTCGGTGAAGGCGTTCTCGGCTTCCAAGAGCGCGAGGACCTCGGGGTCGTCCCGGTCGCGCAGCCAGAACCAATCGTCGACCCGGTGGTCGCCGTGGGCCTCGAGGACCATGGGACGCCGGGGTGCTGCGGGCGCCCCCTGCTCAGATGCCCCCTGCTCAGCCGCGGTCATCGCAGGATGATCCCAGATCAGCCGCCCAGCGGTCGCAGCACGACAGCGGGGTTGTTACTATCTAGATAGGGGAAATCCCCCTGGCGGCTCCCGAGCCGGCCAGGCGATGCCCGGCCCGTGCAGGTCAGGGCCAGAGATGATGGGAACGATGACGACAGCGGATCTCGATCTCGGCCGGTACAAGCTTGGCTGGAGTGACGCCGAGGACTACGTCTTCAAACCCAAGAAGGGGCTCTCCGAAGAGATCGTTCGCGAAATGTCGGGGATGAAGGGCGAGCCCGACTGGATGCGCAACTTCCGGCTGAAGGCCCTCAAGCGGTTCATGGCCAGGCCCATGGCGCCGTGGTTCGCGGTGAACATGCCCGACCTCGATTTCGACAACATCTACTACTACGTGAAGCCGACCGAAGGTCAGGTGAAGGACTGGGACGCGCTGCCCGAGTCCATCAAGTCGACCTACGAGAA
>DATKQM010000004.1:0-5076 GCA_035532735.1 Acidimicrobiales bacterium | reverse complement strand
TGGCGAGCGCGTCCAAAAGACCTTGGCGCGTGAGGTTCTTGCCCGCCGCTTGCAGCGCCTGGACGAAGGTGTAGCCGAGTGCCACTCCGTACTCGGTGTTGCCATCGAGCCCGGCCGAGGCCCACAGGCTGGGTGCGTAATCCTGCAGGAGCTTTCGCTCCGCCTGCACCCATGCGTTCGACGTGTCGGACTCAGGTGGGATGTAGGAGTCGGTGATCACACCGTTCAAGAGGCCCTTCGCAGCTTGCGCTTCCTGGGCGCTGTGGGTGGCCTGCTGGGTGAACGACGACAGTAGTGGGCCGACGGTCGGTGAGTCCGCTCCTACGCTGTCCACCACGTATTGCGGGATGTAGCCGACTGCAGCGGCGGGGAGCATCGCCAGTGCGGTGGCGGCGGGGATGGTGGCCAAGACCACCACCTGTGCACCGGCGCTTTTGAGCGCCGCCATCTGGTTGCTCAGGGGACCGGCGAGGGTGGCTGCGTCATAGGTCTGGCGTGACACGACCGATGCGGACGGGATCTCCATGTCGAGACCCTTCACCACGTCCTGGCCGAACTCGTCGTCCTGGTAGAGGTAACCGATCTTCTTGTCCGCGAAATTCTTGGCGATGTAGTAGCCCAGGATCTTGCCCTCGACCGTGTACGGGGGTTCCCAGCCTGAGCTGTAGGGGTACCGGGCCAGGCTCCAGCAGTTGCACCCCGACTCGATGAACAGCTGCGGGACCTTCTGCGAGTTCAAATAGCCCTGGACGGAGAGTTGTGTGGGCGTGCCGAGGGAGCCGATGTCGGCAAAGATGTTGTCCTGGAGGACGAGTTGCCGGGTGAGCGGAGCGGTCTTCGCCGCGTTGTAGGCGTCGTCCAGATACGTGTAGTCGATCTTGCGGCCGTAGACGCCGCCGTGGGCGTTCACCCAATCGAACACGGCTTTCACCGCCGGCGCGATCTCGCTGTAGCCGGGTGCGGCGGGTCCGGTCAACGGCACGGTGGCGCCGACCTTGATGCTGGTGGCGGTCACACCCGGGACGTTGGCGGTCGTGGTCGAGGGTGAGCTCGAGCACGCGGCGGCCAGGAGCGACATCGCCGCCGCTGCCGCTACCACCCGGAGTCCGGATCGCGACGCCCACGTCGGTGTGGATCGAGGCCGGCGCGACGTGGACGGTGGCCGACGGCCCTCCCGGTTGAGAGACGATTCGACGGTCGAACGAATGCGAATCCCCTTCATCGGTGATTCCTTTCCGGCAGCGCCGGCAACCGCCCTCCCGGGATCTGCCGACGTCCAGCGCCTGAGTCGCCCACGAGCTGCGAAACTGGTCCTCACCCTACTCCGGACGCCACCGTTGGAGGGTGGTTTGCAGTTGAAGCCCGGCTCGGCGCAGGCCCCCCTGAACCCCCGAAGGAGCGAGCAGCATCACGACGATCAGGACCACCCCGTAGATCATGGTGGCGAGGTACGCGGCGACACCGCTGCCCAGGTTGAAGGCGTTCGACAGCGACGTCGACCATTGGGGGAGATACACGAGGACGATCGCCCCCCACCACACCCCCATCAGGCTTCCTGCTCCTCCCAGGACCATCCCGGCCAGGATGCCGATCGACAGGCTCAACGGGAACTCCCCGGTGTTGACCACGCCGGTCGACACGGCCAGGAAGGCCCCGGCCAGTCCTGCACAGGTGGCGCTCACCCCGAAGGCGAGCACCTTCGTCCTGGCGACGTTGACCCCGGCGAGCGCGGCTGAGATCTCGTCGTCCCGCACCGCCCGGAAGGCTCGCCCGAAGCGGCTCTTCATGAGGTTGGCCAGCAGCACGAGTGTGACGAGGGCGCCGATGATCTCGATCCACGCCAGCCACTCCTCGGGGTTGACGCTTCCCGGAGCGGTAGGTGGCGTGGTGGTGAGGCCCTGGTCACCTCCGAACGTCCCGCTGTATTTGTCGGCGAGCAGCGGCAGGCCGACCGCCAGGATCAGGGTCATACCGGCCAGGTAGGGCCCCTTCAGCCTGGTGGCCGGGATGCCCACCACCACCCCCACCGCAGTGGCCGTGGCGATCGACACCAGGAGCTCGACGACAAAGTTGATGTGGGTGTGGGTCATCTCGAGCGCGATCGTGTAGGCGCCCACCGCCATGAGTGCGCCGTGTCCCAGGGAGATCTGGCCGTTCCCGCCCGTGAGCACGCTCAGACCTGCCAGAGCCACCGCGAACAGGGCGATCTCGCCGATCTGGAAGTCGTCGTACGGGCTCAACGCCGACGTGAGGAGATAGAAGCCGAGCGCCCCCCCGCCGGCCATGAGCAGATGGCGCGCCATCGGCTGCACCGGGAGCCGAAGCCGTCGGAGCCACCGTCGCTCGGGCACGTTCTAGACCCGCCTCGCCTGAGGCCGGGCGAAGATGCCCTGAGGCCGGATCATCAACGCCACCATCAGCAGCGCGAGCGCCCCGAGCGGCTGCAGGCTCGAGCCGAGATACCCCCCGACGTAGGAGATGGACAGCCCGGTGATCAGGCCGCCCACGAGGGCCCCTACCGGACTTTCGAGCCCGCCGATGACCGCCGCGGTGAAGCCAAACACGAGGTTGAGGTCCATGAAGTACGGACCGAAGGATGTCGTCGGCGCCACGAGCAGCGCCGCCAACGAGCCCGCCAGCGCCGCAATCCCCCATCCGAGCGTCAGTATGCGCCCGACCCGGACGCCCAGCAGGCGGGCGATCTCGGGCGCGAACGCCGAGGCCCGCATGCGCAGGCCCAAATTGGTTCCCCGGAACAGCACCAGTGTGAGCAGCATCACGGCGACCACCGCACCCACGATGAAGAGGTCGAGATGGGAGAAGTCGAGCCGGGTACTGCCGATCCTGAGGCCGGTCTGCGAAAAGGCGGGGGGGAATCCCCGCGAGCTGTTGCCCCAGATGCTCCCCGCCAGGCCTTCGAGCACGACGAGCAGCCCGATCGTCACGATCACGGGGTTGATCTCGGGCTTTCCATGCAGCGGGCGGATCAACACCCTCTCGACCACCACGCCGAGCACGAACCCGATTGCCAGGGCGGCCACGAACGCCTCCCAGTATCCGAGGCCCTTGTCCAGAAGGCTGAAGGCGATGAACGTCGTCAGCATTCCCATGGCCCCCTGGGCGAAGTTGATGATGCGCGTCGCCCGGTAGATGAACACGAGGGCCAGAGCGACAGCCGCGAAGATCATGCCGTTGGCCACACCGTTCAACGTCACGTTCAGGAACAAGCTCATGGTGCGCCCTTCGTCAGAAGCCGAGGTAGTGGTGACGCAGATCGTCGTCGGCCGAGATCGCCGCGGCGGTGTCCGCAACGACGACCCTGCCCAGGTTGATCACGACCGCCCGCTGCGCCACCGACAAGGCGCTGCGCGCGTTCTGCTCGACCAGTACGACGGTCAGCTCGGACGATTCGGTGAGCCTCTGCAGCAGGGCCATCAACTGTGCGGTGACGATCGGCGCCAACCCGAGGGACGGCTCGTCGAGGAGGAGCAACCTCGGCCGCGACACCAGTGCCCGGCCGATCGCCAGCATCTGGCGCTCGCCCCCGGAGAGCATGGCGGCGTGGGTGTGCCGTCGGTCTTGCAGGAACGGGAACACGCCGTGGACGTCGTCGAGTGCCACCCGTCGCTGCCGGCGGCCCGCCAGCTGGAGCGCCCCCAACCTGAGGTTCTCCTCCACGGTGAGCTCCTCGATGACGCCCCGACCCTCGGGCACGTGGGCGACCCCGTGGCGGGCGATGCTCTCCACCGGGAGGCCTGTGAGGGTGGTGTCGTCGAAGCGGATGCTTCCCGAGGAGGGCTTCACGAGCCCGGAGATGGTACGCAGCAGCGTGGTCTTCCCGGCACCGTTGGCGCCGAGTACCGCCGTGATCATCCCCGTCTCAGCGGTCAGCGAGACGTCCGCGAGGGCGCGTATGGCACCGTAGGAGACGGACAGGCCCTCAACCCCGAGCACCGTCGGCCCCTTCGTGGTCACCCGTGCTCACCACCTGGACGTCCTGACCGAGGTACGCAGTGGTGACCTCGGGATCGGCGCGCACCTCCTCGGGAGTCCCGGTGGCGATGACCCGGCCGAAATTGAGGACCACGATCCGGTCGCAGGACGGCATGACGAAGTCCATGTTGTGCTCGACCAGGAGCACGCTCATTCGGGCACGGAGCTGGCGTATCAGGTCGCGGAGCTCACCCATCTCCGAAGACGACAACCCGCTCGCAGGCTCGTCCAGAAGGAGCAATGAGGGCTCGCTGGCCAGAGCCCGAGCGAGGGCCACCCGCTTCTGAATCGCATACGGCAGCGACGCGGGCAGGGCGTCCGCGTGCTTCGCAATTCGCAGCTCCTCCAGCAGCACCATGGCCCGGCGGCGAAGGGCGGTCTCCTCACGACTCGAGCGCCAGATCCCGAGGAGCGCCGAGGCGAAGTCCGCTCGAAGCCGGGCATGCGCTCCTGTCATCACGTTCTCGGCCACCGTGAGGCCGCGCCACAACCCCACCGCCTGGAGGGTGCGGGCGATCCCCATGGGCGCCAAGTGGTGGGGGCGGTGGTTGTGGAGAGTTCGCCCCCGGTACGAGACCGTTCCCGAGGTCGGCCGTGTGAAGCCGCAGATCAGATTGAAGAGGGTCGTCTTCCCGGCACCGTTGGGCCCGATGACGCCCACGACCTGCTCGGGCTCGACGTCCAGGGACACGTCGTCGAGCGCGGCAAGGCCCCCGAAACTCACGCTGACCTCCCTGACGACGAGGCCGACGTCCCCCTCCCTGCGAGCCATGGCGTGACCCCCTACCCAGGGCAGTCTCGGGCCCGGGGTGCCATTGCAGACCTCACGACGTCGACAGATACCCTCACAGTGCCCATTCTGACCCGCTTCGGAGCGCAGGCAGTGTCTCCCTCGCAGCGGCGTCGCCGACCCGGCGGCGCAGGCAGGAACGGACCTCTACGGCGTGCTCGACCGACACGCCATCCCGCCGCACACGTCGGGGATGACGCCGGTCGTGGGGAAGGTCGAGATCTGGGTGATGAGCGACGCGTTGCCCCGGCCGTCGCCGTGGGGGTCCGCGCCGTACGCGGGGCCGTTGGGCG
>DATKQM010000003.1:0-48218 GCA_035532735.1 Acidimicrobiales bacterium | reverse complement strand
CGCTGAGGCGCTATGGAACGCGCTGCATGGCATCTTGCGCCGGACCCGGTGGGCGGCGCTGGCGGGTCGACCGCACGTGAGCTTTGAACTGACTTGGTTGGCGGGACGGCTGCACATCGGGATCTGGGTGCCTCCCCAGGTGCCGGCCGCCCGTGTTGCTCGTGCGGCCGAGGCGGCGTGGCCAGGCGCAGTTACCGACATCCTTCCCACATCGCCCCCGCTGCCGGTCGGGGCGGGACCGGTGGCTGGCGAGCTGCGCCTGGCTGAACCCGAGTGGTTCTCGATTCGGAGCGATTATCGGGTCGATCCGTTGCGAATGCTCTTCGGTGCCGCAGGGGGGCTCGATTCGAGTGACGCCGCGGTGATCCAGGTCCTCGCACGCCCCGCCGCCCCCCGCCCATACGGTCGATGCCGCAAGGCCGCCAACGCACTGCGCACCGGCCAGCCGATGTCGAAGGTCGTCAGGTTCATCGACTTCTGGATGACCAGGGGCATACCGCACAGGCCGAGCCTGTCGGGTGATCCGAACCGATCGGCCGACATCAAGGCCATCACCGAGAAGTCCTCGATGCTGTGTTTCGAGGCTGCCGTCCACTACGGCGTCACCGGTCCGGGCACGGGTCGCGCCTCGCATCGCCGGCTGCGTTCGAGCGCCCAGGGTCTGGTGGCGGCCTTCTCTCTCTTCGATGGGCGCAACCACCTCACCCGTCGCCGGCTCCCCCGGGCGCAGCGCTCGCTGTCTTTTCGGAGCCTCGGTCGTGGCGATCTGGTGTCGGTGTCGGAATTGGCCGCCCTAGCCCACCTGCCCACAGACCGAGGCGTCGCCGGGCTGTCCCGGGCCGGTGCACACGCGGTAGCTCCACCACCGGAGGTCGGCACAACCGGCAAGACCCTCGGGCACGCCGAGGTCGGCGACCGACGTCGGGTGGGTCTGGCGGTGGTCGATGCCCGCCAGCATCTTCACATCCTCGGCGCCACCGGCTCGGGCAAATCGACGCTCATCACAAATCTCGTCCTTGGCGATGTGGTCGCCGGGCGGGGCGCGGTGGTGGTCGACCCCAAGGGCGACCTGGTTGACGACATCATCGACCGCCTCCCGACCCAGGTAGCCGGTCGGGTGTTGGTCCTCGATCCCGACGACGCGGCAGCCCCACCGGCCATGAACGTCCTCGATGCCGCCGACCCCCACCTGGCGGTCGACCACCTGGTCGGGATCTTCCACCGCCTCTTCGAGGCCTACTGGGGGCCACGCACCGACGACGTGCTGCGCGTGGCCGCGCTCACCGCCTTGCACCGCCCGGGCGCCACCTTGGCTGATATCCCACGACTCCTGACCGAACCGGTTTTCCGATCGGCCTCGACCCGCCGCCTCACCGACTCCACTCTGCGGGGGTTCTGGGACGCCTACGAGAAGATGAGCCCGGCAGCCCAGTCCCAGATGGTCGGTCCGGTCATGAACAAGCTCCGGGTCGTACTCACCCGGCCCTATGTGGCCGCGGTGCTCGGCTCGGCCACCTCCAGTTTCGACCTCGGGACGGACGTCCTCGATGGCGGGCTGCTCCTCGCCCGGCTCCCCAAGGGCACCTTGGGAGAGGACTCGTGTCGCTTGCTGGGCTCGTTCGTGGTGGCCAAGGTGTGGCAGAGCATCACCGCTCGAGCACGAACGAAACAGCACGCCCGGGTCGACGCCACCCTCTACCTCGACGAGTGCCAGAACTTCCTCACCCTGCCGGGGTCGATGACCGACATGTTGGCCGAGGCCCGCGGCTACCGACTGTCCGTAGTGGCGGCCCACCAGCATCTCGCCCAGCTCCCCCGAGAGCTACGCGATGCACTCTCCGCCAATGCCCGTAACAAGGTGTTCTTCAACTGCTCCCCCGAGGACGCCAAGACCTTGGAACGCCATGTCGCTCCTGAGCTCACCGACCACGACCTGTCGCACCTCGGTGCTCATCAGGCCGCAGCGCGCCTCATCGTCGACTGGGAGGAGGCCCCCGCCTTCACGCTGCGCACCGAGCCGGCACCTGAGCCGCAGGGTCACGCCGAGGAGATCCGCGCCGTGGCACGACACCGCTTCGGCCGAAACCCGGCCGACCGCCACGACGAGTCCCTGCGCCGCAAGCTCTCGGGAAGACGTGGTACGCACAAGAGCGAGGGTGACGCGAGTTCTCCGCATGGCAGATCCCCCGGCAGTTCGATGGGCAGGCCCCCGGGCCGACCAGAGCTGCCGGGTTCGCCGTGGGTAAAGACCCAAGTCGCTGGCCCCATGACTCCGGCACATGATGACCCCGACTCCTGAATCAATGAGCTCTGCTGTTCCCTCTCAGTCCCGGCCGGCTGGCCGTCACCCACGTGGTGACCAAAATCTGGTGGCTGTCGTAGCTCGTCGGCTGACCCCAAGGGACCGGATGCTGTGCCAGGTCCTGTTCGATCACGGGGTGCTCACCACGGGGCAAATCGCGGACCTGTGCTTCGATAACGTGACCACGGCGCGGCACCGCCTTGCTGCTCTCTACGGGCTGCGTGTTCTCGACCGGTTCCGCCACTTCCGCCCGGTTGGCTCTGACCCCTACCACTACGTGCTCGGCACCCTCGGCGTCGAGGTGGCGGCCGCCGACCGCGGCATCGAGGTGCCGCGCCCCGGGCTCCACCACACCCGGGCACTCGCGCTGGCTGAGAGCCAACGCCTGAGCCACCTGCTCGGAGCCAACGGCCTGTTCTGCTCCCTGGCACACTGGGCACGGGCCCAGCCCGATGCAGAACTTGCCGAGTGGTGGTCCGAGAGGCGCTGCGCAGCGGAGTGGGGCGAGGTTGTTCGTCCCGACGGCTTCGGCGTGTTGCGCCACGGGAACACCGCGGTGGAGTTCTTCGTGGAGTACGACCGCGGCACCGAGACGTTGGCTCGCCTGGCTGCCAAGCTGACCGACTACTCGGAGCTGGTGCACGCCACGGGATGGGCGCCGTGGGTGGTGTTCTGGTTCCCCTCGGCTCGTCGGGAGGCTGAGGTTCGAAAGGTGCTGGATCAGCCCGAATTGGCGGTGGCCACGGCGGCAACCGGGATCGCTGCCGGCCCCGGGGGCGCGGTCTGGCTGCCCATCGGCTCGACCGGGCCTCGTCGCCACATCATCGACCTGGTCACATCCGGGAAACGCTCCTGAGCCCGGCCCGGCAAGGCCACGCGCGCCACGAGAGGCGCCCACGTGGCGACGACAGCCGCCCGCTCGGTCAAGGTCGGCCACCTGGCCCAATATCGGCCTCTGGGCGCCGGCAAGCGCCCGCGGCGCCAGCCGCCGGCGAGCTGGGGGGATTCGCCCGGGCGCTGTTGGCTCTGGCCGAGGAAGTCCACACCGAACGACTTGCACTCCCGGCGGGATCGAGGTCTCATCGACCCCCGGCTCCGAAGAAGGGAGGGCGTCGGTGCGTTGTGTGATCTACCTGCGCGTCTCGACCAAAGAGCAGGCCGAGAATGGGCTCGGTGAAGAGGGGTTCTCCATCCCGGCGCAGCGCGAGGCCTGCGCCCGCCACGTGCGCGACCAGGGTTGGGAACTGGTCGACGAATACGCCGACCGGGGCGAGTCGGCCCGCTCCGCCGACCGCCGCCAGCTTCAGGCCATGCTGGCCCGCATCGCCGAGGACGGCGACGTCGACGCCGTGGTGGTCCACAAGATCGATCGCCTGGCGCGCAACCTCGAGGACCATGTCGCCATTCGTGCCCTGTTCCGCCGCCGGGGTGTGGCGCTCGTGTCGGTGACCGAGAACCTCGAGGAGAGCGCCTCGGGACGACTGGTCGAGGGGATCCATGCACTGATGGCCGAGTTCTACTCGGCCAACCTCGCCAGCGAGATCAAAAAGGGCATGGTCCAGAAGGCCAAGATGGGCGGGTGGCCCCACTTCGCACCGCTTGGCTACACAAACGTCCGCGATATTACCGGGGGCCGCCAGGTCGCCTACATCGTCTGTGACCCCGAACGCGCCCCACATATCACGGCCGCCTTTTCCCTCTACGCCACGGGCGAATGGACTATCGAACGCCTTGCCCAAGAGCTGGCCCACCGAGGGCTGCGCAACCGGGCACGCCGTGACCGCACCCCAAGCCCGATCGGGGTCTCGGGACTAGCGGACATTCTCGCCAACAAGGTCTACGTCGGCATCGTGTCTTGGAACGGGGTCGAGTACCCGGGACTGCACGAGCCCCTCACCGACGCGGCCACCTTCGACCGCGTCCAAGACGTCCTGACGGGACGCTCGGCACGCGGGACGCGCGAACGCCGCCACAACCACTACCTGAAGGGGACGCTCTTTTGCGGGGTGTGCGGTCGGGGCCTCTCGGTGCAACGCTCCAAGGGCCGCTACGAGTACCTCTACTGCCTGGGACAGAAGAATCGGAACCGGACCGGGTGCAAGGAGCCGTACGTCGCGGCCGGTGACCTCGAGGCTCAGGTCGAGGAGCTTTACGAGAAGATGCAGCTACCGGAGCACTGGCTCACCCCCGTGCGCGACAAGTTGGAGATCGAGATCACCTCTCGTCAACGCCGCAACACGGCGGAGCGCGATTTCCTGACCGGCAAGCTGGCGAAGGCAGAGACTGAGCGGCGCAAGCTGCTCGATGCCTACTACGGCGGAGCCATCGACGTCGCGGTGCTCAAGACCGAGCAGGCCCGGATCGGTGCCGACATCCGAGCGGCCGAGGAGCGTCTTGCGCTGACCGACGCCCACCTTGCGGAATGGCAAGAGATCCTGGAGATCGCCATGCGCTTCGCCACCAATTGCGCCAAGGCATACGCACGGGCCTCGACCCAGACGCGGCGACGGTTTAACCATGCCGTCTTTCAGCGAATCGAGGTCCGAGACGGGAAGATCGTGGGCTACACGTGTCATGAGCCATTCGACACGCTCTTCTCCACGTCGGAGTTCGAATACGGGGATTTTGTGGAGGTGAGCGGACTCGAACCGCCGACTTCTACGTTGCGAACGTAGCGCTCTACCAGCTGAGCTACACCCCCGGAGGGATAACTAGAATAGCCCCGGTGACGGACCTGGTGTTTGTCCTCATCAGCTACTCGACATCCTCCGAAGATCAGCTGCCGGCCCCTCGAGCAAGCCTGTCAACGCGATCTCGCAGTCCTTCGTCGGCATCCTCGACATGCACCGATCCCAAAGAGACTGTGATGGGGTTGACCGCGTAAGACCCGGCTACCAGGTGACCGCACAGCGAGACGGGCGGGGCCAGTTGGCCCCGCCCGTCTCGATCAGCTCCTCCGCTGCCTTTTCCGGCAGCGACTGCCTGATTGTGTTCGGTGCTTGTTTTCCTACAGCGTAGCGGTGCTTGTGCTCGGGTCGATGTCGATGGTGTTCACCGGTCCGCTCGGACACCCGCTGATCAGGTTGGTGTTGTTGGCGTCGTTGACGAGCCCCGCAGCGATCGACGCACCCTTGCTGGCGGTCGGGAAGTTGCCGAGCTTGACAGTGCCGATGATGTTGAAGCCGACTTCGCTGCCCACTGTTCCCTCAGCAGCCTTGGCACCCTTCAACGTACCGCCCGCTACGGGGAGGTTCTTGACGGCCTTGCCCAGGGACTTGGACGTGGAGGTGCTGGCGAAAGCCGCACACAGACCAAGGTAGTCCAACTTCTTGCTGTTGCCGTCAGTCTTGTAGTTCTTGTCCTTGGCAGCCTTCGTCTGGACCACGATGTGGCTGGTGAACCCAGCGGCAGCGTGTGCCCCCGAGGCTCCCGCGGCCAACACACAGCTGCTGTAGGTGATGTTGACGGTAGTGGTGCCGATGCTTCCCTTTGCTGCCACGCGGCCCTTCACAGACAACGGTGGCGAGATGGCGACCGCGGCCGAGACGTGGCAAGTCTCAGGGTTGGGTGGGGCCTTCTTAGCCGAGGCGGCGCTTGCCAGGCCCACCGTCGTAGCGAGAGGCAGCGTCAAAGCAACGACTGCCATGAGAATTTTGCGATTTCCCAAAGACATCATGTTCCCCCCGTTTGTTCGTTTTAAATGTTGAGTTCAATCTACGGTGACCCTCCTGCGATCCTCAGGGCTCATGTGTTCTTTCCGGCCAGGTCGAAAGACTCCTTCGCTCAGGGTTGCGCGATGTCGACGCAGAGTGACTGGAGCGGAAGGACTCGACTACTTAGGGCGCACCATTTCGCAGACAGCCCGGTCCCCCAGCGCTTGGCCCACGTCACGGGTTTGATGGTGACGATCGGCGCACGGGCAAGAAGAGTGCGGACTCCCGATGATGGGTATGGCGGTCAGTGTTCCGACGCAGCTCCAGGACAATGGGACTCGCAGCTTGACCGTCTCGGGATTTCCCATGGCTCTGGGTCGGAGCGGTGCCTCCCGTTCGGATACCGACCCACGATCCACGTGGTCAATCACCTCATCGTCGTGGGCACGACTCGTTATCCCGTTTACCTCGCCTGGTCATCAAGGATTTCACCCCTCCGACCTGGAACTTCTGTTCGCCATTGAGGTCGCCGCATATCGGGGCACCGGCTGGGAAAGGATGGTGCGACTGAGATCACTGGAGCAGGGCCCTGGGGGCTCGTCGGACAACACCCTCCCCCTACGCTGGGTGCTGATGACACGGGGAAGCCAATGGGCGATCTGATCACCACGACCGAACAGGCCACGCGGTTGGCGTCGCGCTACCGGCAGGTGCGGGACATGACCGAGGTGTTGGCCTCTCCCCTGTCCCCGGAGGACCAGACCGTCCAGTCCATGCCCGACGTGAGCCCCACCAAATGGCACCGGGCGCATACCTCCTGGTTCTTCGAGACATTCCTCCTGGAATCTGAGCTGCTCGGTTACCGCCCCTTCCACCCGGCCTTTGCCTACCTCTTCAACTCGTACTACGAGGGGGTCGGAGCCCGGTACCCGAGACCGCGCCGCGGCGTCGTCTCACGTCCAGGCGTCGCCGAGGTGGGTGAGTACCGTCGCCACGTCGACGAGTCGATGACGCGCCTTCTGGCCGGGTCGATGACCCCCGATGTCACGAGTCTCGTCGAGCTCGGACTGCACCATGAGCAGCAGCATCAGGAGCTTCTGCTCATGGACATCAAGCACGTGCTGTCGTGCAACCCGCTTCAGCCTGCCTACACCACGGTCAAGGTGGACGAGCCACGCGATGCCCGTCCGGCGGCATGGATCGAACACGAGGGGGGGCTCGTCGAAATCGGCCACGCCGATGCGACGTTCGGCTTCGACAACGAATTCCCCCGTCACACGACCCATCTGGAGCCTTTCTCCTTGGCCGACCGTCCCGTCACGTGCGGGGAATGGCTGGCCTTCATGGACGACGGCGGGTACGGACGCCCGGACCTGTGGCTGTCCGACGGGTGGGCCACGGCGCAGGCCGAGGAGTGGGATGCGCCGCTGTACTGGTTCAAGGTCGTCGATGACTGGTGGCTGTTCACCCTGGGAGGGCCCCAGCTCGTCGACCTCGCCGAGCCCGTCTGCCACATCAGCTACTACGAAGCCGATGCATTCGCCCGCTGGGCCGGGGGGCGCATGCCCACCGAAGCCGAGTGGGAGACCGTCGCTGTGGATCGGGTCCCCGAGGGCAACTTCCTCGACCTCTCGATCCTTCATCCGAGACCGACGGCCCAGAGCCCTTCGCTGTTCGGCGACGTGTGGCAGTGGACCTCGAGCTCCTACAGCCCGTATCCCGGCTTTCGACCGGCGCCAGGGGCGGTCGGCGAGTACAACGGCAAGTTCATGGTGAACCAGTACGTCCTCCGGGGCGGAAGTTGTGTTACCCCGTCGGACCACATTCGCGCCACCTACCGGAACTTCTTCCCACCATCGGCGCGTTGGCCCTTCACCGGTTTCCGCCTGGCGCGCGACACCTGAGGTGTCTTTTTCCTCGGCCACGCCGTTGATGGATGTCCACCTGAGCGCCGACGACCTGCGCGGCGCTCTGGAGAACGACGTGCGAACCGGCTTGACCGCGCCGCACAAGTGGCTGCCTCCGGTGTGGTTCTACGATGATCGCGGCAGCCGGCTCTTCGACGAGATCACGCGTCTGCCCGAGTACTACCTCACGCGGGCCGAGCGAAAACTCCTCGAGGACCACGCACCCGAGATCGCCACCACCGCTGAGGCCGACACATTGGTCGAGCTCGGAGCCGGCACATGCGACAAATCACGGGTCCTCCTCGATGCCATGGAGGCGACGGGTGGTCTCCGTCGCTACGTCCCCCTCGACGTCAGTGACGGCACCCTGTGGACCGCTGCCAACGCGCTCGCGGATGAGTACCCAGGTCTTCTGGTCCACGCCGTGGTGGGGGACTTCCACCTCCACATCGACCGGGTACCGAGTGAAGGACGCCGCCTCGTCGCCTTCCTCGGTAGCACGATCGGGAACCTGACTCCGGAGCAGCGCAGGCGCTTTCTCTTCGACCTCGACTGCATGATGAGCCATGGCGACCGGCTCCTGTTGGGGACGGACCTCGTGAAGGACCGGGACCGCTTGCTGGCCGCCTACGACGACTCGCAAGGGGTCACCGCGGCGTTCAACCGGAACGTCCTGCACGTCCTCAACCGCGAACTGCACGCCTCGTTCGATCCCGACGGCTTCCTACACGTGGCCCTGTGGAACCACGAGGAGAAGCGCATCGAGATGCGCTTGCGGTCACTTGCGGACCAGGTCGTCTCCATCGCAGACCTGTCGATCGACGTGACCTTTGCCACCGGCGAGGACCTCTTGACCGAGATCAGCTCGAAGTTCACCCGCCAGGGTGTGCAGGACGAGCTCTATGCGGCGGGTTTCCAGGTGGACTCGATGTGGGAGGCCGCTGGAGGCGACTTTCTCCTCACCCTGGCCCGACCGTACTGCTGACCCGGCGCGTCAGGACCTGGCGGTCACCACCCCCGTAGGTCGACGGGCCAGGTGTCGATCACGTCGTCACCGTCCACGAGGAACATCCGCTCGTGGTACGCCACGGTGGGATCGACATGGGACGGGATCACCCGGACGCGGTCACCGGGCCGCACCCTGTCTCGGGGCGCGAACGTGAGGTGTTCGTCGGAGCAGAACCACACGTCTGCCCCTTCGATGGTCGGATTGCCGTGATCCATGCCCAGCGCCTTCACCCCGCAGTCGGCCACGGCCCATCCCGGCGAGACCGAGACCACCGTGGCGAGCACGGTGAGGGCCGGGCTGAAGGGCAGCGAGAGCTTGCCGTAGGCGCTGTCCATCAGCGCATAGGAGCCCGCCTGGATCTCGGTCGCCGCCGTGTTGATGTCGTAGGTCCCCGTCCCACCGGCGGAAATGACATCACCCCCGACCTCGCGGTGAGCCACGAGAAGCATCTCCATGGCGACGCTGACCATCTCGATGCGGCGGGCCCGGTCTTCGAGGCCAACGACGTGTCCCTCGTAACCCATCACCCCTCTGACCACCAGCCCTCGGTCCTGGGCCACCTCGGCCAGGCGCCCGGCCGAGTCGGGAGCACACCCACAGCGCGGCAGCCCCACGTTCACGTCGACGACGACTTCGCCGATCCCGGCCGCCACCGCCGCGGCGACGGTCTCCGCCGAGTCCACTGCGACGGTGACCCGGGCACCGCAGCGCGCCAGCCGGCCGAGCCGCGTCACGTCGAGCACCTCGTTGGCCAACAAGAGGTCGTGTCCCAGGCCGGCCCGGGCCAACCCTTCGACCTCGAGCGTCGTCGCACACGTGAACCCCCGGTGACCGTGGGCCGCCTGCCGGGCCGCCAGCGCCGTGCACTTGTGCGCCTTCACGTGGGGCCGAAGACGCTCGCCGGGAAGCGCTACTGCCATCGTGGCGAGGTTGTGCTCGAGGGACGTGGCCTCCACCAGCAGCGCCGGGGTGGTGAGATCCCCGACTCTCACCGGGCGGTGGGACGGGTCGAGCCCAAGATGCCCTCGATGGCCCGCTGCAGGGATCCCTGGAGCACCGTGGTGGTCACGTCGGCCCGACTGCGTTCGACCACGGCCCGCAGAGCGTCGGTGGCCCGTCGCAACCCGCCCGTGATGGCATCGGGGTACTCGATCGTGACCAAGGTGTCGTAGACGTCCTCCATGGCCACGAGCAGTTCCTCGCCCCGAGTCGTCTCGCCCGCCCGTAGACGATCGAGGAGATGGCGGCGCAACTCCGACGCCGCTTCGGCCAGGCCGTTGAGCCAGGCCGCCAACCCGACTCCGAGCTCCTCAGGCCCCGGGAGTGACGCGCCGTGTACGAGGGCCGAGGTCAGGCGGGCCTCGGCGAGCTCCTTCTCGGCATCGTGGAGGAACCCCGCCGCGGCAAGCCTCGGGTGAGGTGCCAGGGCCTCTTGGGCGCGACGCAGACTCTTGTCCGCTTCGGCAACCCGCGCCTCGGCCTCGGCGGGCTCCAGACGGTGCACGGCACGAATGGCGAGCCCGCAGGATCGTATGGTCGCGCGACACGATGCCAGCGCAGTCTCTCGGGCTCGGTGCGACGCCTCGAGCGAGGCCCGGGCCTGGACGCCGAGCCTGGCCAGATCAGCGCTGCGCACCTCGGGAGTCACCCGCGATGACGTCAGCGGGCGGCGCGGCGGATGACAATCGTGGGCTCGTCCTCCACCGGCTCGGGAAAGTACCGGAGCTTGGCGGCGCGCTCGGCGGCCCGACTACCGAGACGCACGACCATCACCACATAGATCGCGCTTCCCACGACGGCCAACGCAGTCACGCCGAGCAACGGTCGCAGGGCCGGGATGGCGCCGAGCACCCCCGACCCGAAGATCACACACGCCATGGCACACAGCACGTCACGGCGTCGCTTGCGGGCCTCGGGACAGAAGAAGTGCTCGGGCCGTTGCGAGGTCGAGGCGCCCCCGGGGCCGAAATTCGGAGAGGCATCGGGTCTGATCAAGATAAGGCCGCGACCCGAGACCCCCGAATGGCGTGACGCCCGGCGAGACGACTCGTCGGGCTGCGTCGTCATCAACCGGAAGGCAGGAGGAACCACGGATGGGCCGGTGCGGCGGAGGACGCGCAGCTGCTGGTGGAACTCACCGATGGAGTCGCCCGACCGGCGGTCGGATCGGCGTCGGAGAAGGCTCGGTCCCAGCACCGCCACCCAGACCACACCGAGTATCAGGAGGACCACGATCGTCAAGAACCCCTCGATCTACCTTCCGATGTCGTAAAACCCTACTGAGAACAGCACCACGATGGGTGGATGATCGGAAACTGTCCGTGTGTTCGACCCGTCCTCATCCGCACCATCCGCGTGTCACGACGCCCGAGCGGTCCACCGATCCCCGGCCCGGGCCACGATGACGGGGACGTCGAAACAGGCCGAGACCGCGGCTGAGGTGAGCACCCGCTCCGCCGGTCCGGCCGCGACGATCTCACCACCGCGCAGGAGCGCCACGTGGGTCGTCCCGGGGGGGATCTCCTCGACGTGATGGGTCACGAGCACGAGTGGTGCGGCGTCAGGAGCAGCCGCCAACACGGCGATGCGCGTTACGAGGCGCTCCCGCGCGCCCAGGTCGAGACCGGCCGCCGGCTCGTCGAGGAGCAGGAGCTCAGGCTCACCCATGAGCGCCCGGGCCAGGAGCATCTGCTGACGCTCGCCTTCGGACAACACGCCGAACTCCCGCCACGCCAGGTGGCCGAGGCCCGCGTCGGCGAGCAACTTCTCGGCTCGGGCGTGATCGTCGGGCCCGTAGCGGTGCCACCATGGCTCGAGCGCGGCGTAGCGCCCCGTGAGCACCACGTCGTGCGCGCTGAGGGTGGGCCGCAGGCTCCGCAGGATGGCCTGGCTCACGAATGCCACCCGGGTCCGCAGGGCGCGAGCGTCGGTGCGCCCGTAGCGTGCCCCGAGCACCTCCACGGACCCCCGGGTGGGAAGCAGCCGCATGCCCGCCACGCGCAGCAAGGTGGTCTTGCCCGAGCCGTTGGGCCCGAGCACGGCCCAGCGCTCGCTCGGCCACACCTCCCAATCGACGTCCCGGAGAATGGCCCGGCCGTCCCTCACGACCGACACGGCCCGAAGACCGACGGCGGGCATCGGTGGGTGGAGGTCGTGAGCGGACATGGGACCAGTCTCCGGTGCGCCGAGCTGGGTCGCCAGCCCGGAGGCCAGAGGCCGTCAGGAGACGGGAAGGCGCCTCGCCACCCGGCCCGCCAGCCCGGACACCCACTGGACCCAGAGCCTCTCCCCCATCAACCAGAGCCACAACTCGCGGCGATAGGAGATGATCACGTCGACAAACGCCTCGCGGTCCATGCCCACGGGCTCGAGCGCCGGTCTCCACCGCTCCCACAGCCACACCCCAACACAGATGTCGTCGGAGAAGCCGTCGCGCCAGTCCGTCCCCGCCAACAGCGCGTCACGCAAGGCGTCGCGCATCTCGAAGGGCTCGTCGGGGAGATCGAGGCGGAGTCCCTCGGCCGGCTCCACCACACTCATGATGTGGTGCTCATGAATCCACGCTCACCGATCCCGCACAACAGGGGCGCGGTCGGTGCCGCGGTAGCTGTCGAGGTGCTCCGCGTAGTCGATGAACAGGGGCCCATCGGGGTCCAACTTCCGCTGGAGGGTTCGGTTGGCGATGCGCTTGTCCAGGTTGTCGAGCCGCACGAGCGCTTCGCGGTCGTCGAGGTCGCGGACGTCGAGGCGGCCTCGGGCCCGGTCGAAGGCAAGACGGCCGACTTCGGTCCGCACCAGCACGCTGGACCAGCCCCCCAGTGACCCGACGCTGCCGATCGAGAGATCCGCACTGCGGCCGAGGAAGTCGGCGCACTCGTCACAGCCCTTGAGCGCCGAACCGTGGAAGTCCTTGATGGGCTCGTCGACAGCCACCGAGCCATCGCGGTACTCGACGATCATCCGTCCGTGGATCACGTCGACCTTGCTGACTCGGTCGAGGTCGAGCCCCCGCTTGTCCCGCAGCTCACGGAGCATGAGCGCCTCGTAGTCGAAGCTCTTGGTGCACAGCAGCGCGATCGTGAGGGCCACGGCGTCAATCCGATGCGCGCCGGTCGGCCACCGCCGCGCCTGCATGGCGCGGATGCCTTGAATCTCACACGGGGTCCCCACCACAGCCAACCGTGGTTTGGGGGGGAGGTCGTAGCGGCTGAGGTCGAGCTCGGCGAGGGCCATGGTCTGGTTGTAGAAACTTCCCGCCGCGCCGATGATCTCCTTCGCCGTCGTGGCGACCGTGGCGATCCCCTTCCAGGGCTCGTCGGGGTCGTCGCTCGGGCGCGACACCAGGGCGCCGTCGATGTCCCCGCCCGCCAGCAGCGCCAGGAGCATCGCCGTCACCACGCCGCCGTCCTGGACGTCGTCGGCGGGAACCCCGGCGCGCACCGCATACTCCCCGATGACCGCTCCGAGCCCGTCTCCGGGGGGCCCACCGGTCAGCTTCCAGTAGGTGTCGGCCGAGTCGGACTTGATGACCACGGGGACTTCCTTGGCTTCGGAGTCCGTCGTCGACGGCGGCCACAGGGCCTCGTAACGGAGCCCACCCCGGGGACAGAAGTCCCAGCACAGCGAGCATCCGGTGCACATCTTGACCAATTCGGGCAGGCCACTGTCCTTGTTGACGCCGATCGAGTTCGACGGGCACACCGCCACGCAGGTGCCACATTGGATGCAGCGGTCGGCGAAGATGACCCCGGCCTCGAGCTCCCAGAACCAGGTCTTGCCCGGTGGCTCTACGACCCCGTTCATCTCGTCGCGGATGCGAAATCCCTTCATCGGTTCCCCACTGGGGCGTGATCCGAGTCGAGCCCCGCCAGCGTGGCCGCCAGCTCCTCGTTGGGGACACGACGAGCCCAGTTGTGGAAAGGCTCACCGTCGCGACGTTCGGACTGGTAGCGACGGACGGTCCGCACCAGCGCGTCGGGGACGTCGTCGACGGGTCGGGCGTTCTCGATCCAGTCGATGAAGGCCGAATCGGGCCCGAGGGACCCACCCATGCCGATGTCGACGGCTTCTTCGATCCGCTCCCCCACATGGGCGACATCACCTCGGAATCCGATGTCGGCGATCTGAGGCTGCGCGCACGAAGCCGAGCAACCCGAGAAATGCATGCGGATGACACCGGCATCTTCCCGCCGAGCCGACGTCCCGCCCACAGCCGGACGACCTTCGAGCGAGTCGCCGGCCAGTTGGCCGTCGAGCCAGCGCGCCCAGCTGACGGCGCGCTCTTTGGTCTCGACCACGGCGAACCGGCAGAACTCGTTGCCGGTGCAGGCCACCACGCCCCGCTCGAAGGGCCCGGGGAACGGCGAGTACTTGCTGAGCAGCTCCTCGTCGAGCAGCGCATCGACCTTGTCCTCGGGCACCCCGGTCAGCACGAAGTTCTGATCGGTGCCCAGGCGCAGGGTCCCGTCCCCATAGGTCTTGGCCAATCGGGCGGCCTCCACGAGCTCGATCCCCGACATCCGGCCCACGGGCACCGAGCAACCCACGTAGCGCAATCCCGGGTCGATCTGGGCATGCACCCCGATGTGGTCACCTCGATACCGCGTGGTGAGCTCCTCGCCGGCGGGGACGAGCTCGAAGCGGGCCCGGGCGGCGAGCTCGGACCGGAACCGCTCGGGACCGAGCTCTTGGACCAGGTACCGCATGCGGGCCAGGCCCCGGCTCTCGCGGTTCCCGAGCTCGCCGAAGAGCTGGGCGATGGCCCGGGTGATCTCCACTGCTTGGTCGGGTCGCACGAAGACGTCGATGTCCGAGGCCATGCGCTCGCCGTCCGATAGCCCACCGCCGGCCAAGACGTTGAACCCGACCGTCCCGTCCGCGGCCCGGGCCGGCCACATCCCGATGTCCTGGATCTCCGCCTGGGCGCAGTCCTCGCGGCATCCCGTCACGCTCATCTTGAACTTCCGAGGCAGATTGGCGTACTCGCGGTTGCCGGTGAAGAAGTCCGAGATCGCCCGGGCCACAGGCAGGGCGTTGAGGACCTCCTCGCCGTCCACGCCCGACACCGGGCACGACAAGACGTTGCGAGCCGAGTCGCCACACGCTTGGACCGTGGTGAGCCCGACATCTGCGAAACGCTCCCAGATCCGAGGGACATCGGCGATGCGGATCCAATGGATCTGAATCGTCTGTCGGGTCGTGATGTCCGCGTACCGGTTGCCGAACACCGCACTGTCTTCGGGGCCCTCACCGAAGGCGTCGGCGGCCACGCCGATCTCACGGGCCTGGTCGGCGCTCAACACCCCGCCGGGCACCTTCACCCGCATCATGAAGGCGTCGCCCCCTTGGCGCTGGGGGTAGAGGCCCACCCACTTGAGGCGTTCGGCCTCGCCTGGCACCTTGGCGATGGCGTCGGGGCCTTCCTTGGCGTAGCGGTTGATCACCGCGTCGGCGACTTCGAGGGGGTGGCGTTCGAGCTTCCACCGTTCGATCTGGTTCAGCTCGCCGACATGGCGGTAGGGATGGACGAAGTGCATCCCCCGTTCGTTCCCCCGGATTTGGACGCCCAGGGGGTTGTCCGGATCATGGGCCATCAGACGTGCAGGCCACACTCGGTCTTGCCCATGCCCGACCAGCGTCCGGCGCGAGCATCCTCGCCCGGTGCCACCGGGCGCGTGGTGGGGGCGCACCCGATCGACAGATAGCCCTGGGTCATGAGGGGATGCACCGGCAGCCCGTGGTCGGCCTCGTAGTGGGCGATGTCGGCGTCGGTCCAGGTGGCCAAAGGATTGATCTTCACGAGGCCACGTGCCTCGTCCCACGACACGATGGGGGCCGTGGCGCGCGTGGCGGCGTCGGTGCGCTTCAGACCCGTCATCCATGCGGCGCGGCCTCGTAAGGCTCGGTTGAGGGGCCCGACCTTGCGGAGCTCGCAGCAACGGTGGGTCCCACATGGCCACGCGTCGGCCTCGGCTCCAGGGGTCATGACGCGGAGGTTCAGGTCATACCGAGCCCGGACCTCCTCCACATAGGCCAACGTCTCGGGAAAATGGAATCCGGTGTCCAAGAACAGCACCTCGATGCCGGGGTCGACCTCGACGGCAAGATCGATGATGACGCAGTCCTGGAACGAGCACGCCAGGCTCAGTGCTCCGCCGAAGCGCTCGACGCCCCAGCCCATGACCTTGCCCGCCGGTGCGGTGTCGAACTCCGCGGCACGCGAGGCGAGCTCTTCGAGATCGACCTTGGTCTCGGTTCCTCCACCCATGGTCCACGCTCCCCGTCCGAATCGGTCTTGCCTCAGCGCTGGCTGTGGCGGTGGGTTCCAACGCATCGTGGCCGGTGGCATGCCTTGTCCGGTCAGCCAGCCGGTACTATATATGACTAATCAGATCGGATTTTATCCCTTTCCAGATCGGTCGAATCGCTTCCAGACGGCAACGATCATCGGCGCCACCCGAAACGACTCGGAGCTGCCCTATGACCACCGTGATCGACGCCCCGACCGGCACGACGGGCCGGACCCCGGTCCCGCCGGGCCCTGATCACCTCGACCTCCTCGAAGCCCCATGCCGTATTCGTGATGCGGGAGGTGGCGGCCGGACGTGAGCGCCCTGTCTCCTCTTCGGCGGCGGCAAGAACTCCGCCGTCCTGCTCCGCCTGGCGGAGAAGGCCTTTCGACCCGGTCGCTTCCCGTTCCCCTGCTCCACGTGGACACCGGCCACAACTTCGACGAGGTCCTGGAATTCCGGGACAAGGCGATGGCCGATCTCGGTGAGGAGGTGCTCGTCGCCTCGGTGCAAGACTCCATCGACCGGGGGCGGTCCCGGTCCCGGACCCGGGCCCGCTGGGGTCGCGCAACCGGCTCCAGAGCGTGACGCTCCTCGATGCCATCGCCGCGCACGGTTTTGACGCATGCATCGGCGGGGCGCGACGCCACGAGCTCAAGGCCGGGGCCAAAGAGCGCGTGCTTTCGTTCCGCGACGCCTTCGGCCAGTGGGACCCAGCGTAACCAACGGCCCGAGTTGTGCCACCTCTACCACGGACGGGTTCGCACCGGTGAGCACCGGTCGTCCCGACTCCCGACGAGGTCGTCGAAGACCCCATGGTCCGGTTCCGGACGGTGGGTGGCTCCACCGGCACCGGCACCGGCGCGGTGCGCTCGGAAGCCCACGCCGTCGACGATGTGATCGCCGAGATCGCATCCTCCGGGGTGAGCGAGAGGGTGCGACCCGAGCCGGCGACCGCTTCTCGGAGACCTCCATGGAGGGCCGGAAGCGAGAGGGCTACGTCAGAGAAGACCTCGACCGTCGACGACGGCACACGTTCGGACCCGGCGGTGCCGTCGTGGTGCTCCCCGGGGGCCAGCGAAGCCGGATCACCTCGGTGGAGACCTTTGACGGACCTCTCGACGAGGCTCCCGCGTCGCTCTCGGTGACGGTCCGAGTCGACGATGAGCTCGATGTGTCGCGTGGCGACCTCATAGCCCCGGCGGAAACCGCTCCCGAGGCCGTGCGGCCACGCTGTGCTGGTTCGCCGAAACACCCGTCGAAGCGGGGCGACGGTTCCGAATCATGCACATCACTCGACTCACCCCCTGCACAGACGCTGCCGGTCCTCTCCCGCCTGGACGTGGGTCGCTAGAGTTCGACGGGCACGTTGGGTGCCAACCAGATCGGTGTCGTGAGACTTGCCGTGGGAACCCTCTGGCCGTCGATCCCTATCGAGCCAACCGTGTGACCGGGAGTTTCGTGATGATCGACGAGCAGACCAACGCCACGGTGGCAGCGGGCCTGGTGGCCGTTCCCGAGTTCGCGGCTGTTCCCCAGAGGTGACGGTGGGCGTCGACGCACCGATCTATCCAGTCGGCCTCGTGGTGAAAGGGCGACGCTGTCTCGTCGTCGGTGGGGGTCACGTGGCGGCGCGCAAGATCGGCGGCTTGCTGGCCTGTGGCGCCGCGGTGACCGTCGTGGCCCCCGAGGTCCACGTGGCCATCGGAGCGCTGACCGACTCAGGAGTCATCGCCGCGATCGACGGGTCGCCACTCGAGGTCCACATCCGGCCCTACGCCTCGGGCGAGGCGGCCGACTACCTGTTGGTGATCTCGGCGACCGGGAGCCCGGCCGTGGACGAGGCCGTCTACCAGGACGCACAGGCGGCAGGCGTCTGGGTCAACGTCGCCGACGACCCCTCTCGTTGCAGCTTTATCCTGCCCGCGGTGGCCCGAGACGGCACGATCTCGATCGCCGTGTCGACCGGCGGCGCCAGTCCCGCCCTGGCGGGATGGTTGCGCGACCGGGCGGTGAGGGAAATGGGGCCTGGAATGGGCGATCTGGCCGCACTGCTCGATGAGGGACGCCGACGCATCCACGATCAAGGCAAGAGCACCGAGACCATCGATTGGCGCAGGTTGCTCGACGGGCCGCTGCCCGACATGGTCCGCCGGGGCGACTTGGACCACGCGCGCTCCGAGCTCGATGCGTTCCTACGCGACCAGAGCGCGCCACCCTCGTGAACCCGGTCACCACCCGAGGCCCGTCACCCGGGCGCGCAACGCGCTGATCGGCAATACTCTGCCCGTGGCTCCCACCGAAACCGCAGCGCCCATCCGGCCCCGGAAGCGATCGGCTCCTGAGACATCGGTTCCCGATGCACCACCGTCGGAGGTTCCCAACGACGAAGAGGTGATCGGAGCGATCATTCTCGCCAGCCGCGTGATGGTCGCCATCGCCGTCCGGTCACTGGCCGGAAATCCCGACGACGTCACCCTCCCCCAATACCGGACGTTGGTCGAGCTCACCTTCGGAGGGCCGAGACGGCTTGCCGATCTGGCCGAGGCACTCGGTGTGAGCCCGTCGACGGCGACGCGCATGTGCGACCGCCTGGTGCGCAAGGAGCTCGTGTCGCGCACCCGCGACGAGCTCGACCGGCGCGAAGTGAAGCTGGCCATCACGGTCCTGGGGCACAGCGTGGTGACCGACGTGATCGAGAGACGCCGGGCCGAGGTACGCGACCTGCTCCAGGCGATCCCCGTCCCCCTCCGACGTCAATTGGTGAGCTCGCTCACGTTGCTCGCCACCGCAGCGGGCGAGGCTCCCGAGCTTCACTGGGGACCGGGCTGGTACTAGGCCGACCCAGGCTGCTGGTGGTCGAGGGGGAACTGGCTTTACCTTCGCTTACACGACCGACTGACGCTGGTCGGCTGTGTGACGCTGGTCGGCGGCGTCGGTCATGAACTGCTGGCGCTTGAGCACTTCCAGGGTGTCTTCGAGCAGCGACCTGTTGACCCGGATGAGATTCGCCACAATTCCGAGTGTGACCGAGACGAACGAGGCGTTGAGCAGCACTGCCCCGATCACGAGCGATTGCAGGTGGTGGGCGCCGTTGGGATTCGCGACGGTGAGCACCAAGTAGAGATAGTGAATGAAGGGAATCAATCCCAGGACGAAGAAGAATCCTCCGATGCTGAGGAACACGGTGTAGGGCTTGTACATCGTGAAGGCATTGAGCATGGCGACCATGCTCTTGCGGACGTGCTCCCATGACGACTTGAAGAGCCGTGACTCGCGGGTCTTCGGATTGGTCTCGATGATGATGGTCGCCAGCGCCAGGCGCTTGTTCGCCGCTTGGATGGTCGTTTCCGCCGCGAAGTTGAAGCGACCGATCAGATTGAGCTTGATGGCGGCCTCCTTCGAGTAGGCACGAAAGCCACTCGTTCCATCGGGGAGGTTCGTTCCGGCCGCCAGATTCATCACGCCGGTCCCGACCTTTTGCAGGACCTTCTTGGTCGGCGAGAAGTGTTCGATCGTCTGTACCTGCCGGTCGGCGATGACCGTGTCCGCTTTTCCCTCGAGAATGGGACGGATCAGATCTGGTATCCGCTCTTGGGGATACTGGTTGTCACCGTCGGTGAGGACCAAGATGTCCGCACCGAGCTCCAAGGCGCGCTGAATCCCGTCGCGAAGGGAGTGGGCGAGACCCCGGTTCCCGGGATGGTGCACGAACTCCGTGACACCCAGGGACCTGGCCACCTCGACGGTCTTGTCTGTCGACCCATCATCGATGATGAGCACCTCGATGCTGTCGATGCCGTCAATCGTGTTCGGGATCGTGCTCAGGACCAACGGGAGCGTCGTCTCCTCGTTCAGGCACGGGATCATGATGACGAGTTTCATATGGTCGAGGCTATCCCAGGGCCTTGACGCGGCGGTTGAACCGTTGGGGTTCTGCCACGATCCTCACAGCGTGGCCCAGCGTGCGAAGCGACTGGCCCAGAGGCCTTCTGGCTGTGGAAAGGTTCGGTTCGTCAAGCCACCCAGACGGTCTTGGCCTCGCAGAATTCCTTGATCCCCAGAGTCGACAGCTCCCGGCCGTACCCCGAGCGCTTCATCCCTCCGAAGGGCAGCTCGACCGTTGACGCCACCATGGCGTTCACGAAGACCATGCCGGCCTCGAGACCGTCGACGAACATCGCCCGCTCGTCGGCATCGCCCGTCCACACACTGGCCCCGAGCCCGAAGGTGGAGTCATTCGCCATACGCAGCGCATCGGCGGGGTCCTCGGCTTCGTAGAGCAGGGCGACCGGCGCGAACACTTCCTCGGTGTCCACCCGCATCGACGGCGTGATACGGGCCAGCACCGTCGGAAGATAGAAGAAGCCGGCTCCTTCTCCGGGCCGACCTCCGCACAACACTGCCGCACCCTGGGCGCGGGCGTCCTCGACCTGCTCATGGACGTCGTCGCGACCCTGGGCTGTCGCCAGTGGCCCCACATCGGTACCCGGCTCCATGGGATCGCCCACCACGAGGCCTCCCATCGCTTCGGAGAACGAAGCCTCGAACTCGTCGTAGATGGCACGGTGCACGATGAATCGTTTGGCCGCGATGCAGCTCTGGCCGTTGTTCTGGACCCGGGCCTGGACACCGACCGCCACTGCTCGATCGAGATCCGCGGACGGCAGCACGATGAAGGGGTCGCTGCCCCCGAGCTCCAGCACCGACTTCTTGATGGCTCGTCCGGCCACCTCCGCCACCGACCGACCCGCACCCTCGGACCCGGTCAGGGTCACGGCGCGCACGCGATCATCTTCGATCAGCCCCGCCACGCGTTGGGAGGGGACGAGCAGGGTCTGGAAGGCACCCGCCGGATATCCCGCCCGACGGAAGACGTCTTCGATCAGCAACGCCGTCTGGGGCACGTTGGACGAGTGCTTCAGCAGACCGACGTTTCCGGCCATGAGCCCGGGCGCCGCGAATCGCATCACCTGCCACATCGGGAAGTTCCAGGGCATGACCGCCAGCACCGGGCCCATAGGCTCGTAGCGAACGCTGCTCGCACTCGCGGTCGTGCCCACCGGCTCTTCAGCCAGCAGAGCCTCGGCGTGGGCCGCGAACCAGCGCAATGCTGACGCGCACTTGGCCACCTCGCCCTTGGCCGATGCGAAGGTCTTTCCCATCTCGGTCGTCAGGACCCGGGCGATGTCGGGAAGCTCGCCCTCGAGGAGATCGGCGGCGCCGATCGCCAGGCGAGCTCGTTCTTCGAACGAGGTCGTCCGATAGGCGGCAAAGGCCCGCTCGGCGAGGTCCAGCTTGGCCTCCACCTGCTCGTCGGAATCGGGCTCGAAGACCTTCTCGGTCTCGCCGGTGGTGGGGTTGACAGTGGCGATGGTCATGACCAGATCATCGCCCACCGTCGAGGGTCCCGGCACACCACCCGTGCTCAACGTCGCCACGGGTCAGGTGCCACACCGCCTACGGCCGGGTCAGCTCCCGCCGTCGGGGCCCGGAGCGTCTCGTCGAAGCGCTGTGGGGAGGTCGCGACGGACAAGCTTGCCCGTCGCCGTGTGGGGGAGGGCGTCGACGAGGAAGTACTTCTTCGGACGCTTATACGGCGCCAGGTGTCCGGCGGCATGACGGCGAAGGGCGTCCTCATCATCGAGGCCTACGACCGCGGCGCAAACACGCTCACCCCACTCGTCGTCGCTGACGCCGAAGACCGCCACCTCGACGACACCGGGGACCTCGGCGAGCACGGACTCGACCTCGGCGGGATACACGTTGACGCCGCCGCTGATGATGAGGTCGTCGCGGCGGCCGTCCAAGAAGAGATAGCCATCCTCGTCCAGACGGCCCACGTCGCCGACGGTGAAGGCGTCACCGCGCCAGGCCCGTGCTGTGGCATCGGGGTCGCGCCAGTACTCGAACTTGGCAAACCCAGGGGCGTGACACCACACCAGGCCGTCCTCGTCGACCTCGAGCCGCCGTCCGGGCCGGGCCCGGCCCACGGTCCCCGGACGTTGCGACCATTCCTGCGGTGAGCACACAGTGAACTGGCCTTCGGTCGAGCCGTAGAACTCCCACAGCACGCCGGGCCCCACCCTCTCGAGCACGGCCCGCTTCAGCGCGTCGGGACACGGCGAGCCGGCGTGCACCAACAGGCGCAGCATGGCGAAATGGTCTGAGGGCCCCGACTCGGCCATCACGCGACGGAGTGCCGTGGGCGCCATGAACGTGGTCGTGGGCCGGTGATGATCGAGTGCCGCCACCGCCACAGCGGCATCGAAACGGGGCAGCACCACGACCCGGCCGCCCCGCAGGAGCGCGGCGCCGGCGAGGCGGACAGAGACCGAGTGGTACATCGGCGAGCATACGAGGTGCGTATCTCGATCGCTGAAGCCCCATAGGTCGGCCTCGTCCTCGAACTGGGCCTTGGCGTCGGCGTCGTCGAGCACGCCCGACCACACCCCTTTGGGTCGGCCCGTGGTTCCCGAGGTGTAGTGCATCGGCCGCACCAGCGGATACGGGGCCAGATCGGCGGGCGGGCCCGAAAGCAAGGGGGTCAGCGCCGAAGGCTCGGTGATCACGAGGGCGGGCTCGGCGTCGGCGATGAGCACGTCGCGCTCGGTCGGGAGGAGGGTGGCATTGAGCAGGACCGGAACAACGCCGCGCCGGGCGGCAGCCAGAACACACAGAAGGAGGTTCGCCGAGGACGGCAGGTAGAACGCCACGCGATCGCCGCGTCCGAGGCCCTGTCGATCGAGAGCACCCCCAATCCGTCGTTGGGCGTCCTCGGCCGGACCCGGTTCGACTATTTCGACGTCTGCGATATGGGCCATCACCGCGACGGCGGCGCGGTCTGGTCCAGCACCGTCGGGCCACGGTCGGCTCCGGCCCCGAGGGTCTCGACGGTCGAGGGTGTGCCAAGGTCGCCGAGATCGGCGAAGAGCTGCCCGCGCCAGAGCCCGATGGCGACCATGATGGCGAAGAGCGCCACTCCCGACACCACCGTCACGGTGCGGATGCCCACGACATGGGCGACGGCCCCCTCGACGACGGCACCCACGGGGTAGATGACCCCCAGCACCATCATGTAGAGCCCCAACACCCGTCCTCGGAATTCCGTCGGGGCGCGTCGTTGCACGACAGTGTTGAGGCCGGTGAGCACGCCGATGTAACACGACCCCACGATCAAGATGGCGAGGGCCGACGACCACAACGACGGCGTCACCCCGTAACAGACAAGGGCCAGGGGGAAGGCCACGAGAGCGCCGACGACGAGTCGACGACCGAAGGCTCGTGCCAGGGGAGCAAGCACCAAGGCGCCGCCCACGGCTCCGACGCCTTGGGCCGCCACCAGCGCCGTGTAGCCACCCGCGCCCCGACCGAGGCCGTTGATCGCCATGGCCGGGACGAGCGCGATGAACGGCGAGCCGATGAGGGCGACGATGCCGATGAGGACGATGGCACTGCGACAACCCGGCTCTCCCGCCGCCACCCGGACACCTTCGGCGATGCGCCGCAACGTCCGGCTCCCCCGGTCGATGATCGTCTCTCTGGCCGGGAGCCGCACGACCGCCAAGGCCGCCACCACGGCTCCGAAGGAGATGGCGTTCACGGCGAAGACCCATGCCGCCGATCCCGCCAAGAGGACGATGCCGGCGAGTGCGGGGCCGATGACCCGACCCAGATTGAACTGCGCCGATGACAACGACACCGCTCCGAGCAGGTCGTCCGCCGGCACCAGGTCCGGGATCATGGCCTGATACGTCGGAAAGCCCACCGCAGCAGCCACGCCGCCGAGGAAGGCCATCGCCAACAGGGCCCACGACGGGGCGTGGCCGGTGGCGTACAGCGCCGCCAACAAGGCCGCGAACAACGTTTCCGCCAAGGTGGTGATGATCAGCCACCGGCGCCGGTCGAGGCGGTCGGCCAGTGCACCGCCCAGAGGCGAGAGCACACCGATGGGGATGAACGCGGCCGCCGCCACCGCGCCGGCCCACAGAGGATCATGGGACCGATGCGTCACGACATATCCCAGCGCAATTGTCTGCATCCAGGATCCGACATTCGACACCAACGCCGAGGTCCAGACCAGGGCGAAGTTCTTCGACCGCAGGGGCTGCAGGGAGCTCAACACCGTCCGTGGAGGCTACCGCCGCACCGTCGGTGTCGAATCGGCGGTCCAGGACCGTGCCGGCACGGCCTCTTCGAGAAGGCGCGAGACTCCACCGATGGACCAGAGCATCGAGAGGGCGCGCCAGATCGTGGCGCACAGCGCGCGCATCGTCGTCCTCACCGGTGCGGGCATCTCCACTGACTCGGGGATCCGCGACTTCCGTGGGCCCAACGGGGTGTGGACCAAGGATCCCACTGCCGAGAAGATGGCGACGCTCCAGACCTACATGTCCGAGCCCGACGTCAGGCGGCGGGCGTGGCGCAACCGCTTGGAGTCGCCCACGTGGGAAGCCAAGCCCAACGCGGGGCACCGTGCCCTCGTGGATCTCGAGCGGCGCGGGGTCCTGCATACCCTCGTCACCCAGAACGTCGACGGCCTTCACCACGCCGCGGGCAGTGACCCGGGCCGGGTAGTGGAGATCCACGGCACCATGAGAGCCGTGATGTGCATGTCCTGTGGCCGGCGCAGTCCCATGCCCGAAGTGTTGGAGCGGGTGCGCGCCGGAGACGAGGACCCCGCATGCACCGACATGGTGGCCGACGCACCGTGTGGAGGCATCTTGAAGTCGGCGACCATCAGCTTCGGCCAGGACCTCGTCGTCGGGGACCTCGTCCGAGCCGACCAAGCAGCACGGGCCTGCGACCTCGTGCTCGCCATCGGCTCGACCTTGTCTGTCTACCCCGCCGCCGGGCTCGTGCCTACTGCGCAGCTCGCCGGGGCCGGCGTGATCATCGTCAACGCCGATCCCACCGAATACGACTCCATCGCCGACGTGGTGGTCCGAGGTCCGATCAGCGTCGTCCTGCCCGCCATCGTCGGGCTCTGATCCACAGGAGCGCGACCTCAGAGGCGCGGAACCTCAGGCAGGCCGAACTTCAGAGAGGCCGAACCTCAGAGGGATGGGGCGTTCGAGGTGGAGATGTAGTTCACGAGGGCCAGGCACATCTCGTCGGACGAGCCGTCCCCCCACGTGACGTAACGGGGAGGAAGCCTGCGCAGTTGCGGCAGCTCTTGACGAAGCGTCGGATCGTAGGTGCACGTGACCTGAATCGTGTCGCCGGCCTTGGTGGTGACCGGTGTGGCCAGGTTGTACGAGCGCTGGTAGTCGAAGTTGTAATTCGTCACGTCGAGCAGCGTCTTCGCATTCGGCGTGCCGGCATCGAGCACGATCTTCATCCCTCGCCCGAGCAGGTGCATGTGGGCGGTCAACCGGACGATCGTCCCGCTCGGAGCGGGCCATGTGCACGACGTGGTGTCGCCACCGGGCGGGTCGGCCACGTTGCGCCCACAGAACTGCTCCAGGAAGTTCACGAACTGGATGGCGCTCTGGCCGAACCGCTGGCCCGTGTCGGCGAGCGAGGCGTTGCGGTCACACAGCGGCCCCGCCACGCCCGTGGGACACGGGATGTCCGGCGGTGCGGGCAGGAGGTCGAGGTGCAAAGGGGTGAGGTCGGTGGTGGCGGGCACGGTGTGCAGGACGAGCTTGGCCCGCACCGGCTTGTCTCCGACGAGCAGGTTGTAATGGATCTGCATGATGACGAGGCTGCCCGCCGGGAACGGCACACCGGTGCCGGCCGGGACGGTGTCGAGTCCGTGCCCGGGTGCCCAGGCAGAGAGCCACGGAGTATTGGAGACCTGGGCGAACGAGGTCCCCGGCAACGGCGACTCCCCGAAGCACGTCCAGCCTTTGCCGACGTCATCGGCCAAGTTGGCCTGGCTGGCGAGGCTCGGGGGGACCAGGAAGAGAATGGCGTGGTGGACCTCGGGGCTCTCGGGGAAGAACTCGCTCGAGACGATGGTGGAGTCCGTTGTCACGTGAGGATCGACGAGCGTGCAGTGATAGTCGTCGGTGCCCCCCGCCGGCGCCGACGGCGTGTAGGAGGTCGGCGACTGCAGCGAGATCTCCTTCACCGGAGGGCTCGCCGCGCTCGCCGTGGTGGCCGCTTTGGCAACGTGGCCCGGGCTCGATCCACACGCCGCCAGTCCCATGGCAATAGTTGCGGCGACAAAAAGAACGCGAGTAGCGGCAGGTACGGCGATCCGTCGACGTTTCACGTCGCAAACGGTAGCCCATCGGAGCCCGAAACGACCGGGCGGTGTCGTGGGCTCCCCCGAAGGTCTCGGCCGAGTCCGGCCGACTGGCGACGGTGAGAGCCCGAAGCGAGACTCGCAACCCGTGAGCACCCCAGGGCCGGGTCGTGGTCGATCCCGCGTCGGCTGGCGATGCGGAGGCATCCTGAGCGTCCTGGCGCTCATGGCATCGGCGTGTGGATCGGGCCCACCTGGGCCGCCGGGGGCCGGCACCGGCATCGTCCAGAGCCGGCCCATCCCGGGGTCGATCAGCCATCTGGCCTTCAAGGACCAACGGGGTCGCAGCCTGGAGCTCTCCTCGTTCCGGGGCAAGACGGTGTTGGTCGTTCCCTTCCTCACCCTCTGCGCCGAGATCTGTCCCTTCGACACCGGAAACCTGCTGCAGGTCGAGCATTCCCTCATGCGCGACGGGAGTGCCTCAAAGGTGCAACTCGTCGAATTGAGCGTGGACCCCACCCGTGACACTCCCGCTCGGTTGGCCGCCTACGCCCACCTCACGGGCGCATCGTGGGAATTGCTGACCGAGACCCCTGTCGAGGCCACCGAGGTCGAGCACTTCTTCGGCTGGGACGTCGAGCGCGTCCCTGAAAATTCACCACCGTCGGTGGACTGGTGGACGGGCAAGCCCCTCACCTACGACGTCGATCACTCAGACGGGTTCGTGATCATCGACACCCACGGAGCCGAGCGGTTCTCGACGGGGGCGGCACCGGACTTCCACGGATCATTGAACCCCACCCTGCACCGGTTCCTCAGCGACCAGGGTCTCGATCACCTCGCCCATCCCCAAACGCCAGGATGGAACCCGACGATCGCGCTCAACACGCTCGGCTGGGTGTTGCAGCGGCCCTTGCCCCTCGTGGGGGGTTGATCGAACCCGGCTGCACCAGCACGAGTGGGCCGGCAGTTCACTCAGCGGCGGGGGGCTCTGTCGATCGCGTGCCGGCGCGCTTGCGTCGAGGCTTCAGGGCGAACCACCAGACACTGGCGATGGTCCCGGCGAGTCCCACCGCCGCTACCAAAGGCTTGACGAATTTCCGACCGCTGCTCACAGTGCAACGTTACCGGCCGAGCGCAGCACTCTGACGACGGCGGGGTCCATCCAGGTCCGAAGCGGTGCGCGGTTCAGCCCTCGGTGGAGAGAAAGACGTTCTTGAGGTCGGAGAACGACGCCATCGCCTCCATGCCGAGCTCGCGTCCGAACCCCGATTGCTTCATCCCGCCGAACGGTGCGTTCACGCGAACCGAGGTGTTGGAGTTCACCGAGAGCACCCCGGCTTGGACGGCTTTGGCCATGCGCAGGGCACGACTCGAGTCACGGGTCCAGATCGAGCCCGACAGTCCATAGGGGGTGTCGTTGGCGAGCGCCACGGCATCGGCCTCGTCATCGAAGGGCGTCACCGCCACGACCGGGCCGAAGATCTCCTCACGCCAGACCCGCGCCTGTGGATCGACCGGCGCCAGGACCGTGGCCGGAAACCACCACCCTGGCCCATCGGGCACCGGACTGGTTCCGACGATCTCGAGGCCGGTGTCGCCCGTGTGGAGGTACCCGTTGACCCGGGCCCGGTGGTCGTCGGACACGAGCGGGCCCATCTGGGTGGCAGGGTCTTCAGGATCGCCCACCACGAGTGCCTCTGTGGCTGTCACGAGGAGCTCCACGAAGCGACCGAACGCCGCCCGCTCCACCAGGATGCGGCTGCGGGCGCAGCAATCCTGGCCGGCGTTGCCGAACACGGCGAAGGGCGCACTGGCTGCGGCCCGCTCGAGATCGGCGTCAGCGAAGACGACGTTGGCGGACTTCCCTCCGAGCTCCAAGGTGACGCGCTTGATCGTCCCCGATGCACGGGCCATCACGTCTCGTCCCGCCTCGGTCGACCCGGTGAACGCCACCTTGGCGACGTCGGGATGCTCGACCAGGACGGTTCCGACTGTGGTCCCCCGTCCGACCACGACTTGGAGGACACCTTCGGGGATGCCGGCGTCGAGAGCGAGCTCAGCCAACCGCACCGCCGTGAGGGGTGTGAGCTCGGCCGGCTTCACCACCACGGTGTTGCCACAGGCCAGGGCCGGCCCGATCTTCCACGAGGTGATGGCGATCGGGAAGTTCCAGGGCACGATGGCGGCGACCACGCCCAGAGGCTCGGGCCAGGTGAGGTCGACACCGCCCGCCACCGGGATGGTGGCGCCTCGGTGCTTGTCGACGGCGCCGGAATAGAAATGAAGGACGTCGGCGACCATGGCTACTTCGCCCCGGCTGTCGGTGATGGGCTTGCCCACATTGCGGGTCTCCAGCAAGGCCAGCTCTTCGGCATGGGCCTCGACTTGCTCGGCGAAACGCCGCAACAGTCGCGTCCTATCCCCCGGCGCCATGTCGCGCCAGGCCGGGAACGCCCGGACCGCCCGCCCGACTGCCGCGTCGGCCGCCTCTTTGCCCTGACGTTCGATCTCGGCCACCGTGAGCTCGGTGGCCGGATTCACCACTCGAACGATGCCCGCCGAAGACGAACCGGCGACAGAGCTCATCGCACCGCCTCGACCAAAGCCCGGAAGAGACGTTGGTCACCGTGCTCCTCTGGATGCCACTGGACGCCCACCACGAAACGCGCCCCCGGGAGTTCGACCGCTTCGGCGATGCCGTCAGCCGACCTCGCCGTGACGACGAGCCCGTCGCCCAACCGGTCGATGGCCTGATGGTGTGAACAGGCCACCGTGGTCTTCTCCCCCACGATCTTCGCCACCGTGGAGCCTGCCTCGGTGGTGACCTCGACCTCGGCGAAACAACCTCGGGCCGGCTGGTGGCCGTTGTGACCCACGACATCGGGCACGTGCTGGAAAAGAGTGCCTCCGAGCTCGACGTCGAGGAGTTGCATCCCCCGACAGACAGCCAGCACCGGGAGGTCGACGGCCAAAGCGGCACGGAGCAACGCCAGCTCGCTGGCGTCGCGTCGTGGATCGACCCCCGACGTGGCGGGGTCCGGCCGCTGTCTGTACAGAGCGGGGTCGACGTCCCCACCACCCACCAGCACCAGCGCGTCGATGGCCCGGACAACGCTCGAGGCGGCCTCGTCCGTACTGACGCCGCCCTCCCACAGAGAGAGCAACACCGGACAACCCCCCGCTCCTGCCACGGTGTCGACGTACGAGGCAGGCAACACAGAAGCCAGCCGATCCCACGGGCCCCACGACGCCTGCTGGTGATATGTCGTGACCCCGACAATGGGCGTGGCGCGCGTGGCCATAGGACCAGTATCACACCGGCGCCGCGGGTCTTCGGCCCCGGTCGGGCGCGGGGCCGACAACCCGATGCCGGGGCCACGAGCGCCTGAGCCGTGCCGGGTATGGTCGTGCCGTGACGGCGCGCCTGGCGGGGAAAGTGGCGGTGATCACCGGGGCGGGAAGCGGTATCGGGCGGGTTGCTGCCTCGCTGTTCGCCTCCGAAGGCGCCGCCGTGGTCGTCGCCGATGTGGTGGCCCAGGCCGCTCGCGACACCGTCGAGGAGATCGTCGACGCAGGTGGGCGAGCCGTCGCCGTCGCCGCCGATGTCTCCGACGAGTCCCAGGTGGCTGATGTCGTGACCGCGGCCACCCAGCAGCTGGGCGGACTGCATGTGCTGTTCAACAACGCCGGGATCTTCCCCGGGGACGACGGCGGGGTCCTCGATACTCCCCCGGCAACCTGGGACCGCGTGATGAACGTGAACCTCAAGGGCGTGTGGCTGTGCTGTCGCGCTGCGGTCCCCACCATCGTCGACTCCGGTGGTGGATCGATCGTCAACGTCGCGTCCTTCGTGGCCCTCATGGGTGCCGCCACCGCCCAGGTTGCCTACACGGCGTCGAAGGGCGGCGTGCTCGCCTTCACCCGTGAGCTGGCGGTGGAATACGCCCGCCAGGGAATCCGGGCCAATGCACTATGCCCGGGCCCGATCGAGACGCCACTGTTGGAAGAGCTTCTCTCTGACCCCGTCCGCCGCAACCGCCGGCTCGTGCACATCCCCATGGGCCGCCTGGGGCGACCCGAGGAAGTGGCTCGGGCCGCGCTCTTCTTGGCGTCCGATGAGTCCTCCTTCATGACGGGCTCGGCGCTGGTCGTCGACGGCGGGATCACCGCCGCATACGTCACCCCGGAATAGGCGGGGGCCCGCCCGCGCTCGGCATGCTGGACGCCGACCATCCTCCGTGCCATGGTGCGAGCATGCTGGACCGAAGCGAGCTCACCAAGCGCATCACCGAGGGATCGATCGACACGGTGGTGGTGGCGTTCCCCGACATGCAGGGACGCCCGGTCGGCAAGCGGGTCACGGGCAGGTTCTTCCTGGACCACGTCCTCGAGCACGGCATCGAGGCGTGCGACTACCTCCTCGCCGTCGACGTGGAGATGGAACCACTCCCCGGCTACCGGTTCGCCAACTGGGAGACCGGGTATGGCGACGTGGTGGCTCTGCCCGACCTCGCCACCTTGCGGCTCCTGCCGTGGCTCGAGGGCTCGGCCATGGTGGTCTGCGATGTGGTGGACACCAAGGGTGGCCCTGTCGAGGTGTCGCCGCGACGAATCCTGGGGCGACAGGTGGAACGGGCCCGAGAGCTCGGACTCGACATCCGATGCGCCACCGAGCTCGAGTTCTACCTGTTTCGCGAGACTTTCGAGGAGGCTTCGGCACAGGGTTGGCGTGATCTGCACCCCCATGTCTCGACCATCGAGGACTACCAGCTCCTTCAGACGTCTCGCGAGGAGTACGTCCTACGACGGATCCGCAATGAGATGGTGGCGGCCGACATCCCCGTCGAATTTTCGAAGGGTGAGGCCGGCCGCGGCCAGCACGAGGTGAACGTAACCTACGGGCGGGCCATCGAGGTGGCTGACCGACACCTCGTCTTCAAGAACGGAGTCAAGGAGATCGCTGACCAGTGCGGCCGGTCGGCATCGTTCATGGCCAAGTGGTCGATGGACGAGGTGGGCTCGTCGTGTCACATCCACGCCAGTATCTGGGACGCCACGTCCGGTGCTCCGCTCACGTGGGGGGACGACGGGCCCTCGAATCTCTCGGAGGTGGGTCGGCAGTTCCTCGCCGGGCTGCTCCTCGGTGCCTGTCAGCTCACGTGGCTCTGGGCACCGTATATCAACTCGTACAAGCGCTACGTCCCGGGATCGTGGGCACCGACCGCGGCAGTGTGGGGTGTCGACAACCGCACCTGTGGCTTCCGCCTCGTCGGTCACGGCGAGGGCCGCCGGATCGAGTGCCGGATCCCCGGGGCCGACGTCAACCCGTACGTGGCACTGGCGGGCATCTTCGCGGCAGGCCTGTGGGGTGTGGAGCAGGGACTCGAGCTCGGTGCGCCCTTCGAGGGCAACGCCTACAACGCCACCGACGTGCCGCGCGTGCCGAGGACGTTGGTCGAAGCCATCGACGAGCTCGAGGCGTCACCGATCGCCCGCCATGCATTCGGCGAGGACGTCCACCACCACTTGCTCAACACCGCCCGACAAGAATGGGCCCGATCCAACCAGGTGGTCACGGATTGGGAGCTGAAGCGGAACTTCGAACGCATCTGACCACGGCCCGTCATGTGGCCACAGGGTGGCGTGTCGTCAGAACCGGTTCAGCCGGCGGTGGATGTCCTTGGTCTGTTTGTAGAGATTCACGAATTCGTCGTAGAGCTCTGCGTACACCTTGCCGGCGACGGGATCGGGGTCATACGTCCTGCCCACCTCGACCATGCCGGGGATCTCCTCGACGCGGATGCGGCCCAGGGCCAACAGTGTCAGGAGCCCAGCCCCTCGGACATTGGCGAGCACGGGATCGACGACTTGGCGGATCCGCCTGCCCATGGCATCGGCGTGGATCTGGGACCAGACATCGGAGTTGGCCCCGCCCCCGATGAACGCCAACGTCTCGAATTTTCGACCCACGAAGCGTTCGACTGCGCCGAGCAACCACCGGCTGTTGAGCGCCACTCCTTCGTAGACGGCGCGCACGAGGTCGTCACGAGAGGTAGACAGCGACAGGTTGTGGAAGCCGCCCCGGATGGTGTGGTCGTCCACCGGCGAGCGCTCACCGTTGAGCCACGGAGTGAACATGGCCCCGTGCGAACCCGGTGCCACCTTGGCCGCCACCTCGTCGAAGTGCCGGTAGACGTTGTCGATGCCGGGATGGGGCCCCTTGCCGTCGAACAGCACCCTCTCGGCCAGAAAGGTCAGGCAGGCTCCGGCGGTCTCGTGCTCGTCGGCGACCATATACCGGCCGGGAATGGCGGCCGGTATGGCGGCCACGTTTCGAATGGCGTCGGTCTTCTTGAACGGCACGTGGCACGAGATCCACGACGAGGTCCCGATGTAGATGTGCCCGTCGTAGTCGGCGACCGCCCCCGATCCCACGGCGGCGGAATGGACGTCCCCCGTCCCGGTCACGACGGGCACACCAGCGGGGAGCCCGAGCTCATCGGCGGCCTCGGCCCGCAGTGTTCCCATGACCGTCGCCGACGGGACGAGGTCGGGCAGCTTGGACCGGTCGAGCCCTGACATGTGCAACAACGACGGGTCATAGTCGATCGAGTTGATGTTGCGGTTGTCGGTGACCCAGTGCGCCGCGATCGAGTCATAGGACGCCGAGAAGCGCCCGGTCAGGCGTTGGTTCAACCAGTCCACCGGCTCGAGGAACTTGAAGGTGGCGTCATAGACCGCTGGTTCAGCCTCTTGGATCCACAGGATGTGCGCGGTGGGATCCTTCCCCGATTGGCTCGGGGCTCCCCCGGTGAGCCGGATCCAACGCTGGATCTTGCGCACGTCGTACCCGAGAACACTCACCTTCCCGCCCATCTGGCGCCTCATGGCCGAGCTGCCCCGGGAGTCCATCCAGATCACCGCACGGCGCAGCGGGGTCCCTGTGGCGTCGACGGCGACGGTCCCGGACCACTGCGCCGTGCACCCCACACCGATGATGCTCGAGGGGCGGACCGAGCAGTCGTCGAGGGCACGACGGGTTGCGGCCACGATGGCGGCCCACCATGCCGCCGGATCCTGTTCGGCGCCACCGCCCGGCAGGAGATGCAACTCGACGGGCTCCGACGCGCTGGCGGCGATCCTCCCGGTCGGGGAGACCAACGCCGCTTTGGGCCCACCTGTGCCCAGGTCGACGGCGAGGACGAAGACGTCCTCGGATCCTGGTCCCGCTGACGCGCCATTTTCGCTGCCATCGGGCACCATTGCCGCAGCCTAACGCCGCCTTGCGGGCAGACTGTGGCCCGTGCGACTGATGCCAAGCTTGCTTCGCACCATGGTGGTGGTCGTCGCAGCAGGGTTCTTGAGCTCGTGTTCGAACCCGTCCAAGAACGCCGTCGCACCCGAGCAGCCGACGTTGTCCTCGGTGGTGGGCGGACGCTTCGTCTCCAAGATCGAGCTCGACCACGGTGGCCTGATGGTGGCGCCCGCACCGAAGACGAGGCCACGCGTATCCGCCACCACGGCACAGGCCTTGTTCCGCGCCACCGATGCCGTCAACGGTGCCTATCGCTTCGCCGTGCTCGGGCTCGGCCTGGCCACTGTCTCTCGCCATGTGTCTGTCTCTCCCGATGTGTCCCCGGCGACCACCGCCACCGCACCGGGCACGACCACAACGACGATGTCGGGTTCGGGCACCGGCACCACCAGTTCGAGCAGCGCCACCACCGCGACGACGACCACAACCACGGTCACCGTGCCGGGCACGACCACCACTGCGATCGGGGTGGGCCCGGGTTCCGATCATGCCACGAGCTCCACGACGGCTCCGCCCACCAGCACCACGCTTCCGCGCTATGACAGTCGACTGGCGTGGGTCGGGATCGCTTGGGGAACCGACTGTCCAGCGCGCCCCGGAAGCCCCCTTGCCACGCGCTATGTGGCGGTGGTCATCGATGCCGGCACGGGTCGAAGCGTCATCGCCTACACGAGCCGAAGCCCACTGGCCTGTGCCGGACCGGACCTTCCACCGAGTATCAGCGTCCCCGCCGAGCTCGTCTCGATTCCCTGGGTGCCGCTGGGCCCGACCAGCACCTCGGTGCGCATCACGTTGCCGACGTGCAGCACCTATTTCGGCTGGACCGAGGTACCGGGACCGGGCGCATCCACCGTGCAGGTCGTGGCGCGCAAGCCTTTCGATCCGAGCTGTGGTTCAGTCGCCGCCAGCACCCCGACCGTGGATGAGGTCGTTCCTCTGGGCACGGCTCAAGCCCAGGTCCAACACGCCAAGCTCGGTCCGGTTCAAGCCTTGCGCACCCTTCCGGGCGGCTGACCCTGGCGCTTCGACGCCGCGGGCAGCCGGGCGGTCCTCAGACGGAGGTGGCGGGATGACGGGGCTCGGTGATGAGCGCCACCTCGGGGGGAAGACCCGTCACCTCGACGTCATCGCCGTCGACCTCGACGGTGACGCGCGATCCGGCCAGGGGGATGCCTGCCACTTTCAGATGCTTCATGCCCTCGGGCAGCATCGGTGACAACCAGGTCTTGCCATAGGGCACCCACGGGTCGAGACGGAGCATGGTGCGCAAGCACAGCAGCGGCGAGGCCGCGGCCCAGGCCTGGGGCGAACACGATGTGGGGTAGGCGACCGGCGACGAGAACTCCGAGCGGTCGAGCCCGCAGTAGAGCTCGGGAAGGCGACCGCCAAGGCTCAACGCCGCGTCCAGCAGTGAACCGATCAGTCGCAGCGAGTCCTCCATGAACCCGTACCGGGCCAGCCCCGCCGCCACGATGGCCGTGTCATGGGGCCAGACTGATCCACAGTGATAGCTCATGGGGTTGTAGCCCCCCATCGACGACGCCAGGGTGCGGATGCCCCAGCCGCTGTTCAGCTCGGGTGACATGATCCGGTCGGCGACGACACGGGCCTTGTCCTGGTCGACGATGCCGGTCCACAGGCAGTGGCCGATGTTGGACGTGAGTGAGTCGATGGGCCGTTTGTCGGCGTCGAGGCCGACCGCGAACCACCCCCGATCCTCGAGCCAGAAATCCCGGTTGAACTCGGTCTTCAGTCTGGTCGCCTTGGAGCGGTAGCGCTCGAAGGTGGCTTCGTCCCCGGCCTCGCGGGCGAAGTGGGCCCGAGCCAGGTACGCGCTGTAGACATAGGCCTGGACTTCACACAGGGCGATGGGTGCATGGGCCACGGTCCCGTCGCGATACCGGATGCCGTCGGCGGAGTCCTTCCACCCCTGGTTGGCGAGACCCCGGTCGGTCATGCGCTGGTATTCGACGTAGCCGTCACCGTCGAGGTCACCGTGATTCTCGATCCACTCGAGGGCCCGCTCTGCGTTGGGCAGCAGCTCGTCCACGACCTCGCGGGCGAGACCCCAACGCCGCAGCTCACCGAGCAGCATGACGAAGAGTGGCGTGGCGTCGGCGGTTCCGTAGTAGATGTTCCCCCCACCGAGCGACAGAGACGGTGCGTCTCCGAAGCGCATCTCGTGGAGGATCCGCCCTGGCTGTTCTTCGCTTCTCGGGTCGATGTTCTTGCCCTGGAAGCGGGCCAGTGTCTGGAGGACCCCGAGGGCGAGGTCGGGGTCCACGAGCAGCGCCATCCACGACGTGATGAGAGAGTCGCGGCCGAACACGGTCATGAACCAGGGCGCGCCCGCGGCCAGCACCACACGCTCTGGATAGTCGGGGTCGAAGATCCGTAGCGCTCCCAGGTCCTCCGCGCTCGAGGCAATGACCGTCCGCAAGCCGTCGTGATCGGTCTCGATCTGGGGCACCTGGCGACGCCACTTGGCCAGTCGCTCGGCGGGGGCGGCGCGGTCGACCGGCTGCCCGCACAGATAGCGGGGATCGACTGCTTTTCCTTCGATCACGGGATGGAACTCCAGACACCCAGTCCATTCCCCGTGCGCAGGAACGATGGCCTCGAAGCTCACCAGGCCGTCGGAGGCGAGCGCCGGGGTCGGGAACAGGTGGACGACCAGCCCACGGCTGACGGTTCCCCGGCGATAGGAGAACTCGAGCTGCCCATCGCTGTGCTCGCGGGTGATCTCCCCGTCGGAGTTCCCGAACCGCCCTTCTTTCACCGCGAACAGGTCCGCGAAGTCCGAGTCGATGAAGAGCTCCACCGAGCAGAAGGTGGGCTCGTCCCCGAAGTTGCGGATCACGAGGTCCTCGCGCATCCCCTGGCCCACGTACCGGCGGCGGAAGACCATCAAAGTCGAGTCGGCGAGGCCGGGCCGAGGCGGGCACCGGGACACGAAGGTCGCCGAGAAGGGGTCGTTGGAGACCACGGCCAGCGACTCGGGCTTGGCCCCGTTCACCCGTAGTTCGAAGCGGGACAGGATCCGGGTGTCACGGACGAAGAGGCCTTCGGCCGACGGGGTGACGACGTCGCCCCCACGCCCGCTGATGGTGAAGGTGGACTCGTCGACCAGGGTGACGACGCCGCCCCCCTGGCCCAGACCCGCCACCTTGCCGCTGAAGGTCCACGGGTCGCTCACCCGGGGGACGCTACCGGACCGACGCGGGATACCGAATGACCAGGTAGGGGCGTTCCTCGGGCTCCGGGCCCCTCCTACCCGCAGCCACGGCGGCGGGGTCGACCGCGCCGGGGGATTGCCCCTACGGCCGTAGTGAAAATCTTGGCGCGCCGGTAGACTTCCCGCCGTGACCCCCCTGCTGGAGATCGAAGGCCTCCACGTGGCCGTCGACCGCACCGAGATCCTGCGCGGGGTGGACCTGGCGGTGGCCGAAGGTGAGCTCCACGCCTTGATGGGCCCCAACGGCTCGGGCAAGTCCACGCTGGCCAGCACTTTGCTCGGAAACCCCTCCTACCAGATCACCTCGGGCGCCATCCGCTTTCGGGGTGAGGACGTCACGGCATGGCCGACCGACGTGCGCGCCAAGGCCGGGATGTTCCTCGCCTTTCAGTACCCCGAGGAGATTCCCGGGGTCCCGGTGATCCAGTTCTTGCGCCAGGCGGTGTCGGGGCGTGTCGGCGACGACCGCTCGGTGCTCGAGGTCCGGATGTCGATGCTCGAATGGATGAAGCGCCTCGGCATGGACCCGGCCTTCGGCGAACGCCATCTGAACGAAGGCTTCTCCGGCGGAGAGAAGAAGCGCAACGAGATCCTCCAGATGGCCATGCTCGACCCGGAGCTGGCCGTGCTCGACGAGACCGACTCCGGCCTCGACATCGACGCCTTGCGGATCGTGGCGGACGGCGTGCAGGCGGTACGGGGCGAGCGACCCGCGCTGGGGGTCCTCCTCGTGACCCACTACACGCGCATCCTCGAGCTGCTGCGGCCCGATGCCGTGCACGTGTTGGTGGACGGCAGGATCGTGGAGAGCGGCGGGCCCAGGCTCGCCGAACGCCTCGAGGCCGAAGGCTACGAGCCGTGGCGGAGGTGACGGTGACCGACTCTCGCCTCGACCCGAAGACTGCGCCGACGATGCGCACCGAGCCATGCCCCTCCGCCGTCGATTTTTCCAAGCTCAAGGGTGATTTCCCCGTGCTCAGCCGCACCGTCCACGGCCATCGCGTCGTCTACCTCGACTCCGCGGCGTCCGCCCAACGCCCGCAATCTGTCCTCGACGCCATGGACACCTACTACCAAACCACCCACGCCAACGTGCACCGCGGCGTCTACACCTTCGCCGAGGAGGCGGACCGTCTCTACGAAGCGGCCCGAGTGGCGGTGGGAAGGCTCATCGGCGCCCCCGATCCCGAGCACGAGGTGATCTTCACCAAGAACGCCACCGAGGCCATCAACCTCGTGGCGGCCACATGGGCCCGGTCCAACCTGCGGAGCGGTGACGTGGTACTGCTCACCGACATGGAGCACCACGCCAACATCGTGCCCTGGCTGATGCTGGCCGAGGAGCGGGGCATCGAGCTGCGTTGGATCGGCATCGATGACGAATACCGTCTCGACCTTTCTGACCTCGACCGACTTCTCGACGGCGTCAAGCTGGTGGCCTGCACGACCATGTCGAACGTGCTCGGGACCATCACGCCCTTCGCCCAGATCGCCGAGGCCGCCCATCGAGCCGGAGCCGTGGTCCTCGCCGACGGAGCCCAGTCGGTTCCCCACATCCCCACCGACGTAGCCCGGCTGGGCTGTGACTTCCTGGCTTTCAGCGCCCACAAGATGCTCGGCCCCACCGGGATCGGGGTGCTGTGGGGTCGTCGTGAACTGCTCGAGGCGATGCCACCGTTCCTGGGTGGGGGCGGGATGATCCGCGACGTGCGCCACGACGGGTACACGGCCAATGTCCTGCCCTGGAAGTTCGAGGCCGGCACACCCCCGATCGCCGAGGCGGTCGGTTTTGGTGCGGCGGTCTCCTACCTGGAGTCGATCGGCCTCGACGCCATTCGGGCGCATGAGGCCGAGCTCACGGCCTACGCCCGGTCCGTCCTGACAGAGCGGTTCGGCGACGACCTCAAGATCTTCGGTCCACCCGGGACCGTGGAACGAGGCGGTGTCTTGTCACTGGCCTACCGCGACGTCCATCCCCATGACCTCGCCCAGGTGCTGGACCAGGCCGGAGTGTGTGTCCGAGCCGGACATCATTGCGCCAAGCCCCTGATGCGACGCCTCGGCGTCAACGCAACGGCCCGGGCCTCGCTGTACCTCTACAACGACGAGTCCGACGTGGACGTCCTGGCCGACGCGATCGCCGAGGCCGGTACCCTGTTCGCGTAGTGAAACGTCGTCTCCCACGAGGCGACGAACGTGCCCCGAACAACGAGGAGCCCATGACCGGTCTGGAAGACCTCTACCGCGAGATCATCCTCGACCACTACCGCAGCCCCCGCAACCGCGGCGAGCTGCCCGCGCCCCCCGCGCAGCGGGTCGAGGGCTTCAACCCGTTGTGCGGAGACGAGGTCGTCGTGTACGTACAGGTCAACGACGGCACGGTCACCGACATCCGCTTCGCCGGCCAGGGTTGCTCCATCAGCCAGTCATCGGCGTCTCTCATGTCCTCGGCGGTGAAGGGTAAGTCCGTGGCCGAGGCCCGTAACCTGATCCGGACGTTCAAGGCGATGATGTCGGTGCACGAGGCCCGGCTGGGCGACGCACCAGAGGGTGCTTCGAGCAACGGGTCAGGTGAGGACGGGGCCGACGTGGCCGCACCCGATCCCGAGTCCCTCGGAGAGCTTGCCGCCCTCCAGGGGGTGGTCAAGTTCCCGGTTCGCATCAAGTGCGCCACCTTGTCGTGGAACACCCTGGCCCAAGGTCTCGACGAGGCCGAGCAGGGCACGCCCAGCCCCTTCTGAGGCCCTGGGGTCTCAGCAGGGAGTGGGGTTGAACGGACCTGTGCCCGGCACCGTCGTCGTGGTCACCGATTGCCCGCCGCCGGTCTCGCTCGACGGTCGGGAGGTGGTCGTGGTGGTCGTCGGGGGCACCGTGACCGGCGACCCGTAGGCGTTGAGTGGTGGCGTAGCGATCGGCTCCGGCGAGGTTCCGAGGAACTGGCTGATGAGCTCGCTGGCGGCGGGCTGCTGGACCACTTCGATCGATCCCGCCACGCTGGAGCTCGCTCCGAGGGTAGGAATCGTGAAAGTCTCCAACGCCGATCCCGAAAAGGCGTGGTACCGCTGGGCCAGTGAGAGCATCATGCTCGTGGACATGGCGTCGTCCTTGGTGATGTCATGGACGATCGAGCCGAGGAAGGCGTTGACCGTCAAGGGGTTGTAGCTCGACTTCGCCTTGTCGATCACAGCCTCGATGATGACGTTCTGACGCTGGATGCGTCCCAGGTCGCCGCTGCCGTCGTACTCCCAGTACCCCCGGCGGACCTCGTATTCGTAGTAGCGGGAGCGGGCCAGGGCCAGCGCCATGTTGCCGTCGAGGGTCTGACAGCCCGCATGGGTGATGTCGAGGCCGGAGTTGTTGTTCCCCTGGTCGTTGTCGCGCACGGGGTAGGGAAAGTTCAGATTGATCCCACCCACCGCCTTCACGAGGTCGATCACCCCGCTGAAGCTGGTGATGACGAAATGGTTGATGGGGATGCCGAAGGTATTCTCGATGGTCTGGATCAGCGCTCCCGGTCCGCTGTTGAAGGCGGTGTTGATCTTGTTGTGCGACGCCAATCCTGTGTCGGGAGGCATGCCCGACAACTCGACGTAGGTGTCTCTCGGGATCGACATCAGCCGGGCTGAGCTGGTGGCGGGGTCCACATGGAGGATCTTGATCGTGTCGGAGCGCTGGCCACCCACCAGCGACGCGCTGCCGAAGGCCTTGGCCGCGGCACCGGTGTCACCGACGCGGGAGTCCGATCCCACGATCAAAACGTTGTAGGGCGCCCCGGGCGACTCGACCGCGCACGCCGAACACTTGACCGACTTGATCTCCCCGAGGCGGTACCAGAGGTACCCGTACACCGAGCCCGCCGTCACCAGCACGATCGCCACGATGAGCGCCGCCCAGCGGACCACGCGCTCGCCGGTGCTGCGCCGACGCCGGCGACGACGTCTGACCGGTGCCACGGTGGGCGGAGTGTCCCCCGGAGATTCTTCGGGCCCGGGTCCGGGCTCGTGTCCCGGATTGTCGACAGGGAGCTCGCCCGATGTCCCCGGCGTCAATGCACCGGCGGGCTCAGATGGGGCCGACGGCGACGACCTGTCGGGGCCATCGCCGAGACCTTCGGGCCCACGACTGCGGACGGGGGTGTCTGTGAGCCCTGCGCCTGATTCGGACTCGAGGCGCGCATGGCCGATGAGTTTGCCCTCTCCCGCGGCCGTACCACGGGGAGGACGACGGGCCATGCGTCAGACCGTACCAGCGCGTCCCACCTGGTCCACGTCGCGCCGAACGTGGCGACGGGCCTTTCGCAGCGCAGAGTGCCCGGGTCAGTCCCCCAGGTGCCCGAGCACGAGCTTGGCCACCTCGTCGGGTCGCTCCAGCGGGGCCAGGTGGGCGGCGTCGTCGAGGTCGACGAGCTTGGCATCGGAGATGGCCGACGCGTAGGCCTCGCCGTGGACCCGGGGGACGATGCCGTCCTTGCGAGCATGGACGATCAGTGTGGGTGCGGTGACTCGGCGCAGGCGGGACGGCAACTTGGGATCGTGGAGGTAGGGGCTCCATCCCAACTTGGCCGTGGCGGCCTGGGACTGGAGGATCGGTCGCACCAACTCGAAGGGGATCTGCGACGGATCGGCTTCCATGCCGTCCATGGCCCGCATGAGCTGAGCGATCGGAAAGTCGTCATCGGCGAAGAGCTCGCCCGCGAGCTCTGACGGTGCCCGACCGAAGATCTCGGTGATCGGCGCGTCGCGCAGGTACAACCCCACCGGGTTCACGAGCACCATCCGTCGCACTCGCTCGGGCCACCGCACGGCGAGCTCGGCCGCCATCCATCCCCCCAGCGACAACCCGACCATGTCGCACCACGGCAGGTCCAGACGGTCGAGGACGTCCAGGACATGGAAGGCGGCGTCCTCGATGTCGTCGATGTGCTCGAGGCCCTCTGAACTCCCGAAACCGGGGAACAACGGGGCCACGACGACTCGCGTCTCGGCCAGCTGCTCCAGCAGCACCATGCCCGGTCCCTCGCCCTGCGCCGAGTGCAGGTAGACGACTGGCGCCGGTCCACCTGACCCGGCGCGGTGTACCTCTATCTCGCCCACCGCGCTGTCGAGGGTGTGGCGAGCCAGCGTGGTCATGACCGGTCCTCGGCGCGGGCCCCCACCGACGCACCCGGGTCGAGGGCGCCGGGAAACGAATGACGGAGCTTGGGCATGACCTCGGTGGCGAAGAGCTCCAGGCTCTGCTTGGTGTCGGCGGCGGGAAGCGTGCCCAACTGGAAGAGGCCGAGGAGGTTGCCGACCCCCAGCCGTTCGATGTTGGCGGAGAGCAATTCCGTGACCGTCTCGGGGGATCCCACGATCGCGTACTGGCCCTCGACGACCTCGTCCCAAGTCTCGAGGTTGAGGGCGAATGTCCCTGCGTTCTTCATGATGTTCTCAACCGAGCGAACCGATGTGTAACCCGGGGGTGAGATGTTGATGCCCGGGAGGAGTCGCCGGACGAAGTACCAGAAGTGCTCCTCGTAGCGCCGTCGGGCTTCAGCGTCGGTCTCGGCCACGAAGATCGGGACGAGCCATCCCAGTTGCAGCGGATCGGCGTCGTACCCCTCCTTCTGACACGCATCGCGCATCATCGCGAACATCCGCTCGAACACGTTGATGTGGAAGTACGGGATGCCCATATAGGCGTAGTGGTGCTTGGCCACGAATTCGAGCGTCTCGAGCGATCCGACACCGGGAATCCATATCTCGGGGTGAGGTTGCTGGATCGGTCGGGGCCACGAGTTCACATATCGAAGCTTGTAGTGCTTGCCGGTGAACTCGAAGGGGCCGGGCTCGGTCCACACCTTGAGGATCAGGTCGTGGGCTTCCGCGAATCGCTCACGGGCATGCGCCGGGTTCAACGAGAACGAGTAATACTCCGGGCCCCCTCCCACCACCATTCCCGCAATGAGCCGGCCACCGCTGATGCAGTCGATCATGGCAAACTCTTCGGCTACCCGCGTCGGGGGATCGTAGAGCGGAAGGGCATTGCCCACAACTGCGATGCGGACGCGAGATGTCAGACGGGCCAGAATGGAGGCGATGAGGTTCGGCGACGGCATTATGCCGTAGGCGTTCTGATGGTGTTCATTGACGCACACGCCGTCGAAGCCGAGCTCCTCGGCATACACGAGCTCATCGATGTAGCGGTTGTAGAGATCGCCGCCGAGCCGAGGGTCGAACAGCTCGTTCGGACACGTGATCCACGCCGGGCCGTCGTAGTCGGGAGGCAGGTCCGGATACGGCATCAGGTGGAAGCTGAAGAAACGCACGGGGGCCTCCTGCGTCGAACCACTGGGCAGCGCCGCGGTCATGGTACCGCCGGCGTTACTGACTGACGAATCAGTTAGAGGCCGGTGTCGTCGGCGCGAGCCGCCGTCTCGAACGCCACATACCCCGTTCGCTCGAGCTCGCCGGCCAACTCAGGGCCGCCGCTGGCGACGATGCGACCACGTACGAGCACGTGCACCACGTCGGGCTCGAGGACAGAGAGCAACCGCCGGTAGTGGGTGATGGCGAGAACCCCGAGACCCCATTCCGCCGCACCGTCGCGCACACGTTGGGCCACGTCGCGCAACCCGTCGATGTCGATGCCCGAGTCGAGCTCGTCGAGAACGGCGATGCTCGGCTGCAACAGCGCCATCTGCAATGTCTCGCTTCGTTTGCGCTCGCCCCCGGACAAGTCGACGTTGAGCGGGCGCTCGAGAAGGCGCGTGTCGAGCCCCACCCGCTGTGCCTCGACCAACGCCCGCGCCGCCAGGGAACCCTCGGCGTCGTCGGGGCTCATCCCCCGCCCGGCCAGGGCTTCGGTGAGCGTCTGGTGCAGCCCCACCCCGGGCACCTCGATGGGGTCTTGGGGGGCCAGGAAGAGCCCGAGTCGGGCGCGTTCGAACGGCGCCAGGCGGAGAAGGTCCTCGCCGTCGAGGGTCACGGTCCCACCCAGGACCTGGTACCCCGGCTTGCCCATGAGGACGTGCGCCAGCGTGCTCTTGCCCGAGCCGTTCGGGCCCATCACGGCGTGCACCTCGCCGCTTCTCACCACGAGGTCGACTCCAGTGAGCACCTCCAAACCCGCCACACCGGCTCGGAGGCCGCTGATGGCGAGCTCGTGGGAGACCTCCGGGCTGCGAGCGGTCGCCGGGCTCGGCGCGCTCACGGGAGCTCCACGAGCACGTCGCCGCCATCGATGTGGACGTTGTAGACCGGAACGGGCTTGGTGGCCGGCAGCGATCTCGGCTCGCCCGTCACGAGGTCGAACATCGACCCGTGCTTCCAGCACTCGATCTCGCACGCGTCGACGAGCACCTCTCCCTCGGAGAGGGAATAGTCCTCATGACTGCAGGTGTCGCCGATGGCATAGAACTCGTCCTCGATCCGCACGAGCGCGATCCGGTGAGCTCCGACGTCGAAGCGCCGAGCTTCTCCCGACGCCAACTCGGCTTGTCCACACAACCGTACGGTGTCACCCATCGGTGCCCCCCTGGGTAGAGAGCCGCCCGGCCATGCGACGGTGCACAGCCTCTTCCACCCAGCGCCCCACGCCGGCAAAGGGCGCTCGTCCGGCCAGGTCCGAGAAGAAACCCAGGACGATCAGCCGTTCGGCCACCGCGGGCGCGATTCCCCGCGTCTCGAGGTAGTACCGCTGCTCTTCGTCGATGGGGCCCACCGTCGACGCGTGGCTACAGCGGACGTCGTTCTCGTCGATGTCGAGATTGGGAACGGAGTCGGCATGCGCGCCCTCGGAGAGCACAAGGTTGTGGTTCGTCTGAAAGGCATTGGCGCCCCGTGCCCCTTTTCGGATCCTGATCAAGCCGCTGTAGACCGAGCGCGCCGTGTCCGCCACGGCCCCTTTGAACAGCAGCTGGCTCTCGGTGCGAGGGGCGTGATGGTCCTGGAGGGTCCGGAAATCGTGGACCTGCTCGCCCGTCCCTAGGTACGCGGCCAGGAGCGAGGTGCGCCCGGCCTGGCCGAGCAGGTCGGAATCGGTACGGACCCGGGCGTAACGACCACCCAGGCCGGCGGTGAACGACTGCAGGCTGGCGTCTCGTCCGACACAGCTGGCCTGCAGCGCGATGGAGGTCGCTCCCTGACCCAGCACCTGGAGGTTGCAGTAGCGCAGATGCGAGTCGTCGGCGACGCGCAGTTCCGTCACCGGGACGAGCAACATGGAGCTCGGCGCCGTGTCGGATTCGTCGCCGGCAGGAAGGGGGCCCCCGGTTGTGACGGGTGCGGTGAGCTCGATGACACCCGCTTCCGAGGAGCGCCCCAGATCGACGAAGGTATGTGGGAACACCGCCACGCCCGGCTTCTTGTGCACGCCGGGATCGACGAGGTGCACGACGACGACGGGGTCGGCGACGACGGTCTTGGGTGCCACACCGACGAGCACGACATCGGCGACAAAGGCGTCGTGCAGCTCTCCGAAGGCATCCCGCCCCGGAGCCAGCTCTCCGAGGGCCTCGGGGGTGGCGCCGGCCTTGGCAGCGTTACGGGTATTGCTCACCGACAACGCCTCGGGAGCCGACCCATCCATCTCGATGGCCTCGATGGTGCCGTTGCGGGTGACGACCAACCCGGCGCGCGGTCCGAGGGAGTCGGCGAGACGACGGGCGACGGCCAGTGTCGACTCGGAGCTCGCACCGGGAGGAGGTGCCGGGATGTAGGCATCGAGGTCGAACCCGTCGATGCCGCTGTATCGCCACACCTCTTCGGCTTCGGTAGGGACGCTCGTGGCGGCGAACCGCTCCCAGGCCTCAGCCCGACGACGCACCAGCCACGCCGGGCCGCCGAGTGCCGAGGACGCCTCGGCGGTGAACGTGGTCAGGGGTTTGCCTCTCTCACACGACTAGGGACACGGGGTGGCACAGAGACAGCCGACCCTGTGCTCATCCTACCGGCCCGAACCACCCCTCCTTCGCCGGACAGGCGGTTGGTGGCGAAGACCGGGGCCCGACCGAGAAGCCCTATCGACAGTCGTATTGTGGCCTCCATGCCCGACTACGACGTGCTCTCGATCGAACGCGACGGCAACGTGGCCACGCTGTGGCTCGACCGTGCCGAGGCCCGCAACGCCATGGGGCCCGCCTTTTGGAACGACCTGCCTCTGGCCATGGGTGAGCTGTCCGAAGACCGAGCGGTGCGTGCCATCGTCATCGCGGCGCGCGGCCCACACTTCAGCGTGGGTCTCGACCTCAAGGCGATGGCCGGGATGCTCGTGGGAGGCGGCGGAGACGGCGATGGGGCTCCCGGCGCGGGGAACGGGAGCGCCCAGTCCCGCCCGCCCTCGATGGCATCGCGGGCCGTGACGGCACGGCAAGGCGTCCTCCGCATGCAGGCATCGGTGACCGCGGTGGCGCAGTGTCCGAAGCCTGTGATCGCGGCGATCCACGGCTACTGCATCGGTGGTGGCGTCGATGTCATCTCCGCGTGCGACATCAGACTGGCGAGTGCCGACGCCGTCTTCTCGGTCCGAGAGACCAAGGTCGCCATCGTCGCCGACCTGGGGAGCCTGCAGCGGTTGCCCCGGATCATCGGGAAGGGACACGTCGCCGAGTTGGCGTTCACCGGCAAAGACATCACCGCCGGGCGGGCCAAGGAGATCGGTCTCGTCAACGATGTCCTCCCCGACGCCGATGCCGCGCTGGGCTCGGCACGCCAGCTGGCACAGGAGATCGCCGCCAACTCGCCGCTGGCCGTCCAGGGCACGAAAGCCGTGCTGGGGGCGTGCGAGAACAAATCGGTGGCGGACGGCCTCGACTACGTGGCGACCTGGAACGCCGGGTTCCTCGGCTCCGATGACCTCGTCGAGGCCATGACGGCCTTCATGGAGAAGCGGACGCCGGAGTTCAAGGGGCGCTGATCGGGCGCCGACCCCCGGTCCCGAACAACCCGTCGGGACTGCAGATCAGCGGCGTTTCCACCATCGTCGGCCGCGCTGTTTGCTGGGCTCTTGTTCCTCCACCGCGGCCAGAGTCTCGGGCACAACGGCGTCGACGATGTCGGCTGCTTCTTCGAGCAGTCGCACGACGTCGGGACCGCCCGGGCCGGGCTCGTCCTCGACGGGCTTTCGCACCAGGCTCCCGGGCTGCCACGCCAGGTCGACCATCCGAGGTGCGAAGGACGAACAAGGGTCCGGACAGCGCCAGGGCGCTTCGGGGGCCAGATCGAGCTCGCAGAAGCGCACGACCTCACCGGTGTCGTACGAGCGGCTCTGGAAGTGCTTGCACCCCTCACGCATGGGCACAGCACCAGCCTCCTCTCCCTGTGCGTGCTGAGCGGAGGCACCGGGCAAAGCCCGACCCGATCAGCCGACTGCGCCTTCCATCTGCAACTCGATGAGCCGGCTCCACTCCACCGCGTACTCCATCGGCAGCGTGCGGACGACAGGCTCGATGAAACCGTTCACGATCATACTCATGGCCTGGCTCTCAGAGAGCCCTCGGCTCATGAGGTAGAAGAGCTGGTCCTCGCCCACCTTGGACACCGTGGCCTCGTGACCGATCTGGGCGTCACGCTCCTCGACCTCCATGTAGGGCTTCGTCTCTGACGTCGACTCCTCGTCGAGGATGAGCGCGTCGCAGCGAACGAAGCTCTTGGCTTGCTTCGCCCCCTCCTCCACCCGGACCAGTCCCCGGTAGGTCGACAGGCCGCCGTCTTTGGAGATCGACTTCGACACGATGGTCGACGTCGTTTCGGGGGCGGCATGGACCATCTTCGCTCCCGCGTCTTGATGCTGACCGGCTCCGGCGTATGCCACCGACAGCACCTCACCCGATGCCTTGGGGCCCATGAGGTACACCGAGGGGTACTTCATGGTGAGGCGAGACCCGATGTTGCCGTCGATCCACGCCACGTGGGCTTCGGCTTCTGCACGCGCTCGCTTGGTCACCAGGTTGTACACGTTGTTCGACCAGTTCTGAATGGTGGTGTAGGTGATCCGCGAGCCCTGCAGGGCCACCAGCTCGACCACGGCCGAGTGGAGCGAGTCCGTGGTGTAGACCGGAGCCGAGCACCCTTCGACGTAGTGAACTTCTGATCCCTCGTCCGCGATGATGAGGGTGCGCTCGAACTGGCCCATGTTCTCGGTGTTGATCCGGAAATACGCCTGCAGCGGCATGTCGACCTTGACGCCGGGCGGGACGTAGATGAACGAGCCACCCGACCACACCGCCGAGTTGAGGGCGGCGAACTTGTTGTCATTGGGCGGGATGATGGTCCCGAACCAACGCTTGACGAGCTCGGGGTACTCGCGCACGGCGGTGTCCATGTCGCAGAACAA
>DATKQM010000002.1:0-3798 GCA_035532735.1 Acidimicrobiales bacterium | reverse complement strand
CAGCATGCGGCCAGGTCGTCGGTAGACCGTCACGTGCTCCCCGACTGGGACGCCGTGGCTCAAGACTTTGACGGCGTGCACCTGAGCTGGGCCGGCTTCCTCACCACCGAGGGATACGTAAGCGACCTTTCCACTGGCGGTATCCAAGCGACCGTCCTACCAACTTCGCTCTAGGTCCGGAAGACGTCGGCCGACGCTCAGCTCGGCGGCGTGACGGCGGACAGCTCATACTCCATGTAGGCGGACAAGAAACTCCACGCTGACGGACAGCAGAACTCCACGTCGGCGGACAGGAGCAGTCCGCATCATCCACCAGCACGACCCTCCAGTGGGGTGTCCTCGAAGGCGTCCGTATTGCCGTCAAGAACCCCACTGGAGGGCCGATGACCAAGTCTGGCAGGCACGTCATGGAGATCCTGGAAGCTTTCGACCTCACGCACTGCGTCCACGCCGCAGCGGAGCTGACCGGGGTCGACCCGAAGACCGTGGCTCGGTACGTGGCCATCCGAGACGCTGGCAAGAACCCGTTCGAACCGGCCCCGCGTTCAAAGATCATCGACCCGTATCTCGAAAAGATCGAGGAGCTCGTGGAGCGCTCGCACGGCAAAGTACGCGCCGACGTGGTGCACGAGAACCACCTTGTTCCCATGGGCTTCGGCGGCGATGAGCGCACCACCCGACGTGCGGTCGCCGCGGCCAAGCAGGCTTACGACCTCGGCCACCGCCGCACCTATCGACCCTGGGTGCCTGAACCAGGGATGTGGGCCCAGTACGACTGGGCCAAGGGCCCGGAAGTCTGCGGGCGGCCCACCTGCCTGTTCTGCTGTTGGGTGGCCTGGAGCCGGTTCCGGGTGGTGATCCCCACCTGGGACCGCACGCTTCCCACCACCTTGGCGTGCATCGACGCCATGCTGCGCCGCTTCGGGGCGGCACCGACCTACCTGCTCACCGATAACGAGCGGGTCGTCACGACCGACCGGGTGGCCGGCATCGCCGTGCGCCATCCCGTCATGGTGGCGGCCGGCCGCCATTACGGCCTCGTGATCGAGACCTGCGTCCCCTATGACCCAGAGACCAAAGGTGGCTCGGAGTCGAGCGTCAAGATCGCCAAGGCGGACCTCGTGCCAACGGAGGCCAACCTGCTCGACGATTACGCGAACTTCGGCGCTCTGGTGAGCGCCTGCGATGGTTTCTGTGAGGTGGTGAACGCCCGACCGCACTCTGTTACCCGCCGCCCGCCTCAAGAGATGCTGGCCGACGAGCGGGCCCGCATGCACCCCCTTCCCCGCGAGGCATTCACCGCCGCGCTCGGCGAGACCCGGGTCGTGAGGGACGACCGCACCATCAGATTCGGCAGCGTGCCCTACTCGCTGCCGAAGGCCTGGATCGGCCACGAGGTCTGGTGCAGGGTGCAAGGTGAGGAGCTGGTGGTGGTCGGCAGGGGCTCGTCGGGCCTCGTCGAGATCCACCGCCACGAGCTGTCCACGCCGGGGAACCCCCGCATCTTGGACGAGCACTACCCCGAGTACCCGGCCGGCAATGGGCCGAAGATCCGCCCCCTTCGCCCCAAAGACGATGGCGAACGGGCCTTTTTGGCGATCGGCGATGGGGCCGAGCGCTGGCTGCGGGAGGCGTGTGGCATCGGGGTGGCCCGCATCCGCTCCAAGATGGCTAAGGCCGTCGAGCTGTCCGCCCTGGTGGGGGCGACGCCAGTAGATCGGGCACTCGGCATGGCGGCCCTCGCCGGGCGCTTCGAGGACGGCGATCTCGCCTCTGTCGTTGACCACCTGGGACGGCGTGATGCAGTGGAGGATCTCGTGTGCGCCGACGAGGCGTACTCGGCCCAGCCGGGCACCTCCTCGTGGGAGGGCTTCGGGCGATGATGCACCCTCCGACCTTCATCGAAGGGCCGCTCCGGCCTCACGAGGTCAGTGAGCTGGCCGATTTCTTGGATGACCTCGACGCCTTCATGACCAGCTTCGATCAGCTGCCCGAGGATCTGCGCCTCCGCATCACCTGGTGGGCGTTCCGGCTCGAGAACACCGGAGCTCGGCGATGAAGACACCAGAGCCACCGGCGCTGGGAGACGAGCTCACCCAGCTGCTGCGACGTATGCGCCTCCCCTACATGCGCGCCTGCGCCCCCGAGGTGATCGCCACGGCCAAGTCCCAGCGCTGGGACCCAGCAGAGATGCTGCGTGTCCTTCTGACCGAGGAGGTCGCCGGCCGAGACCGGGCCACCCGTGCCCAGCGCCGGAGGGTGGCGGGGCTTCCCGCCGGGAAGACCTTCGACAGCTGGATCGAGGCCAAGTCCTCCATCCCCGTCCCCACCCAGAGCGCCCTTAGGACCCTCGAGTGGGTGGGCCGGGCGGAGAACCTGGCGATCTGCGGTCCGTCGGGCAGCGGCAAATCGCACTTTTGCGAGGCAATCGCCCATGGCGTCATCGACGCCGGCATGCGAGTGAGCTGGTTCAGCCTCGAGTCGCTGACGGCCACATTGGCGAGGGCGAAGATCGACGCCTCGATCAGCCGTGTCGTCGCCCGCATCTGCCGGGCCGATTTGGTCGTGGTCGACGACATCGGCATGTTGCCCGCTGGAGCCGAGGCGGCTGAGGCCTTCTACCGGGTGGTGGACGCGGCTTACGAGAGGCGCAGCCTGGCCGTCACGTCGAACATCCACCCCTCCGGCTTTGACACGATCATGCCGAAGTCGATCGCCACTGCCGCGGTCGACAGGCTTTTGCACCACGCCCACCTGGTCGCCACCGAGGGACCTTCGGTGCGCCTCGAAGAAGCCCTCGCCGGAGTCGGTGTCGTCGCCCTCACCGAAACGAGTCGCGCTGAAGCCGTCGCCACCAGCGAACGAAATGCGTAACGCTTTGCCTGCCCGGCTCGGGAGGGAGCCTCATGACGTCCCCGGCATCGACGAAATGCGTAACGCTTCGCCTCCGCCAGTGAGGAAGGGAGTGACCTGCGTCAGCTGCGGCGCCTTCAGGGTCATTGCCGTCGAAGGGCTCTTCTCCAACCCGCAGGTTGGTTCACCGCAGCGGTTCTGCTCACCTGCGTGTCGACAGGCCGCCTGGAGACGCCGGCGAGCAGGAGTCGCCGAGGATGCACCGAGACAGATCGTCGGCGGTCGCTCACGCAATCTTCGAGCGGGCTCCGACGCCGAGCCACCGTGAGTCCTCAGGCACGGCCCCGTCCGCCCACTTGGAGAACTGCTGTCCGCCGGCATGGAGTTCTGCTGTCCGCCCACTTGGAGAACTGCTGTCCGCCGGCAGGGAGAACTGCTGTCCGCCCACGAGGATTTTCTGTTGTCCGTTGACATGCGTGGCTCCCGCGCAGAAGCCCAGCGCCAGCTCGGTGAGCTCTCGGCCCATGCCAACATCGCTCCCGCTGTGGGAGCCCGGACGACGGTGGGGGAGCTGCTCGATCAGTGGTTCGCCAGGGGAAGCACCCGCTGGTCGCCGACGACGGTCCGGAACCTCTCCTCGATCATCGACAGGCATCTCAAGCCCTGCCTCGGAGACGTGCTCGTGGGAGATCTGACGACGGCGATGGTCGACGACTTCTACGAGAGGCTCCGGGTGAACGGGCGCTCCGACGGCAAGCCCCTCGGCGTCGGCTCCGTGCGGCGGGTGCACTCGACGTTGCATGCTGCCCTCCCCAAGCTGAGCGATGGTCGTGGGTCTTCGAGAACGTGGCGGAGCGCGCCAGCCCACCGAAGGGCGTGCAGGCCGAGATGCGACCACCGACTCCGATCGAAGTCGCCCGGCTGCTCGAGTCGGTCGCAGAATCC
>DATKQM010000001.1:0-10000 GCA_035532735.1 Acidimicrobiales bacterium | reverse complement strand
GGCCTCGTCGGCCCAGACCACCTCCACCACGACCAGCAACGTGATCACCTTCGCCGTCACGCCCGCCGCGGCGGCACGGATCGCCCTGGCCCAGTCCAACGGCGGTGGTGTGACCGGGGGCATCTACCTGGCCCTCGAAGCGGCCGGGAACCCGGCCGCCGCGCCCACCACGATCACGGGCGCCAACCTCATCCCCGCCAGCACGACCTCGGGGGGCTGAGCGATGGCTGACACACGCACTGACAGCGACGCCATTGTCGGCGTCGTCGATCCCGACGAGGTCGTCCGGGGCGTCCTGACCGACCACGTCCGCGAGCTCGATGGCAGCGTGGTCGGGTACGAGAACCTGGCCTCCTTCACCGAGACCATCGACGCGTCGCGTCCCGGTGTCGTCGTCTTCGGGCCTTCGGAGGCTCCGGACACCATCATCACCCAGGTCGCCGGGCTCATGGCCTTCCGACCCGCATGCAGCGCCATCATGGTCGTCTACGAATTGACCGCCGGCGTCCTCCAGCAGGCCATCCGGGCCGGCGTCGACGACGTGGTGGCGGTGTCGGCCGATGACGCCGAGCTGCTCGACGCCATCTCCCGGGCCTCGGCGCGCGTACTGGCGCGCGGTCCGGGCTCGAGCTCGTCGACCCCTGCCACCGGAGCCCAGACCCCGGGTCGGGTCGTGTCGGTGTTCTGCACCAAGGGGGGGACCGGGAAGTCGGTCGTCGCCATCAACCTGGCCGTTGCACTGGCCAAGCGGACCATCCAGCCCGTGGTGCTCGTCGACGCCGATCTCCAGTTCGGTGACGTGGCGCTCATGCTCCAGCTCCAGCCCACCCACACCATCGCCGAAGCCGTCCAGGCCGGGGACCGCCTGGACGGGGCCATGCTCGAGAACCTGCTCCTGCGGCACCCGCCTAGCGGGTTGCTCGTGCTGGCGGCACCGACCGAGCCCAGCTCGGCCGATCAGATCGGACGGGCCGATATCGCCCGGATCCTCGACATCCTGCGCGAGCGGTGCGCCTATGTCGTGGTCGACACCTCCGCCAACTTCGCCGAGGTCACCCTGGCTGCCATCGAGTCGTCCGACGACATCTTGGTGATGGCGGGGCTCGACGTCATGAGCCTCAAGAGTGCGCGGATCGGGCTCCAGACGATGCGGGTCCTCGGTATCCCCTTCTCGCGGGTCAAGTTCGTGCTCAACCGGGCCAACACTCGGGTGGGCCTGACCGAAGCCGACGCCGAGCGGGCCTTGCAACTGAAGGTCGACGCCGCGCTGCCCAGTGACATCTTGGTGGCGGAGTCGGTCAACCGGGGTGTTCCCGTCGTGACCAGCGCGCCCCGGTCGAAGTTTGCCAAGAGCATCGACGGCTTGGCCGACACGCTCATGAACTCTGCGTCGGCTCCGGCGCAGTCCCGACAATCCGTGTGAGGGGATAGTCATGACCCTTTCTGACCACTTGCGCCAAGCCGGCGGCTTCCTCTCGTCCGAGGAGGCCCGGGCCCGGCTTCTCGAGGAAGTCCACCTCCGCGTGCACCAGCGCCTCATCGAGGAGCTCGGACCCGAGCTGTCCCAGGGCCGGCTCACGGCCAAGGACCTGCGGCCGCGCGTGAACGCGCATCTCCAGGCTGCCCTGTCCGACGAGACGACGCCCTTGAGCCTGGCCGACAAGGCCCGGCTGGGCGAGGACATCGCCAACGACATCCTCGGCTACGGGCCCATCCAGGGATACTTGGAGGACCCCGAGGTGACCGAGGTCATGGTCAACGGGCCCGACAAGGTCTACATCGAGCGCAAGGGCAAGATCGAGCGGACGCCCACGAGCTTCATCGACGAGACCCACCTGCGTCGGGTCATCGACAAGATCGTCGGTGAGGTCTCTCGGCGCGTCGACGAGGCGTCGCCCATGGTCGACGCCCGTCTCCCTGACGGTTCCCGTGTCAACGCCGTCATCCACCCGCTCGCCTACGGGGGGCCGTTCCTGACGGTCCGGAAGTTCTCCAAGGACCCCTTGCAGGTCGAGGACCTCATCCAGAACATGACGATCACTTCGGCCCTGGCGCGGTTCGTCGAGGCGTGCGTGGTGGGCAAGCTCAACATCATCGTGTCGGGAGGGACCGACACCGGAAAGACGACGCTGCTCAACGTGCTGTCGGGGTTCGTGCCCGACGACGAGCGGATCGTGACCATCGAGGACTCCAAGGAGCTCCAGCTCCGCCAGGAGCACGTGGCGTCGCTGGAATCCCGTCCCCCCAACATCGAGGGACGGGGCGAGATCACCATCCGGGACCTCATGCGGAACTCTCTGCGTATGCGGCCGGACCGGATCATCGTCGGTGAGTGTCGTGGTGGCGAGGCCCTCGACATGCTCCAGGCCATGAACACCGGCCACGACGGCTCGCTCACCACGATCCACTCCAACAGCCCGAGAGACACGCTGTCACGTGTCGAGACCATGACGTTGATGGCCGGCTTCGACCTGCCCATCCGGGTCATCCGGGAGCAGATGGCTTCGGCCATCGACCTCATCGTGCACCTCACCCGCATGCGGGACGGAACTCGTCGGGTCACGCACGTGGCCGAGGTCCAGCACATGGAGGGCGAGGTCGTCATCACCCAGGACCTTTTCATGTTCGACTACTCCATGGGCGTCGACGAGGACGGGAAGTATCGGGGCACGCTCAAGTCGATGGGGATCCGTCCCCACTTCGCCGACAAGCTCGAGGACGCCGGGGTGAAGCTCGACGCCGATCTGTTCCAGGTCGAGGAGTTCTCCCGGATCCGGGTGGCCCGGCGATGAAATACCTGATCGCCTTGCTGGTCCTCCCCGCCGCCGGCCTGCTGACCTGGGGACTGATCAGCCTGGTCATGCGCGAGCGCCAACGGCACCTGCACGAGACCCTGGCGCCGTATTCGGTGGGGACGCTGCGCGAGGCAGGTGTCGCCACCGCCACCACCGGGGGCACGCCCGAGCTCATGAAGACGCCGTTCCTCCAGCGCGCCGTGGCCACGGTCGCCGAGCTGGCGACGCGGCGGGGCATTCTCCAATACCTGAAGCGACTCCTCGACCAGGCCGACCTTCCGCTGCGGCCCGCCGAGGCGCTGTTCGTCTACCTCGTCGGCGTGGTCGTGGGTGGTGCGCTCGGGTTGCTTCTCGGCAACGCCATCTGGGGTCTCATCGCCCTCGGACTGGTGGCCGTGGTCCCGTGGATGGCGCTCATGGCGGCGGCGAAGCGTCGCACCGCCCTGTTCACAGCTCAGCTCCCCGACATGCTGCAACTACTCGGCACCACGCTGCGGTCGGGGTTCTCGATCCTCCAAGGGCTCACCACGGTCTCCCAGCAACTGTCGGACCCCATCGGCAAGGAAATGCGCCACGTCGTGGCCGAAGCGCGATTGGGACGGTCGCTCGTCGACGCACTTTCCGAGGTGGCCCAGCGGGTCCGCAGCGACGACTTCGAATGGGTGGTCACCGCTATCGGGATCCAGCGCGAGGTCGGGGGAAACCTGGCCGAGCTGCTCGACATCGTGGCCGACACCATGATCGCCCGGGCCAGGATCCGAGGCGAGGCCAAGACGCTGACCGCCGAGGGGCGGATCGGCGCCGCGGTCATCTCGATCCTACCCATCGCCATCGGCTTCTTCGTCTATGCCGTCAACCCGAGCTACATCAGCCCTCTGTTCCACCAGGCCTTCGGGGAGATCCTCTTCTACGGGTCCATCGGGCTCGGAGTGATCGGCATCTACTGGACCCGCAAGCTCGTAGACATCGAGGTCTGACATGTTGCCCTTGGCTGTCATCGCCATCTTCTTCGCCGCCACCGGTCTCACCTACGCGATCTTCATAAAGGCCGAGGCGCGCCTGAGCGTGCGCTCGGCGCGGGTGCGCCTCGGTGACTACGACTCCGCGATCAAGCGCGAGGAGGACCTCAAAGACCCCTTTGTCGAGCGGGTCATGGCCCCGGCCGCCGCTGCGGTCGTCGGGCTCTTGAAGCGACTCCTGCCCACCGAATACCTGGACAAGTTCCGCCACAAGCTCGTCATGGCGGGGCGGGGCACGGCCGAGCAGATCGACCAGTTCCTCGTCATCCGGATGATGTCGGTGGTGGCCATCCCCGTGCTGTGGCTCGTGGTGTGGACCTGTACGAGCCTCACGGGCAAGACCTTGTTGGCGGTCATCGTGTTCATCGGCATCGCCGGTGCCATCGGCCCCGACGCCTGGCTGAACCGGGTGGTGGCCGAGCGCCAAATGACCATGCGGCGCAAGCTTCCCGACATCCTCGACCTGCTCACCATCAGCGTCGAAGCGGGACTGGGCTTCGAACAAGCGCTGGCCCGTACCGTGTCCATGGTCCCGGGCCCGTTGTCCGAGGAGTTCTCCCGCATGCTCGGTGAGATGCGGGCCGGGTCGAGCCGGTCCGACGCCCTCTACGCGCTCGACGCCCGGGTTGAGCTCCCCGAACTGCGGTCGTTCATCCTGGCGCTCATCCAGGCCGACACCTTCGGGGTCTCGGTGGGATCGATCCTGCGCAGCCAGGCCGCCGAGATGCGGGTGAAGCGTCATCAGTTGGCGCAAGAACTGGCACAGAAGGCACCGGTGAAGATGCTCTTCCCGATGGTCTTCTGCATCATGCCGGCGCTGTTCGTCATTATTGCCGGGCCTGCGGTCCTGGGGATCTTCCAAGCTTTCCGCGGTCACTAACGGCCATACTCCAGGCCGTGCGTACGCCACGGGTCTCGACCGTCGTCGGCGCCACCTTCGTCATCTGGGCAACCGTCGTCGGGCTCGAACGCCTCCACGACAACTCGTTCCTGACCCATGTCGCCACGGGCCGGTTGATCCTGACGCATGGCGTCCCCACCACCGACCCCTACACCTTCACCGCTCGGGGCCGTCCGTGGGTGGTCGAATCTTGGTTGGCCTCGGTGGTCTATCGGGGGCTCGAGAACCTGGCCGGGGGCCACGGCCTCATGGTGTTGCACGCCGTGCTGTGCGCGATGTTGGCCGCGCTCGGGTGGATGCTGACCCGCCCCGCTCGCCAGCTGGGCGGCAGGATCCTGGCCATCTGCGCCCTGTTGGCGGTGGGAACGGGGTACTGGTCCTCGCGGCCGCTGCTCATCGCGTTGGTGTTGTTCGCGGTGCTCGTCGTCATGGTCGAGACCGACAAAGGGCCGCCCTGGGTGCTCATTGGGCTCATGTGGGTATGGCTGAACGTCCACGGCAGCTGGCCGCTGGGCCTCGCCTATCTCGTGATTCGGATGGTGGGGCGACGGATCGACGGGGCCGAGCAGGGCCGGCTGCCTCGGATGCTCGGGTTGGGTGCCATCGGTGCCGTCCTGGGCGTGGCCAACCCCATCGGGTTGCGGCTGTTCGCATATCCCTTGACCGTGATCACCCATCACCAGGCCTTCGCCCACATCGTCGAATGGCAGACCCCGAGCTTCTCCGACCCGGTGAACGTGGCCTTCCTCGTCGAGGTGCTCCTCGCCGTCGTCTTGCTCGTGGCCCGGCGGGGCACCGTCGAGGACGTCCTCGTCGTGGCGCTCTTCGGCGCCGCCGCCCTCTTGGCGTCACGCAACGTCCCGGTGGGGGCGTTGGTCATCACCCCCGTCTTGGCGCGAGGCCTGGCGGGCATGGGGACCATCGACGGGGCGCGCCGCGGGTTCGTCCCCACCGTCGGCCTGGTGGCCCTGATCGGGCTCGGTGTGGCGCTCACGGCGGGGGCCATGGGGCGCCCCGCCTACAACTTGTCGCTGTACCCGGTGCGAGAGGTGTCGTGGCTCGAGCAACACCACCTCGTGCCGGGCCGGGTGGCGACGACCGATTACGTCGGGAACTACCTCGAGTTCCGCTTCGGCACCCGCGCCGACGCCTTCATCGACGACCGGGCCGACGTGTTCCCCCCCGGGGTCGAGAAGGACTACGGCGTCTTGCTGAGCGGCTCGGAGGGTTGGCAGGAGGTGCTCGCCCGCTACCGGTTCGACGTCGTGCTGTGGCCCCGGACCGAGGCCCTGGCCTCGCTCATCTCCGAGGACCCGGGCTGGAAGGTGCAGATGACCGACCGTCACTGGGTCGTGGCCGTCCGCTCTCCTCGTCCAGGCTGAAACCCCAGCTCAAGAGCCACTTCTTCGACTCCCGGTCCCCCGGTCCGGGGGAGTCGGGCTCCCCGGCGGCGAAATTTGTGGGGAATTTGTCGGCCTGCCCTCAGGATCAGAGGCGGAAATCACGATAGGTGAGTTGAACTCCGAATCGCCCAGACACCGCCGTCCGGATCAGGAGGAGAACCCCCACCGTGCTCCAGCCGCTCACCCACAAGAGGACGCCCGCTTCGGCGCGACCTTGGCGTGCCTTCGGGTGGCGGAATTTGGAGCCCGCCTCGACCGAGCACCTGGCGCAGTTCGGGGCACTGCTCAGCGCCCTGCGGTGGGTGGCGTTGTCACTGGCGTTGGGCCTGGGCCTGATCGAACATCTCGGACCGCGCGCCGCGATCGCCGGGGGTGTGCTCGTCGCCTACACGTTGTGGCGGACGGTTTGGCCCATCGGAGCCGAGCAGGGCCGGTGGCAGACGAGCATGGCACTGCTCCTCGAGGTGTCGTTGGGGGTGGCCGTGGTCGAGGCCACGGGGTTCGCCCGCTCGCCGTTCCTCATCACCCTGGGTGTGGCCACGGTCATCGCCGGGTTCGCCGGCGGACTTCGGGTGGTGTCGGGGCTGGCCGTCATCGCCGGCCTGGCGGTGGCGCTTCCCAGCTTGCTCCTGACGTCGCACCACGGCGATGCCAACACGAGCGTGCAGTTCGCCATCGAGCTCGTCCTCGTCGGGGTGGCGGGCGGCTTCAGCCGATATGTCGTCGAAGAGTCGCACCAGGCACGCCAGGGCCTGACCGCTCGGGTCGAGCATCTCTCGGAGGTCAATGAGCTCCTCCTCGACCTGCACCGGGCCACCGAACGCGAGGTCACGCCCATGCACATCGAGGGCGCGGCCCGGTGGGCCCTGGAACGGCTCGACGAGATGTTCACACCCGACGTCGCCGCGGTCGTGCTCCTTGATCCCACCACCCGCTCCTGGCACGTCGCGGCGGGCAACGGTGTGCGGACCGGGACCCCCGAGAGCCCGGTCGAGTTGCCGCGCGCCATCTACGGCGCTGCGCATGGGACCGAGCCGGTCGTCTTGGAGGACCTGCACCAGGGTCTGCACTACCGGTCGCGGTGGGGCCTGTACTGCCCCATGCACGCCCGGGACGAGATCGTGGGCGTCCTCGTGGTCGAGGGCAGCGGCACCAAGGCACCGGGGTCGACCGAGCGACGTCGGATCAGCGACCTGGCCCGGGCCGCGGCGCTGGCCATCGACAACGCCCGGTGGCTCGAGCGAATCCACACCCTGGGCATGGAGCAGGAACGGACCCGACTGGCGCGCGAGCTCCACGATCACATCGGCCAATCGGTTGTCTACCTGGGCTTCGAGATCGACCGCCTGGTGGAGCTCAACCACGGGCGCGCCGTCCAGGCCGATCTCCTGGAGCTGCGGGGCGACCTGCGCGACCTCGTCGGGGAGCTGCGGGACATGCTCGTCGACCTGCGCAGCGACGTCACCGACGCCCAAGACGTCGAAGGCGTCCTGCGGTCGTTTCTCGAACGGGTCAACAAGCGCAACCGGGTCGAGGTCACCCTCGTCGCCGACACCGACAGTCGGATGCCCCTACCCGTCGAGCGCGAGGTCTGGCGCGTGGCGCGCGAGGCCGTCATGAACGCCGAGCGCCACGCCCGGGCGTCGCACGTATCGATCCTGTGGCTGTGCAACGACGAAGGGGCCCTGCTCGAGGTGGCCGACGACGGCGTGGGGCTCCCCGCCGGCAAGACCTCGGGCGGGTCGGGCTACGGCTTGGTGGGCATGCGCGAGCGGGCCGATTCGATCGGCGCCCAGTTGGAGATCACCTCGGGCCCGGGCAGGGGCACGTTGGTCCGAATGCGAATGAAGGCGGCGTAATGGTACGAGTACTGATTGCAGACGATCACACCATGGTGCGCGAGGGGCTGCGTTGGGCCCTCGAGCACGCCGGGCTCGAGGTGGTGGGCGAGGCCGCCGACGGCGAGGAGGCCGTCGACATGGCCGAGCAGCATCGCCCCGACGTCGTGCTCATGGACCTGTCGCTGCCCGTGCTGTCGGGGGCCGCCGCCACCAAGCGGATCCGGTCCATGCTGCCGAACACGTCGGTGCTCGTGCTGTCGATGCTGTCGGACAACACGGCGGTGTCCTCCGCACTCGAGGCGGGTGCGGGTGGGTACCTGGTGAAGGACTGCACCACTTCGGAGATCGTCGACGCCGTCAACCGCGTCGCCCGGGGAGAGCGGGTCATCGCCCCCTCGGTGGCCGACGCCGCGGCCGCCGCCGCTCAGCGCGAGCCCCAGCCGTCGAGGCCCGCCCTCAGCTCCACCCGCCCGCTCATCTCCAAGCGCGAGGAGGAGGTGCTGCGCCTGATGGCCACGGGGGTGTCGATCCCCGAGGCGGCGAGGCGGCTCTTCATCAGCGTCAAGACCGTCAAGAACCACCTGTCGTCGATCTATCAGAAGCTCGACTCCCATGACCGGGCCCAGGCTGTCTTGAAGGCCATGCGCATGGGACTCATCCGCATGGACTGAGCGTGGTCGACTGACTCTCGACCGACTGTCGTACTGCCTGTCGTACTGCCTGTCGTACTGCCTGTCGTACTGCGTGTCGTACTGCCTGTCGTACTGACAGCGACAGCCCGTGGTTGCGGTAGGACCTCCGACCCACGTTTTGGCTGCACAGAGTGACTTTTGGGCCTCTCGACCTATGGCGATCCAGGGGTAATTCCCCGATAGTGGGATCAAGGTTGGAATCGAAAAAGAGGGGGAACCGTGAACATCTTCACTCTGGTGGTGCGCGTCATCGAGCCGATCCGCGCCACCTGGAACCGTCGGGACGAGCTGGGCGCCAGCCTGGTCGAGTACGCGTTGCTCCTCGCCCTCATCGCTGTTGTGGCCCTCGTGGCTCTGCACTTCCTGGGCGGGTCCGTCGCCAACACGCTCAACAGCGTCGGCAGCTCCGTCAACAACCCCACCGGTACCTAACCGAACGGGTGGACCATCCACTATTCGCTCTAGACACCACGAAAGGAGGGAAACCGTGAACATCGTCTCTCTCGTGATGCACGTGATCAACCCGATCCGCGCCACGTGGAACCGCAGGGATGAGTTGGGAGCCAGCCTCGTCGAGTACGCGCTGCTCCTCGCCCTCATCGCCGTCGTGGCTCTGGTGGCTCTGCACTTCCTGGGCGGGTCGGTTGCCAACACGCTCAACAGCGTCGGCAGCTCCGTCAACAACCCGTTGGGCACCGGCGGCTGATTTCGCTCAGCACTCGGTAACACAGCAACGGCTCAGCCCGGATGTCCGGGCTGAGCCGTTTGCGCGCGTTGGGTGCGAAAGACCACGGCCTGGCGCGAACGCCACACCTCGCGCCAGTGCGTGTCGTGCTGGAGGAAAAGCGCCAGAGGGGTCCCGGGCTGCCACAGGACGTATTCGACGCCGTGAGCGCGCAAGACGGGGTCGGGGTCGGTGGTGAGATCGGCGACCTCGAGGTACTGCGACAAGATGCCGTTGTCGGTGTAGAGCTCGGTGCGGCCGTCGACGAAGACGGGCCGGCCCACCCAGTCCAGGTAGTCGTTCCAGAGATAGGTCGAGAAGATCCGGCCCCGGTGGTGCTCGAGATAGGCCACGGCCCGGACCGGGACACTCGTGGCCGGCTTGGCGGCCGGGTAGTACGGGCCGTGGAGGAACGAGAGCCCCAGGACCGCGACGAGCGGCCACACGATCAGGCTCGGGCGTAGACGCTCTTCTTCAATGGGGGGGCAACCCGCCGCCAGCGCACACCACGCAATGGCGAAGTACGGGATGAAACGCACCGCGTCGAGGCTCGAGATGAGCAGGAACGCCGCCAGCACCGTCTCGACGGCGGGGAGATCGCGTTTTGAGAACGCCAGGAACGCGG